>JBHHZE010000001.1:0-173522 GCA_046757925.1 Gemmatimonadales bacterium
CCCCCATGTCCCCAACGCATGCGTCGCCCCCCATGTCCCCAACGCATGCGTCGCCGCTACACGTGCATCGCCCCTACGTTTGTGCCAGCGCCGCCACCAAGAGCACGATTTGCTTGGTCCCGATGCGGGCCGACTCTATGTCCGCCCATTCTCTCAGAGTATGCTGATCCCCACCGCGCGAGCGGCCCACAGAGACAGATGGGATATCTCGCACGACCCCCGCGTTGGCGTCGGTGGAACCGCTTGCAACGGTTGTCGGATCGTTCCCGAAATCCCACCCAAGATACTGGAGTATGTCGACGGCGGTCTGCACGAGTGGATGTGCACGTTTGGAGGCAAGGTGTTCCGGTCGACCGCCGGCCTCGTTGCGCTGGATCCACTCTCGGTGGAAGCCGACACCTTCGCTTCCGGCGGCGGATTCACAGGTATTCACGATGGCGCTGTCGAGCCGCGCGAGCATCACAGGATCGACCGTTCGGAGATCAACGGTGAATGACACCCGTTGAGGGATCGCGTTCACGACGTGCCCACCGCTCAACATCCCGACGTTGTATACCGCCCTCACAGGTGCGTTGCGTGCCGGCAATGGAATGTCATAGATGTCCAAAATGCAACGCGCCGCCGCCTTGGCCGGATGCGGCTTGCCTGGTGACGTATTGGTATGAGATCCCTCTCCGGTAAACACCATTCGGGACCAGTAGATTCCCAAAGCCCCGTACCGCACGGCTCCGAGTCCTCCGTCCAATCCCACCAGCATGTCGGGCACGCCCTTGTTGTGGTCGAGCCAATAGGACATGCCGATCAGTCCGAGTTCCTCCTGCACTGTGCCGATGAAGATCACGTTGCCCTTGACAGTGAGGTTAGCCGCTCTCATGGCGCGGATTGCCGCGAGCATGTTCGCGACCGACGCGCTGTTGTCGAACACTCCCGGCGCGTAGAGGCGACCGTCCTTACGGGTCACGGTGACGTCGGTTTCGATTGGATGTACCGTATCCATATGCGCCCCGAATACAATGGTGGGGCCGTCACCGGTGCCGCGCATGATTCCCACCACGTTGCCGATAGAATCTGTACTGACTTCCAGACCTTGAGCCTCCATTTGCTCGCGCACGTATATCGCACGTTTGCCCTCCTGTCTCGAAGGCGCTGAGGTTTGGGTAATGTGGATCCATTCGGCGACGTGTTCGTCGAAGTGGTCGTCTACATAGGCGAGGGCAGCGCGCACGGTGGGTTGTTCTGGCAGTGCCGGCGAAAACTGCGTCGGGTATTCCTGTTGCGCTTGGGCGTTCCGGATTCCGATCGCAAGAACGGCCGTGAGGACAGTGCAGCGGCGGAGGGCCGTGTTCATTGATTTGCCTCGATCAGGTGTTTGTTGAGGAAGCGGTGGAATCGTGATACGTACATCTGTCCACCCATGTCGTAGGTATCGTTGTGTCCTGCGCCGGGAATTTCTATGAACTCCTCGGCGCGTCCGGCGCGCGCTACGGCACGCCCCATGGCGATAGGCGCTATGCGATCCTCGGTGCCGTGGAAAACCATAAGCGGCAGCTCGATCTCTCGTGCTCGCCGGATGTTGTCGAGACCAAGGCGAATGAGGCTCGATGGAAAAAAGGAATAGTGTTCCTTTGCCATGTCTCGTCCGGTCGAGAATGGAGAGTCGAGTACCAGGGCCCGGACAGGTCGCCGGGTGGCCAGATATAGAGCCACTGCGCTTCCGATCGACCGGCCGTATAGCGCGATGCGGTTCGAGTCTATCTCGGGCCTCCCGACCAGGTAATCCCACGCGGCCTCCGCGTCGCTGTAGACCGCGGCTTCGGTCGGCTCCCCGTTGCTCTCACCATATCCCCGGTAGTCGAGTACGACCAGGCCGATTCCGGGAGGGCGGAGTCCGTTCAATATGGGAGCAATCCCCTCTATCGTCTCCATGTTTCCCGGGAACCAGATGAGTCCGGGCGCGCGCTCCCCGTTGGGTGGCGCCGGAACGGGAGCGAGATACCAGCCGCGGAGTTGGATCCCATCCGCCGTGGTCACTTGGATGCGTTCTCCGTGTGTGAGGCCGAGTGTCTCAGGGGTCGGTAACTCCGCGGGTACTGCGGGGAATGCAAGTCGATCCTGGTATTTCCACGCCAGTACCACGAGCAGCAGATAGATCACTGCCGCCGTCACGGCAAGTCCGGTCAGGATCTTGAGTGGAGATACGGACATCATCATAAGGTAATCATCGATTGCACTTCTCCTTAGCGGCGCGCAGCCAAACACGTAGTTCGGTTTCTGTCGGCCTAGGTCTTCGGCCGAGTTCCACTGCAGCGGCCAACGTGGCCGTGTTCGCGGACGACAGATCACATACACTTTTTATCCCCGATCGCCACATCATTTGGGCGTATCGCGTACCAATCCCCCGCAGCGTGGCGAGTTGTGCTGCCGTAACCGCGTTGGTGGCATCTGCGACCGAGAGGGATGTGATAGCTGTGACTTCGCGCACCGCGCGCTCCGCCAGTGTAAACGGGGACCGTACTCCCGCCGCCTCGAGGGCGCGGACTGAAGCCGGGGTAATGCCCGGAAGTTTCGCGAGTTGGGGCACTGTAGAACTGATAGTCCGGTGCTCCATTGCTGCCAGCGTCACTGCGACAAAGCCGATCGCCAGTACTATGGCGGGGCCGAGTCGCCGGGCTGCAATCCTGGAGTGTCCCCGCATAGGTTGGGCCACGCCAAGAGCGCAGAGGGCCGCGTACATCGACCACGCTTCCAGGGCGAATACGGGGAATCCCACGAACCCGAACGGTGGCATCTCGAACAGCTTGGTGTGCTCTAGCCATGGTACCGTGTAGATCCACTTGCCGCGCGCCCAGAAATTGTACGTCTCCCAGATCATACCGATGCCGAGACCACCCGACATGAGGCGCCCGATGCGGCCCGGGTCCCCACGTTCGATATCGGCAATCAGTGAGAGTGACGGATCGCGTTTGTATACGAAGGGGTCGGCTATGAGGAATCCCGCTGACCATATGAGTGGAAAAAACCGTTTGGGGAAGCCGAGGGCAAGCACTGCCAAGGTTACGCCGAGTCCCATCGCCGCGTGCAACTCCCACCCGCGGATCGGAATTCCGCGCTCTCTCCGGTAAGCCGCCGAGTGTGTTGCGTCTCTTGGTACGCTCCGGCGGAACAGGCCCGCCGCATTCAAAGCTCGTTCTGCCAGGAACAGGGCTGGTAGGACCGTCGCAAACGACAACAGGATCCCCGACCATCGCTCCCAGCCGTGTTGTGGGAGGAAGACGTAGTACCAATTCCGAAGCCGCAAGTTTGCGGCTTCGAACACGAGCCAAATGACCGCCGACCACGCGAGCACCGAAATTGTGGATGGGTGCCATAACGCCGAGCTGCGGTCGTCGGTTCGTGTGGCGATAGCGTCCAGCAAGGCGAGGGTGGGATACCATGCGAACACATAGAACCATGTAGGCACCGGTTCCACGTTCAGGTACAGCAGCAACCACGATGTTGCGATGGCGACGGCAGGCACCCCGATTTTCATGTATACAACCTCGCTCGGGATCGGTATTGATGCCAGATATAAGTTGTGGCTTGATTATAGTGTTGAGCTTCGATTGATTGGTCACATGTCGGAACTTGCCGTTCACTGTCGGAATCTCGTAAAGCGATACGGATCGGTCCTCGCCGTAGACGGCCTGGATCTGGACGTTCACCGCGGCGAATGTTTCGGAATGTTGGGACCCAACGGCGCGGGCAAAACGACTACGATCGAGGTGATTCAGGGACTCTTGGAGCCCGACCAGGGTCGGGTGGAGGTCCTTGGTCTCACGTGGGACTCGAACGCAGCCGAACTGAAGCAGCGCATGGGAACTCAGCTCCAAGAGACCCTGCTACCCGACAAGTTGACGGTTACTGAGGTTGTAACACTGTTCCGCAGCTTCTACCACCGGGGGATATCGGTGGAGGAGGTCCTCAGTCTCGTTCAGCTGACCGAAAAGCGCAACTCCTGGGTCAAGAAACTGTCGGGTGGTCAGAAGCAGCGACTGTCGGTCGCATGCGCGCTCGTCTGTAGACCCGACATTCTTTTTCTCGACGAGCCGACCACGGGACTCGATCCACAATCGCGGCACCAACTTTGGGATATAGTGGCGAAGTTTCGCGGCGAGGGTGGCACGGTCCTTCTTACGACGCATTACATGGAAGAAGCGGAGCGGCTGTGCGATAGGGTGGCAATCATCGACCACGGAAAGATCATAGCCCAGGGCACCCCATCCAATCTCATAGCTTCGCTGGATGCGGAGGATGTGGTTGAGTTCGCGCTGGAGGATGGTGTGAGCGTTGAGCCCGCGGTACTGGCCGCTCTGCCGGGCGTGGAGCACGTCCACGGTATCAACGGCAGGGTGCGCCTAACGGTGCACCGTGTACACGAAGCCGTGCCGGCGCTCATGCGTCTGTTGTCGGATCGAGGGGCGTCTATGAGTGAACTGACCACCCACAGGGCGACGCTGGAAGACGTGTTCCTGTCTCTCACAGGGCGACACCTGCGTGATGAGTGACCGTCACGGCGGGCCGCTGCTGCAACTCACCCTCTGCCGCACGCGTGAGTTCCTGCGTGAACCCGAGGCGATCTTCTGGGTGTTTGCCTTCCCGGTGGTATTGGCACTGGGTTTGGGACTCGCGTTCAAGAACCGCGG
Source organism: Gemmatimonadales bacterium (assembly GCA_046757925.1). Lineage (GTDB taxonomy): Bacteria > Gemmatimonadota > Gemmatimonadetes > Gemmatimonadales > GWC2-71-9 > JAZDCZ01. The sequence continues at coordinate 4,683 of JBHHZE010000001.1, forward strand.
GCCGCAGGTGGTGCGGATAGCAGTAGAGTCTGGTCCCGGGGGCGCAGCTCTGCAGTCCGCGTTGGATAGTGCCAAGGGCATCGAGGCCGAACTCCTCGACAAGGCCGAGGCCGAGCGACGGCTAAAGACCGGCCGGATAGCGCTGGTGGTCGAGCCGGGGAACCCAGCCGTGTTCCGATACGACTCCACCCGCAGTGAGAGTTATCTGAGTCGGCTGGTCGTGGATAATGCGTTGCAGAGGTCGGCGGGCCGGCAGGACGTATGGGAGGTAAGAGACGTAAAAGTGACGGAGGTGGGAAGCCGGTATATCGATTTTCTGATCCCCGGATTGATCGGCATGAACATCATGGGAACGGGGCTTTGGGGGGTGGGATTCGGGATAGTGCGGGTGCGGAACCGCAAACTATTGAAGCGACTCATCGCCTCTCCTATGAAACGGAGCCAATACTTGCTCTCCAATGTGCTCGCGCGCCTGGTATTCTTGGTGCTCGAAGTCGGAGCAGTCCTGTTGTTCGGTCACTTCGTGTTCGGAGTCCCGATACGTGGATCGATACTTTCCATCGGCGCCATTGTGTTGATTGGAGCCATGACTTTCGCCGGCCTGGGCATTCTGGTGGCCAGCAGGGTGAGGACCATTGAGGGCGTCTCCGGACTGATGAACCTGATAATGGTTCCGATGTGGATCTTTTCAGGGATTTTCTTCGCACACTCCAACTTCCCGGACGCTATCCAGCCGTTCATAGTGGCGCTTCCTCTTACGGCATTCAACGATGCTCTGCGAGGTGTGATGATCGACGGTTCGTCGTTGGCTGCTATGGCGGGCTTGTTGGGGATCGTCGCGGCTTGGGGTATCGGCAGCTTCGGCGTGGCCGTGAAGATCTTTCGGTGGGAGTAGTGAATCACGAATTACCAACGCCCCAATATCCAATTCAGAAGTGTTGACATTCCCGCAGGCTCGTGTCTCGCCCTGCTATCTCCGCCGGTCTACCCAAATAGGAGCAAGCGCAATGAAGACTGCTCTCTTACTGGTGATGCTCGTGTCACAAGTCCAGCAACAAGCCGGCCGGTCGGCGTTGTCGCACCTCGGGGCCGATCGCGATGCGCGGGCTCTGAGGGCGCGAACGGACCGCGAGCGCGGCTATCTGCGGGCGGTGGAGATTCTCTACGGGGACGGGCCAAAGGCCGCACGCGACACTGCGTATTCGCAGGCGATGGAGCAGTTGGCTAGGGACTATCCCGCAGACGACGAGGCCCAACTCTTCTACGCTCTTTCACTCCTTGGGCTGAGCCAGGGTGTGCGAAATGTGTCCACCTATCTGAAGGCGGCGGCGATTGCTGACGGGGCGTTTGCCAGAAATCCCGATCATCCAGGAGCAACCCACTATCTGATCCACGGTGTGGACGATCCGCTTCACGCGGTCCTGGGTCTGCGAGCGGCAAGGCTTTGGGTAGCACGGCGCCCGAAGCCGCACACGCGCAGCACATGACGTCTCACATCTTTGTAGCCCTGGGAATGTGGGACGAGACTGTAAGGGCAAACGAGGCGTCAACCAGTGTTACCAATCGCTCTCTGGCGGCTCGCGGTTTGGGTCCCCGGTTCTGCGGTCACTACAACTCCTGGCTGGAGTACGGTTACCTCGAAACGGGCCGCATTCATGATGCGAGGAGAGTATTGGAAGGATGCAGAGAAGAGGCGGCACGGGCGGCGCTGCCTGCCGGAGAAACCCTGGATCCGGATAACTCGGCCCTCACGTCATTCGTCGCGATCTGGGCCCGCTATGTGTTGGACACCGAACAATGGGACGGTGACGTCGTCCGCTGGAGCGTCGAATTCGGCGACCGGCGTGCCCCGCTGATCACGCTGGCTTTCGTCAGGGGGTTGGCAGCTGCGAACCGCGGCGACTCGGCCGGCGCCAAAGAGTGGCTCGTCAAGTTGCAAACGGCGAAGACATGGCTGGAAAACGACATCGGGAATGGTGCCGACCAACCAGGACGCAGGCTCTATCGCCAGCGGCTGGACGTCCTTGAACTCGAGTTGCGGGCGATGGTCGAATCTGGAGAGAACAACGCCGCGCCGTCGATTGCGCTGCTTCGCCGAGCCGCCCGGATCGAGGCGGATATGCCCTATTCCTTCGGACCGCCCTTCATCGACAAGCCGGCCGCCGCACTGCTGGGGGAAGGGCTACTGGCGCAGCACCGCGCTAAGGAGGCGGCCGAGGCGTTCCAGACCGCATTGATGCGAGCGCCGCGCCGGACAGCCGCGCTGTTGGGGTTGGCCCGCGCGCTGTCGCACCGGGATACAGAACCGCCCACCGAAGAGGCGCGGCGTGTCTACAGCGAGCTGGTTGCAATCTGGCACGGGGCAGACTCGGGATTTGCAGAAGTGAACGAAGCTCGCCGCTGGCTCGCCCGCTAGTTGTAGCAAGCGTTAGCGAAACCATCGTAAGGCCCGTTTCCCAGTCGACCCCGGCGGCTAGCCAAACTCAAGGCAGTCCCGCACAGCTCTCGTTATCTCCCCGGGGTGACTGAGCGGCAGTCCGTGGCCAGCGCGCCGGATTAGCCGCAGCTCCGCACCATGAATCCCGCCGGCCAGGTCCTCTGCCAGTTGCGTGGCAAACAGAGGATCGTCCGTACCGTGGAGTACAATGGTCGGGACATCGATCTCGCTGAGCCGGTGTCGCACATCGAATCCCTGCATTGCCAGCCTGAAAGACCGCATGGCGCGCCAGTCGGTGTTGCGCCAGACTCCAGAATCGATCGCGAAGTCCGAGGTGCTTCCCAGTGAGCTGAAGTCCACGGGGCAAACCCCGAGACTGCCGCGACAGAAGAGACGCTTAACCGTACGAGTGGTGGCCGGGAGATTCCAGAAGGGCATGAATCTGGAGATCCCGAGCCTCAGCTCGCGGCGACCGAACCGTGCCAGCCGCACCCGCGCTGTTTCGTACATCGGACCCGCTGTGGTGCCGATTAGCACCAAGCCGTCCAGGCGCGCCGGACCGCGACAGCCGTGGTACAACACCCAATCGAGTGCCAGCATCCCGCCAAAGCTGTGAGCCAGCACAATTCGCGGTCCGTCTCGCCAGTTGGGAGACCTCGCCAAGGCGTCGTCCAGGGCACTACGGTAGACTTCCATGCGAGTAGTCGCCGTGCTCGGGAGGGTGCCATCGTTCCCTAGCGGTATCGGGCCCCAATCTGGAAAAACCGTCGGCAGTCCAATGTTCGGGAAGAAGCTGGCGTTGAGCCCCATTCCCGGGAGCAATAGTGCGGTCGGCGAACTCGGTGGTGTCATCCCGTCAAATCTGCTGAAACTATGTATCGGTTGCACGCGTATGTTAACGGTGTTAGGTTAACACTGTTAGGTTAACGGCGTTAACCTAACGCGAACATTACTACAATAGTTAGCGAACACACCGATGGAGAACGGGTCATATGACCGAAGCAGCCATTGAGACGGCGGGGACCGGCAGGAATGGGTCGGGCGATGTCGAGGCGGCAATCCTCGAAGCCGCACGGGATTTACTGGCACATGGTGGCGAGCAGGAGCTGTCGATGCGGCACGTGGCGGAGGAGGTAGGGATCAGTGCCACGGCGATCTACCATTACTTCGACGGCAAGCAGGATCTCGTAAACCGCGTGGTGCATATGGGGTTCCAACGATTCGGTGCGTATCTCGAGGAGGCAATGGCTGCCCACCCCGAGGGCTCGTTGGAGAGAATGCATGCGCTGGGCAAGGCGTACCTGCGATTTGCTCTAGAGAACAAAGCTTATTTCAGGGTGATCTTTTCGCTTCGCTCCAAGACCCCCAGCGAACGGCCGGAACTACCGGAAGGTGGTGGCTACCATCTCATGAGGAAAGAGATCAACGCAGCGATCGCCGCTGGTACTATCAGGAAGGTGGACCCGGATCTACTGTCTATGTACCTGTGGTGTTCGGTTCATGGGCTGGTGACGCTGGCGCTCTGCGGTGCAACCGAGCGTAGCCCTCTCAACTGTCCTCCTTCTCCCTACGACCTCTACGATGCGTTTCGCCCGCTCAAAGTCGATGGCTTACGGCCCAGGAATTCGGAATCCGAGGGGAAGGAGAATCAGGAGTGATCAATAGCAGTGCGCGGTTGTCTGTTCTAGTTGTGCTAGGCATTTCGCTTGGGGTGACGGCGCCTACCGCAGCCGTGGGGCAAGCCGACGAGCCCGAAGTTATCTCCCTCACACGAGCTATCCAGATTGCCCTTGCGAGCAGCCAGACGCTGCGAGATGCAGAGCTCGATCTCGACGTGGCGGGACATCAGGTGCGTGAGGCGTTTGCGAGCGTGTTGCCCGATGTCAGTGCCACGGCTTCTTATGCCCGCAATCTCAAGGTGCAGCAGGGATTCTTGCCGGCGTTCATTTTTGATCGCAACGCGCCGCGCGATCAACTCATTCCCATTCGTTTCGGCTCGGACAACACGTGGCAGGCGGGTCTGACCGCGAGTCAACCGCTCTTCCAAATGGATGCCTTCATTGGGCTCGGGGCTGCGGGGCGGTTCCGGGAGTTCCAGGAGGAGCGAGTACGGGGCACTGCACAGGATGTAGTGACGACGGTGCGGTTGGCCTATTTCAATGCCTTGCTGGCCGGAGAGAATGTGCGTCTTACGCAGAACAGCGTGGAGCGGGTCCGCAAGACACTGGACGAGACGCGTGCCATGAATCGGGCGGGTATGGCGAGTGACTACGACGTTTTGAGGTTGCAGGTACAGCTCGGCAACCTGGAACCCAACCTGCGTCGAGCCCGATTCGATTTGGCGGCCAACAAGCGAACTCTGTTGGTGGAAATGGGCATCGATCCGGAATTGCCAATCGAGTTAGAGGGACGGTTGAACGAGATCGATCTCGACGACGTTTCGCACAACAGTGCCGAGAACAGTGCTTTGTTGCGGGTCTCTGGTGTAGGGATGTCGAATGGGACGTCTCTCGATGAGGCGGTCCAATTGGCGCTCGAGGAACGGAGCGATGTCCGGCAGATTCGGTCGCAGATATTGTTGAACGAGGCGCAAGTGCAGGTAGAGCGTGCGGATTTTTTCCCGAAGCTGAGCGTGTTTTCGAACTACAACGTGACGGCGCAGCAAGATGGCAGTCCCGTGTTTTTCGGAAATCGTCCCAGCCAGCGTACCACGACTGCGGTCGCGGGTTTGCGTGTAGAGGTTCCGATCTTTCGCGGCCTGGATCGCGACGCACGGGTTCAGGAGGCCAGATCGGCCGTGCGGCAGAACGAGACGCGGCTGGAGCGTTTGCGGCGACAGGCTGCAAACGAGCTCCACACGCTACTGGACAATCTGACCGAGGCCTACGAGCGGTCTCGTAGCCAGAGGCTCGCGGTCGCCCAGGCGCAGCGGGGCTTCGAAATCGCGTCTGCGGAGTACCGGGCTGGTGTCGGATCACAGCTCCAGATCACTGATGCAGAGGTAGCGCTTCGAGAGTCGGAATTCAACTACGCGCAGGCGGTGTACGACTACTTGGTCGCACGTGCTCGGCTCGATGCTGCGGCCGGTACCGTACCTGACCGGGCAGGTATGCTGGCCGTGCGAGGCGACAGACAGGAATCGAGTAAATGATGCTGAGGTATATGAGACAGGTGATGTCTTCCGATGAGCTGGCGGGTAATGCACCCATCCTCCCTTTGAGCCTCGTGGTTGGCACAGTACTTCTTGCGGCTGCGTGCTCGCGGGTGGGTGGTGATGCGGCGGCCGAAACTGCTCAGCAACCGTCGCCTCCCCAAGAGGGAGTGCGGGTGATAAACGTCGAGGCCGTGCCGGTGGAGCGGGGTTCGTTCACCGGTTTTATCGAGATCACGGGTCAGGTCGAGGCGCTGCAGGATGTCACGATGTCGGCGGAGGAGACCGGCCGTATAGTGCGGTTCTATGCGGTAAAGGGTCAGCACGTTAGGCGCGGGCAGCGGATCGCGAAAATCGACGACGGCTTCATCGCTGCCCAAGTGAACGAGGCGCGTGCCGCGGCCAAGTTGGCTCGCGAAGAGTGGAAACGCCAGCGGCAATTGTGGGAAGAGGACAGCATGGGCACCGAGATGGCGTACGTGCAGCGCAAATACCAGGCCGATATTGCCGATTCCAAGCTGAGACAATTGGAGACGCGCTGGGGTAAAACGGTGGTGCGGGCGCCCATTAGCGGGGTATTCGACGAAAAGTACATCGAGAGCGGAGAGATGGTCGTTCCAGGGGGTCGGATTGCCCGCATCGTGGCTGCCGACCGGGTCAAGATATCGGCTGGCGTGCCCGAACGTTTTGCCCGGTCTGTCAGTACGGGCGACAGGGCGGAAGTCTCGTTCGACATTTTCCCCGATCGCATGTTCCAGGGTCACATCAGTTTTGTCGGGAGCAGCGTGAACGAGAACAATCGCACGTTCCCGATCGAAATACTTCTGGACAACCCAGAGGGAATAATGAAGCCTGCGATGGTGGCAAACGTGAAGGTCCAGCGTGAGCATCTCGATGATGTGATCATTGTGCCGCAGCAAGTCGTATTGCGCTCTGCGACCGGCTACAAGGTATTTGTGGTCGCGGAACGCGAGGGATACCAGGTGGCGAGGGCCAAGGAAGTCAAGCTGGGACCTTCCTCGGGGAACAATGTCGTTATCAGCGACGGTCTAGATGTAGGTGATCTTCTGATCACACTGGGTCAGCAATTGGTTGATGACAACAGCAGAATCCGGTTGGTCAACCAAGCAGCGGCGGTGTCCTCGCGGGGGGTCAACTAATATGGCGCGTCGGCAAAAGCCTGGCGAGTTCAAGGAGTTCTGGCTCACTTCGCTCGCGGTGGATCATCCTACCAGCGTTCTGGTGTTGACTACTATCATAATCCTTTCCGGATTCAGCGCCTATTTGGCTATACCGCGCGAGTCCAGTCCTGAGATCACCGTCCCCAACATCGTTGTCAATACCATTTACGCCGGTGTTGCTCCCAAGGACATCGAAACGCTGATCACTCGCAACATTGAAAACGAGCTCAACAACATTCCCGACGTCAAGACGATCACGTCGACTTCGGTGGAGGGATACTCGAGCATTAACATCGAGTTCGATGCCGGCACCGATATGAACGAAGCTCTTCAGGAAGTGCGTGAGAAGGTGGACATCGCCAAGCCCGACCTTCCCGACGCCGCTGAAGACCCCGGGATCTTCGAGATCAATTTCTCTGAATTCCCCATCATGCAGGTCAACGTGTCCGGTAGTTACGACCTCGTTCGTCTGCGGGATGTGGCGGAAGATCTGCAGGATCGTATCGAACAGATACCGAGCGTGCTCGAGGCATCGCTCGCCGGGGGCTTGGAGCGCGAGGTCCAGGTGGACGTGGACTTGGCGAAGCTGAAGTTCTACGATCTCGAATTCGATGACGTCATAAAGGCGATCCGCAATGAGAATGTAACCGTCCCTGGTGGCTCGATCGACGTTGGAGACGTCAAGTACCTGGTGCGGATCCCCGGTGAGTTCAGTGCCACAGCCCCAATTGCGGATATCGTAATCAAGACGCGTGGCGGACAGCCCATATACGTTCGAGATGTTGCGAAGGTCGATTTTGGATTCAAAGAGCAGGACAGTTTCGCACGCTTGGATGGCAACCCCGTCGTGACTCTTTCCGTATCGAAGCGTAGTGGAGAGAATATCATCCGGACCGCGGATGCCGTGAGGGCGGTGATCGCCGACATGGAGCGTGAGTTTCCACCGGGTACGGTTGTCAAAGTCACTTCCGACCAATCCGACCGAATCAGGAACATGGTGAGCAACTTGGAGAATAACATCATCTCCGGACTCATCCTCGTAGTTGGCATTCTCCTGTTTGTGCTAGGTGTTCAAACTGCCTCGTTCGTGGGGATGGCCATTCCGCTGTCGATGTTGATGTCGTTCAGCATCATGCAACTGATTGGCTTTACGCTGAACATGGTCGTGCTCTTCAGTCTCATTCTGGCGCTGGGCATGTTGGTGGATAACGGAATCGTTGTAGTGGAGAACATCTATCGGTTCAGGGAGAAAGGTTTCGACCGGGCCAGGGCTGCAAAAGTGGGCACAGGTGAGGTGGCCATTCCCATAATAGCATCCACGGCCACTACATTGGCGGCGTTTGCTCCGCTCGCGTTCTGGCCGGGCTTGATCGGCGAGTTCATGAAGTTCATGCCGCTCACCCTCATCATTACCCTCAGCTCTTCGCTCTTTGTTGCGCTGGTAATCAACCCGGTGTTCTGCGCACTCATGCTGGACCCCGAGGATGCGCCGCGCACTGCACTGCCTCCTGCCACCAAGAAGGTGCTGATCGCGGCCGCGGTGCTGGCGCTGCTCGTTGGGCTCCGTATGGAACGTTTGGCTACGATTCTGCTGGCGATGACGGCGGCTGGGCTGTTCTTCGCCTACCGCTACCTGATGCATCCAGTGGGACACTGGTTCATGACTCACGGTCTGCCGGCAATCCTGCGTCGCTACGAGAATGTACTGGGTTCGTCGTTGCGGCACAGATGGACGATGCTCGCCGGAGCGGGAGCTTCACTGGCTGTCGCCATTGCGGCATTCGGAATGTTCAATGCCGGTGTCGAGCTGTTCCCAGAGAATATTCCGCCGTCGCAAGTGTTCATTCAGATTGAAGCGCCAAACGGCACTCGGGTAGAACAGACCGATTGGGTTGCTGAGCGTGTCGAGCGTGTGGTGCGGGATATAGTCCCGGCGCACGATCTCGAGTCGGTGGTTGCGACAGTGGGTCAGAGTGAGGCGGGTGGGTTCGGAGGTGGGGTTGGTGGGCGTGGAACCCACCTGGCTACCGTTGCAGTGAATCTGATCGACTTCCAAGATCGCCTGCGCGACGCCAACAGCGAGATGGAAGAGGTGCGACTGCAGCTGGAGCGCGAGATCGCGGGTGCAGATATCTCGGTAGACTTCGTTACTCCCGGCCCGCCGACCGGAAAGCCTGTCACAGTAGAGATTGCGGGCGAGGATCCTCAACTTCTCAAACAACTCGGCGATCAAGTGGTAGCGCTGCTGGAAGGCTCCCCGGTGTTCGCCAAACTCGACGGACTGGAGAGCGACATGTCGAGCGGCCGGCCCGAGTTGGTTGTCGATGTCGATAGGGAGAAGGCCGCGCTCTACGGTCTCAATACCCGAGACATCGGATTCACCGTGAGAAGCGCCATCAACGGTACGGAAGCATCGAAATACCGGGACGGGAAGGACGAGTACGACATCACGGTGAGACTTGCAAAGAGATATCGCAACAATCTGGCGGCGTTGGGCGACCTAACCGTGATGGCCGACAAGAAGCAGATTCCGCTGTCGTCCGTGGCGAGTTGGCGCGTGAGCGAGGGATTTGGGGGCGTAAAGCGAAAGGACCTGAACAAGGTCGTTACGGTGTCATCGGATGTACGGTCGGGCTACAACGGCATTGCGGTGCTGAAGGAAGTAAAGGACAACCTCGCGGAGTTCCAACGCAATTTGCCCGCGGGCTACACGATGGCTTACGCCGGCCAACAGGAGGATCAGCAGGAGTCGAGGGCGTTTCTCTTGGGGGCATTCTTTACCGGCGTGTTCCTGATCGGGTTCATCTTGGTGACACAGTTCGATTCCGTTACCAAGCCGCTCATCATCATGAGTTCTGTGCTGCTGTCCACGATCGGCGTGTTGATTGGGCTGATTCTGTTTCACATGCCGTTTGGTATCATCATGACAGGTGTTGGTGTTATAAGTTTGGCCGGGGTAGTGGTGAACAACGCGATCGTGCTGATAGACTATATCGATACGCTGAGAAACAGAGATGGCATGCGCCGCAGGGAGGCCCTGATTCGGGCGGGCGTCACGCGATTCAGACCGGTGCTGTTGACAGCGGTGACAACCGTGCTCGGGCTGGTGCCTCTGGCGATCGGCCTCAACTTCGATTTCCTGGGTCTGTATACACGACTCAATCCCGATCCGTACTGGGGCGGCGATCAGGCCGCATGGTGGGGACCGATGGCAATAGCAGTCATCGCTGGACTCACTTTCGCGACGTTCCTGACGCTGGTACTCGTGCCGGTCATGTACTCGCTGCTCGATGACCTGGACGACTTCATTGACCGCCACTTCAGACCCTCGCACGTGAGAGAGGGGGGCGATATCGCGAGGCCGGAACTGGTCGCGCCCGGCGAGCGTCCGCGCCGTGAGGCCGCAGCGGTCTAGGGTGGAAGGTATGCGGGGCCTCTCCCGAGTGCAACGGCGCCCGGCGTTCCCGCAACTACATAGACGTTTCCCCAGGCCCCAACCAGCCGGCGTATAGCTCCGGTCGCCGATCTCGCAAGAACAGCGTTCGCGCATGCGATGTCTTGCATACGGCGAGATCGATGTCGGCGAGCAGCAAGTCCTCGGCCAGGCGCTCCCCGCGGGCAACCACGCACCCCGCGGGGTCCACCACAAACGATTCGCCGGAGAAAGTCAGCCGTTCTTCCTCTCCCACCCGGTTGCACAGGGCGGCAAAGTACCCGTTCTGAAATGCCGCGGTCCTGACCTCGGCTTCGTAGAGCCCCTCCGGCCACTCGCCGACCGCGCCTGCCTGAGGGATCACGACGAGTTCGGCACCAGCCACTCCCAACGCCCGCATGTACTCGGGATAATGTCTATCGTAGCAGATCGCTACACCCACGGCACCAACTCTCGTGTCGTAAACCGGCGCCCCGTTGTTGCCCGGATCGTAGTACTCCTTTTCATGGAAACAGATGTAATCTGTTATGTGAACCATGCGAGTTACACCGAGTAGCGAGCCGTCCGAATCGAAGACCGGCGAGCTGTCAAAAGCCCTGCCGTCCGAGTCTCGCTCGTACATATTGAAAACCGTGACGAGCTCCAACTCCCGTGCCTTGCTCGCGATGCAGTCACTGGTGGGTCCTGGTATGGGCTCAGCTCGCTCCGAGGCGGTCGGGTCGTGTTCGTTCTGAGGGAAGAATGGCTCGACAGCGAGTTCGGGGAACGCTATCAGGTCAGCGCCGGATGCGCGCGCTCGGACCATGGCGCCCGTTGCTCGCTCCAGGTTCTTGTCGCGATCCGGCCCGGCCGACGTTTGCGCTAGTGCAATTCTCATTGAGGAAGATCGTTCTGTTGGAGAGTTGTGTTCATGTGGGTTTGGAGATCACTGACGGTACCACGGCAGCAGGCTCGTCCACCCGGGTCTGGTGCTTTCTGCTAAAGCCTTGTCGTAAGATTCGGCCGAGTCGTAACGCAGTTCGGGATCGTGCGCTGCTCCCCTCGTCAACACCTCGATCAACTTGTGTGGCACGTGCGTCCCGCTCCGGCCTAGAACGGGGAGCGTACCGACCGCCTTTCGCGCCAGGATGGAAGTAGTGGATCCGCCACCGAACGGGGCTGTCCCGGTCAACGAGAAGTATGCGCACAGAGTGAGGGAGTATAGATCGGCTCTCGGATCTACCTTCTCTCCCAACATCTGTTCCGGTGCGGCAAACGCGGGGGTCCCGGAGCGTGACGACGCGCCGCCATACCGGTCCGGTCGCTGAAGCGCCATGGCGAGTCCGAAATCGGTGATCAGAGTGTGTCCAGTGGAGTCGTCGATCAGGATGTTCTCCGGTTTGAGATCGCGGTGTATCAGTCCGTGGCGATGAGCGTGTCCCAACCCGTCCAATGCCTCATGCATCATGCGTAGCACCTGCTCCACGGACATTGGTCCCTCGCGGTCAACCAACTGTGCCAGATTCGGTCCCGCCACATATTCCATCGTGTACCACAGCAGGCCGGCGCGTCCCCCAATGTCATAGGTGTTGACGATGTGCTGGTGCATTATTCTGCCCGCCAGCTGTGCCTCGCGGCGGAAGCGCTCGACCACCTCCGGATCAGCGGTCAGGAACGGATGGAGCACCTTGAGGGCCACTTCACGCTCCAGGTCCAGGTCGCGCACGCGGTACACGCGCCCGAATCCACCGGATCCCAATTCATCGAGCAGTTCGTATTCGTCGCCCAGCGCGCGCCGCAGCCTCTTTTCCCACGAGCGCGGATCTTCGTACGCCGAGCCCGGTTGAGGCACAACCGGTAGGTCTGCGGCGGCATCGCCCAGGTCGCTCGTGAGGTCTTCGTTCATCTCGGCAGCCGAGAAGAAGCGCTGCGCGGGGTCGCAGGCGAGCGCCCGCAGGATCACCCTATCCAAGGCGGCAGGTGATATCGGCCGCAGCTCGCTTGGCGCAGGCAAGTCGCCGCAGTCGGCCGGGGGTGTTTGCCCTGTGAGCGCAAAGTAGAGCAGGGCGCCAGCGGTGTAGATATCGCTGCGAGGGTCTCCGGGTGCACCGTCGCGGATCTCCGGAGCTACAAACGGCAGGCTGGCACCGTCCCACTCGTCAGCTACGTCCATGCATGGGCTCGCGTGTCTGAGATCGGTAACGACGCTGCGGCCGGTTGTTTCGAGCATCAAAGTTGCGGGCACGATCCGACGTACCGCGATCTGATGGGAGTGCACGTACTCCAACAGGCTCGTGATGGACCGAGCCAACGCCAGGACACTGCGGATTGGGCGCGGGCTCCTCAGCACCGCCGATTCCAAGCTTTCGCCCTCGATCCACTTGGCGACGCGGAAGGCCCAGGTGTCGCGGTATCCTCCGGCGTAAACAGCACGGAGTGTTGCATGGTCCAGGCACGCGAGGAGTTCGGTCTCGCGTTCGAACCAAGTCCTGCTCCGGGTTCCGGGCTGGAGGTGGACCCGCAGTGCTGCGTCACGCTTCAGGATCTCGTCACGTACGACGAATAGAGCACGGCGTTCCGAGGCTGCGACCAGGCGTTTGATCTTGAATTGTTCGGAAAACAACCGCTCCGCGCGCTCCACCAATTGGGTCGCGTCAACGGTGCGGGCGATCAGAGGTCTTTGAGTGTCTTGCGTGTTGAGCATATGCATGGAATATAGAATCCATTTGGCACTACACGAAGGAATCCATAACTTCTCCTCGATGTCGTTTCTCCGTCTACTCGATCAGCGCACGGGTGAGGCTCTCGAATTTGAGCAGCCTGAGGTGCGTGTCGGCCGTGCCGAGGGTCTGGAGCTCTCCGTCAGGGGTGAGGACAGGCACGTCGTTTCCGGCAACCATCTCCGGTTAATTTACCACGATGGAGTGTGGTGGCTCGAGGACGTAGGAAGCCGCAATGGTACGTTCGTCGGCGACCGCCGGCTCGTTCCCGGAGTCAGGGAAAAGGTGCAGGAGGGTCTGGTCTTCAGGCTGGGGAACACCGGGCCGCAGTTCACGGTGGAGCTGGCCAAGCGGGACCGAGTCTCATCGACGTTCGGCGAACTTGCGCCGATCCGGCCGTCGGCCGCGACGATCAAGATGGCAGGGGTGTACACGGGCCCGCCGGCTGTGGATGGTGTCATCCCGGAGCCCGACCTTCCTCCAGCGCCCCCGGAATTTGAGATCGTGCTCGTGAACCCGCAGAACGAGCGCTTCTGTGCCAAGGGCCGGCTGCTCAAGATCGGGCGGGGTGTGAACTGCCACTTGAGACCCGTGGGGCCCGGCGACACCTCGGTCTCGCGCGTACATGCGGAGATCGCTCTCGAGGATGATGGCAGCGTTGTCATCCGGGACGCGGGCAGCCGCAACGGTACCATCGTGAACGACGAAATGATTGAAGGCTCCCGGTGTCTCGAGCCGGGAGATCGGTTGAAGCTGGGTGCTGCCGGGTCGGAGTTGGAGGTCAGGCGACTGGTGGTGCCGGAAGCGCCCTCTGAACGGGCCCCGCTGGAGCCGGCTGCCCCCACCGGCGACGCGGGCGAACCCGAACAGGCGACCAGGATGCAAAGTTCCAAACCGGCCAGACCGAGCTGGCTACGCGGAAGCTTCGGCGGCAAGGGTGCTACGGTATTCTTCCGGGACATGTTCGAAGAGTCGTCACGCAAGACGAAGGTCCGTATGCGATGGATCATGTGGACCTTCGTGGTGCTCTTGTCGGGTGGTCTGGGTGTAATGTACTGGATTGGCGAACAGCGGGTGCGCAGGACCACGCGCCAACTCGAGCAGCAAACGCGGTTGCTGGAGGAGCAGAGGGTGGTCGCCGACTCGTTACGCGCCGCGGCCTTGGCGGACTACGAAAGGTTGCGCGAGGAACTGAACAATGCGCGGGCCGCTGCTGCACCGGCTGCGGTGGTGGACAGCTTGAGGGTTGCCCTTGCCGAGGCCCGCGATCGCACCGAGGCGCTGGAAGCGGCACTGGAACGGGCACAGGCGTCCATGAACCGGCAGCTTGCGCTGGGGGACTCGATCCGGCGCCAGGCAGACGCAGAACTCGAGCGTCTGCGTGCCCAATTGGGCGGTGCAAGCAACAGCCCGCAGTCTGCTGCACTGTTGGACAGCCTGCGTCAAGCAATACGTGGTGCCGAGGAGCGAGCGGCCAACGTGGAAGCGCAGATGAGGGCGGTGAAAGGCGTGGACCTCGTTTCTGTCGCCCAGGCAAACCAGGGGGCGATCGGGCTGGTGACTACGTATTTCCCCGACGGGATCTTCGATGGATCCGGTTTCGCGCTCACTGCTTCCGGCTACTTCGTCACGAATCGCCATGTGGTCGTGGCGGATGGCAAGCGGCCTGACTCGGTTTTCGTGACCATGGCCGACCAGCGTGCTCTCCTGAGAGCGCAAGTGGTCGCGATCGCCGCCTCAGGGGCCCCCGACTTGGCGGTGCTCCAAGTGAACGGGTACAAGGGACCTCACGTTCGGAAAATCGATTGGACTGGTTCTCACATGCGTCAGGGTGAGCCGGCCGCGCTCATAGGTTTTCCAGCGGGCATCGCCGCGGCACTGGACGCGAGTCAAACCGTGCGGACGTCGATGGCTGCTGGAATCTTCAGCAAGGTCACCGCGGAGGCGGTACAGTTCGACGGGTTCACCGTGGGAGGCTCCAGCGGAAGCCCCATCTTCAATGCCAGTGGCGAAGTGGTTGCGGTGCACCGCGCGGGTTTGAGAGAGGCGGTGGGGTTGGGTTTCGGGATCCCCATTGGACAGCTCATACCAATACTGCCGGAGCGGGCCAAACGGGAGCTACGAGTGAGGTGAGGGGGGAAGGGAAGGAGATTGCGGTTCGCTCCAGCGGCAACTATTCGTGTGGAGGCGGGTACGACCGAGGCAGACCTCGCCCGGAGGCAGGCATGGCGGTTTATTCGGGCGGGATGCGCGGTTTACTCGCGGCCATCGTGCTGTTGGCCGCGGGTGTTAAGCCGGCTCTGTCCCAGTCCATAATGGGTCGCGTATTCGACGACTCGACCGGCGCGCTGCTCGCCGGTGTCGCCGTGTCGGTGGTCGATAGCAGTGGACACGTACGCGGCTCTGCCATAAGCGACCATTCGGGCGGTTTTGTCTTCATGTCCGGGTCGGGGTTTTTCAAACTGCGCGTCGATGGCTTTGGCGTCCGCAACTTCATGAGTCGTCCGTTCGAGGTGATAGACGGGCGGCGAACTGAGATCGATCTGCGGGTCACTAGAGAGGCAGTACGCCTCGAGACGGTGACTGTGGTGGCCGATGCGCAGCCGTTCGCGCCAGGTCCGTTGCGCGATTTCTACAGTCGAACTCGGCGTGGATTCGGGCATTACTTGACGCGAGAGCAGATCGAGCAGAGAGGGCTCCCCAGATTCACGAGCCTGCTCCAACTCATGCCCGGGGTACGCATCGTTCGTATGCCGCAGTCTGCTCCCCTGTCGAATCAGATATTCCACTACACCGTCCGCATTGGGGCCAGGAAGTGTCCACCAACGCTGTACCTGGACGGCATGAACCTGGGTTCCATCGACGATGCGTCGCATGTGGGGCCGGACCGCATACTCTTCCCTTCCGAACTCGAAGGCGTGGAGGTCTATCGCCCGAGCCAGGTGCCCGGTGAGTTCTTGGCCTCGGAGGCGTCATGCGGAGTAATAGTCGTGTGGACCAAACGGGCCCCTGCTGGTCAGATAGGTCCGGACAGGGGCCCGCCGATGCTGTGGCGCGGTGGCGGCGGAGTAGGCCTGCCCGGTGCGGACCGCTCGGTATTGGAAATATCATTTCGGCCGGCCAAGCGGGACAGGTTCTCCATTGTAGCCAGAATCCAGGTGGGGGAATTCAACCCGTCCAAATTGTTCGGTGCGGACGAGGCCCGCCGAGACGGCTTTAGCAGCGGTCAACGTCCTCTGCTCGGTTCGGTCTATGTTGGGAAGCAAGGTCCATTGCCAGTCGAATCTCTCCGTCGGGTCGCCTTCACCAGGCTGGCTGCGGGTGTCAGCTTCTATGGGGGTGAGGAGGCGCCGCGGGTGATGCAGGGCGACTCCAGCGTGATACTCAAACCGTCGATTACTCCTAGAGTGGGTCTTGGGGGCGAGTGGGCGGTGGGATTGGGCCTGCCAAGCGGGATCGTGCGGCCGTGGATCGAGCTTTCCACGGGAGCAGAGTACATAGCGCGGGTAGGACTGCGGCCACTCAGGCCGGCAGTGCTGTTTGGGATTGAGCTGGGTAGACGGAGTTTCTAAGCCACCGCCCGGATCTTCCCGTGCGACAACCTGCGACCTTCTCAACATACTCTGGACCCTCTACGGTTGTCCCAGTGCCGTGGGATCCAGTGCATCTCTGGCACCATCAGATAGCAGATTGCAACCGACGACGGCTAGCACCACCGCCAGTCCTGGGAAGACTGCAATCCACGGAGCGTTGACGAGTGCCGCTCGCCCGCCGGCAATGAGATTGCCCCACGACGGTGTCGGCGGCGGTAAACCGAGCCCGAGAAACGAGAGGCCGGCCTCGAGCATGATCGCGTTGCCCACACCGAGTGCAGCTGCCACCAATACGGGCGTGAGCGCGTTGGGCAAGAGGTGGCGGCTCAGGATGCGCCAGTGTGAAACACCGGATACACGCGCGGCCTCGACGAACGGACGCCCCATCAATCCCTTGACCTCGGCGCGCACGAGTCGGGCCACTCCCATCCATCCCGTGAGCCCCAGCGCCAGCACTACCAGGATCAAACTCGATTCCCACACTGCAACTAGTGCGAGCAGCAATACCAGGCGGGGCAGAGCGAGCGCGGCGTCGGTGAAACCCATGAGAACTCGTTCGACCGACCTTCCAATGTAGGCTGCGACGGTGCCCACAGCCGTACCGAACGCCACGGAGATCGCGACGGAAAGGAAACCAACGGCGAGTGAGATGCGTGCGCCGTACAGCATGCGCGACAGGATATCGCGGCCCAGTCTGTCGGTACCCAGCCAATGTCTGATTCCGTCCGGCGTGGTGGTGAAGGGTGCAAGGAATCGGGTCGTGAGGATGTCGTGCTGAGCCGCGGGATCGGTGGGGGCGATAGCCGGAGCAAAGATTGCCAGCGCCGCTAGTACCGCCAGTATCGCGATCCCAGTTGCGGCGCGCCGGTCCTTGAGCAACGTAGTAAAGCTACGCACGGCGTTCTCCGTGCGCCATGCGCGGGTCAGCGATCCCGTAAAGCAGATCGGCCAGCAAGTTGCCGAGCACCACCAGTGTGGCGAATATGGCAGTGGTGGTCATCACGAGTGGGTAGTCTCGTGCTGCGACGGCGCCGACCATGACGCGGCCCATCCCGGGCCATGCGAAGATCACCTCGACAAACACGGTGCCCGAAAAGAGGGCGGGCAATGAGAGTCCGAGTAGCGTAATGACCGGAAGAAGTGCGTTTCTGAAAACGTGTCCCAGTTCTACGCGCAAGGGTGGTATCCCTTTGGCTCGAGCCGTCCGAACGAAAGGGAGCCCACGCGAGTCGATCACGGCGCCGCGTACGTACCGCGCGGTACCGGCTATCCCAACCAGGCCCAGTGTACTGAGTGGAAGTACCAGGTGTCTCATTCCGTCCCAGAAGCGTTCGCCGGCGTTCATGAACTCCGCGTCCAGCGCCGACGCCCCTAGAGCGGGGAACCGAAGCCACTGGGGCCAGCCGTACCGCGCAGCTCCGTATGAGAATACCAGCACCAGCATGATGGCCAGCCAGTATGTGGGCATCCCGTAGATCGCGAGCGTCGATACAGTGAGTCCG
The DNA here is from genome assembly GCA_046757925.1 of Gemmatimonadales bacterium. Taxonomy (GTDB): domain Bacteria; phylum Gemmatimonadota; class Gemmatimonadetes; order Gemmatimonadales; family GWC2-71-9; genus JAZDCZ01. The sequence continues at coordinate 22,679 of JBHHZE010000001.1, forward strand.
GTATCCAGTGGGTGACGGTGGCGGCTCGCCTGCACCCCTCCTACCAGGATGCCTCCAAGGTAGGTTACGACGAGCGATAGTCCCGATAGTAGAATGGTGTACGGGAGCGCCGCTCCGATGATTTGCGTAACTGGACGTTGCTGCGCCACACTTATGCCCCAATTGCCGCGGACGAAATTGCCGAGCCATGACACATAGCGCAGACCGAACGGTCGATCGAGCCCGAGAGCGTGGCGGGCTGCTTCCAGCTCGACTGTGCCAGCGCTCGGTCCGACCCAGAGGCGGGCCGGATCTCCCGGTGCCATGCTTACGAGGGCGAATGTGATCGAAACGACGACCAGGACTATGCCGGTTCCGGCGGCAAGGCGACGCAGCAAGTGGCGGATCATCTGTTATTGCGGCCCTCTGTTTGGTCTCATCACCGCTGGGTTCCTGTCATGCGTATCCCCACCGTCGGAACGTCGTCGCAGCACCGTCGTGTACGCGTCCGGTGCCGATCTTCAGTCTATCAATCCGTTGATAACGGTGCACCCGTTGGCCAAAGCGGTGCAGAAACATGTCTTGTTTCTCACTCTTGCGTCGTACGATAGCACGTTTACACCGACTCCACGTCTGGCTCGATGGAACTGGAGCCGTAGTCGAACTCGGCTCACCTTGAAGTTGCGGCCCGATGTGACATGGCACGATGGAGTCCCTACGAGAGCAGCCGATGTCGTCTGGACTCTCAACATGGCGCGCGATCCGTCTGTTGCCTACCCCAGAGCCAGGGATCTGGCCAGCGTTCGAACTATTCGGGAAGTAGATTCGCTGACTGTACGTATCCAATTCGTTCGACCGCAACCCCGTTTTCCCGACGTGCTCACCGATCTCGCCGTCCTCCCGGCCCATAGATTCGTGGACGTTCAGCCGGCCGACGTCCGGAGGGCCGAATTCAACTTGCGGCCCGTAGGCAATGGCCCGTTCGAATTCGTGGAGTACCGTCCGAATGAGCGATGGATCTTCCGTCGCTCGGAGCGATTCCCGGTGGATATGGGGCGGCCCGAGATCCGGCAGTTCGTCGTTGTGGTGGTTGACGAAGCCGCGACCAAGCTCGCGGCGCTCACGTCGGGCGAGCTCGACTTTGCGGGAATAAGTCCGGCTCACGCCGACTTCGTACGGCAGGACGAGCGGTTGCAGGTGATCGATTACCCACTCCAACTGGTTTACGCAATAGTTTGGAACTTGAGGCGTCGGCTTTTCGAGGATGTGAAAGTTCGCCGCGCCTTGACCATGGCGCTCGATCGACAGGTCATGGTGGATGCGTATGTCCACGGGTTCGGGACGGTGGCGGACGGCCCCGTCGCGCCCGAACATCCGTGGTTCACCGCGGTGCAACACCTGCAGTACGATACGGCCGGCGCAAAACGGCTTTTGAGGGAGGCCGGTTGGTCAATGGGCGAGGATGGCGTGCTCCTAAAGAACGGGCGCAGATTTGAGTTCAACTTGCTGACGGTAGGAAGTGGCGACGTACTGCTGGAGGAGATGATCCAAGCCCAGCTGCGCGACGTTGGCATAGAGGTGCATATCAAACAATTTGAGCTGGCCAGTTTCCTGGCGGTAGCTCAATCACGGGAGCGAAACTTCGACGCGTTGGTGACAGGCCTGCCGGGTGACTTCTCGCTGGGCTTTGTCGCGGCGAGTTTTGGAAGCGTAAACCCCGGGCCTCTCGCCTATTCCGGATACGCCAGCGCCGAATTCGACCGCACGATGAATGATGTCCGCACGGCGAAAACGGAGGAGGCATTGAAGTTAGCGTGGGAGAAGGCACAGAGAATTCTAGCTGAGGACCAACCGGTTACATGGCTGTATCATGCACACGGATTGCAAGGTGCCAGCCGGCGGATAAACCACGCACGGATCGATTACCGTGGAGAACTGGCAGCAATCTCAGAATGGCGAATCGTGCGACCCGACGGTGCGCGATGACCGTACACTCGCGAGCGCCACTCCGTATCGACTTTGCCGGTGGTTGGTCTGACGTGCCGGACTTTGCCGATGGAGAAGGCGGTACTGTTGTTAACGCGGCCATCCGGCTGCACGTACACGTCGATTTCGTATTGGGTGGGAAGACGATCAGATTGCATGCAGCAGATCTGCGCGAGCATGTCACGATCAAGTCGGCGAGCGAGATCGTATACGGCGGCAAACTCGACCTGCACGCGGCCGCGCTCCGTATGCTGCCGGTTACGGGTGGCATCGAGATCATTTCGTGCTCGGAGGCACCGGCGGGCTCGGGGCTTGGTGGTTCCGGAGCGCTGGACGTGGCCCTATTGGCCGGATTGGCTCGCTGCCGTCACGATCAGTACGACCGCGAGGAACTGGCGGAGCTGGGGTTCCTGCTGGAAACGAGCGAGTTACATCTCGCGGGAGGTCGACAGGATCAGTATGCGGCAGCCCTCGGCGGATTCCACAAACTCGATTTCCAGAATGGGGCAGTATCGGCGCTGCGGTTGTCGATTCCGGCGGCGGCAACGGATGATTTGGCAAAGCACATCGTATTGATCTACACCGGTCACACTCACTTCTCTTCGCAGACCCATTCCCGAGTGTGGCAGGCGTACGATGACGGCGATCCCCGGGTGGTGGAAGCGATCCGTGAGATTCGTGATGTGGCGAGAATGGCTGGCGACGTGCTGGAAGCGGGCAATTGGCGCCGTCTCGCCGAATTGATAGATGAGAACTGGCGATGCCAGCAACGACTGGATGGAACGATGGCCACTCCGGTTACCAGAACAATCGAAGGTGCTATACGGCAGGCTGGTGCGTGGGGGCTCAAGGCCACCGGTGCCGGTGCTGGCGGGTGTTTGGTGGCGCTCTGTCCTCCCGAGGTTCGAGGAGTTGTCGTCGATGCGGCAACGGCAGCAGGCGGAACAGTATTGCCCTGTGAGTTCACGACGGACGGCGTAACGGTTTGGGAGGAGGAGTCGGACGACGACGGCTAGAGAACTGGCGGCCAGACGAGCCGAGGTGGGTCGGTCGGCAGAGTTACAAGCGCTCTCCGCACGGCTCGCGTCCCTCTTGAAGCCCTTGTTGGGAGATTCGTTTTTCTTCCCCCTCGCCAAGGCACTGTTGTCGAGGGACGGTGGAGTATGCATCGATGACCGAACACGGCTGCAATTCGACCCGCTCAACCCGCATGAGCATCGCTGCCCCAGGTGTAATAGGATACACCGAGGTGAACGCCACCACCGTGCATGGGTCTGGCGCTACCACCTCTGGTTGTCGGAACGAGCTATACATTTGGCGCTGTTGGGCTTCCTGCGGAACGACGCCGCTTTGGTGCAGCGATCTCGCGACATACTCGATTGCTATGCCTCCGCATACCGCACCTTCCCCAACAGCGACAACGTTCTGGGACCGACCAGACTGTTCTTCTCGACGTATCTAGAGTCGATCTGGCTGATCCAGATCGTCATCGCTTCGTCCATCATCGAGGCGGGTCAGCCGGGCATGGAGGCCGCGTCGTCGAGTGAGCTACTTGACGAAATGATTGCGGAGTCGTCGGCGCTCATAGCCTCGTTTGATGAAGGACGATCGAATAGGCAGGTTTGGAACAACACCGCACTGATCGCCGCCGGGATCCGGTTGAACGACGAGCGCTTGGTGGAATGTGGACTAGATGGGCCATCCGGTCTGCGAGCACAACTGGTTAGCGCGGTCGGGGACGAGGGATTGTGGTTCGAGGGCGAGAACTACCACTTCTTCGCTCTCAGGGGATTCTTACTGGCAGCTGAACTGTTGCGAGATTTGGGGGTCGATCTCTACGGCCACGACGGACCCCAAGGCCGTTTGTGCGAGATGTTTGCGGCACCGCTTCTGACGTTGTTGCCGGACTTGACCATTCCCGCGCGCGGAGATTCTCCGTTCGGTGTGTCGATCGTGCAGCCGCGCTTCGCAGAGCTGTGGGAGATAGGATGGGCTCGAACGTCCGACGAACGGTTGGGGAATATCTTGAGTCGGCTGTACAACGCGGACGTTCAGGAGGGGGAAGATCCCGGTCTGGAGGAGATCGCCGAGCAGGAGCAGAATCGCCCGCCGCAACGATTGGCACGCGGCCTCCTGGGGTGGAAAGCTCTCCTATGGATGAATCCACAACCGCCGGTGCCTGGCAATCCCGACAACCGCGAGTCTGCGTTCCTGAGAGACACCGGGCTCGTGGTGTTGCAGAGAGATCCGTACCGCTATGTGAGTATGGAGTGTGGTGGCAGCCCCGGTGGACACGGGCATCCCGACTTGCTTCATGTGACAGCCTTTTGGGGGGATCCTTTGTTCGCGGATTTTGGAACCGCGTCCTACGTTGCTGCGTCGCTACATTGGTATCGGTCGGCACTGGCACACAACTCACCCAGTGTGTCGGGGATCGGCCAAGTAACGCGCGACGGGGACTGCACGGCATTCGATAGCGATGGCGATTGGTCGTGGTGCCGCGGGACGGCGCGAGATTTGTTTGGCCCGGGTACGAGCGCTGTGCGGACCTTGGTCGTGGGACCGTCGGTCATGGTAGACCTAGTGGAGGTCACCGCCGGTGACGCCACGGTTGTCGATCTTCCCGTTCACCCGCTCGGTGGAGTGGACGAAGTGATGGCATCGCGCAGGACCGAGCACGTCGAGTTCGAATCTGGCAAGTTTGCGGTTTATCTGGCCCCGCGCCCGGGAGAAGAGCTACTGATCCTCCGCGAGCCGGGCCCACCGGACTCTCGATTCGCCGACGGAGACGAACTCTCGTTTCTGATCCGAAGAGCCCGGGGTTCCGGGTGGTGGTTGCAATGCTACGCTCCGCTTCACGTCGGAGTCGTGAAGTTGCAGGGCGACGCGCAACGGCAGACGATCGTGTATGCAGACGGTACAACAGAGCGAATCGAGATCGGTAAGAGGACCTGCAAGATAGTCGGTCGGGATAGCGTGACCTCCAAACTGTCGGGCGTCCGCACATTCACTGGAACCCCGCTCCGCCGGAGCGCCCCATCCTTTCGCATCGCTTGCCCGTTGCTCGGCGATACACCGGAGATCGTGAAGTGGGAGGCGGCGCTGCCGGCCGGTGCGATGATCGAACTCGGCGAAAGGCACTACCGCAGGTCAGAAATGGCATTTGGAGTTGCCGGGGAGTTCACCGCCAAGTGCGCCGTGTTCGCAGTTGGGAGCAATGTCGGTTTTGCGGTAACGGTGAGAAAGGGTGACCTTCTCTTCCGTCGTGCTGATGCGAACGACCCGGTCCTCGACAACGAACTCCCGGATATCGATTCCGACGGTATTCAATGTTACGTCGGAACCAACGGTTGGTCTGGGTATCTGGTTGTGCCGGACCCCGACTCGGGCGATGTGCGCGTGACTGCGGTAGCGGGAACCGCAGGAGACGCGGCAACAGTCCGCGGCAGTTGGTGCCGTACCGACGATGGGTATCGTGTCCTCTTGCTGGTTGACGTCGGGAGGGAGTTGAGAGGCGGCGACCGCGTGCCGGTCAATCTCGTGGTCAACGAAATGAGAAGGGGCCGAGTGCGCCGGTCCGGTCAGTTGGTTCTGTCAGGAGGAGGTGGATGGGTGTACCTGCGGGGAGATCGCGAATCTCCGTCTACCGCTGCAATCGCGGAGGTAACTTGAATCTCGCGGTGGTGCTCAACAATCCCCAGGACATAGTCAACATCGCGAGCATCGTGCGCGCAATGAACAACTTCGGGTTGCGAGATCTGCGGCTCGCATCCCCTGACGAGTTCGAGCCACGCCGCATTGCTGGCATAGCACACGGCAGTGCAGATCTCGTAAAGCGTATCCGGATCGTCGACGATCTCGATTCCGCGCTCGCCGATCGGACATATGTGATGGGAATGACTGCAAGACAGCGTGCGGCCAAGCGAAACATGCTTGGCCCTAGGGATGGGGCCTCGGAACTCCTGGGAGCCGCGAGCAACGGTGCGGCCGCGCTGGTGTTGGGGAGGGAAGATCGAGGTCTCAGCAACGAAGAACTAGACCGTTGTCACAAGGTGGTGACGATCCCTACGAGCCCGAATTTCACGAGCCTCAATATTGCGCAGGCCTTTACGGTCATGGCCTACGAACTGTTCGTTGCACGCGAACGGCAGACCTTCAAGCGGCCGCGTCGTACGGCTCCTCCGGCCACTCAGCAAGAACTGGAGTCGCTTTTCGAACGAGCCCAAGATGCTCTGAGCGCGATCGAGTTCTTCAAGACGCGCAACACTGCCAGCATCATGCGCACCGTTCGCGCAGTCACGCATAGGGCTCCCATGGACTCGCGGGAGGTGCACCTTCTCAAAGCCATGTGCATAGAGGTCGTTCGGTATCTCGAAAGGGTGGGTGTGCGGTGACCATACCCGGTTTCACCTCCACCGGGAGTAAGCGACCGGACTCGCTGTTTGGCGCTGCCGCACCCGAGCGACTGCGAATGGTGCGTGCACAAGGCTGCACAGTGTGGGATGAAGAGGGCAAAGAGTATCTCGACTTGGTAATGGCGTTGGGAGCGGTTGGTTTGGGCTATGCCCATCCGCGTGTTGTGGAAGCTGCAACCCAGGCGATGCGGGATGGTGGTGTGGGCCCGCTCGCACCGGTTGCTGAAGGGGCATTGGCAGAGCGTATCGCCGACGTGATCGAGGGTGCGGAGGCAACACGGTTTCTCAAGACCGGAGCGGAGGCGGTGGCCGCAGCCGTGAGAATCGCTCGTGTCTATACCGGGCGTGACCGCATCATTACGTGTGGATACCACGGTTGGCTCGATTGGTGCCAGGAGGGTCTCGGAGTCCCACCAAGCGTGGCGGAACTGCGGCGCGAGATCCCTTTCAACAATGTGGCGGCTCTTGAAGCGACACTCACGGAGTTTGGTCCCGTTGCGGCAGTAGTTCTGGAGCCCGTAGTCGATGGTCCGCCGGACCCGGTGTGGCTCAAGGCAGCGCGTGGCGCATGCACCGCGTCTGATGCCCTGCTCATATTCGACGAAATCAAAACTGCGTTTCGCGTTTCCTTGGGAGGCGGTGCCGCGCGATACAAAGTTCTGCCCGACCTCATGGTTCTGGGGAAGGCGTTGGGCAATGGGTTCCCCATCGCCGCGGTTTGCGGACCGGCTGAAATAATGAGTGCAGCAACCAGCACGTGGATATCTTCGACGCTGGCCACAGAGTTTGTGAGCCTGGCTGCCGCGCTGGCGGTCATCGAGGTGTTCGAACGCGAGAACGTGATAGGGCATTTGGAACGAGTGGGGGGAGAGTTGATGCGCGGCCTTGAATCGCTGGCGGATGGCTATCCGGCACTGTGCAGCGGCGTGGCCGGAATCCCTCAGATGTGCTACCTGCAGTGGAGGACGCCAGAGCTTTCGGCTGCGGTAGCGCGCGCCGCTGCCAAGTCAGGAGTCCTGCTAAAACGAACCGCGTATAACTTTGTTTCTCTTGCGCACACGGACCAAGTGGTCGGCGAAATCATTGACAGGCTGGATCGAGTGATGACGGGGATCGCTGCATGCTGATCGATGTGCACGCCCACTTCTTCACCGAACTGTCGAGTCGGGCTGATTGGCGCGAGGTCAATCAGGCCCGGCTGGACGCTGGTGACAAGATAGGAATCACGGCCCACGTGGCCTCGATTCTCGGGACGTGGGGCATGCGATCCCCTACTTACTTCCCATCCCACGATGACGTAGTTGACGCCAATCAGCGAATGTTGGAACTCCAACAAACTGACGAGCGAATATTCGGTTACTGCGTGGTGAATCCAAACTACACTGACTTGGCGCTCGAAGAGATCGAGTCGTGCATAGGAGATGGCATGGTGGGCGTCAAGCTCGCCGCGAGCCGCCGCGCGAGCGACCGGTTATTGGATCCGGTAATCGAGCTGGCGGCGACACTGGGTGTGCCGGTGCTCCACCACATCTGGCAGCACCGCCGGCGCGATTGGCCTGGTCAAGAAGCGTCAGACGCGGTGGAGTTGGCGGCGCTTGCGGGCAGACATCCGGATGCGCGGCTGATTCTGGCGCACTTGGGCGGTGGTGGTGACTGGTCGCATTCTCTCAGAGCCATCCGGGACGTGAGCAATGTCTGGGTAGATCTCTCGGGGAGCGGAGTCGACGTGGACATGCTCGATTGCGCATTGACGGAACTGGGTCCGGAACGTCTCCTGTGGGGCTGCGATGTCACGATGGACACCGGATGGGGCAAGCTGCGGTATCTAGAATCGTTGGGACTGTCGTCCGCGGATCTCGACTTCATCAGATACCGCAATGCGCGCAGTATCTTTCCTGAAGGCGCATTCGGTGCCGGGCACTGACGTAGCAGTCTTCGTAGGGGACTATCCCTATCGCCGAGTCCCCCATTCCACGCCGCAGTGGTTGCTGCAACAGATGGATCGGCTGGATATCGAGTGGGCTTGGGTCAGTCACCTCCCGTCATTCCTCTATAAGGACCCGGCGCAGGGTAATGTCGTGCTGGAAGAGATCGTCAGTCGCCACACCGACCGCTTCACCCCCGTGCCGGTGGTCCATCCTGGCCTGCCGCAGTGGGAGGACGACTTGAATCGAGCGGTGAGCTTGGGCGCTCCTGCTGTAAGGACGTTTCCGATCCACCAAGGACTGGACCCTGCCGGCGGCGCAATGCGAGTTCTGGCCGCAGCGGCCGGAGCAACGGGCATACCGCTCCTCCTGACGGTAAAGCTCGAGGACGTTCGACAGCGTCATCCACTCGACGTTGCGCCCATCTTTCCGGCGGCGGCGGTGCGAACGCTCGTTCGCAGTGACCCCGACGTCAAGCTAGTCGTCACCCATGCCGACCGGTCGTTTGTCGAAGAGGTGCATTTTGGTCTCACAGCGGAGGAATCGGTTCGTCTTCTCTGGGAGATCTCGTGGATCTGGGGACCGCCGGCCAACGATCTTGCCTTGTTGCTCGAGACCGTAGGCGTCGAACGGTTTACGTTCGGTTCCGGCATGCCGCTCAGAGTGCCTGATTCAACTGTGGCGAAGCTCGATCTGCTGGACCTGACAGACCGCGAGCGCAGGCTGATTATGGGAGAGAACCTCGATCAGTGGGCGGGCTGAGCGTGCGGCAATTGGTCGATCGGCTACGACACTCCGTGATTCCCGCGGTACCAGTCCCATTTGACCGTGAAGAGAGAATCGACACCCAAGCTCTCGAGATCTACTCCGGTTGGATGGCGCGACAAGCCATAGGAGGAGTTGCGGTTTGGGCGCACACGGGAAGAGGTCTGCTGTTGAACGATGTCCAGCGGAGTCGTGTGTTGGAGGTGTGGCGAGGGCAACTCGGAGATGTTCCGGTCATATGCGGGGTAGGGGTGCCCAATGCCGAGGCCTTACCCAGTGATGCGGTGCATCGGACCGCTCGCGTGATCGCGCTCTCAGTGACCATGGCTGAGCAGGCCCGGCATGGCGGCGCCAAGGCGGTCTTGGTTTATCCTCCCGCAACTCTCCGGGACCTTACCGATCGCGACCAAAGGGTGGTGGACCTGCATCGAGCGGTATGTGACGTCGGACTTCCCGTGATAGCGTTCTATCTCTACGGTGCGGCAGGTGGGATCGACTACTCGCGTGGTTGTATAGAGGAAGTGCTGGACCTGCCTGGGGTAATTGGCATCAAGGTGGCCACCTTAGATAGCGTGATAACGTTCCAGGACATAGCGTCCGTCGTTTCCGAACATCGTGATTCGCTCCTCATAACCGGAGAAGACAGATTCCTCGGCTATTCACTCACCCTTGGTGCTCAAGCCGCCTTGATCGGGATGGCCGCAAGCTGCACCGATCGAACTGTGGCCCTGCTCAACGCCTGGAACGTCGGCGATCTCGGGGCCTTTATTTCACAGACGGCAGCCCTTGACGAGTTCGCAAGGGCCACCTTCACGGCGCCGATGGACGGCTACGTGCAACGCATGCTGTGGGCATTGGAGGCGGATGGTGTGATTGGAGGTGAGGCGCTGGACCCGTTTGGGCCCGGTCTGCCACGGGCAGATCGGGAGCGAGTGGCCGCAGCCGTACGCACACTGCGTTCTAAGTGATCGATCTGCCCGAAACTCCCACGGTCTCACGCGAATGGCGCGCACGACTGCTGAGCCTGATTGAAAAAACGAAGCGCGATCCGCCGAGCAATCTTGCAGCCGTGGTGCGAGACGAACTGGGCCTCGATCTGAGTACGCGGTACGGGGGTATCCCGATTCCACATCCGTTTGGCAAGGCGTCGGGCCAGTTATCGCACAAACTTTCCCAGGTACAGAACGACATTGAGTCGGGCCTCGCGTTCATTGTCCTAAAGACTGTGATAGCGGAGGATGCCGAATCCGGAAGAACGATGCAGGCATGGACGATTCCGGAAACTCGGATGCAGGTGGAAAGAAAACTTTCCGTCAGCGGTAAGGCGGGGTGGACGATATCGTGGAAGGGGCGAGGTTGGCCCGGATCGCTGGACGAGTACCTGAGTTTCTTTGGTGTGGCTCTGCCGCTTGCCAAGGCTGCGGGCGTGCCTGTCGTACCGTCGGTCAAGTACCATCTCCCGGACTGCGGACAACCGTTCCGCAACGATGAGTATTCGCACACTACGAAGAAGTTGGTGGAGGTGTGGGACCGGGTCGGCTGTGAGGGACAGATGGTTTTGGAAAAAGATTTTAGCCCGACTCTGGCGGGCGACCGATTGTCGCAGTCGAAGGAATCGGTGTTGCGTTGGCTGTCGGAAGTACCGCGGTTGATCGAACAGGCCGCCCCTAAGAGAGTAAGGCTGGGCGTCAAGCTCATGAACGCACTATTCGATGACGAGTTCCAAATCGAGATGCTGCGGACGCTCGCCGAGCGCGCCAAGCCAAGCCCGGCATTCCTGGTGGTGTTCAACCGTTTGTTCGACAGTGCCAGTGGTGTCGCGTACGGAGGCTGGGATCTGAGCGAACGGAACCAGCGTGTTCTGCACAGGGCACGCCTTGCGTTGCTACGATTACCTCCACTGTCGGCGACTGGGAACATCTGTTCTGGACGAGTAATGATCGAGTATGCTCTCTGCGGCTGCGAGAACGGGCAGCTCCATACTTTTTTCCAAGTGCCGCTCAGTGAGTACACGGCGACCGGTGGGAGCAGGTCTGCTCGTGCGCTACATACGTTGATCCTGCATCCGACACAGGGCTTGAGTGTATGGCTCCGCCACCTCGGCGAGGCGGGTATACTGGAGCGACGCGACGACCTGTTGTGGTTTTGCGACTTAGTCGAAACAGCTGGGAGCCAGGTTCGTTGACAAGGATGACGATCGGTCGTGCCAGGCTCTTTGAGGTTGCCTTACCCCTGAAGCAGCCGTTCCGGATCAGCGGTGGGACCCTAGACGTGCGCAGATCACTGATAGTCGTGCTCGAGGACGACGAGGGAAACCGGGGCTATGGTGAATCGGCTCCGTTCGACTTGCCGTTCTACTCCGCGGAGACTGTAGCATCGGCGCGAGAGCTGCTGATGGGGAAATTACTTCCACAGCTCTTGACGGAATCCTTCACGGACTCCTCAGGAGTACTCGCGGCGCTTACCGATGGGGTGGTGGGGAATCGTATGGCGATTGCAGGAGCAGAGACCGCGTGGTGGGACCTCAGAGCAGCCAGGGAAGGGAAGACATTGGGGGAGCTCACGACCGAGAGACTACGCGATTTGAATGTGCAGGACCTTTGGCTGGAGCGATCCTCTACAATCGAGTGCGGGGTGGCGCTGGGCATCCCAAACGGTAACGATGGCACATTGCTGCAAGAATGGGTCAAAGAGGCAGTCGGTCGCGGCTATCGTAGAATCAAGCTCAAGGTGAGGCCGGGATGGGACGTAGAGCCGGTTGAGATCGCGCGCAGAGCTCTGCGCGACGCGGGCGTTGATCTGCCTGTCACCGTCGATGCGAACACGGCGTTCACGTTGGACGAGCACATGTCGATTCTGCGCGATCTGGACCTTCTTGGCTTGCTGTATGTCGAACAACCACTTGCCGCCGACGCGTTGTGGGACATGCGTGTTCTGCAAGCTCAACTGGGCACGCCCGTATGTCTGGATGAATCGTTGACGTCCGATCGAGTGGCACGTCAGGTACTGGAGATGGACGGTCCCAAGGTTTGGAATATCAAGATCCAGCGGTTGGGCGGATTGGAAGAAGCATGCAGAGTCTATGCACGCGCAGTGGCTGGAGGCGTGCGGGTCTGGGGTGGTACCATGCCGGAAACGGGTGTCGGAGCGCAGGCGATGCTTGCGCTAGGCTGCCATGCGGGGTTCGTATTCCCCTCGGACCTCGAGCCGAGCGATCGGTGGTACCCGGCCGGAACCGACCTGATTGAACTCGCCATGTCTGGCGATGGCCGGATGGATGTGCCCGGACGGCGGATCGTGCCGGCGGAAGGAACCGACTGGAAGCTACTGTGTGATCTCCAGTAGTGCTGGCGGGACTCCATCACGCGACCCTCGCGTCCCTCTATCCTCCGTTTACCATCCGATCTATCTTGACCCCATGCCCGGCATTTTCTGCACCAGTTGTGGCAGAGTTATTCCCGATGCCGCGAACAGGTGCCTCGAGTGCGGCGCCACGGTTGGGGAGGGAGATCGCGGCGACTCGCATAACCTGGCAGAGCGGGTGGCCGACGCGTTGGGTTCCGAGTACGAGGTCCGGGAGGAAATCGGACGCGGCGGGTACGCGATGCCTTTCATAAAAGGTGAATCGGTTGGTGACAGAATACGCAGGGAAGGTGGGCTGTCCCGCAGCGTCGTGGTGAGCATAGCACAAGATGTGGCCGGAGCACTCGATTACGCTCACGAGTCGGGGGTGATTCACCGTGACGTCAAACCGGACAACATCCTCCTGGAATTCGACACGGGTAGGAGCCTCCTGGCCGACTTTGGGATCGCCAAAGCTTTAGAACAGGACGTGGGTCTGTCCACGTCGGGGATCGTCGTAGGCACGCCCAGCTACATGTCTCCCGAGCAGATCAGCGGCGAGCGCGATATAGACGGTCGCACAGATGTTTACAGCTTGGGCGTCGTAGTCTTCGAGATGCTGACGGGTGCACCGCCGTTTTCGGGCAAGAGGCGCTGGCCGCGCTTGTCAACGATCGGGACCCCGAAATCCGGCGCATCGCCGCTGAGAACCAGGCGTCCGAGAGCTGAGGGAGGGCGTCGCGGCCATCGCCGAGCCACCGGTTGTGTTGCCGAGTGTATCGACTATCTTAACTGCGGCCGCCGGTGGAGCTTGTCGCCTGAGTCATTCGCCTGCGGTCGTCTCATGGTTAAAAGCCGCTTTGCCAAAATGATGCTGGACGGGGTCACTACGTGTCTCTTAAGGGTGTTTTGAAAACACGTCGGCTGATTGCGGCGGGACTACTCGTCCCGCCCGTCGTAGTGTTGGGCATCGCGGTTTCCGGTTCGAGGGCTCAGCAGGCTCCCCAGGTAACGGCGACGGCCTTTGAAGCACCGGTGGAAGTTGACACCGCCAGCTTAAAGGGACCAAGACAGCCGATTTTCTTCCGCCACGATGTCCATGCCGGTCAGTATGAGATCGATTGCCAGTACTGTCACGTAAACGCGGAAATAAGTCCGAAGCCCGGAATTCCCACGCTCTATACCTGTATGAACTGCCACTCCATTGTTGCGGGGACGCAGGAGAGTGAAAAGGCGGAGATCCAGAAGTTCAAGCAGGCCTATAGTGAAGGAACTCCGATCGAGTGGATCGAAGTTCACGAGCTGCCTCCGTTCGTGCACTTCCCGCACATGATCCATGTGAACGCGAAGGAGAAGTACGACTTCGACTGCACTCAATGTCACGGTCAAGTCGATCGGGAACCACAAGTCTACCAGTATTCATCCCTCAAGATGGGTTGGTGCCTCGATTGTCATCTCAAGAACGAGGTGACAACCGACTGTACCGCGTGTCACTTCTAGGGCGGGGAAGCGATGTCGAACGGGATCGATAGAAGACGGTTTCTCAAAGTTCTCGGAACAACGGGTGGTGGTGCCGCGGTAATGACGGGTTGTTCCACCGACAAAGTCGAGAAACTGATTCCGTATCTGATCCCGCCCGAAGATCAGATTCCAGGTCTGGCAACCTACTATGCTACCACTTGCCGCGAGTGCTCGTCGGGGTGCGGGTTGCATGTGCGGGTTAGAGAGGGTCGCGCAGTAAAAGTAGAGGGCAATCCCGCTGCCCCCGGCAACAGGGGCAAGCTCTGCGCCCGAGGACAGGCTTCGTTGCAGGGGCTCTACAATCCCGATCGGGTACGTGGTCCGATGGCTCGCGCCGCGGACGGGAGTTTTGAGTCTATATCGTGGGACGACGCGATCCAACGTATCGTCGATCGGTTGGGTGCCGCATCGGGCGATGGGATCTGGTTTGTCACTGGTAACGAGACCGGTTCGTTCGACACGCTGGTGGGAGAGTGGTTGAAGTCCTTGGGTGCCAACGCCCGCGTGGTTCACGAGCCATTCGCGTATGAGGCGCTGCGGTACGCCAATAGGGCGGTGTTCGGCGTCGATGCGTTTCCGCGATACGATTTCGGAGCCGCGAAATACATACTTTCGTTTGGCGCCGACTTCCTGGAAACATGGCTCAATCCGGTTGAGCAGGCCCGCGGGTTCGCCTCGTCACACGGGTACTCAGACGGCACGATGGGGCGCTACGTGCACGTGGAGCCACGCATGAGTATGACCGCGATGAGCGCCGACGAGTGGATTGCTCCCGTTCCCGGCACGGAGTCCTTGATTGCGCTGGCTATGGCGCACGTTATCGTGCGCGACGGGCTTGCCCGTACTCCGTCCGATGTATCGCGCGTCAGGAGCGTTCTAGATGCCCATAGCCCGTCAGGTGCGGCAACGGCGACGGGAATCTCGGCAGACACGATCGAACGGCTGGCCCGCGAGTTTGCAGCTGGCCCCAGCCTGGCCGTAGCCGGCGGTGTGGGCTCGCAGCACGATCAGGCTCACAGCACGGCTGCCGCCGCGAACATACTCAACTACGTGGCAGGCAACCTCGGGCGTACGGTTACTTTCGGGCCCCAACTCAGCCCGGCGGGTCAGTCGAACTATGCAGATGTGTCTGGGTTGGCCGGTGCACTGAAGTCCGGCGATGTCGAGGTGCTATTCGTTCATGGCGCGAACCCCGCGTACGCGACCCCGGCGGCACTGGGGTTTGCCCAGGCAATGGGGAATGCCGGATTCAAGGTCAGCTTCTCCAGGTTCTACGACGAGACCGCGACGGAGTCGGATCTCATTCTCCCGGACCATGACCCTCTCGAGCAATGGAATGATTTCGAACCGCGTGCGGGAGTCTACGGATTGCAGCAGCCGGTGATGCAACCGGTGTTCGATACGCGTCAGACGGGAGATGTGTTACTTCAGGTGGCCGGCAAACTCGAAGGGAGACCCTCGCGCGCGTTCGGAGTCGGCAGCTACAAGGAATACCTGCAGCAGCGATGGCGGAGTTTGCAGCGGAGGATGGGCGATCGGCGGCCGTTTGAACCATTTTGGAACGAGTCGCTGCAGCGCGGTGGCATGTGGACCGACGAAGGTTCCCGGCGTGTGAGGCTCACTGCAAGCGCTGGCAGCGCGGTCGGCGATACTTGGACTGCGGTGGGTGGTGATCGGTTGACGTTGATCGCTTATCCGTCACCGGTTTTTTACGATGGGCGTGGCGCGAATCGGCCGTGGCTGCAGGAGTTGTCGGATCCTGTAACGAGAGTGACCTGGAGTTCCTGGGTGGAGATACATCCCAACACCGCCGCCCGTCTCGACATCAAGGACGGCGAGGTGCTGGAACTCAAGTCGGATTCGGGCACTATCAGCGCCCCGGCGTACTTATATCCCGGCATTCGAGAGGACACGATAGCGGTACCGTACGGCCAGGGGCACACCGCATTCGGGCGCTATGCGGAGAATCGCGGTGTCAAGGTGTTAGATCTGCTCTCCCCCGAGCCCACGCCATTTGGCGGTATTGGGCACTACGCGTCCGTGACCGTCCACAACACCAAGCGCTACGAACCACTGGCAACCACTGAGGGCAAGCGGAGACAGTTGGGTCTGGGGATCGCACACGCGGTCACGCTCGGGTCGCTACAGAACCCCGAGGAAGCTGCTGAAGAACACGAGGGACACGCCGCACCGGTGCCGGAGCACATCGAGAAGGTGCTGGAAGAATGGCAGCAGGAGCAGTATGACGAATGGAACCGCGGTAACTATGCCGGTGATCATCCACGCTGGGCGATGTCGATCGATCTCTCCAGCTGCACCGGTTGTCATGCGTGTGTCACGGCGTGCTATGCCGAAAACAACATTCCTACGGTCGGGCCGGAGCAGATCCGTCTCGGTCGTGAGATGACCTGGATGCGAATCGAGCGATACTTCGAAGGTGGCGACGACGGCACGCCGCTGGAAGCCCGTGTGTTGCCGATGTTGTGCCAGCAATGCGGCAACGCTCCGTGCGAGCCCGTATGTCCGGTGTTCGCCGCCTATCACACGGCCGATGGGCTCAACGGTCAGGTGTACAATCGCTGCGTGGGAACCCGCTACTGCTCCAACAACTGTCCCTATAAGGTCCGCTATTTCAACTGGTTCGACCACCCGAACGAACGAGATGCGGCATTCTCCTGGCCGGATCCGCTGCACTGGTTGCTCAATCCCGATGTGACCGTACGCGAGAAGGGTGTCATGGAGAAGTGCACGTTCTGCATTCAGCGCATCAGGGGCAAGCAGCATGAGGCCAAGACAAGCGGCACGCAGTTGGTTGACGGCGATATCGTAACGGCGTGCCAGCAGACGTGCCCGTCCGATGCGATAGTGTTTGGAGACATCAATGACCCCCGCTCCAAGGTTCGGGCTCTCGCTGAAGACGGCCGTGGCTACCACGTATTGGGAGAACTCAATACGCGGCCGGCGGTAACATATCTGAAAAAAGTCCGCAACGTGACAGAGGCTTGACCTGAGATGACGACTATCGCGCCACCGGAAGAGCGAGCCGCCACGCCCATGTACGATGAGATAACGCGGGACATTGCGGGTACGCTTGGCAATCCGGGCAAGGGGTATTACCTCCTCCTCGCGTTTACGATAGGCATCACACTCATTGGTGCCGGCGCGTTGCTCTATCAGATTCGGTTCGGGCTGGGCGTTGCGGGCTATGCACCACCGGTCCTGTGGGGCGTATACATCACGACATTCGTGTTCTGGGTGGGTATCGCGCACTCGGGCACTCTGATATCCGCGATCCTCTATCTATTCAGGTCGAAGTGGCGCACGGCGGTATACCGCACGGCGGAGGCCATGACCGTATTCGCTGTGATGACGGCCGGACTGTTTCCGCTCATTCACGTGGGCCGGATCTGGTATGCGTATTGGTTGTTTCCTTATCCCAACCAGCGGCAGCTGTGGGTGAACTTCAAGTCACCGCTCCTGTGGGATGTATTCGCCGTGTCGACGTACTTTACGGTGAGCACGGTGTTCTTGATCGTCGGCCTGATACCGGATGTCGCGTCGATCCGCGATGTAGCAACGGGTTGGCGAAAGAAACTATACAGCATCGCGTCACTCAATTGGCGTGGCACCGACCAGCAGTGGCGGCATTATACGCGTGCCTATCTGTACCTGGCGGCGTTGGCGACGCCGCTCGTGCTATCGGTGCACAGCGTGGTGTCGTGGGATTTCGCAATGGCGATCGTCCCGGGATGGCACGCGACGATCTTTGCACCGTATTTCGTTGCGGGCGCGATCTATTCGGGCGTGGCGCTGGTGATCACCCTGCTGGTGCCACTGCGCAAGGTGTTCCGTCTCGAGCGATACATCACGGTGCATCACTTCGAGAACCTGTCCAAGCTGTTACTGCTGACCGGCCTGATCGTGGGATACGCGTATGTCACCGAGTATTTCCTGGCCTGGTACAGCGGTAACCCGTTTGAACGGGGATCGTTCTGGAATCGCGCGTTCGGTGACTACTGGTGGGCTACGTGGACGATGATCATATGTAACGGCTTTCTACCACTGTTGCTCTTTTTCAGGAAGGTGAGGAGGAGTATCCCGGCCCTGTTCGTGCTCTCGCTGTTCGTCAACCTCGGGATGTGGTTCGAGCGATTCGTGATCATCGTAGTCTCTTTGTCGCATGAGTACGAGCCGTATGCGATGGGGCACTACACGCCGAGTTGGGTCGAGTGGGCGATTCTGGCGGGGAGCTTTGGCTGGTTCTTCACGTGGTTTCTGTTGTTCGCGAAGAACTTCCCAACGGTGTCTATCACCGAGGTGAAGGAAATCATTCCGCTGCCGAGACGAAGGGCGGCGCATTCATGAGCAAGCATCCGGGCGGCATCGTTGCGGTCTATCGCTACGTCGACGCGGCGACCGAAGCCATTGGTGCTCTGAAAGAAATGGGGTATCGCGACTTTACGGTCTACACTCCGGTCCCCAATGCTGAAGTGGCGGACGCCGTGGGACATAAAGTGAGTCCGGTGAGGTTGTGGACGCTGATCGGCGGGCTTACGGGACTAGCTGCGGGTTTTGCTATGACCCTGTGGATGTCGTACGACTATCCCATTGTGGTAGGTGGTAAGCCGTTGGGCTCGACCATTCCTTATGTCGTGATTGGCTTCGAGCTTACGATCCTGTTCGGCGCGCTTTCGACGATTGCCGGTTTGGCGTTTCATAGCCTGTTCAGCCACCGGAAGGCGGCCTTCGATGGGCGTTTCACCAACGACTGTGTGGGGGTGTTCGTGCCATGCGGAGTCGAGCGGCGATCTGCGGTCGAGGAGTTGCTGCGATCTCATGGTGCGGAGGAGGTGCGGGTTGAGACGTAGTATTACGGTCGCCGCGTTTGTGTTGGTTCTCGGTGGTTGCACTCGCGACGCGTGGCAGCGGATGCCGGGGCCAGACGATGCCATTGCGCTCGTGCCATGGTTTGCCGTGATGCATCGTGGCATTGCCATCCAACCCTATAAGATGATGCGACCTCCGGTGGAAGGAACGGTGCCCATTACGGGAGTGGAGCCCTCCCTGCCGGTGATCCCTGCCAACTACGCGGCCATCGACCGCTTGAGAAATCCGACCGAGCGTACTGCCGAGAGCTTGGAGAATGGGCGTAAGTACTTCGAACGGTTCTGCGTCCCGTGCCATGGGCCGGCAGGTGTCGGCGACGGATTGGTAAACAAGAAATTCTTCATTGCTCCTAGTCTGCTGACGGACAGGGCCAAGGATCTGTCGGACGGAATGATTTACGCAATAATTCGACAGGGACGGGGCGCGATGAACGCATATGGCCGAGGAGTCCGGGGAACGGACCGTTGGGATGTTGTCAACTACGTGCGTCAACTGCAGGGGGCATCACAGTGAGCTTGGTGGTGGATCGGGATCTCTTCAAACGTGGCGCCAATGCCCCGACACAATCCTTGGTCGCCGGCGGCGCGGTGCTGACCGTGCTGGGACTGGGCCTGTTCCTCATGCTGTTGCGTGGCGACGACCCGGCACGCGCGTGGCGCATGTTCCATATCAATTTCCTGTTCTTCACGGGTGTCGCCCAGGGTGCGATAATCTTCGCGGCGGTCCAGAAGGTCGTAAAGGGTCACTGGTCCGGCCCGATAGTCCGGTTCGCCGAGGCAACCGTCGGATTTCTGCCCATATCGTTAATTTGTTTTTTCCTGCTGTTCTTGGGAAAGCACTATCTCTTTCCGTGGATCGAACATCCCACACCGGCGCGCGGCAATTGGCTTACCGTGGGATGGGTATTCTGGCGCGATCTCGCCGCACTGCTGGCGGTCTTCGGCGTTGCAGTAGCCTTTGTGTACAACGATCTCAAGCCCGATGTGGCCCAGCTCAGGGAGCATGTAACCGGGTGGCGTCGGAGGCTGTACGACAGCATTGCAGGCGACTTCACGGGTGAACCGGAGCAACTCGCCAAGATCGAAGACAGGATCCACCGGTTGGCGCCGCTGTTGATCATTGTCTATGCGTATATGTTCTCGATCGTGGCGATAGATCTCATCATGTCGCTTGCGCCGTACTGGGTCAGCAACCTGTTCGGTGCCTTTTTCTTCATGGGGGCGTTCCTGACGGGACTCACGATGTTGGGGCTTGCAATGGTTTACTGGCGAAAGAAGTTGGGGATGGAGTCAGTAATCGGCTCGCTCGACTTCCATGACCTGGGGAAGCTCATCTTTGGGTTCTCGATCTTCTGGGCGTACCTGATGTACAGTCAGCTCTTGGTCATCTGGTATGGGAATCTGCCGGACGAAACATCGTTCCCGTTCTACCGGCTTTGGGGCGAGTGGAGGCCGATCGGCGTCACTGTGGGACTGATGGTTTTCCTCATCCCGTTCTGGGGGCTGATTTGGGTCAAGTCCAAGATCACTCCGTTCACGTTCACGCTGTTTGCCTCAATCAGTCTCGCCGGTGTTTGGCTCGAGCGATACCTCATGGTGCAGCCGTCTCTGACCGAGCACGGCCCCGAGTTCGGCCTACCGGAGTTTGCGGTGACGGCCGGATTCCTGGGACTCTTCCTATTGGCCTATGGGCTGTTCGCGCGAACGTTCCCCATGGTGAGCCCGCGGTTGGTCGAACGCGCGGCGACGGTGCACCGGCACTAGCCCGCTGCGGGGCTAGAGGCTATTCCCCGCTTCCCGCCGAGTCACTGTTCACTTCTAACCTTTCACCTTTCCCTACCTTTCCTACTCCCGGCTCCCTACTCCCACTACTAGATTGCGCGACTCATCCGAGGAGTGTTCATGGCAGATAAATCGCAGACCCTGAAGGAGTTCAGACACTTTCGTGAGAAGATGAACGAGGCCATCACGGCAGCGGGCAACCTGACCATCAACCGCTTCTTTGCCCTCGATACCAGGACCTACGAAGCCGGTGCTTTGGATGCCAAAACCAAAGAGCTGCTGGGGCTCACCTCGTCCATGGTGCTACGCTGTGACGATTGTATCACGTACCATATAGTGCGGTGTCGGGAAGAGGGTGTTACAGACGCGGAGTTCTTTGAAGCGTTTTCGGTGGCTCTCGTGGTGGGCGGATCGATAGTGATTCCGCATCTCAGGCGTGCCGTGGCTCGGCTCGAGGAATTGAAGTAGCCTTTCGCGCTGTCCCGGGGTTGTCGTAGCTTTACGCTATGAACGATCGAGTCCTCATCTGGTCGACCGCGCGCGAACTGGCCGAGCGTGATGCTAGAGGCACGCTGGTCACGCTGGCGCGGCAACGTGGCTCCCTGCCGATGGGGAGCGATGCGAAGATGCTCGTCGCTTTGACTGGTGATCGCCGTGGCACGGTGGGTGGTGGTTGTGTCGAGGGGGATGTGATACGGCAGGCCCTCCAGGTTGCACAGGGCACCGAGCCCGAGTTCGCGCGCCACCGGCTGGATGCCGACTCTGCCGGTGATATAGGCCTTTCCTGCGGTGGCACGGTGGAGTTCTTCTTGGAACCGATCGTGGCATCGCACCGGATGGCGCAACTCTATGACTGCGTTGCCCGGGCGATACAGGATCGGCGACACGCAACAGTTTACACAGGTGCTGACTGGACTGATGGTCCGTGCAAGGGGGCCAAGCTGGGTTCCGAGTTTCTCGTCGTGGGCAATGTAGAGGAAGTTCCGGCGCGTTCCCGCATGAGCACATATTTCGACTCGGCGACCAACACTCTGGTGGAATCGATCCGCCGGGTTCCCCGCGTGGTGATCTTTGGCGCAGGGCACGTCGGTAAGGAAATCGCGAAGGTCGCCGCAGGCGCGGGATTCCAAGTGACCGTCATCGACGACCGCGAGGAGTTTGCCAATCCAGAGCGGATTCCCTGGGCCAGCGAGGTGGTGGCCGGGGATTTCCGCGCCGTACTGGACAAAATGTCATTCGATGAGGATGACTTCGTGCTCTCCACCACCCGAGGCCACAAGTTCGACGCCTACGTGGTAGAGCGGACGGCGGGCTCCCCTGCCCGGTACGTGGGTATGCTGGGGAGTAAGCGCAAGCGTAAGGTGGTGCTGCGGGCGTTAGAGCAGGCCGGTGTGGCCCGCGACGCGCTCGAACGGGTGAGAACGCCGATAGGACTCGACGTCGGCGCCGATACCCCGGAGGAGATAGCCGTGTCCGTTGTCGCAGAGTTGATCAGTGTGCGGAGGCAGCAACCGGAGCACTAGCCGTGCGGCGATGTATGCCGGACACCCCCTTGCCAAGCCAGGTACACAGCCACAGAATCCCGAAGCCGTCTCTAACTCGTATCTGCCCGCCCGGGAGGTCTCATGAAACCCCGTTTCGCCAAGTCGCTTGTGACAACCACGCTTGTCCTGCTCGCTGGGCTCTCAGCCGCAGCCGCGGCCCAGCAACCGACTAGGGTCACCTCCGTGGAGGGTATCACGGAATACACGCTTCCGAATGGACTCAGGGTGCTGCTGTTTCCCGACGCAAGTAAGCCTACTATCACGGTCAACATCACGTTCTTCGTTGGATCTCGGCACGAGGGATACGGTGAAACCGGGATGGCTCATCTCTTGGAGCATCTGGATTTCAAAGGCACGCCCAACCATCCGGATATCCCGCAGGAACTGACCGAGCACGGTGCCCAGCCGAACGGGACCACCTGGTTCGACAGAACCAACTACTTCGAGACCTTCCCCGCCACAGAAGAACATCTGGCCTGGGCGCTGGATCTGGAGGCCGATCGAATGGTGAACAGCTTCATATCCAAAGAGGATCTCGAATCTGAAATGACGGTGGTCCGCAACGAGATGGAGCTGGGGGAGAACAGTCCGTTTGGGGTATTGATGGCGCGCACCATGTCGACGATGTATCTGTGGCACAACTACGGAAACTCTACGATCGGCGATCGGGCCGACGTGGAGCAAGTACCCATCGAGCGACTCCAGGCGTTCTATCGGAAATACTACCAGCCCGACAACGCGATGCTGGTAGTGGCGGGGAAGTTCGATGAGAAAAAGACGTTGGAGCTCGTCGTGGAGAAGTTCGGCGCGATCCCGCGCCCGGACCGTTCGGGTGCCAACCACATCTATCCCACTTACACGGCCGAGCCGACGCAGGACGGCGAACGCTCCGTCACGCTGCGCCGCGTAGGTGACGTTCAGATCGCCATGGCAGCCTACCACGTGCCTCCCGGTTCTCACGAGCAGTTCGCCGCGATAAGCATCCTGTCTCACGTGCTGGGCAACCAGCCGTCCGGCCGGCTGTATAAGGCGTTGGTGGAGCCGGGCAAGGCGGCGAGGGTGGGAACGTTTGCGTTCCAACTGAAGGAGGCAGGGCCGTTACTGGCCTTCGCCCAGGTACGCGAGGAGGACTCACTAGATGAAGCAGCCCAGATATTGCGCCAAACGCTGGACGAGGTTGCGTCGCAACCCATCACCGACGAGGAGGTCGAGCGGGCCCGCAGCTCGTTGATCAAGAACATAGATCTCACGTTCAATTCGTCACAGCGCATCGCGCTGGGCCTCAGTGAGTGGGCCGCCATGGGTGACTGGCGCCTGTTCTTCGTTCACCGCGACCGCGTTCGCACCGTAACCACCGAAGAGGTAAACCTGGCTGCGACCGCGTATCTAAAGCCGCAGAACCGCACCTTGGGATTGTTCATTCCCACAGACAGCCCAGATAGGGCGACGATTCCCACGGCACCTGACGTGGCGGCGTTGGTCAAGGATTACGAGGGCGACGAAGCAATCGCAGAGGGCGAGGAGTTCGATCCGTCTCCGGATAACATAGAGTCCCGCACCACGCGAAATACGTTTCCCAGCGGTTTCAAGGTAGCCCTGTTGCCCAAGAACACCCGCGGTGAGACCGTGGCCGTCACATTTAGAGTCCTGTTTGGCACCGAGTCATCGCTCATGAACAAGAGTGCCGCGGGCAATCTGGCGGCTTCTATGTTGATGCGCGGCAGCAAGGAACACAGCCGGCAGGAGATTTCGGATGAGTTCGACCGTCTCAAGGCCCGGGTGTCGATTTTTGGAGGAGTGAGTTCGGCCAGCGGTTCGATCGAGACCACCAGGGAGAACCTGCCCGCCGTCTTGCGGCTCGTTCGAGAGGTTGTGCGGGAGCCGAGTTTCCAGCCTGACGAATTCCAACAACTCAAGGAAGAGCGGCTGGCCGATCTCGAATCGAATAAGTCGGAACCGCAGGCATTGGGATCCATCGCCTTCGCTCGACATATGTCACCGTGGCCCAAAGGGCACCCGCGGTACGTTGCCACCATCGATGAACAGATCGACGCAATCGAGTCGACTACGGTTGAAGATGCACGGAGATTCTACGATCAGTTCTACGGTGCGGCCCGAGGCCACATGGCCATCGTGGGAGATTTCGATGCGGATGAGATCTGGAAGACCGTTGAGCAAACCTTTGGCGATTGGACCGCGAAGATGGCCTCGGCCCGTGTTCCGAGCGTGTACCGCGACATCAAGCCGGAACGAATCGTGATCGAGACGCCTGACAAAGCCAACGCGTTCTTCCGAGCGGGGATGAATCTCGATATGGGCGATGACGATCCCGACTACCCGGCGATGGTGCTGGCAAACTACATCATGGGAGGCGGTTTCTTGAACTCGCGGCTGGCAACCCGTATCCGGCAGAATGAAGGGTTGAGTTATTTCATCGCTTCGATCTTCTCGGCTCATCCAGTGGACCACAACGGCCAGTTCGGGGCTGTGGCGATATACGCGCCGGAGAATCGGGACCGCTTGGAGGCTGCGTTCAAGGAGGAAATCGAACTGGCGCTGGAGAAAGGCTTCACCGACGAAGAGGTGGCCAAGGCTAAGGATGGGTATCTGCAGTCACAGGGACTGGCGCGAGCCCAGGATAGAAGGTTGGCAAGCATGTTGTCACAGGGACTCTACTTTGATCGCACCATGACTTGGGACAAGGAGTTGGAAAAGAAGATCGCCGCTCTCACGCCCGATCAACTCCTGCAGGCCATGCGGCGGCACATCGATCCCGACAAGCTAACCGTTGTCGTTGCCGGTGATTTCAAGAAAGCTGTCGTGCCGGAGTAGGGTGGGGAAAAGGGAAAAAAGGGAAAAGGAAAAGGGAGGGGAACGATAGGAAAAAGCTGGCTGATATTTTGCATGCTCTTGCATTTGTGAACAAAGCTTATTTCGAGAACTACTGTGGCTACGGACCGTACGCCGAGAATTACGTATATCACAGCGGCATAGAGCACTGCATCGAGATCGTCGAGCAACTCGGAGTGCGGGTCGAGTCGGTTGTGGTGCTGGGCACCGCTACCGGAGAGGTATTACGGCATTTCCACGATGCCTGGCGGGTGCTGCCCGCTGGCTGTGAGATCAGTCGCTGGGCACATGCGCGGATACCGGCCCGCTTCAGAACCAGGATCAGGTGCACTGATATGCGGCGGTACGTCCCACAACTCATCCGCATGCGGCAACATTTCGACCTGCTATTCTCCAATTCCTTCATGTATCTGGATGCACAAGAGCTCCCCGGGTTCATCAGATCGCTGAGCGGACTCTGTGGGCATCTGCACTACTGGGGTAGCACGATCGAAGATCATGAGGAAGGTGACGCGTATCGTGTGACACTGCGGTCGCGCGCGTGGTGGAACCAGGTGTTCAGAGCCAACGGGTTCGCCCGGACCCGCAGCCCGTATCTCTGGAGATCGTTACAGCTAGGGTGCTAGGTGGCGTAGAACGCTAGCTACATTCCGGAAGAAGCCGGAAACCCGCTCGCTCGAAATCGGTGTCGAACGCGAACGCCTCACGAACTGCTTCACGTTCCATCACTTCGAAACTCACCGCATCTGTGAAGCTGAACGCTTGGTCGCGATAACGCCTCAACCACGCCTCAACCGCTACCGCCGCGAGGTCGGCATCCGTCCAGACGATCCTCTGGTGTGAGCGCATGAGGAGCTTGTCCATGAAGGCCAGCGCCGCCTCGTTGCCGATGCGGTACAGTAGAAGATTGTAGGTCTCGGTGGCCACCAGCTCGGTGGTGATGAGATTGCGACGGCCCGCCCGCAAGGACGGCCACACTGAGACAGCCTTCTTGCGGGCCTGGTCGCGGCGGTAGATGAGAGCTACCCAAGCCGAGGTATCTACGAAGACCGGTCTGTAGAGTGGTGCCATTCGCGCTCGGCGCCGCGTACGAGATAGTCGTCGTGGCGGCTAGCCAAATCCCGCGGCGCAACACCTCTGAACGCGATACGCCTAACTCGCGCGCCAGACGGTTGAGTTGGGCGCGTTCATTCGAGGCCAAGTACACCTGGATAGGTTCCCGCACCTTTCGCCTGGATCGCTTCTTTGCTGACATTGTGACAAGAATTTACCACTATTGGTAACCAAAGTCATCCCAACCCAGCTACTATGGGATCCGCACGCGACGCAACAACGCACGAAGTGAATCCACGGGTAGTGCACCCGACAGTGTGAGGCGGTATCCGTCGCGTAACGACACCGCCCGGTTTGTTGCGTCCCTTCTAAGAGCACCCTGCATCTGTTGGGCGGTCTTGGACTCCTCACGTGCGCGGCCCAGACGGTCCGTGGCACCCACGCGCTGCACGATCAACTCCAAGACGGTTGCGGCGTCGAGTTTTTGTCTTATCAGCACCGAGCGTTGTCCACTCGACTTGGTCGTCGCATAGTCGAGCACCTCGACGTCTTGGATGACAGGTATGTCGCCTTCGAGTGATGCGCGGACCGCAGCCTCATCCACACGCGTCCAAACGAGGGACTCGGGGCCGGGCGCCGGAGCGTTGACCGCCGTGACACCCACGCGGCGAGCGGCCTCGTCGGCCGCCGCCTTTCGCGCAGCAAGTCCTCCCCGCAATTCCGACGGTTGTATCGCCTCGGCAAAGGCCGGCTGGCCGGGCTCGGCGATCTTCCCGCGGCCGGCGCCGGAGGCATCTGCCAGCGGTGCCGGCACCGCGACATTCTCGGATGGAGATTGCTTCTCATTCTGACGGCGCGGAGCGATTGCCGTCTCCGATCGCTCGGATGGCATAGTCGCCCGGTCCTCCTCGACGGTCGCGACCGAGGGTTCTTGCTCCAAGGCGACTACAGCACCTGCATCTCTGGCGGGAGCCTCGTCGCGCCGTAGTACCATATCGCTCCGTGTGAACGTGGAGCGCGCATACCAACCCGCACCAACGGCGAGAACGATCGTTGCCGCCCAAGCAACAGTCCTCATGCCGCCGAGCCGCCTCACGCCGGCCGGTGAGACTCGATCTCGCCGTAGCCTCAGTACCTCTGCAAACGGCGGCACCGCAATGTCTCTTGGTCCGGACAGCGCAAGGATTTTGGCAGCCCGGTCCCGTACCCTCCGTTCGTCCTCGAGAGCGGCGCGGCATTCCCGACACGCGGAGATGTGTAGCTCGAGGTCTCGGAACTCAGATGAACCCGATTCTGTTTCTCCGTCCAGATAGGCGTTCAGTGTGTCTCTATCCACGTGCGACATGGCCGCCCTCCAATGAATCGTATACATCGACCAGCTTGCGTCGGGCGCGTGCCAGGGTTGTGCCCACCGCGCCCCGCGAGAGACCTGTCTCCGCCGCGATCTCTCCATAGTCCAAACCGCCGTCCCACAATAACAACACCGTTCTGTCACGTTCGTTCAGTTCGTCGAGCGCTCTACGAATCAGTTCCATCTGCTCCCGACGTTCCAGTTCCTTGCCCGCCTCGGGCTGTACTTCCCGCCGGGCCTCGGCCTCACCCTTCAACAGGACCAGTTGCTTTCTCCGGCTTATTGCGCTCCTGGCCTCGTCCCGTGCGAGGTTAGCCGCCACGGTGAATAGCCAGGCGCGAGCATTCTCTGGATCGGCGTCGAGCGCTCTCACAAACACCTCTTGAGCCAAGTCCTGGGCCCGATCCGCATCCCACACCTTGCGGTGAAGGAAACGGACCAGGTCCAGGTAAGTCTCGCGGTACACGTTGCCCCAATCAGTAGCCACGGGCGCAAGATACAGTGAGTCGTGCGCTGCCGTCAGTTAGCTACCCCTGAACGCCTCGACGAGGCGCCGCAGGGCCAGCGGTGAGAGTTTCTCCGTCCCACCGGCGGCTACCTTGATGCTCAGTCCCCTGCCGGCAACCAGAACCGCGTTGAACTCGCTGAAATAGCGCTGCAGCTCCGGAATCCGATCGAGCACCCGGAAGTATGCATCGCTGTAGGGCGCTACCACCGTCACCTGTAGTGAATCGGCGTGGTTCATGTCTGTCCACGTGCCGTTATCGTCGATAAACATGCGACCCGCTACGTGGCGCATGTTGGGACCGTGGGCCCGTCCGATCTGGGCATCCTCGGCTGCTTCCAGATACACCTGGTTCCTGGCCTCACGCCTCAGACGGTCCTGTTCGGCCACCTTAACGGCACTGGCACCGGAAGCCTGCTTCTGTGCAATGTCTCTGCGCGCGAGGCCGGGAGCAACCTGCAGACGGTCACGTACCGGCGTCGTTGCGACCGCAAGCGGCTCCTGTACCAGGTAGGAAGTGTATTCCGAAATGAGCCCGTAGCGCAGAGCCGTGGTCCTGATCTCTTCTATCAGATCGTCGCTCGCCCCGTGTAGACGCACTTGCTGTGACAAGTAGCCGATCTTGCGCGATGCCCAGAGGCGCGGAATGAAATCGTTGCTCGATCGGTGCGCTGGGAAACTCACTTGAGTCCCGAATCGCTCGGTACGATTGTTCCTCTGGCCCGAGATCGTGAGTTCTCCGGACCGGTCGCGGCCGGTCGCGCGGTAGCGTCCGAATAACACCAACTCTTCGCCGGCGAACAGATCCGGCAGACGCTCGGGATAGAGTTCCGTCAGCTCCACCGGGCTGTTGCCCAGACGCAGGTCGGTTAGGACGGGATGCTGAATCTTACTCACCAGTTGACCGACAGCCGACTCGACATCCTCGCCGGGGCGGACGTATTCCGTTGAGCCGCGGCCCGCATCGGAAAGACGGTCCAACAAATAGGTGTTGACGTCGTAGCCTATGCCGAACGCAAACACCCGCGTGTCCCCTCGTGAACGTTCGGCCAGTTGGGCGAGTAGTTCGGGGTTTTTTTCCCCCACAGAGGGCAACCCGTCTGTGAGGAAAATGACCATCGACAGCCTACCGGAACCACCTTCCAACCGGAACGCCTCCGATAGAGCACCCTCGATGTTCGTGCCGCCGTCTGCGGAGAGTCGTCGCACCCAGTTGCGTGCTTCCTCGAGGCGCGTACCTCGAGCCTCACTCCAGTCCGAGTGGTAGCTCCGCACCCGGTTGCTGAACCCAATGAGCCGAAACCTATCTTCGGGCTGCAAGGACGAGAGCAGTTGCAGCAGTGCAGCTCGTGCCTGGTCTATCTTCTCGCCCGACATCGAGCCTGAAACGTCAACCACCACGGTGATGTCGCGGGGCTGGGCCGAGCCCACAGCCCGTCCGGGTGAAAGCGTCAACATGAAGTATCCGTCCTCACCAGCGGGCCGGTGCGTCGCGACGGTAACCCCAACCACGTCGCGGGCAAAGGGGAGAAACAGCGTAAAATCTCCGGTCAGATCGGTGTCGGGCCTGACGCTGAGTCGCGGACCAACTCGGCTGATATCGAGCTCGTGGGTTGGTGAAAACGGATCCGCGAAGATCGCCCCGCTGTCGGCCACCAGTCGAAACGAGACAGGAATATTTTGGGGGCTGGGCCACGGCCTGTTGCCCTCGACCGTTGCATGGCCGTGACCGTTCGTGCCACCGGCGGCATACTGAAACTGCAGGGCGCTTCCGGCCCGCTCCAGAAGCTGCGTGTATCTGAGCGTGATCTTACGGCGCTCGCCGGGGTTTATTGGGAACACCCGGGCTCTGATGAGTCCGTGGCCAACCAACTCGATGAGCGCCGGGTCCTTCTTCTTTCTGACTATTTCCTGATAGATTGCCCGGGCCTGCTGCGCGTCCATGGTCTCGCCGCGGAGCTCCCGGTCCCCCTGGAACAGCGAGAAGTTGCTAAACACGGCCTCACCGGGCAGCGGGTAGAGATAATCGCCCTCCCCGAGTCTGGGACCTCTGTTCTGGAACCACTCTTCGACCTCGACTCGTGCGATCCGGCCGGTCACCCTCACCGATACCGTTGTCCGAACTCGTTCAACTGCCGGACCCATGTGGCCCGGAAGGGGCTCGATCCAACCCTGGGCCGCGAGCGGCGCGGCCAGCAAACTGGCTGTCGCGACTGCGATTATCGTGCGCATTGTGCACCTCGTTAGCTTGGTTCTATTTGGAGGGACGAATGAGGCCGCCCCATTCGCACACACTCGGATAGGTGCCAGCGGAACATTCGGACCCCAGGACGGGGTTTGCGTGTAGATTTAAGCGGGAAGCGGGAAGCGGGAAGCGGGAAGCGGGAAGCGGGAAGCGGGAAGCGGGAAATGGGGAATTAGGGAAAAGCCGCAGCGGGATTTGCTGTCCCAATGCCTACTACATGGAGACATTGTATGGCGAGGTATAGATTCTGGTGGACGTTCTGTATAGCGGCTATGGCTGTCCTGTTTGCCAGCCCGGCGGCGGGTCAGAACAGGCGGAGACCGACACTTCTAAAGGAATGGGAAGTGAAGGCGGCGCCTCAAGTGGATCTATGGTATCATGGGCTCGCCGTTATCGGATTCGATAGCCAGGAAGACTTCCCCCTATACAATCCAGACTACATCTCGCGGGTCTGGGACGCGAAGCAGGAGCTGGGCATTTATCCCACCCAGCTGGATAGCCTAGCCGAGGAGTTGCGCCAGGCGTTCTCGAAAGATCCCGCGTTCCAGCAGCTTCATTTTATGCCTCTGTACTTCCCCAAGGTGTCGCGCGAGGAAATGCTGCACTCGCTCATGGCGGTGGCCCGCAAGCGGATCAAGCAGGAAGGCGTGCTGAACGACAGCACGAGCCGGGGCATTCAGTTGGCTTCGCGGACGTTCCAGAAGGGTGACCAACGCAAGCTGCTTGCCAAGTTTGTTGCGGCCCTGCAGAACGAGTGGGACGTGTTCTATCGCGACTATTGGGAACAGCATTTCGCGTCCGATTCCGGCTACTACGCCAGAATCCAGCAACGCTGGGACGCCGAGGTAGCTCCAGCCATCGAGCCCTTCCTCACGAAGCAGAGATTGCAGGGCGGCAGGATTTTCGTGTCGCCCGCACTGGGGCCGGAGGGCAGACTGTTCCAGGGCAATGTGTTTCGCCGCACCGAGAATGCAGTGGCAGTCTGGTGGCCGCAATGGGACGATCTCGATGCGAGTCTTTATTCGGCGGTTCGGGAGATGTGTTTCTCTGTGGTGGACGACGCGGTTGTGACCGCTCGGGTCAAGCGCTCGGAGGTGCAGAAGGTAAGCAGCAAGGCGGCGGTCAGGTGTGGCGCGATGCTGTTGGAACAGGGGGATCCCGAGGGGTTCGTGGAGTATCGGCGGTCGTTCCTGCGCGCGGTGGGAATAGAAGCCGAGGGGGCCCAATTGGCTACGGCCTTTGAGGACGCCTATCAGGTGGACGACAATTTGGTCGAGGCTATTCGGCGGCACCTGGCTCCCCCTAGGCCGCGGACCACGGCACAGGCCGGGAAGAACAACAGGGTTAGCGCTCGCACCGATGTGGGCCGGGCGCTGGGTGCCACGCGTCGACGTCAGCCGACCAACAGGAAGGTAGCCCGCACCGGCTGGGTCGTTAAGGCGCAGCCCCAAACCGACCTGTGGTTCCATTCGCTGGCGGTGATAGCGGCCGACGAGCCGGGCCCGCTTGGCCTATACAGTGCCGACTATGCGGTCAAGATTCGGGAGATCAAGCAGGCGCGCGGTATTTATCCAACCATGCTCGATTCTCTGGCAAGCAAGCTGAGAAAACAGATCGCCGAGATGGGTGACAACAATACCCTCCATTTCGTACCGCTCTACTTCCCGGATGTATCGCCGGAGCGCATGTTCGAAGCGCTCGAGGCCGTTGCCGATGGCAATGCGAGGGCGCCGACGTTTGGACGGAGTGATGTCCGCTTTGGGGTCTTCGTGATGCAGCAGGTTATGGCGAAGAAACGCAAGCTTCTGCGGCTGCTCGTGCGAGCCATGGAGGATGAGTGGAAGGTGTTTTTCCGCGACTATTGGGAGAGCGGCCGGGCTAAGAGAAGTGCGCACAACGCCGAGATCCAGGCGATGTGGGACTCGGTCATGGTGCCCCATATCGGAGGCTTCCTCGAGCGCCGGCGGTTGTCGGCCGGTTTGATTATGCCGTCCCCGGGGCTGGGGCCGGAGGGGAGAATCATCGACAACGACGACTTCGACCCGGCCGACCAGGTGGTCTCGGTTCAGGAACCGCCCACCACGACGCGCGCCGATGCCACCGTCTTCGCATTCCTGAAGGAGTTGTGCTTCCTGATCATCAACGAGAGGGTCGTGGGTCCGCCCACGGGCGATCCCCTTACGTACGAGGATCTGCGCCGCAGAACTGCGGTGAGATGCGGGGCGCTCATCTTGGAGTTCTACGCTCCCACCCTGGTGCCCCGCTACAGAAGGGTCTTCTTGGACGCGGTGGGTGCCGAGGAAAGTGCGACGCAGGCGGCGTTCGAACGCGTATACATTCTCGATCCCAAGGTGTTCGAGAGGCTCAGACAAGCCATCAGGGGTGGATGACGCTTTTGGAACCCGTCGAGGGCGCAGGCCGTTGCGGAGATATGAGACCTCGTAATCGACATGCCGAGTTTGTGATGCCCGCGCAGACCACGTGGTATCGCCGCGAGTTAGGCGGGTCGATCGGGCTCCATGCCATCATGGTGTTCCTGATAATCTGGGGCGGCTTGCGGGCCGCGGGACGAGCTGCGGGTACTGGCGATGGGTACGGGCCGGCTGGCGGCGGTGGTGGGGGGGGTGCGCCTAAGGTGACCTATGTCGAACTTCCGCCCTTCCCAACCCAACCTGCAGCTCCCAGAGCGCCGGTTCCCGACGAGGATCCTCTGGTATTCAAGATTCCGAAGCCCCAGATAAAGCAGATCGTGCGTCCGGTCACCAAGCTCAAGATCATCCGCCCGCACGGTCCCATCTTGAAGGCGGTGAAAGTCGGCCGCGGCAAGGGGACCAGCGGCGGTGTAGGGCAAGTCGCCGGTCGCGGTGGTGGCAAGGGAACGGGAGTCGGCACCGGTACCGGGAGTAACATGGGCCCGGGCACGGGAGGCAAGGGCGGTGCCGTTTTGGCCCCGGAGCCGCGTGCGGTGATCTATCCCACGGGCGATCCTGCGCCCGACGTTAGGGGCCAGGTATTGAAGATCCACTTCTGGGTGGATGCACGGGGCAAGGTGACCAAGGTTAGGGTGAAGCCCAAGGTCAAGGACAAGGCCTACCGCAAGCAGTTGTTGGAACGCATGTACCAGTGGACGTTTTATCCGGCGAGAACCGCCGACGGATCACCGGTCAAAGGAGAATTGGAGATTACCTACACGCCTTGACGACCACCCGTCTGTCCGGGCAGGGGCGATTAGGCTCCGCCCAGCGCACATTCGTTCTTGCCGATTTCCAATTCTTCAGCCTCTGCCTCATCGACCTCCGGTAGTCCGATGTTCACCGGTGAACGCCGCCTCGCCATCCACAGTGTAAGTGGTGCTTCCATCGGTATGTCCGGGAGTGTGCCTGCACTCAACGGTGCAGCGGCCGAATCGGATTGTGGAGCCGTTCTCCAGGCCGGTGAATTCGATGCGTCCGGGCGTTCCGTCGTACGGATAGTAGCCGTCGAGGGAATGCAGATAGTAATAGTAGGGGATACCCAGTTCGGTTACCATAGCCGGCCCACCACTGATGTAGTCGGCATGCACGTGCGTGTCCGCCACTCCAACTATCTTGGCGTCCAGATCTTCCGCCGCGTCGAGGAACGATTCTGCAATCATTGGCGGGTCGATGATCAAGGCCTCCCCGTTGCTTATCAGCAGGTAGCCGAGGGCGCCCTTCCCGATCCGATCGAATTGGATCAGTCGGTCCAGCGACCGAATGGCCGTGAGTTCACGCGGCAAAGTCGTCATCATCCATGCTGCCATACCCCCTGTGAGGGAGCGGGCGGTTCCACCCAGTTCATTGAGACGCTGTGTTACATGCTGGCTGCTGATGCCGTGGGCGCAGACCACCGTGACCGGCACATCGGGATCGAGCGGCGTGTTGTCCAGGCTGGGGATGCTCATGAGCTGGGAGCCCACGATGTTCAAGAATCTGTCGTCCGGTACGATGTCGATCCTGCCGGATTCAACCATCGGTGCTGGGCGGACGTCCAACAGTTGAACCGATTCGCCGGATTCAATTGCTCGCGCAAGCTCTAGCGGCGAGATCTCGGGAACGTCTGGCGTACTGTACATCGCTCGCGCCTCCGCATTCGCCTGTCGTTTCGAGTGGCCAGTGCTAGTGTAGTGTTTCAGAGAATCTGTTTGTCGACGGAGCTATCGCCTCTTCTTGAAGCAGCGCTTGCTGGATCGACCCTATGAACAATGGGCAAGAGGCTTCTGGCGCACCGTATTTAGATCAAGCGACAGCCCGGATGGCCCGTCTCGTCGGGCTCGACGTCCGGCCACTCGTAACAGAGTGACGGCTTGGCGCGCTGTCCGTTGGGGAGAATCCGGTCGTGCAGGCGGCAACCGGTACCATCACTTGCAAGGTAGCCGCATGCCGAGATCACCTCGCACTCCATCGTCTCGTCGTCCTCTCGCTTGACCTTACAGAGATACGGTGCCTTGCGGGCACGGAGCAAGGCTTCGAGCCGGCGTTCCGACGGTCTCAGGAATACTTCCAGAGTGAGATCCCGGCAGCAGGCGGACCCCCTGGTATTGTCGCCCGTGCGGCATGGTGCGCCCAGGCATGGATTGTCCGCTTGCAGCACCGGGAGCGCGCGTTTGGCCGCCCGCTTGAGCCTGAGATCGAGTTCCCGTCTCTTGCTCTTATAGTATATCGAAAAGCGATCCTCACCCAGAATCAGACGCGGCCGCCGCTCGCGTGGGGGTTGAGTGCTGGGTGGTAGGGGGCCGCGGAACCCGTGAGCTGAGCAGTGTGCCATAGGCCGCTTGCCGTTCGACCGATCGGCCGCGGTCCCGTCAGGCCGGACAGCGGACTTGCCGGAAGGAGTCTTGAGGTACTTGCAGGGGACGTGTACGGTGGCTTCAACCCTGAGTTCAGATCCCGCCACGTAGGGTTTTCCCCAGGTCACTCTCTCGGTGTGTCCGGTCATCCAGGTGACCGATGCTTCCTGAAGTGTTGGGCTCTCGTCCTCTATGTCTGAAATGCCTACGGTAACGGTAAGCTCGCGGCAGTGTCGACCGAGGGATTTGCACGGAGGCGGTGTTGGCATCGTTTTATCGAAATCCTTGACCGAGTACGTCAAGGCCTAGGTCAGTTTGGATATCGCACTGTGGACATAAGGGAAGTTCGTATTTTGTGTCCAAAGTGCAAGGAGTGAAGACTCTCCCGGCCCCTTCCGTCTGATGCACGGGGCTTTACATTTGTGAACAGTTTCACAAGCATCAATTCGCCCCGACGGGGCTACCGTTACCAGTTTTTCTCCAATGGAGACATCGGGAGGAGTAAGCAATATGCGTAAGTTTATGGCAGCGCTGGCGCTGCTTACCATGGCGTGTGGGGGTGGAGACCAGGCCGCACAGGATCAGCAGCCGGCCGCAGCCCCACAAGCCGCCACACCCGTTGCCGCAGCTACAGAGGCCACGGGTACGGTACACGAAGTGAAGATGTTGCAGACGGCGGATGGCAACTACCAGTTCCAGCCCGCCGAGTTGAGCATAAAGGTGGGCGACACGGTGAGGTGGACGAACGTCAGTGGATTCCCGCACAATGTTGCTTTCTACGCGGACAAAATCCCGCAGGGGGCGGCGGATCAACTCGCTTCGCTGATGCCGGCCGACGGCAAGCTCGGTCCCCTACTGGGACGCTTGCTCACACAGGCAGGCGAGACTTTTGAGGTCTCGTTTGTGAACGTCCCGACCGGTTCCTACGGCTACTTCTGCGTGCCGCATGAGGCCCTTGGGATGACGGCCAGTATTACGGTGGCCCAATAATCCGGTCGTTGGCGCCGACCAAAGGGGCTATCCGCGCTGCCGGCGCGGATAGCCCCGGTGTTTGCGGGTCTGGAACCATCGGGCAGTTGGTTAGCTTACCATCATGCGGCCATTGCGCCGAATCCGGTACGTTATCCGGCATGCAGCTGCGCGGTTGGCCTGTCGTGGCCTACGGTAGCTGCGAGAACAACGAGTGAAGGGCTCGGTGAGGATGGGAATGACATCGCTTCTTTTCAAGCGCAAGTTTGGCAATCCCGTCTGGGACGGTCTGTTGCGCATGACCGGTTTGGTCGCACTACTTGCCATACCCCTGTCGCGCTTGGTCCCTGCGGCCGGTGGAATGGTGGGTTTTGCGATCGTCACCATCTGGGTGAACGGTCCGATTTCGCCGCTCCTCCCGTCTACCTACGAGCCCATGTTGATGGTGGTGGGTCGCGTCTACCAGCCGCTCCTGGTGGCAGTGGTCGGCACGCTGGGTACGATCTATGTCGAGTATCTGAACTATCACCTGTACCGTCGGATCATGCGGCTCAAGATGCTCGAGCGAACTAGGAACAGTAAAACGGTCGAGCGGGTCTTAAACACATATTCCCGCGCACCGTTCTTTGCCATCTGGATGTGCAGTTGGTCGATATTCCCTTATTGGCCCGTGCGTTTCATGTCTCCGCTGGTTGGCTACGATGTTCGCCGACATCTTCTGGCGACGTTCTTGGGACGATTCCCCCGACTGTGGTTCTTCGCCGCACTGGGCACCTGGTGGGGGGTGAGCGTTGGCGCTTTGGCGCTGTGGTCCGCGGGGTCGATAACTCTAGCGGTCTCGATCTACTCGTTGCAGCGACGGCGTGGGAAGGTGATCGGGAGGCGACCGGAACTCACGGCACTGGAGGTGGCTGAAGGATGATTTACCGGTGTTCTCTCGCTTCACTCCGTAGAACGTCCGCATGGAGGTTTCCAGTGTTGATGACCATGTTGATACCGGCCGTACTCGCCACTTTGGGAACGGCGTCGGTGGCCGCAGCCCAGGACCTTCCCCATGTGCAGTTGGTGAACGACACCAAAAACAACGAGTTCATCGTGGTGGTTGGTCCGGTGGACCTACCTGCGGGAATGATGCACTCACATGGGGCGGAGGGTGCCGTCTTCCCGCCCGTCGAGACCGTGACGATTCCCGAGAGCGTCTATCTCACGGGATTCAGCTACGAGGTTGTCGATGGCAGTGGCAATCCCGTCCCGCGTGAGACTCTGCATCACTTCAATTTGATCAATCCCGACAACCGCGAGCTATTCCTCCCGATCTCCCAAAGGATGCTCGCGGTAGGGAGTGAAACCGGCGCGCAGTCGATGCCCTGGTTCTTGCTGGGCTACCCGGTACCGGATGGAACCCGGATGGTTGTGGCTTCGATGATGCACAATCCTACCGGAAAATCGTATACCGGTGCAGAAGTGCGGGTGCACCTCAAGTACGTGAAGGCTGGCAGGCCATGGCCGTTGCTGAGCGTTTATCCGTTCCAGATGGATGTAGCGTTTCCGGCAGGCGATAAATCGGTCGATCTGCCGCCGGGCAAGTCGGAGTTTTCCTACGAGGCCAGCCCGGCCATGGAAGGCCGTATCATGGTCATAGGATCCCATCTGCATCCGCTTGCCGAGAATATCCGATTCTACGATGTGACTGCGGACAAGCTGGTGTGGGAAGGTTGGCCGGTAGAGGACGAGAACGGCGATCTCACAGGCGTAACGATTGGCCATCTCTACAGGAAACTGGGTGTCAAGATATTTCCGGATCACAAGTACCGGGTTACCGTTTCCTACAACAACCCCGGTGCCGACACGCTTTATGCCGGTGGGATGGGTGTCGTGGCAGGAGTGTTTATGCCGGCAGCTGCCGGGATTTGGCCCCGGGCAAATAAAGATGACGAGCTTTACGCACTCGACCGAAAACATTATCTGCGCGAGGTGCGTGGATCGTACGAACTCATAGCTGCAGGCGGTGGGGCTCTGGCCGGGGACGACGAAAAGGCGGAGCACGGTGGGGACCAGCACCGGCATGAGCACTAGGCTTACCAGTATTCTATGACTGTTTGATCCGAACGCCCATCAGTCCGGCAGAAATTCCCACAACCAGCCCGACCGCAGCATCGATCCCGTAGTGCATCTGAAGATATACGGTTCCGACTACGAGCAGGGCATTCGGCACGAGAAAAACCGCGGCGAGCTTTCTCCACTCGTGGAAGAGGGCCACCGTTGTTGCAACACTTGCCGCCACGTGTGAGGATGGGAATGCAGTGCCGAAAGCGGATCCTCCTCCCAACATCCAATAGACCAGGCGAGCGCTCCACACCTCACGCACGGGACCCGTCGGGTGATCGAACGTGTAGTTCGGACCGGCAACAGGGTAAAGTGCGAAAACCGTGTAGCAAACTACAAAGGCTATCATGGTAGACAGAATCACGCGTCGTGCGTTGACCGCGCGGCCTCGCGCGACGAGCAGCACCGGCCCCAGGATTATTATCGGGTAGTAGGAGAGGTAGGCCAGGTGGAGTACGCCGGACCAAAAAACCGACGGAGCTGCTCGGATCCAGTCGTATGCCACCTGACCACCGAACACGAGAGCTTCCCAGTGCTGAATGACCGCGTCGCGGGTATAGGTACTCGCGATTCCGGACTGCAGAGACAGCACGCCCAGTTCACCGTACAGGACCGGCAGCAATGCCAGCGGGTAGAGATCGCGTATCACTTCTCCCGTTTTCATGAACGGCTCTACGCGTGTGAAGAGATACAACATCAGCCCGATGAGTGCGTGCAACGCCAGCAGCAGCCAGCTTTCGGTGTGCACGAATGCGCCCTGAGCCCCCATTATGAGCGTGAGGAACACCAGATAGCCCGCAACCAACCTGTCTACGGGCCTCACAACCACCCCTCTGTCTTGTACCACCGTGCAGTTTGGTCGAGGCCGGGCTCCATGGATATCTTGGCGCGCCACCCCGTGTCCCGCTCCAACGCCGCCGGCGAACACGTCCATGCCTCCGCCAGGAACTCATTGGCCTTATCCGGTGCCAAGACACTCGGCCGTCGGGCGAGTGTCGATGCGATACCGGTTGCCCAAAGTGCGGCTCGCGTCACGAACGCCGGAATCGGAACCACGACGGGACCTTTCTTACGGCGGTGCTTCCCCTTCAACGCACCGTACACCGCTCTCGCCAGCGCACCGGACGTCACGATTTCCGGGTGACATATGAAGTAGGTCTTGCCCTCCGTCGCACCGCCCATTGCGCTCGTCATGCCGGTCACCAGATCGCTAACGTGCACGATGGAAAGTTGCTGGTGGGGCGAACCGAACACGGGCACGATCCCCGTCCGAGCGATCTTGAACAATCTCAGGAATTGGACATCCCGCGGGCCATACACGCTGGGAGGTCGGACAATGGTCCACGGCAACCCGCTTGCCCGTACAACCTCCTCACCCGCCAACTTGCTCGCTCCGTAGTTGCTAACCGGGTCGGGAGCGTCGTTCTCCGACCTCACTTCACCGTATTTCACCGGCCCGGCAGCCGCCTGGCTGCTCACGTAAATCAAGCGTTGGATATTTCGCGAAGCTTTGGCGATGGCTCGAGTCAGCCGACGCGTTCCCACTACATTGGTCTCGAAAAACTCGGCGCGGTTTCGCGCCGCCGTCAATCCCGCTACATGAAAGACGGTATCGGCGTGCCCACATCCTCGCTCGAGCGCGGCGACGTCGGAGAGGTCGCCCGGGATGCCGGCCGGAGCGCGGTTCGGGAACACCCTGGCCAGCTTTGCGGGATTGCGTGCGAGGCAGGTGACCTCGTCGCCGCGGTCGAGCAAATGGTGTACGAGATGCGATCCAACGAATCCCGTGCCACCAGTTACGAACGCTTTCACAGCCTGCGGTCGTACATCCGCAGCTTCTTGTACGGCTCGAAGCCGAGCCGCACGAGACCGTTATTCATGGCGCTGTTCTCTTCCAGAATCCAGCCGGCCTCGGCCCACCTGTATCCGAGGGCGTAGCCCTTTTCCCAAATCCAATGGTACATCAGCACATCGGCGCCGGTCTTGCGGTATTCCTCGATCAATCCGAGCAGAAGGATGCGGATTCTCGTGATTTCGCGTTTGGCCCGGAGGATCTTGATAATGCCGGGAAACAACCGGCCCGATGGGTTCTTCTTCAGTGCCACGTTGAAGTCGGGAAGCACCACCGCGAATCCTATGGGCTCGTCGCCACGCTCGGCGAATATCACCAATTCCGGTACCACGACCGGCTTCATGTCCTTCGCCAGATGGTCTATCTCGGCATCGGTCATTGGGACGAATCCCCAGTTGGCATCCCAGGCCCGATTGTAGATCTGTTTTATGCGCTCTACTTCCTCGTTGTATCGCTTCATGTCCAGGCTTCGGAGAGTGATGTTCTTGCGTTCCGTAATTCGCCGCACTCTGTCGAGGAGCCGGTCGGGGAGTTGTGGGTCCACCGTTTGATACTGCAAGAGATCCTTAGCCTTCTCGAAGCCTGCGCGTTCAACGAGGTCGACGTAGTACGGCGGGTTGTGAGGATTGAGGACGGTGGGTGGTGTTTCGAACCCTTCCACCAACAGTCCGCACTCGTCGTTGGTCGAGAAAGAAGCCGGCCCCCGCATGACCGTGAGTCCTCTATGCGACAGCCAATCTGCCGCACGGGAGAACAACGCGTCGGCAACGGGCTGTTCGTTCACGCTCTCGAAGAAGCCCCAGAACCCGACCTTGTCGCCGTGAAAGTCGTTGTGCGCATGGTTATGGATGGCCGCGATCCGGCCGATTACCTCCTTGCCGCCCTGATTGCGATGGGCGGTGAAGTACTGTGCCTCGGCATGTTGAAAGAAAGGGTTCTTGGAGCGGGATAGCATCTTGCGTACGTCCATACGCAAAGTAGGGACCCAGATCGGGTCCCTGCGGTGCAACTCATATGGAAATGCAATGAATCGGTTGAGATCTGCGGCCGACTCAACCGGCCGCACGACGGCACCGCCGTTCAAACAACCTCCATCTCTTTGCCCAGTTTGCCCAGTAGATCGAGCACCGAGTCGATCTGCTCGGCCTTGTGGGTGGCCATGAGACTGGCGCGCAAACGACACTGATCGGCCGGCACCGCTGGAGGCACCACCGGATTGGTAAAGACACCAGCCTCGAACAGCTCCCGCCAGAACGCAAACGTCTTTTCCAACGTGCCGATGAGGATGGGGATAATCGGTGTCTGGGTCGGTCCGATGTCGAAGCCCAAGTTCTGGCAACCCTCACGGAAGCGACACGTATTTGCCCACAGCCGATCCCTGCGTTCGGGCTCTTCGATCATTATTTCCAGGGCGGCCAACACGCCGGCGGTATTCGATGGGGGTAGAGCCGCCGTGAACATCAGCGGCCTGCTGTTGTGTTTCAGGTAGTGAATTACACTTTCCGAGGCGGCCACAAATCCACCGATCGAGGCCAGAGATTTGGAGAACGTACCGACAACCACGTCGACTTCGTCCACGAGGCCGAAATGTGAGGCGGTGCCATCGCCCCTGGAGCCGAGAACTCCTACCGAATGTGCATCGTCGACGGCCAGCGCGGCGCCGTACTTCTGCGCCAGCTTGACCAGTTCGGGCAACTGGGCGATGTCGCCCTCCATGGAATAGACTCCGTCCACGATTATCATGGAGCCGCGACCGGCCTTCTTTGTGAGCTTCCGTTCCAGTTGGGCGAGATCGCCGTGGTTGAACCGTTCGGTTTCCCCATACGACAGCTTGGCGCCATCGACTATCGAGGCGTGATCCAATTTGTCGATGAAGACGACGTCTCCACGGCCCACCAGACCGGAAATGAGCCCGAGGTTGGCCTGGTAGCCGGTGGAGAAAACAAGCGCAGATTCCTTGCAGAAGAAGTCGGCAAGCCGTTCTTCGAGTTCTTCGTGTAACTTAATGGTCCCGTTGAGAAACCGGCTGCCGGTGCAACCGGACCCAAACGTCTCGAGCGCCTTTCTGGCCGCTTCCAAGACGCGGGGATGATGCGTGAGACCGAGGTAGTTGTTCGAGCCCATCATGATGCGCTCGCGGCCCTCTATGACCACTACCGTATCTTCCGCCTTGGAAATGGGTTTGAAGTAGGGATAGAGACCGGCCGCCTGGACCTCACGGGCCTTGGTGAAGTTGTTGCATTTTTCGAACAGCTGAGCTTGCTGTAAGATCTGTGTATCCACGATGTCTACACTCTAACCAAAGCGTCAACAGGGACGGTTGAATGAGTTCCGGAGCAAGTACGATAGTACAGACGGCCTGTCAAAGACACAAGTCCCTGGGCCTTGCAGGGGTTTTGGCCGTTGTTGCCGTAACTCTCTTGCCGTCAGCGGGTTGTGCGCAAGCTGCGGTGGCACCAGCCCCTGTAGGACGCACGCAGATCCTGTCTGTTGCCGCGAGTGGTGTGGTGTTCCTGCTTCCCGGAGCGGTGGACTTGCGCGAGGGGCCTCCCGGGTGCGCACCGTGCAGCCGCAGTGAGATTCCGTGGTACGACCGTTGGGCTCTCACTTCGGAGCGGGATGGATGGTCCGCTGCCAGCACGGTTTCTCTCGTGGGCCTGGCCGGTGCGACCTGGTACGGCTTGGTGCGGGGGCGCGGGCGCCAGGGCCTGACCGAACTCGCGGCGTCGGTGGAGGCTGCTTCCTGGGCGGTTGCCGTCACGCAGCTGTCGAAGGCGGCCTTCGCCCGCAACCGGCCCGTTCTCTATACCAGCGCTGCCGCCGGTGCGGCGGGAGACGTGGAAAACAGACGGTCGCTTCCCTCGGGACACGCGTCGGCCGCCTTTGCTCTGGCGACCAGCTATGCGCTCGCCGAGTGGAGGCGTGGCAACAAACTACCAGGGTGGCTGGCGCTCGCCGCTGCCGGTGGGATCGGGACGATGCGAGTTCTGGCAGGACGGCACTTTCCATCGGATGTCGCCACAGGTGCCGCAATAGGAAGCCTGAGCGCCGTCGTGGTTCACAGAATACGGTTCTAGAATGCGCACGACCAATCTGCGTGGTGATGTGCGTCATATCCCGGACTCGGGATCGACCTTACACTCGGAGAGTTTGCTGGCCACGTGGCAGCGGCGTGGCCCAGATAGCTTGGAACGGTCGGCTAGCCACCAGGGTTATAGTTACCGATGAAAATGTCGTATCTGCATAGGGTTATGAGCGATTTCAAGCTCGCAGCGGGCGTCGCGCTGGTGGCGTTCGGGCCGGCTATCGCACCAGCCTGGCTCCGAGCCCAGAATGACGTGGAAGAACTCGGCAGGCGGTTCGGGGCGGTCCCACCTCGCGGCTACTACGAGACCATGGCCGTCATTCCCGACGCCTTTGAGTTTTCCCGTACCAATGGTTGGATCAGGCGTGGTCGGGCTGTCGCGTCTCGCCGCAACCTGCTCAGGGCCGATGGGATGTCGGCCGCCGTTGTGGCCCCCAACGTCGTCGTCGCGCGAGCCCCGGCCGTGGCAGGGCAACTCAACGTTCCCGTCTTTCTCATTCTCTTTGCCAATACGGATTCGGCCGCACTCGTTACCAACCTGCCGCGCTCGGTGATGGCGAGCCGGCTCTATGGTACGACCCCGGCGCCTCCTTATTCGGTCAGCACCTACTACAGCGAGATATCCAACAATTCGCTCACCGTGAGTGGGCAGGTCTTTGACTGGACGCGGGTACCCGGGTTGGACAGTCAGTACGAGGGCACGGGGAATGGTCTGGATGGCACCGGCGACATTCCGCGACTGATCGGGGACATCGTGGCCGCGCTCG
Organism: Gemmatimonadales bacterium; assembly: GCA_046757925.1. GTDB lineage: Bacteria > Gemmatimonadota > Gemmatimonadetes > Gemmatimonadales > GWC2-71-9 > JAZDCZ01. The sequence continues at coordinate 66,414 of JBHHZE010000001.1, forward strand.
ACGGCACCGTTGATTTCGGCCAGTTCGACAACGACGGACCGGACCAGATTCCCAATTCCGGCGATGACGACGGCTTTGTAGACGCCGTGGTATTGATCCATCCCAAGGTGGACGGCTCTTGCAAGAACGCGAATCCCGCTGCGGCAACGAGCATTTGGGCGCACCGCTTTCGGGTGTCGGCCTGGTCGGGCTCACAGCCGGTCGCCACGAACGATCCCTCGAACTCCGGTGCCGGCAACGTACGCATCGACGACTACATAATCCAAGGTGGCCAAGGCGGGGATACCGGTTGCACGAGCAACCAGCCGCAAGCTATGGGAGTGATAGCCCACGAAACGGGCCACCTGTTCGGGCTGCCCGATCTCTACGACACTGGAAACACCGGCTTCGGCATCGGACGGTGGGGAATCATGGGATCGGGCAACCAACAGGTCCCGACCCGCCCCACACATATGTCGGCTTGGGCTAAGGCGGATTTGGGGTGGGTCACCGAGGTTCCGATCACGCGGGGAACCACGCTTGTCATGTCTCCGGTAGAGACTTCGGACACCACCTACATTCTGCCCGTTCCCGACAGCGATGAGTACTTCATACTGGAGAACCGCCAGCGCATCGGCTCCGACTCGGCTCTCATAGCGCCGGGTCTGCTCATCTGGCACGTGGACTCGCTTCAGGTCAGACTCAGGCGGGGCTTCAACGCCCTGAATGCCGCGCTCCCCAACGCGGTGGCGCTCGAGCAGGCCGACGGCGGCACCGACCTGCAAGACGGAGTGAACAAGGGGGATACCGGCGACCCCTTCCCAGGTAGTACTTCCAACGGCTCTTTCGGACGGAAGACCAGGCCGTCGAGCGCGGCGAATGACGGTTCCTACTCATTTGTCGAGCTGGATTCGATTGCGCAGGTGAGTCCCTTCGGTCCTGTAAGCGTCACAGTCGGCTTCGAACGACCAGTGCTGGTCGAGGCTAGCGATACCAACGCCGTTTTCCGCCTGGACGGCGTGGCATACAACCGGTTCGAAGACTTTCTGTTGGCGGGTTCGGTGCATACGGTCGACATCGATGCGGTTCAGCTCGTCGATCAGGGCAGGCGGCGCTACACGTGGCTTTCGTGGTCCGACGGGCAACCACGGTCTCACAGCTTCACGGCGTCGCCCGCAGGGAACACGATTACGGCGAACGTGGCGTCGGAATTCGAGCTCAAGGTGACCGCCACGTCCAACGTGGGCTCGGTGAGCGCCGATGCCGGCATCGATCTGACGAACGGCACGCTGTTGCCGTCGGATTCGGTCGTAACACTGGTGGCGAACATAGACTCGGCCGGTGCGGTGTTCGAACAGTGGCTTGGGCCCGATACAACTGCCACAGGCGACACATTGGTGGTGCGCATGGCGCGGCCTTTCACCATCGACGCCCTGTTCGCGGCGCGTCTCGTGATTCTCGACGATACTCTGCCGCCGGCAGTCATGGGGTCGGCCTACACCCACCAGGTCTCATCGTCAGGCGGCACGGGAACCAATGCATGGCAGGCGTCGAGCGGGACGCTGCCGCAAGGCCTCACTCTGGGGAGTGACGGTGTTATCTCAGGTGTTCCGGCCCAGACCGGGCAATTCACTCTTGCGGTCGCGGTGTTCTCGGGCTCACAGACAAGGGTGGATACGCTAACTCTGAACGTAAATGCGCCGGCGCTGGCGGTTGAGGGGGTTCTCAAGCAACTGATTGGGGCCGAGAGCACGCTGAGCGACACGGATCTGCGCTATCTCGATCTCCTGGGCAACGACAACAAGCAGTTGGATGTGGGCGATTTTCTCGCGTGGATCGAGGCCACGGGAGGGTCCGTCACGGCCGCGGAGATGGCGGCCGTTCTCAAGGCGGGTGGGAGGAACCGATGAATCTGCGACAGCTCGGAGTCGCCGCACTCGTGGCAGTGGCGAGTCTGTCGTGCGACGGGGGCGGTCCCAAGAACGGTGAACTGCTCGTTAACCTGGTCACTCCCAACGGAGGCGACGCCGCCATTCTAATACGTGTCGACGGTTCGGGCTCCAAGACGGTCACGGGTGCGACCGCCGTATGCCCGGGGTGTAGGGTTTTTGCAATCTCCACCAGTGATACCCGCCTCGATGCGGTGGTGACGGGCGACTTGACGTCGGGCCCGCTCGTTAGGCTTGCGGTGTCGGATGTCGGAAGTGTGGGATCCTATTCTCTCACCGTGACGCAGGTGGCGAGCGGCGATCACAGGCTGCGCGGGCTGGTGGGGTATAAGCTCGAGTTCGGACGCTAGGCCCTTGCGATACCCGTCGCTCGGGGGGTCAGCGTCGCTTGATCAGGAACCAGACGCGGCCATGTCCGGTCATCGTATCGGCCCCAATGGTGAATGACCGTAGGGTAATCGTGTCGGTCGTCATGCTACCCACGAATCCCAAACCGGGTGAGTCGTTCACTATCCGTGCTATGTCGATCACGATCGTCCCGTCGTCGTGCAGTGAGGCTGCGAAGTGCTCGAACGTACCTGGATCGATGCCGAGATTGCCGGAAAAGAAATGGGACAGATGGCCAAATGCGGCGTCGCCGACGGAGTCCACGGTCAGTTCGATGTGGATGCCGGGCAGCGTTTGGGGTGGATCCGAGGTCAGATACCATATTCCCTCGACTGAGGAAATCTGCCGTCCCGGATACGGGGACTCACCTCGGCCGACCGAGCCGTCCGGTGCGGGGTTCTGCCGCACACAGCCCACCGCAAGCACTGTAGCGAGCAACCAGAATGACACGGTTCTCCGCATCGTCCGTCCTACTCCTCAGACGCTGTCATAGGTCCACACTTGTGGGTGCCCTGTCTCACGTTAACGTTTCCGGGTGACAGTGTGTGGGGAATCTACAACATCAGGAGTCGGTACCAACAATGCTATTGTCTCGTATGAAGTCGGTGAGTGTGGGTGTGCTATTGGCTTGGGCCGCCCCGTTGAGTGCTCAGGGATTCGATCTGACAGTAGAGAATATCATGCGTGGCCCGGAGCTGGTGGGCACCGCGCCCACGGCGCTTCGCGGTGGCGGGTTTTTCTTTGGCCGCGGCGGCGGGTTCAGTTGGTCGCCGGACAGCAGGTACGTCTATTTTCGCTGGAAGCAGCCCGGTGTCGATACCGCTCTCGTGATCTACAGAGTAGCGGCCCGGGGTGGCGAGCCGGAACGCTTCGAAGAGGCCGACGCCGACACCATTCTGGCCGGCGCCGCGGTTTGGTCGCCCGACCGCAAACAGGCGATCTTCGCGCTCGGCGGAGATCTCGTGCTGTGGAGTTCGCGGGGCTCACGCCACCTCACCAAGGGCGCGGGTCGCGAGTCGAACCCGCAGTGGTCGGCGGACGGTAACACCGTGTATTTCCAGCGCGACGGCAACGCCTTTGCCCTCGGTCTGGATGACGCCGCACTGGTGCAACTCACCGATATCCGACGTGGCGATGCTCCCAAAGTGGCTCGGGAGTTGTCCGATCAGCGCAAGTTTCTGCAATCGGAGGAAGAGCGGCTGTTCGAGTTCGTGCGGAAGGGTGAGTTCAAAAAACAGCCGTGGGGACGGCGTTCCCCCGAGCCCGATTCGACCAAACCCAAGCCGTTTTACCCGGGTGAGGGCAAGAGCGTGCAGGGAATGAGGGTCTCGCCGGACGGCCGGTACGTGTTGATGACGATCTCCCAAAGAGCGCGGAAGTCGCGGCGTGTCACCATGCCGGTTTGGATCAACGGCGAAGGCTATGTGACGACATATACCGGCCGCACCAAAGTGGGTGACGAGCAGGGAAAGTCACGGGCGGCCATACTCGAGGTGGCGACGGCCAAGGTGACTTTCGTAGGTGACGATATCGGCAGTGGAGATCGCAGCGTCGCCGGTGTTGCGGTATCCCCCAACTCGCGTCATGCGTTGCTAAGGATTTCGAGTGACGATGACGAGCGTCGCTGGTTGGCGGTGGTAGATCTGCCGAGTCTGGAGACGAGGGTGGTTGACGAACTCCACGATTCGGCCTGGATAGGGCGGCTGCTCTCCTTCACCATGGGGTTCCTGCCCGACGGGGAAACGGTCTACTTCGGGTCGGAGAAGACCGGTTGGGCGCATCTGTATACTGTCCCGGCGGCGGGTGGCAGTGCCACGGCGCTCACCAGCGGAAAGTGGGAGGTACAGAGCGCCAGGCTTTCACCCGATGGGCGCACCTGGTACGTCACGGCCAACCGGGACGGATTTGCCGAGGTTCATTTCTATACGCTGCCGGTCGACGGAGGAGAGTTGACACGGGTGACATCGGCCCTGGGTCGTCAGGACGTGAATGTCTCGCCCGACGGGCGCTGGTTGGCCATGTCGCACTCCCAAGCAAATCACCCACCTGAGCTTTACATCCAGGAGAATCGGCCCGGCCGCGAGATGCGCAAGATCACCGAGAGCACCACCGAGGAATGGCGCCGGGGCAGTTGGATCAAACCGGAGATCGTAATGGTGCGCGCGCGCGACGGCGTCGAAGTGCCGGCGCGCCTGTATCGGCCGCAGGGCCACGTCGCCCCGGAAGGTAGTCGGCCTGCCGTAATCTTCGTACATGGCGCGGGGTATCTACAAAACGTTCACAACTGGTGGTCCAGCTATTACCGCGAGTACATGTTCAACCACCTGCTCGCTTCCAAGGGCTACACGGTGCTGGACATGGACTATCGGGGCAGCGCGGGTCACGGTCGTGACTGGCGAACCGCGATCTACCGCCACATGGGTGGGCAGGATCTGACCGATCAGGTCGACGGTGCGAAGTGGCTGGTGGCAAACATGGGCGTCGACTCCGCCCGCATCGGCATGTATGGCGGCAGCTACGGTGGATTCATTACCTTGATGGCGATGTTCACTGCACCCGGTATCATAAAATCGGGCGCGGCGCTCAGGCCCGTGACGGATTGGGCGCATTATAACGACGGCTACACGTCCAACATTTTGAACGATCCGCAAGAAGATTCGTTGGCCTATGAACTCTCGTCACCGATAAACTTCGCCGAGGGTCTCGAAGGCAACTTGCTCATCTGTCACGGGATGCTGGACGACAACGTCTTGTTCTACGATACGGTGCGGCTCACTCAACGACTGATCGAGTTGGGCAAGAAGAACTGGCAGGTGGCGATGTATCCGGTAGAGCGTCACTCATTCCTGCAGGCGTCGAGTTGGACCGATGAATACAGTAGGATCTTGAACTTATTCGAAACAACCTTGAAGTGACGGTTGTTGACAGGACACGCCTTTTTCGTGTCTCGGTGGTGGGGCCTGTGGTTTCACTGCGTGACTTGACTCATACTCTTTTAGGGCTAGGTGCTCCGTGATCCTACTCGATCGTCCGACGCGTCGTCTCGGCAGTATTGTTTGTGTAGTGGTGTTGGCTGCTGGCTGCGGCGGCGGTTCGTCAACCGCCCCGCCAGACAACAACAATCCCCCCCCGACAACCGCTGCGCCCAAGGCGTCTTCGCTCGTGCGGATCTCGCAGAGTCCGGATACAGCCGTGGTAGGGCAGGCGCTGGCGTCGCCGCTCGTGGTGCGGGTCAACGATCAATCGGGCAATCCGTTTCCCGGTGCGGAGGTGACGTTCTCAATCCTGTCGGGTGGCGGCAGCCTCTCACAGGCGGTCGACACGTCGGGCAGCGACGGGCAGGTATCGACGGTGTGGACGTTGGGTACCATCGCCGGGTTGCAGCAGGCCAGGGCCACCGCCACGGGATTGTCGCCGGCGGGCTTTGCCGCGATTGCCCTCGCGGGTCCGCCGGCAAATATGACCGCCGTCGCCCCGCTCATGCAGAACACATTGATCGGTACCGCGGTCAGCGTTCCGCCGTCGGTTAGGGTTACGGATCAGTTCAATAACCCGGTGCCCGGCGTGGAGGTGGTATTCAAGGTTGAGTCAGGGGGTGGAAGTGTGACGGGCGATACCGCGATCACCGATGCTTCGGGCGTCGCGGCGGTGACGAGCTGGACGGTGGGCACGACAGCGGGACAAAACACGGTTTCGGCTACTGCCAGCGCCACTGGCATAGCGGGGAACCCGCTGACCTTTACGGCCGACGGCGTCTTTACCGCGTTCAATATAGAGGTGCGTTTCTCGCCGGGTACGACCCCCAGTGCGGGCCAGGCGGCTGCCTTCAACAATGCGGTGGTCCAGTGGCAGTCGATCATAGTGGGAGACCAGCCGGACGTCGTGTACGACGGTACTGGCCAATGCGGGCCTCCCGGGGTCGTGCCCTCGATGGCCGAGACGATCGACGATATGGTGATCTACGCCAAGCTGGACAGCATCGATGGACCCGGTGCCATATTGGGCCAGGCTGGGCCCTGCTTAATTCGAAATGCGGACAGCTTGCCGTTCTTGGGCTTCATGATGTTCGACAGCGCGGACGTTGCTCAACTCGAGACGGCTGGCCAACTGGGATCGGTTATCCTGCACGAGATGGGTCACGTGTTGGGCATCGGGACCGTGTGGAACCTTCTTGGATTGATACAGAATCCGTCCGACACCTCGCGAGGTGGAGTGCTGGGTGCCGACACGCACTTTACGGGAGCCGGTGCGATTGCGGCGTTCGACTCGTTGGGTGGTGCGGGGTTCACCGGCGCCAAGGTACCGGTGGACAACACGTCGATCCCGGGGAGCGCCGACTCGCACTGGCGCGAAACAGTGCTCAAGACCGAACTCATGACGCCCGCGCTGAATTCAGGCGTGACCAATCCGTTGTCTGCCATAACCAGCGCCTCGTTGGCGGATATGGGCTACATGGTAAATATCTCCGCGAGCGATCCCTTTGTGGTTCCCGCTCCCGGTGCGGTAGCTGGGGCAGGTAATGTGCTGCACATGGTCAACGACATTTGGGACGGCCCGATTTACATCGGGAATAGTAGGGTCACGATGAGACGGGTTCGGAGGCGGTGATGAACGTGTTTGGGAGGAGGCGAAGTCGGTGAGGGTTAGAGTATGTGCTGGGCTATTGGTCTTGTTGCTGTCTGCGTGTACGGGTCGTCGTCAGCTGCGGCCGGTCGTGCCGTGGTGTGTCGAACCGACCGGTCAGCTTGCGTCAGATGCCGCTGCCGACAGCATAGCGGGTAGCTATGTGTTGACGATGGTGGCTACCAAGGGTGCCCGTGCGGGCGAGCGTGTAGGGGGCAGGCTGACGCTGCTTCCTACCGAGGGTGAGTGGCGCCAGCTCATCGGGGCCGGCGGGTCGCCCGACCCCAACACGGTGATCCAGGCCTACGGGACGACCGACATCGCGCTGGAAGAGGTGGGCGCTATTCGGGTTGGCGACATCGCCTCCAGTGATGTCTCGAAGCCCGGTGTGGCGGTACTCCAGACGAAAGCCGGGGCAGGTGCCGGCGGGCGTCCCACCATCACTCTCCGGCTGGGTTCGGCGGCCAACGAGCGCGGCGTCCTGCGGTTCGACGGTGGTTTCACGGTGCTGTACGTGCGGAAGATGGATCGGGCCGGCTTTGCGGGTGGCTGGGCCAGCGGAGTCAGGGACAAGCAGGCGGAGGGATTTTTCTGCGCCTATCGGAATGGCGGGTAGAGTTCCACCACTGACCGTACCTGTTACTTTATGATCCCGTACCTAGGGGCGGTAGCTCAGCTGGGAGAGCACCTGCCTTGCACGCAGGGGGTCGTGGGTTCGAATCCCATCCGCTCCATTCTCCAGTCTTGATCGACCAGATGGGGTCGTGGGTGGAGCTGCGCTCGCCTGCGGCGATGCTCGCTCTGCTTCGCACCGAATCCCACGGGTCCCGTGGTCTTTGCGGCAGGCTCTATGTGGCCAAGTGGTGCTAGCGCTGGACGCGGGGGCGCTCGGGACAGGACTTGTCATCTGGGACCACGAGAACTCCTTCAAATCTGTCCTGGCCGTGCGCCTCCGCCGTCCAGCGTCCCAAGCTCACGCCACTCGGCCTACATATGGACCAGCCGGGGCTGGTAGGTCGCTACCCCAGCTCCATCCAGTTGGCCGTGACTAGCCGGCGGCCTCGAAGCGCTGGGCCACCTCGGCCCAATTGACCACGTTCCACCACGCGGCTATGTAATCGGGACGCCTGTTCTGATAGTTCAAATAGTACGCGTGCTCCCAAACATCCAGCCCGAGGATTGGGGTCTTTCCCGCCATGAGCGGCGAGTCTTGGTTGGGGGTACTCTCGACGGCAAGGCCGCCCCCGTCTACCACCAGCCATGCCCAACCGCTACCAAACCTGGTGGCAGCTGCGTTCGAGAACGCCGTCTTGAACGCCGCGAAATCTCCGAACGCGGAGCTGATCGCATCGGCCAAGCCGCCACCGGGCTCGCCGCCGCCACCAGGTGCCATGACCTGCCAGAAAAGAGAGTGGTTCGCATGGCCACCCCCGTTGTTTCTCACGGCGCCCTTGATGTCTTCGGGAACCGTGTCTATAGCTCTCAGTAGGTCTTCAACGCGCTTATCCTGGAGATCCGCATGTTTCTCCAGTGCGCCGTTCAGCTTGGTTACGTAACCTTGGTGGTGTTTGCCGTGATGAATCTCCATGGTCCTGGCGTCGATATGCGGCTCGAGCGCATCGTACCCGTATGGCAGGGGAGGCAGTTCGTGTGCCATTTTTCTGACCGCTCCTTTGTGAAATGCGTTGAGGGACACATAATTAGTCACGGCGAGCCCTCCGAAACAAGGGAGGGGCGACTACTCGGATTTGGCAACAGGAGATATCATGAGCGAACTCCAGGTCGGTGACCAGGCCCCTAACTTCACTCTCCCGTCCACCGCCGGCGGCGAAATCGAGCTTGCGTCCTTCCGGGGACAGTCGAGTGTCCTCTTGGCGTTCTTCCCGCTGGCGTTTACGGGTGTGTGCACCGGCGAGATGTGCGATTTCAGTCACGATCTGGCCAAGTTCAACGAGGCGGATGCCAAGGTTTTCGGAGTCAGTGTTGATTCGATTCCGACCCTCAATGAGTTCAGGCAGAAGAATGGCATAGCCGTTGATCTTCTGAGCGACTTCAAGCGAGAGGTGAGCCGCAGCTATGGCGTATTGCTCGAGGACAAATTCTTTGCTAAGCGGGCCTACTTCATAGTGGATCGGAATGGTACAGTGGCTTGGTTCCACATCGAAGCCGAGTTGGGGAACAAGCGGGACAATTCGGAACTCCTGGCAAAGTTGGGTGAGCTGCCGTGAGGCGCTTCCCGCTTCCCAAGCCTGGCACCACCAAAAGATTTGGCATAAAATTAGGGCGGGTGCGGCGGATCGGCGATGAGGTGTTACACTTGCCTTCTGTCCTATGAGCGAAAACGAGTCCACTGAAACTCGCGGTCTTCGAATCCTCGATGACATAAGCAGCTACCTCGCCAGCGGGATCGGTGCCGAGGATGCGCTTAGTGGTGTGGCTGGCGTTCTCTGTCGGGGCCTGAACAGCGATCACTGCCGCATGTGGATCCGAACGCCCGATGGCAGCCAGTTCAAGCCAATCACCGCCCAAGGCTATCCTTCGCCTCCTCCCGGACATGCGGAACTCGTGCGAGAATGGCTGAGCACGAACGCGGCTGACGAACTTGCGGGTGATATCTGGTACGTGCGGCGTCCGCTGGCCTATGAGGGTGAGCAGTTGGGTCTCCTCGAAGCCACGGTATCCGACGATGCTCATGCTCCTGTATTGCGTCAGGTCGTGGCGACGGTTGCCAACGTTCTCTCACCGCTCCTCGCCTCGATCGAGCTATCCGAAGATTTGGCGAGCGAAGTGGCTTTACGCACCAGGGAGACTGAAGCGCAGCGTCGCTTTACGGCTAAGATCATCGATTCACTTCCGGTGGGACTGTATGTGATCGATCGGGACTACAGAATCCAGGCCTGGAACCGCAAACGCGAACTGGGGACGAGCGGCGTTGAACGAGGTGAGGTTCTGGGCCGGGAAGTGTTCGATGTTCTTCATCGCCAGCCCAGTGAACTTCTCAGACAGGAGTTCGACTCGGTTTTCAAGACGGGTCGCATAGAGCAGCTGGAGGCCCAGTCGAGTGCCAGTGGCGAGCAGCGCCACTACCGCATCACCAAGGTTCCGATGCGGCTGCACGATGACGAAATCACGCACGTCATCACGATCGGCGAGGACTTGACTGACTCGAAGATAGTGGAGCGCCAGATTTCCCAGACCGAGAAACTTGCCGCGCTGGGGCAACTGGCCGCCGGAGTGATGCACGAGATCAATAACCCTTTGGCGACGATCGGAGCCTGCGTCGAGGCTCTTACGATCAGGGCCGCGGAGTTGAGTGGTCAAGACAGATCGTCTGCCGAGGAGTATTTGCGAATCATCGATTCGGAACTCGGTAGATGTAAAGCCATCGTAGATGGGCTCCTGGATTTTGCGCGGCCCCAGTCGCGGGCAATGGGCCGTGCGAATGTCAACCAAGTGATCGAGGATGCACTGTTCCTGGTGAAGCACCACGACAGGTTCAGGCGCATTGAGCTGGTGCGCACGCTGGCCGAGGATCTTCCGGCCATCCGTGGCAACACCGAGCAGCTCATCCAGGTATTCCTCGCGCTGATGCTGAACGCGATAGACGCGATGGAGGGTACGGGCAGGCTCACGGTGACGAGCGCGCTGGATCGGGAGCAACCAAACCGAGTGGTGGTGGCATTCGAGGATACCGGTATGGGAATTCCGGAGGATGAGGTTCCCAAGATTTTCGAACCGTTCTTCACGACTAAGCAGCCGGGCCGCGGTACGGGCCTCGGATTGTCGATCTGCTATGGCGTCGTTCAACAGCACGGTGGCACCATTCGAGTCGAGTCGTCGGTGGGACGCGGCTCGAAATTCAGTGTGTCTCTGCCGGTATTCGACGATGGAGCAGCGTTATGAGGGTGTTGGTGGTCGAAGACGATCGCATGGTGGGGCAGTTCGTTCAGCGGGGTTTGGAGGAACAGCGCATCCAAGCGGATCTAATAGATGATGGAGCCGCCGCACTCGAGCGGGCCTCGCAGGCCAGCTATGACGTCATCGTGCTCGATCTCAGGCTGCCCACCTTATCGGGGATCGACGTATTGCGTACGATGCGGGATCGCGGCGTGGCCACTCCCGTTCTGGTTCTGACCGCCCAAGATGCCGTCGAGTCGAAGGTCCAAGCTCTCCGCACTGGTGCCGATGACTACGTGACTAAACCGTTCGCGTTTGAAGAGCTATTGGCACGAGTAGAGGCACTCGGTAGGCGTCCCAAAGATATAGCTTCGCCGGTCCTGAAGGTGGAGGATTTGGAAATGGACACCGGCAAGCATGAGGTCAGAAGGAAGGGCAAGTTGTTGGACCTGACTCCGAAGGAGTACTCCGTTCTCAAGTATTTGATGCGCAATGCGGGGCGGGTCATGACACGGACCCTGATAACGGAGTATGCGTGGGGCTATCACTTCGACCCGGGTACGAACGTTGTCGATGTGGTAATAAACCGGCTCCGCAAGAAGGTGGATCAAGGCTTCAAGGTCAAGTTGATCCACACGGTTCGCGGCGTTGGGTATGTTCTGAAGGGCTGAATGCATACCATACGCGGACGACTGGCCTCATGGTACGCGCTTGCGATGGGTGCCACCCTCTTCGTCTTCGGAGCTGCGGTTTACATTCTACAGCGCTCGCCAAGCGATGCCCAACTGAATGCCACAGTGCGAGCCCGGGCGGACTTGATTGCCGCGATCTTGGGCGAGGCCTATCTGTCGCGCGACTCGATCGTGACACAGGACCCCGCGACGGGTCGTAGCGAACTGGAGGAGGATCTCGCCGCACTGTTGGTGAGTGTGCCCGACTACATCCTCGTGCTCGGCAGGGACGGCGATCCCCTTTTCGTCTCCGGCAGCGTGCAGTCCAACGATCCGGACGTCGGCAAGATAGTGGTGGTCGGTGCGGGCTTGGCCGTCGTCGACAAGCTGATCGATGCTGCGCAGCAGCAGAGCGAACTCGGTGGAACGGGATCGGTTGACCTGGGCTCGCCGTTCGGGGAGATCAGGTTCTATGTGCGACCGATCTCCAGCGCGGGCGACCAGGTGACCGCCGTCATCTCGGGCATCTCGGAGGCGGGGCTCGTCCTGCGGCCCCAGGGCCTGCTGATCGTGATGCTGCTGATCGCCCCGTTCGTGATTCTCGCATCGGTTGGCATCGCCTATGTCTTGGCGGGACGCACTCTACAGCCGGTCGACAAGATCGTGGACGAAGTAGAGGCGATCACCGACGGACGCAGTCTGCATCGACGCCTCGTGACACCGGTGGATAGGGACGAACTTTCCCGGCTCACCACCACTCTCAATGAGATGCTGGCCCGTCTCGAGCGAAGTTTTGTGGCACTGCGCCGTTTCACGGCGGATGCGAGCCACGAACTCAAGACGCCGCTCACAGTGCTGCGATCCGGGATCGAGCGTAGCATCACGCACCCCCAAATGAATCCCGACGTGTTGGAAGTTCTCGACGAGACTCTAGGCGAAGTGAATCGCATGACGGAGCTGGTGGACTCTCTGCTGACGCTCGCACGCGCAGATGAAGGCCGGGCACCGTTGCACCTGGAACCGGTGGATTTGAGGGAGGTGTTGGCCGAGATTGCCGAAACGGGAGGCATGCTGGGCGAACAAGCGCAGGTAGATGTGACCGTCGAAGTGCCGGCCGAGTCTGAAGTTATCTCGGTTGACCGCAGCAGATTCCGACAACTTCTCATGAACCTTCTTACCAACGCGATCAAGTACACGGGGCCTGGCGGTCGCGTCTGGGTGAGATCCACGCGGGAGAACGGGACGATTGTGGTGAAGGTAAAGGACACCGGAGTGGGTATTGCGTCCGGCGAATTGCCGCATATCTTCGACCGCTTCTGGCGGGCGGATCCGGCGCGGAGCCGGGCCGGTCAGCGATCGGGTGCGGGGTTGGGGCTGGCCATCAGCAAATGGATCGCGGAGGCCCACGGTGGATCGATTCAAGCGCAGAGTAGAGTAGGTCGCGGCACTACTATGACGGTTACGCTGCCTGCGGGACCCGATCATGAGTCTAGACACGTAACGTAGTTGTCATCATTTTGTAATGTGATCAACACCCTGATGATAATCCAAATCTTTGCCAGCTGTGTACCATTAGTACGACGTCATACAAACTCGGAGGCATGTGGTGTTTGATAACCTCGTGGAATCCAACCCCAAGAGCGCTAATATTGGGCAGAAGCTCTCCAGTAGCACTCTTTCTTTTGCTATCCATGGTTTGATGATCTGGGGTGCGGTGGCCGCGACCATGAGGGTGACGGAAGAGGTCACCGAGGTTGCGATCGACACGCAGATGATCTTCCTGGAAGAGGAACCGGAAGAGCAGAAGCCGGAGGAGGCCCCACCACCACCCAAGCTTCTCAATCTGGCCCCGCCCAAGGGGTTCAAGACACTGAGCGCACCGGTGGACGTGCCGACCGAAATTCCCGACATCAACTTATCTGAGGAGTTCGACCCACGTGACTATTCGGGTGTCGGAGTCGAGGGCGGGATTTTTGAGGGAGTGGAGGACGGTCCCATAGACCTTGCGCAGGTTTTCAATGAGGCGGTGGTAGACGAGCCGCCCGTGCGGATATCCAGCCCACCGTTGGAGTATCCTCGCACCATGCAGCGGGCTGGTATAGAGGGAATGGTTCTGCTCCAGGGCGTGGTCGACACGACCGGCCACATCGAGCCGAAGAGCATGGTGGTGGTCAGGGCGGATCAGAAGGCATTCGAGGCTCCGGCCAAGCAGCTCCTACGTCGTAGCCTGTTCAGGCCCGGCCGAGTCCGCGGCAGGCCGGTCCGAGTGTTGATTCAGCTACCAATTCAGTTCTCATTGATCGGCGGGCTGTAATCGGCTGTCTAAGACAGCGATGAGCGTTCGATCTCAACTCAGTACGGAGGCCCAGTAGTCCTATGCAAGTATCGTTACTGCAACTTTGGAATGACGCCGGTGGGTTCGCCAGAGGCATCATCATCTTGTTGGCGATCATGTCGATAGTGTCCCTCGGCACAGCCGCGGCCAAGTGGTGGAGATTCAGGAAGAGCCGCAGTGCCACTCGTAGGTTTGCCCCTGAATTCGGCCGATTTCTTCAGGAAGAGGAACTGGACGGCGCGATCGAGCTGGCCGAGGCGGAGAAGACCTCTCACGTAGCACGGGTGCTGGGTGAGGCGCTGTCAGAGATCAAGCCCCTGCTGCACGACCGGGAAGCGATCACCAGCGGCGACATCAACTCCGCCGAGCGTGCGGTCGAGCGGCAGAGTCTCATTCTGCTGTCCGAACTCAAGGCGGGAATGGCGATTCTTGCTACAGTTGGCGCAACGGCACCGTTCGTCGGCCTGTTGGGTACCACGATGGGTGTGGTAAACGCTTTTACCGGTATGGCTCTCACCGGTTCCGGTGGTTTGGCGGCGATTTCGGCGGGTATCGCCGAGGCACTCATCACTACTGCGTTCGGGCTTGGTGTGGCCATTCCGGCCGTGTGGTTGTACAACTACTTCCAGACGAAGATCGAGAACATCACGGTCGAAATGACCTACACGTCGAAGGAATTGATCGATTTCTTGATCAAGAGCGTGGGCAGCGAGTTTGGACGTTCGATTTTCACGAAGGAATTCAAGGCACAGCAGGCCGCGACGGAAGGCCCGTAGTCACACCGTACCAGTGAGGAGGGCTATACATGGCGGGTGAACTGAATACCAAGAGTGCTGTCAAGAACGAACCCAATGTCGTTCCGATGATCGACATCATGTTGGTGTTGCTCATCATCTTCATGATCGTAACACCGATCATTTCGGCGGGTTTCCAGGCGAAGATGCCGTTCGCCAAGTCGCTGGAGTCGCGACCCGAAGAGGATGGCGACATCGTGTTGGGCATCGACAACAAGGGGAAGTACTATCTCGACCCCGGGAGCGGGAAAATTGGTCCGGTGCCCGACGGGAAGCTGGAAGAGTACCTGACGAACATTTTCGACTCACGGACGAAAGACAAAATCATGTACCTCAAAGCACACCAGGGCCTGGAATACGGCGAGATACAGGACGCCGTGGAGATCGCTCGGAAGGCTGGTGTGCGAGTGCTCGCGACGATTGCGGAGGAGCAGATGGTTTCGCCGGGCAAAGGTGGGGGGAGATAGACCATGGCAATGAAGGTTGGTGGTGACGAGGGCGGATACCAAAACGATCCCAACGTAGTACCGATGATCGATATCCTCTTGGTCTTGCTCATCATATTCATGATGCAGGTACCACTGCAGCGCAAGGCGATGGACGTTCAGGTGCCTCCAGTCGAGACTGTGAAGCAGGAGCAACAGACCCAGAGCGATCAGATAGTGTTGGAGCTGAAGGAGGACGACAGCTATGCGATCAATAGTAAACCGGTCGCCAGAGCACAGCTCGATGCCGAACTCCATAAGATTTTCGACAATCGTCCGGCCAAGCTCATGTTCATCAAGGCCGCACGAAATCGTAAGTATCAAGAGGTCATTGATGCGATGGATGTCGCCCGTGGTGCCGGAGTTCAGGTCATTGGGCTCACTCCCAAGCCCAAGGAAGGTTAGTAGGTAAGGTCCGGATCAACTGGTGCACAACGGGCGCGCGGCCTGGATGGAAGGCCTGCGCGCCCGTTGGTGTATACTATGGGCTCTATGGAACATTCTCCGATAGTCCCGCAGTTCCGCTCGCCTCTCAAGGAGTATCGATTCGCTCGAGGGGTAGCGGGTTCGGCGATCTTCCACGCGCTGCTGATCGTGGGAGCGGTCTGGGGGGCTGGGCATGCCTCAGAGGCGGTGCTTGGAACTGCAGGTGATGTGGGACCGTTGGGTGGTGGAGGTGGAGGAGGGGGCTCGCGAGTCCGCTTCTTGGAGCTCCCTCCCGTCGTCACAGCGCAGGCTGCGACGTGGGTCAGGAGCCGCTCGCCACGCCTCCGCGCGGCACTGCCGGTGCTCCGGCCGGAGATGAAACCGATAGTGCGGCCGGTTAGGACGTTTCGCCCATTGGATGCCCGACCGGGGGTGCTGAGTGTCAAGCGCGGAAGGGGAGCCGGGGTGGGGGGAGGGCCGGGCACCAGTACTGGTTCCGGGGGTGGCATTGGCAACGGTGCTGGAGCCGGAATCGGAAGTGCCGTAGGCCCTGGAACCGGGGGCGACGGAGCTGCTGGATTCGCTCCGCGGTCGAAGCAGATGCTGCTGCCCCCGGAGGCCCCAAAGTCCGTAAGGGGCAGGGAATTCAAGGTGCAATTCTGGATCGATCAACGGGGCCGCGTTACCAGGGTCGACGTCGTTCCCCGTATAGAGCACTCTGGATACCGCAAGAAGTTTGTTGAGCGCATGCGCCAGTTTACTTTCTATCCGGCACGGGACAGCAGGGGAATGCCGGTGGCCGGGTTTCTGGAAGTGATGGTCACTCCGTAAAGGCGTTGGCTTTTTTTCGCGCCTCACACTACATAGTCGATCTTGGAAGGGAGCGTCGCCTCGATGCGTACTCGTGTTCGTTACATGTCCGTCGCATCAGCCTTCGCTGCGGCATCGCTGTCACTCAGTCCCGAGCTGCAGTCGCAAGACCTCGAGGTCGACGTTCCCGCAGCAATCCTCAAAGAGATTCCGTTTACGCTGAAGGTCGCCTCTGAGGGGAACCTGGACACAGTCGGCGTAGTTGTGCGTTTCGCAGACGGTACGATCCTGGCCGACACTACTATCGCACCGCTCGGCTCCCTCTCTCTGCGAGACGTAACGGTGTCGTCGAAAAACCAACTGCCGATCGGGATCGAAACAGCCGATGGTCTGCAAGAGTTTACGCGTCCGCTCATTCCCGGCTGGTTTTCGATTCTTCCTCCGTTGATTGCGATTCTCCTTGCGCTGACGTTGCACGAGGTCGTAACCAGCCTCTTTGTCGGAGTGTGGCTGGGATGTTTCTTCGTCGCGGGATACAATCCCTTGGCGGCCACGTTATTGACGATCGAACGCTACGCCATGCCGGCGTTGGCTGATCCGGATCACGCGTCCATAGTGATCTTTTCACTGCTCCTGGGTGGCATGGTGGGCGTGATTGGCAAGATGGGCGGTACACAAGCCATCGTCGAAGCCGTAAAGCCGCTGGCAACGTCAGCCCGACGAGCCCAATTTGCTGCGTGGATTGCAGGGCTTGCCATTTTCTTCGACGACTACGCGAACACGCTGATCGTGGGCAACACCATGAGGCCACTCACGGACCGGCTCAAGGTTTCCCGTGAAAAGCTTGCCTACATTGTCGATTCGACAGCTGCACCGGTGGCGGCCATCGTATTCGTGTCTACTTGGGTCGGGTACCAGATCAGCCTGATCGGCGACGGTCTGACCTTGGCGGCCGAGCAGAACGGCCACGACCCTGTCGTGGCTGCCCAGTTGATGGCCGCTTCACCTTTCGAGATTTTCGTTCGTACCATTCCATATCTGTTCTATCCCATCCTGGCGATATTTGCCGTTGGCTTGTTCATCCTGTCCCGCCGCGACTTCGGGCCCATGCTGAGTGCCGAGCGGCGTGCATCGTCAGGCGGAGGACTACACCGCGCGGGTGCGCAGCCGGCGGCCGACATGGACGGCGAATTGGGTTCCTTGCCCGAAGGGGTGCCCCTACGCTGGTGGAACGGTGTTTTGCCGGTGCTGACGGTAGTGGTTACGGTGCTTGCCGGCCTGATCTATACGGGCACGAGGGCGTTGGGTGAAGGTGAGGTCGCCAACTTACCGAACATCCTGGGGAATGCCGATCCGTTTGCCACGTTGCTGTGGGGATCGCTTGCCGGCTGCATTGTGGGGATACTGTTGGCCGTGGGACAGCGGATCCTCCCGCTGGCAGACGCGATTGGTGCGTTGGTGAGTGGCATGAAGGCGATGACGCTTGCGATCGTCATTCTGGTGCTGGCATGGTCGCTTGGAGCAGTCACCGGATCGCTTTCCACGGCGTCGTTCCTTGCGGGCGTCCTGTCGGACCGGCTTCCCCTGGAGTTGTTGCCGGTCACGGTGTTCATCGTCGCGGCCTTGATCTCGTTCGCCACCGGCACCTCCTGGGGTACCATGGCGATCTTGATTCCGTTGGTCGTACCCCTGTCGGTCGCGATGGGTGCGAATCTTGGAGGCGGAATCGCGAGCGGCGAACTCTTGGGCGGCATCGCCTCAGTGCTCGCCGGCTCGATCTTCGGTGATCACTGTTCACCCATTTCCGACACGACCGTCATGAGTTCGATGGCGTCCGGCTGCGATCACGTGGACCACGTCAGAACCCAGTTGCCCTACGCACTGTTGGTGGCTGCGGTAGCCGCAATAGCGCTGACGGTGGTGAGTGTGGTCTTCCGGTCATCGCCCTGGGCGGCTGTGGGACTTACTGTGGTAGGCTGCGGTGTCTTGTATCTCTTCGTTCGGATCTTTGGTGAGGTCAGCGCGGTTAGCGAAGTGCCTATCCCGGTTCGGAATGTCGCACCAGTGCAGCCGCTAGACTGACCGCTCCCATGGCCGGGTCTACAGTTGTGAGGCTCAGGCGGACTCCCGGTAAGGTCGACGCTAGCAGTTCTACCAGCTCGGCCCTCAGCAGGGAATCTTGGTGTAACAAGCCACCCGAGAGTGCCAATTCGGGCGGCGGCGCGTCGGATGGGAACTTACTAACCAGGACTCTCACGTGGTCAACGAGCTTGCGGGCAGCATCGGCGACTAGTTCCACGGCGACAGCGTCACACTCGCCTGCAGCGATAAGTACTTCCCGGGCTAAGGCCGCAACGGAGGTCGTATCGGCCGTGGCTGCCCATCCCACCAAAGCTGCGACCGAGTTGCTTGCCGTTGCTGCGGCGATGCGCTCGGACAAGAGCGTGCCCGGTCCCCTGTTTTCTGCGGCTCGTCCCACCGCTCCCAACGCCGCTCGTCCCAGGGAGTAACCACTTCCTTCGTCTCCCAACTGCCAACCCAAACCGCCGGTTCGGAAGATTCTTCCCCGAGTATCTCGCGCGAACGCCACAGATCCCGTTCCCGAGATCAAGAGCATCCCCGGCATCTTGTTCGGGAACGCCGACTCGAGTGCGATTGCGCCGTCAGTTGTAACGTGGAGTGCCACATCGTACGACAGCCGCGATGCCAGCGAGCGCTCGAGCGCATCCCGCTCTTCGGATCGGCCCGCACCGGCTGCGCCAACCACAATGGCGCCGGCACGCTCGTTGAGTTTGCTCTCCAACAGCACGTCACCAATGAGTCCGGCTATCGTCGCGGCCGAATCTGTTACGCTCCCGGCTGTGATGGCGGCAAACTGCCCGCGCCGGCGGAGCTGGAGGTCCGTTCCGCAGCATACCACGACCTCCGTGTGGGATCCCCCGGCATCAACTCCTACCAGAACGGTCAAGCCTGAACGACCTGTGGAGTTAGCCGACTCATGCCCGCACCGACCGCCAGTGTTATCGCGGTTCCGAGCGGCACGTACCACGGCCATGCGAGATCGGCGAATGCCAGGGGTTTGGCAAACACGACCACCAGCATGGTCACGGTCGCGACTGCGATGGCTACGATGGCATGAAGTTGTCGGGCGCCCCTCACAAGGCCGCCCAATATGTAGGTCCCCAGCAGTGCACCGTAGGTGATTGACGCAATCGACAGTGCGAGTACCACGACCGGTTGATCGGTGGATCGGAACGAGAGCGCCCCGGTTGCCAACACCGCTGCCCACAGGACTGTGGCCCAGCGACCGACCTTGAGCAGATGTTTGGGATCCTTGCTGCCGGCGATCGGTGCGTAGAAGTCGTGGGTCGCCGCCGATGCGAGGGCGTTCAGAGATGAACTGACGGTACTCATGGCCGCAGCGAGCAGACCAGCGACCACGAGGCCCGTGAGCCCCACGGGCAGGTGCTGGACCACGAATGTGGGAAAGATCTGATCGCTCGTAATCGCACCGTCGTCGGCGCCGGCAGCCCAGAGGAAGGTTCCAACCAGCAGGAATACGGCGAATTGCACAATCACGAGAATGCCGGACCCGACCAGCGCTTTCCTTGCATCTCCCAGACTGCGAGTTGCCAGCAACCGTTGCACGATGAGGTGATCCGTGCCGTGAGAGGCGGCTGAGAGCAAGGCACCGCCGAGCACCCCCCCAGCCAGCGTGTACGTGGCCGAGAACGACCAGGTCAAGTTGATGGCGCGCAGCTTCCCTTCGGGTGCCGCTGATTGCAGCACGGTCTCGATGCCGCCCGCCATGTTGGCAGCCACCAGTATCGTCGCTACTCCGGCGATGCTATAGACTGCCATTTGGATCACATCTACCCATACGACTGCCTTGATGCCGCCGGCCCAGGTATAGGCGAGCGTAGCGCCTACCACTACCAGGACGCTGACCGGTATCGACCAACCTGTCACGATTGCGAGGGGGATTGCGGTGGCAAATACGCGCACGCTGTCTCCCAGTGCACGAATCGACATGAAGACGGCCGAGGCGGTCTTACGGGTGGTGAGGCCAAAGCGGGTTTGGAGTCGCTCGTAGGCGGTTTGTTGTTCGCCGCGGAAATAACCCGGGAGGAGCCACAGCGCCACCCCCATCCGGCCGATGAGATATCCCAGAGGCAGCTGCAAGAACGTGAGATCGCCGCGGGCCCCGACCCCCGGTATGGAAATCACGGTCAGCGCCGACGTTTCGGTGGCCACTATCGATAGCATGACCGCCCACCACGGAAGACTGTGCCCTCCCAGAAAATAGTCGCTCGTGCCGGCTTGCCGGCGAGCGAAATATCCCCCGATCGCAACGATAACGGCGAAGTACACCGCCATGACCGCAAAGTCGACAGCTGTCACGGACTTGGAACGCGTATGCAGCAAGAGGGCCCGCTCCTTGCTGCGGGCCCTCTTCCGGTATCCCGATTACACCTAAACAATGTCAGGCGGAGAACGATTCACCGCATCCGCATCCGCCGGTGGCGTTCGGATTGTTGAACGTGAAGCCGGATTGTTGCATGGTGGAAACGAAGTCGATCTGGGTTCCCTGAAGGTACTGGCCGCTGAACGCGTCAACAAAGATCCTCAGATCGTCCTGCTCGATAATCAAGTCGTCGTCGAGTGGACGTTCCTCGATATTAAGTCCGTATTTGAAGCCGGAGCACCCACCCGGCAGGACCGATACTCGAAGCCCTGCGGTTTCGGCCGGCACCTCCTCTTGCTCTATGAACTTCCTGACCTGCTCGACAGCGCTCGCCGTCAGGCTGAGGTTGACGGTGGTTTCAGGTCGTTGGGTCGTACTCATCGGCACACCTCCGGTTGGACCTCACAACTTAGAACGTCGCCCCTGGACTGTCAACGTTACCGGCCGGTAACCTGTTGTGTGACAGAGTGTTACCGGATTCTACCTCGGATCGCTAACGGTTTTAGTGGTTGCGCTCAGCCAGAGCTTTGAGCACTGCATCGGCTACAAGCGGACGGATCTGGCGGATCTGGTTGTTCTCGCGCGTGGGATGCACGCGGTTGGTGAGCAGGATAATGAACAACTCCCGGTCCGGATCGATCCACATGCTCGTGCCGGTAAAACCGGTGTGACCGAAGCTCGAGCGTGGCATCAGACTCCCAGCCGAGCTTCCCGTCTTCGAGGGAGTGTCCCAACCGAGTGCCCGGGTGGAACCTTTGGGTCCTGGCTGACGAGCCACGAACTCCCTAACAATCTCTGCCGGCAGGTGGGGATTGCTGGTCGTGGGATGCCGGCCGTGGTAGGAGTCGAGTAGCCAGAAGGCGAATTTGGCGAGGTCCGGCCCGGTGGAGAAGAGTCCCGCGTGGCCGGCTACCCCTCCCAGCCGGGCGGCGTTCTCGTCGTGGACCTCGCCCCGGAGCACGTGCCCCCGCCAGGGATCAGCCTCCGTCGGAGCGATCCGGCGTCGGAGCCCAGCTGGCGGTCGGAACCTGGTCTGGGCCATCTGCAATGGGACGAACACCGCCCGGTCGAGATACCGATCCAGAGTCATATGCGTGATTCGTTCCACTACCATCCCCAGAATGATCGCTCCTATGTCGGAGTACTTGAAGACATCGCCCGGATTGTGTTCGAGCGGTGTAGCGATAATCGAATCCCGCGCGTCCGGCGCGTTGGATGTTTCCTGATAGAACGGTCTCCAGGCCGGTAATCCCGAAGTGTGGGTGAGGAGATGGCGGACCGACACCTTGTCCTTTGCAGGGCCGTGGAATTCAGGCAAGTACCGTGAAACCGGCGCGTCGAGGTCGATACTGTCATGTGCCACGAGCAACATGACGGCAGTGGTGAGTCCGACGACTTTGGTGAGACTCGCCAGGTCATAAATAGTGCTGTCTGTCACGGGTGTCGGATCGTTATCACCGAAGTGTCCCGTTCCCCGGCTGTACACGATCTTGCCGCCCAGTCCCACTACCAGAACTGCACCGGGAAAGGCGTGTTCCCGGACGGCCTGGGCAAGCACGCGTTCCACTCCCTGCCAGCGGTCGTCCGGTTGCTCGAGGTTCTGGCTCACCAGCACTGAAGGTGCGAGCAGCATGAGAACCGTCGCGCAGGTGGTCCGGGTCATTGGTGTCTCAGGCCGATTCCGAACCCTCGCGGATAGTCGTCCGACAAGGTGATCGGCAGGTGGCCGGAAATCGGCGCCCCACCGGCGATGGCCCTTCCGGATGCCCGTTCGGTGGCGGGAAAATCACTCCACGCTATGAGATACGGACCGGAGAAGTCGGGAATCTGGTTGAGCAGGTAAGGGCTACCCAGTGACAGTAACAGCGCGGGTTTTCGTTTGTCGGTGGTAAGTATGAGTGTTGCAAGCGAGTCCGGCATTTGCACGTGGCCGCGACCCGCAATGAATCGTACACTGGTGGCGAAGATGGTTCGAGGGTTGTCCGCGATGATCACGCGGGCCGAGTCGTACGAGAGTGGCCCGGACTGAGGGTACAGTCTGAAAGCGTTGACCGTGTCGCCGAAGCTGCGGAGTTCTCGGATGAGTTCGTTGCCGACCGTGAGATTGGTTTCCTCCGCGTACAGAATAACCGCGGTGCGTTGCCGGTTGTCGCGGAATTGCTCGATCCCGTTGTCGCGAACAAGCGTGAGAGCTCTTGCTGCGATGTCGTCGGCGGATTCCTGAAACTCCCGTCTGCCGATGACTGTGGGGATGCGGTCCAAGGCTACCGTCCGGGCCCGGAAGAGCCCTGCGTCGATCTTGAGTTGGAGTATCCGGCGCACAGACCCATCCAGCCGTTCCATGGTGATTCGGCCCGAGTCGAGCGCCTGCAACATGGCTTCCACCGCTACTCGTGGATCAGGGGGGATCAATAGGAGGTCACTCCCGGCGAGGAACGCCTTTACCACCGTTTCGCCCGGTCCGTATTTGCTTACGATTGCACCCATTGTGAGTGCATCGGTAACCACCAGTCCTCGAAAGCCGAGCGAGTCACGCAGCATCCCCCCCATGATTCTCGGTGACATGGTTGCCGGTGGTGGATCGTCTCCATCGATGCATGGCATCGCCAGGTGCGCGGTCATTACAGCCGTCACGCCCGCCGCGATGGCTGCACGGAAGGGGATGAGTTCCAGTGTATCCAGGCGAGTCCAGCAGGCACTAACTACAGGCATCCCGATGTGCGAGTCGGTTCCAGTGTCGCCATGACCCGGGAAGTGCTTGGCAGTGGTATAAAGTCCGTTGTCGGCCGCACCCCGGATGTATGTCGTAATCAAGTTCGCGACGGATCGCGGATCCTCGCCGAAGGAACGCGTGTTGATTATCGGATTGTCGGGATTGTTGTTGACGTCGGAGACGGGAGAGAAGGTCATGTGTATCCCGGCAGCGCGGGCTTCCAGGGCGGTGACCCGGCCCAACTCGTAGGCGTCGTCGGGATTCCCGGTGGCTCCGATAGCCATCGGCATGGGAAACGAAGTGCCTCCCACCAGTCGCATTCCCGATCCCCATTCCATGTCTGCCGCAACCAGCAGCGGAAGGTGCGACCGTCGCTGCAGCTCGTTCAGCTTGCTGGCGGCGTCCAGGGGAGATCCGATTGATATGATGATGCCTCCCACTTCGAGCGAGTCCACCCATCCAAGCGCGGTCTCGAATTCTTCCGAGTCGAAGGCGGTGTAGTTCCCTAGCAGCCATGGCATTACCAACTGCGCTACCTTTTGCCTGGTCGTGAGAGTCCCAAGGAGAGAATCCGCGGTTAGCTTTATCGCGGGAGGTGGAACGACGACGCCGGGAACGTCGACGGTCGGAGTCGGCACGAGCGCAGGTGGTTCGACTGCTTGGTGAGTACATGCGGTTCCCAATCCCACGAGACCCAGGAATACGATTGCTGACATATGGCGCATAGATATGAGTCCTTGTTGCTAGCTTCCTGCCTGCTCTTCGGGTGCCGAGCGTCGCAGCGTCCAGCGGCTACGGTAGTGCGTCCCGGCATAGATGTCTTGCTGGCGGATTCGGCCCATCTGATCGCCGGGCGCCGCGTCGGAATAATCACCAATCAGACTGGCATCGACCGGGATGGTGTAAGTGATGTCGCCCGCCTGCTCGACGCCAGTGTCAAACTTACCGCGATCTTCAGTCCGGAGCACGGGTTTCGCGGTACGCTCGACAAAGAAGGTATCGGCAACTCGACGGATTCTGCTACCGGGCTCCCGATCTACAGCTTGTACGGCGAACACCGGAAACCGACTCCGGAGATGCTCAACTCGATAGACGTTCTCTTGATCGATCTACAAGACATCGGCGCGCGGCCTTTCACATATATCTCTACGGCTTTGCTCGCGATGCGATCCGCGGCGGATGCCGACATGCCCGTGATAGTACTCGATCGTCCGAACCCGATTGGCGGGGAAATCGTCCAGGGTCCAGTGCTCGGCCGTGAGTTTGCATCGTTTGTGGGCATGCTTCCCGTCGCCCTACGCCATGGCATGACGGTGGGCGAACTCGCCTTGCTGGGCAACGACGAACTCACGATCGGCGCCCGATTGACAGTGGTGCCAGCGGCCGGATGGCGGAGAAGCGAGTGGTTCGATGATACCGGGCTGCCGTGGGTCAAGCCATCGCCGAACATGCCGGACTTGGAGAGTGCGACGCACTATCCTGGCATCGTGCTCTTCGAGGGTACCAATCTCTCGGTGGGGCGGGGGACGCCCGTAGCGTTTCAGTTGGTGGGAGCTCCGTGGCTGGATCCTGCCGCACTCATCCGGCGGCTGAACAGTGAGCCCGGCGTTGAGTTCTCGGACACAGTGGTGGTCCCACGTGTTCCAGGGGACGGCAAGTATCCCGACCGCCCGGTCCGGTCTGTGAGGTTGCGTGTGGCCGATCGGAGCCGTTATGATCCGATTCGCCTCGCGCTCCGTATGATGGTTCTCTTGACTGAGTCCTACCCCGACTCGTTCCGCATTACCAACGAGGCCTACTTCGATGCCCGGAGCGGTTCCGACTCCCTGCGACTCGGTCTCGAGCGGGGGACGTCCTGGGAGGAGATATACCGGTCGTGGCAGGACTCCCGGGAGCAATTCGCCAAGAGGCGAAAGCCCTACCTCATCTATCCTTGAGCGGGTGAGGGAGAAAGGGGTTCGGCCACGACCTATCCCTCTTCGATGGGGTGCCGGGAGCGTTTGGTGGCTGCGGGGAGGTCGAGATTGCCGCAGTGCCAAGTCTCAATTATAGTTAGCCGTTTCCCACGAGAGTAAATGTTGCTGATACCCAGTTTCTTGCGAAAGGGCTTTGAGGCCCTGTTGAGCCCGCTCGTTGATTGGCTCATCGCCAAACAAGTGCATCCAAATGTACTTACGACTCTGGGTACGGTCGTCTTGCTGGCAGCGTCGGTGGCCTTTGGAGTTGGGTTCGTAAGACTCGGGGGCCTGCTGCTGTTGCTCAGTGGCGTCTTTGACATGCTGGACGGACGCGTGGCGCGCGGCGGAGATGTGGCAACCAAGTTCGGCGCGTTCTACGATTCGACGTTGGATCGAGTGGGGGACGCATCGCTGTATGGGGGTATAGCGCTCTACTTCATCCACGGGCCCGTTCCCGCTTGGTTACAGGTACCTGGTGCGGCAGTGGGCATGGTGGCCTTGGCGGCAGCCCTAATAGTGTCTTATGCCCGAGCCCGGGCTGAGGGTCTGGGATTGGAGTGTAAGGTCGGCATTGCCCAGCGTGCCGAGCGCATATTGGTGCTGGGGGTGCCGTCTCTGTTTCTCGGAGCCGGGCCTCAGGGCATATTGCTGTTTTCGATAGTATTTCTGCTTGCGCTGATGGCGGTAGTCACCATTGCTCAGCGCATGCGTCACGTTTACAGGACCACACGTCGATCAGGGCGGAAGACTCAGAGTCGCCGTGCCCCGCCTGCCCTGGCCGAGTTCACCGGGAAAGGAAGAAGTAGTGACCGATTCAACTAATAGATCTGTAGCACCGCCGGAAGGTAAGTTGGGAGTTCTCTTGGTGGGGCTTGGTGCGGTAGCCACCACATATGTGGCGGGTGTCGAGAATTGTCGCAAGGGGTCGGGGAAGGCGGTGGGCTCGCTGGTTGAGATGGCCACTATCAGGTTGGGCAAACGCACCGAGGGAAGGGCCCCACGAATCCGCGAGTTCGTGCCGCTCAGTGGTTTGAACGATCTGGTTTTCGGGGCGTGGGACCCGATCCTGGACGACGCCTATGAGTCGGCGAAGGTGGCGGGCGTGCTGGATGCCGGTCACGTGGAGCCCATCGCAGACTTTCTGAAGGCCGTCAAGCCCATGCCGGCCGTGTTCGATCAGAACTACGTGAAGCGACTCTCGGGCTCGAACGTGAAGCAGGGTAAGAACAAGAGGGAACTGGCCGAGCAGATTCGCGAAGACATACGGTCGTTCAAGGAGAACAACGGGTGTAGCCGATTAGTCGTGGTCTGGTGTGCTTCGACGGAAGTGTTCATACGGCAGGGGCCCGCACATCAATCGTTGGCGGCGTTCGAGAAGGCAATGCAAGACGAGGATCCATCGATCGCTCCTTCCATGCTGTATGCGTGGGCCAGCCTCATGGAAAACGTACCGTTTGCCAATGGCGCACCCAACTTGTGCGTGGACACACCCGCACTCCAGCAACTCGCCG
Organism: Gemmatimonadales bacterium; assembly: GCA_046757925.1. Lineage (GTDB taxonomy): Bacteria > Gemmatimonadota > Gemmatimonadetes > Gemmatimonadales > GWC2-71-9 > JAZDCZ01. The sequence continues at coordinate 93,417 of JBHHZE010000001.1, forward strand.
ACGATCGGGGCGTGCCGATTGCTGGCAAGGACTTCAAGACCGGTCAGACTATGGTAAAGACCGTGTTGTCGCCGATGTTCAAAGCCAGAATGCTCGGCCTCTCGGGTTGGTATTCGACGAACATTCTGGGTAATCGGGATGGTGAGGTTCTGGACGATCCCGAATCGTTCAAGACGAAGGAGGAATCCAAACTTGGTGTCTTGGAGCACATCCTTCAACCAGAGACCTATCCGGACCTCTACAGCAAGATATACCACAAGGTCAGAATCAACTACTATCCGCCCCGGGGCGACAACAAGGAAGGTTGGGACAATATCGACTTCTTCGGCTGGCTCGAGTATCCCATGCAGATCAAGGTCGATTTTCTGTGCCGCGATTCGATCCTCGCTGCGCCCCTGGTGCACGACCTGTCGCTCTTCATGGATCTGGCACAGCGTGCGGGTCTGTCGGGCATTCAGGAGTGGCTGTCCTTCTATTTCAAGAGCCCGATGGCTGCGCCGGGGCTCATTGCAGAAAGCGATCTGTTTATTCAACACACGAAACTAAAGAACACGCTCCGCTGGCTGATGGGCGAGGAGCAGATTACCCATCTCGGAGTGGAGTATTACGAGTACGAGAAGGCGTGAGCCCCGGAGAGGCGATCGTCGTTGCGCTGGGGATCGCGCTGATAGCCGGGGAACTCTGGTTCTTCCTCGTCCCGAAGAAAACGCCCCAGTTACCAGAGCGAACGGGGATTGGTGTTCAGGAAATCAAGGTATTGGTGAAAGATGGCTATCATCCCGACACTATCCCAGTCGAGGCCGGCCGGCCGGTGCGGTTGCGGTTCTACCGCGACGAAACCGTAGATTGCTCCGCCAGGTTGATCATCGAGGACTTCGGGATCGACCGGGAACTTCCAGAATTCCAGACGACGGAGGTGGAGTTTACTCCGGACAAGCCGGGCGATTATCCGTTCCACTGCGGACGGTCGGTGATGTGCGGCAGAGTGGTGGCCCAGATCGGCCGGGAGGGTGCTCGGACGAATCTTGGAAAGGGACACGCGAAACATGGGTAAGGGTCGGATTACGCTGCCGATCGAAGGAATGACGTGCGGTGCGTGCGCCATCGCGGTCCAGAAGCGGCTGCAACAAGAACCCGGCGTGACGGAAGCTGCGGTCAACTTTGCTACCGGGAAGTCGACGGTTACGATCGAGGAGGGGAAGGTTCGGGTGGCCGACCTCGTCAGTGCCGTACGCGATGCCGGCTACGACTGCGCCAAAACCTCTATTTCGTTTGGGGTGGAAGGTCTCCACTATGCGTCCGGTACATCCCGCCTCGAAACCGCGCTCATGTCCTTGCAGGGAGTCTTGTCGAGCACGGCGAATCAGGCGACGGAACAGGTTCAAGTGGAGTACGTGCCCGGCCTCGTCACCGCAAAGGAACTGGAATCGCAGGTGGCCCAGGCCGGGTTTGCGGTAGCTGCGCCCCTGGCCACCGACGATCCGGTAGAACGCGAACGCCTAAGAAGAAGAAGGGAGACACGCGTCCTCTCCTGGAAGTTTGGCGTGGCGGCGGTCGCGTCGTTGGCAACGTTGATCGGATCGTTGCCGCTTGTGGCCGCTACGGCAGCGAAACAAGATGATCTCTTTGCCCGCATCATCCAACCGTTGGGCGGGCTACTCCGGTCGGTAGCCCCTCGCATGTACGAGGTAGATCCGACAGTACTCAAGTTGGTGTTGCTCGGTACTACGTTGCCCGTCGTGATGTGGTGTGGAGTGCAGTTCTATCGCGGTGCGTGGAGCGGGCTCAAACATCGTTCGGCCGATATGAACACTTTGATCGCGGTGGGAACGGGAGCCGCGTTCGTATACTCGGCTGTTGCTACTCTTGTGCCCGCCGTCTTCAAGAACGCTGGATTGCCGTCCGACGTCTACTATGAGGCGGTCACCTCGATCATCACCCTGATTCTGCTCGGGCGCCTGCTCGAAGCGCGTGCCAAAGGACGGACGTCCGATGCGATACGCAAGCTGCTCCAGCTCAGGCCCAAGACGGCAAGGGTGCAACGCGACGGTGGCGACATCGACATCCCGGTGGAGGCCGTGGAAGTCGGCGACCGTGTGATCGTCCGGCCCGGTGAAACGATCCCGGTGGACGGCATAGTAACGGAAGGTGAGTCGAGCGTTGCCGAAGCGATGCTGACGGGAGAGCCCATGCCCGTGAACAAGAAGCCGGGTGACAGGGTGGTAGGTGGGACGAGCAACGGGCTCGGAAGTCTGACTTTCAAGGCAGAAGCCGTGGGAAAGGACACGATGCTCGCCCAAATAGTCAGACTGGTAGAGGAAGCCCAGGGAACCAAGGCTCCGGCGCAGCGACTGGCCGACCGGGTGGCGGGAGTGTTCGTTCCAATCGTGATCGCGATTGCCATTGCGGCGTTCCTAGTTTGGTATGTGGTGGGTCCTCCGCCACAGCTCGTCTTTGCGGTGGTTGCACTGGTTACAGTGCTTGTCATCGCGTGCCCGTGCGCATTGGGACTCGCAACTCCGACAGCGATCATGGTCGGCACGGGTCGGGGTGCCGAGCATGGAATCCTCATTCGCGGCGGGGAGGCGCTCGAGACAGTTCAACGAATTGATACCATAGTATTCGACAAGACGGGCACGATCACCGAGGGCAAACCCGCCGTCACCCACGTACTGGGGACGAAACGCTCGGACGGCACGACGGTGGGGGGGGCGGAACTCCTGCGCTTGGCTGCAGCAGTGGAGTCTCGCTCCGAGCATCCCATAGCGACTGCCATCGTGGCGGCGGCCGAAGCGAAGGAGACGGTCATTCCGTCGGTCGAACGGTTCGTGGCGATGGAAGGCCGGGGCGCACGCGGGATAGTCGGCAAGTACCTGGTGGAAGTAGTGAGCGTGCGCCACGCGGTCGAGAGGAGTCTGGATCTCGGATCTCTGGCCAAGTCCGCTGAGCGACACATCCTGGCAGGTAGATCGCCGGTGGTCGTGGTGGTCAACGATACGGTGCAAGGCGTGATCATGATATCGGACGCCATAAAGGAGGGTGCGAAGTCGGCGATCGTGCGCCTGAAGGAACGGGGTTACGACCTGTACATTCTGAGCGGCGATAGCAAGATCGCAACCGGATTGGTGGCTAAGGAAGTGGGGATAGAGCGGGTGATCGCGGAGGTGGATCCGAGCGGCAAGGCAGATGAAATAAGGCGCCTCCAGGAGGACGGCCGGGTCGTTGCCATGGTTGGAGACGGCCTCAACGATGCGGCGGCTCTGGCTCAATCCGACGCCGGATTCTCCATTGGCACGGGAACCGATGTAGCAGTGGAGGCTTCGGATATCACACTCATCAGGGGCGATCTCGGCGCGATAGTGACGGCCATCGACCTTTCACGCCGCACCATGCGTGTGATCAAGGGCAATCTGTTTTTCGCATTTGTCTACAATGTCCTCGGCATACCGTTGGCCGCGGGCGTGTTGTATCCATTCATGGGGATCCTCCTCAGCCCGGTGGTTGCGAGTGCGGCCATGGCAATGTCCAGCCTGAGTGTCGTGAGCAACAGCCTGCGGCTCAGGAAATTTTCACCCAAGACCGCTTGAGTCGATCATGCGTTACTTTCACCGTACATCTCTGTCGATAGATGAAGTCTTGGCCGAGGCAGATCAGTACTTCGGGACCCGAGCGGTTCCAGGCGATGCCGCCGGACACACGAGGGTTTTCACGAGGACCGTCGGCAGAATATCGGTTGACGTCCGGGCCGAAGGCGGACACTACACGCTCGTAACGGTGGAAACTGATCAGGTGGGTGAGAGCGAAGCTGACAGGTTGGCAAAGCGGTTCCTTGCGGTGGTACACAAGCGCGCGCAGCCCGATCATGTGCTACGGGGAGCGTACTAATGGGGAGAGCGTAGGACAATCATGGCATCCGTTCGCATCGATGTGTCGGGAATGACCTGCGATCACTGCCGCGGGCGGGTTGAAGCCGCTCTCAAGGCGGTCGAGGGCGTGTATGCGGTTTTCGTGGATCTGGATGGCGGCTTTGCGGAAGTAGATTTCGATGACAAGAGAGCAGACCCCGATTCTCTAGCTGGGGCAGTCACTGAGACTGGATACGGAGCGAAGGTCGTTTGCCCGTAAGACGCGTTCCCGCAGGCCTTGCCAGAGATCAGCTGATCGATATCTACTACTACTTGAAGCTCACTCGTTCGCTCGATGAACGGTTGGTGAATCTGCATCGCCAGGGCAAGCTGGTCGGTGGTCTATTCAGTTCCCTGGGACAAGAGGGCGAGAGTGTTGCTAGCGCGTACGCGCTCGAGGATGGTGACATGCTCTCCCCGCTAATTCGCAACGTCGGTGCCGTGTTGGTAAGAGGGGCCAAACCGATCGACATTCTGCGCCAGTACATGGGCAAGGCTACCGCTCCCACGGGAGGACGCGATACCAACACACACTTCAACGATATTGGGGCGGGATACCTTGGACAGATCTCCCACCTCGGCGACATGGTTGTGGTGATGGCAGGTGTCGCTCTCAGTTTCAAACTGCGCAACGAGAAACGGGTGGGTCTAGTATACGTAGGGGACGGGGCCACCAGTACGGGTGCGTTTCACGAAGGGATCAACCTCGCCGCGGTGCAGCGTGCCCCGCTGGTGGTGATAGTGGAGAACAACGGGTACGCCTATTCCACACCCACGAGGATGCAGGCGGCGGTGGAGCGGCTGGCGACCAAGGCCAAGGCTTACGGCATTCCCTCGGTGTCGGTCGATGGTAACGATGTGTTCGCGGTGTACGAAGCCACACGGAAGGCGGCACAGAACGCCCGTGATGGCGGCGGGGTCAGCCTCATCGAGGTCGTGACGTACCGGCGGAAGGGTCATGCACAGCACGATGACCAACGCTACCAACCCAAGGAGGAAATAGCTCGGTGGGCGAAGCAGGATCCGGTCGACCGCTACGTTGAGCGAATTTCCACTGAGGGCTGGGTGTCGCAGGAGGACCTCCGGAGAGTAGACGCGAGGGTGGATCGAGAACTCGAGGCGGCTATAGCGCAGTCCGTGAAAGAAGAAACGCCAGATGGCGGAACTGCCTTGACTAACGTGCTGGTCGATCCCAATTCCGCCGCCGAACTCTGGTATAGGGCGTGTGATGGCTGAAGTAACCTACCTCGAGGCGTTGCGCCAAGGCCTGCTGGAGGAGATGGAGCGTGACGAGAACGTCTTCGTACTGGGTGAGGACGTAGCGGCTTACGGAGGAGCGTTCAAGGTGACCGAAGGTTTCCTCGAACGGTTTGGACCTAACCGCATCATCGACACGCCCATAAGCGAAACCGCGATTGTAGGGGCAGCAGCCGGCGCTGCCCACATGGGGATGAGACCGGTTGCCGAAATGCAGTTCATCGACTTCATCTCCTGCGCCTATGACATCCTCACCAACTACGTGGCGACAGCGCGCTACCGCGCGGGGCTCTCCACCCCGATCGTGGTGAGGGGCCCGTCGGGAGGATACGTACGTGGAGGTCCGTTCCACTCGCAGGTTCCCGAAGCCGCGTTCTTCCATACGCCCGGGCTCAAGCTGGTGTGTCCGGCCACGGTGCGCGATGCAAAGGGGCTCATCAAGTCCGCAATCAGGGACGATGATCCGGTCATTTACTTCGAGCACAAGTATCTCTATCGGAGAATCAAGGAGGATCTACCAGAGGGTGAGGAGATTCTCACGCCGATCGGTAAGGCCGAGATCAGACGGAGCGGAGTGGACCTCACCATCGTCACGTGGTCTGCGATGGTGTGGAAGTCGCTGGACGCGGCAGAGCAAATCGCTCAGGAGGACGGTGCCTCGATCGAGGTCATCGATCTCCGGACGCTCGTTCCGATGGACGATACCGTCGTAGCGGAGTCTGTGAAGCGTACCAACAAGGTGCTCATTGTACATGAGGACACGCGCACCGGAGGCATTGCCGGTGAGATAATGGCGCGAATCAATGAGACAGCATTCGAATGGCTCGATGGACCGATCATGCGTGTAACGGCGCACGATACACCGGTCCCGTACGCTCCCTCGCTGGAGGATTTTGTGCTGCCCCAGACCGCCGATATCGTTAAGGCCGCAAGGTGGCTCCTGGCCTATTGACGACCGTAGCTTTTCCATTTCCACGGTAGCGGGCCGGAAACCACGGTGGGGACGGGATCAGACGGACCGAGTCCCAAGATATGACGGCGGACTGCAGACACTGACCGAGCGTTGCGGAGAACGAAACACCAAGCGTTTTCTCCCCAGATTCGCCGGTTGAGTACGGTGCGATTGCCGGTGCGCCTGATCGCGTCTCCAGCGATACGTTTGACGTGGAGAATGATTGCCCGGCGCGTGACAGATGCCGGTGCTCGCAGCAGGAGCCTGAGCTGGGTTGGGGCCAAGGAGACCTCGTCTACCAGCCACTCGCGAGTGGTGCATGCATCACCGATCAGGTGCTCGCAGAATCGGGCGGTCGCTGGTATCTTCAACTGTTCGCGGCTAGGAACTATAGTGCAGACGACGTGGCACCATTTCCTTGCAGCGGGTGAATGAGTGTAGCGTTTCATGCCGGCAAGATGCAGGCCGCAGAACCGCTATGTATACCCAATATTACGCAACTATTGACATAATTTTCCGTCCCGCGAGATAACGGATATGAGGGAGTCAGTGCATGGCCAGGGTAGATGTCGTAATGCCGCAGATGGGGGAATCGATTGCCGAGGGCACGGTATCTCGATGGCTCAAGCAGGTCGGTGACGATATCAAGCGTGACGAGGCGATTCTAGAGATATCTACCGATAAGGTGGATGCAGAGATCCCCTCTCCCGCGGCTGGTGTTTTGGCCGAGATCAAGGTGGGCGAAGGAGAAACGGTAGAGGTCCAAACGGTGGTTGCGGTGATCGAAACCGAGAAGGGTGCGACCGTTCCCACGACTTCTCCGGAGCAGCCGCCCGAGGCGACGGCTGCTCCGCCGGCCGAAGAGCCGGTCGCCCCGGCACCGCCGGTGATACCTGCCCCCGCGACGCCGGCAGCACCCAGAGCTGCATCGGGCGACGGCGGTCTCGAGACCGCCGAGGAGAGATTGCGATGCAAGTCGACACCCCTGGTGCGGAAGATCGCGGCCGAACACCAAATCGACATTGGATCCATCACCGGAACTGGGCATGCGGGTCGGGTGACCAAGCGGGACATCATGGGCTTCCTCGAGGCACGTGCGAGCGGCGCGCCGAGTGTCACCAAACGCGCTCCGGCCCAATTGGCCGGACTCAAGGGCGCAGACGGTGGAGAGATCGTCCATCCGACGGTCGAACCTTGGCCGGGCGATCGAGTGGAACCGATGAGCAGGATTCGGAAGTTAACGGCCGATCACATGGTGTTGTCCCGGCGCGTCTCGGCGCATGTGACCAGTTTTTATGAGGTGGATTTTTCAACGATCGCGCAGATCCGCCGCGCCAAGAAGGACGATTACCTGGAGCGGGGAGCGAAGCTCACTTTTCTCGCGTTCGTTGTGAAGGTGGTGTCCGACAATCTCCGTAAGCACCCTGTGATAAACGCCTCCGTAAGCGGCGACAACATCATCTACCGGCGGCCGATCAACATTGGAATTGCGGTGGCGCTCGATTGGGGCCTGATCGTTCCGGTGCTTAGGAACGCCGACGACCTATCGTTGATGGGAATTGCCAAGCGAATGGCGGATCTCGGCGAGCGTGCCCGGACGAAGCGGCTCAGTCCGGATGAAGTCCAGCAGGGAACGTTCACGATCACGAATCCCGGGGTGTTCGGCTCGTACATTGGCGCGCCGATAATCAACCAACCGCAGGTCGCGATCATGGGCGTCGGTGCGATAGAGAAGAGACCAAAGGTCATTACTCTGGACGACGGGCAGGACGCGATCGCTATACGGACCCTTGGGATGCTCTCCCTCTCGTACGATCACCGGGTCGTGGACGGCGCCGATGCCGACAGGTTCATGGCGAACGTCAAGCAAGACCTGGAACAGTTCTCGGCCGGGGCGGTCTAGGGTTGGCCCGCCGCACGATTGAAGTCGATGGGGAGCGTTGGGCGGTCTATCCGTCTGGTCGCGTAACGCTCTACAGTGGGGACGAGTTCGGCCTGATATTCGAAAAGGGAACCGGCCCGGATCGAGTGTCCAGGGTGACCCGGTTCTCGCCCCAGGGCGCACGCCGCCGTGACGCAGCGCTGGCAGAGTTGTCGGACACGCAACTAGTGGGGTTGTTGCGCACCTCCCAGATAGCCCGCACCAGCCCCGAGACCGGATACCGACGCCGCACGGTTTAGCCAGTGTCCGCCGTCGATCTCCACCTTCATTCTACCGCATCGGATGGTGCGTGCTCCCCGAGCGAGGTCGTCCAGAGGGCGATCCTTGCCGGGCTCTCGGCGATCGCGCTCACGGACCATGACACGATTGGTGGATTGCCGGAGGCAGTTGCCGCGGCAGCTGGGGACGCTCTGCGCGTAGTCAGTGGCTGTGAATTCAGTGCGGCCGCCGGTTGGGGGGAGGTCCACCTGCTGGGCTACTTCCTCCCGCTCTCCGATGCCAACTTGCTTGCCTTCCTGGCACGTCAGCAGGAGAAACGGCTTGCCCGCGGTGCGTCGATGGTCGACCGGCTGAACCGGTTAGGGGTGGATATGAGCCTCGGTGAAATCATTGCCGAAGCCGACGGCGGTGTGATCGGGCGCCCGCATGTGGCCAGAGTTCTGGTCAAGACTGGAGTGGTGAAAGACGTGCAGATGGCTTTTCGGAGATATCTGGGGCTCGGAAGGCCGGCTTACATTCCACGGGATCTGCCTCTGCTCTCGGAGGTGGCGGCCCTGGTGCGAGACGTTGGTGGTGTGACATCGGCAGCGCACCTCAAGCGCATGGCCCTGGATTCTGCAGTACTCGATCAGTTGGTCGAGGCCGGTGTCGATGCGGTCGAGGTGATCCACCCATCGCACGATGGGCGCGCGTTCGGTGCGATGGAGCGAGCCGCACGCCGTGTGGGGCTCTCGGTAACCGGGGGGTCGGACTGGCACGGCGGTCCCGACACCACGGAGTCGCGGACGGGACCGGGGTACCTCGACGTGCCGATTGAGTGGCTCGACGAAATAGAGTTGCGCCATCGTGAACGGAGTACAGTGGAACCCGCCGTCCCTGGTCGCCGTTGATAGGGCGAGACGTAATGGGCGTCAGACTTCATAACTCGAGGTGCCCCCTACGGGTCACCTTGGCCGTTCAGAAGTGAGGATAGAGTGACGAATGAAACGAACAATGAATTGTCGTACGAGGTCATTGTCATCGGCGGAGGGCCAGCCGGACTCTGTGCGGCAATGTATGCTGCGCGCGGCGCAAATAAATGCGTGTTGATCGAACGTGGTCTGCCAGGCGGCGAGCTGCTGAACACGGAACTGATCGAAGACTACATCGGCTTCGAGAGCATCCTGGGACGTGAACTCGCCGAGAGAATGACGAATCATGCGCTCAAGTTCGGCGCCGAGATCGTTACCGACACCGTCGAGTGGATCGCAAAGACGGCGGATGGAGAGTTCGACGTCAAGACCGCTCTGGGCAAGACCTATCACGCCCCCGCGGTCATTCTCACGGCGGGTGGCACTCCGGTCAAGCTGGATGTGCCGGGTGAGAAAGAAAACGCTGGCAAGGGCGTATCGTATTGCGCGGTGTGCGACGGTGCGTTTTTCAAAGACGAGACCATCGCGGTGGTCGGCGGCGGCGACGCCGCTACGGAAGAGGCCGATTACCTGACGCGGTACGCCAAGAAGGTCTACATCATTCACCGCAGGGATAAATTCCGGGCGACACAGATCTTGCAGGACCGGGTGTTCGCCAATCCGAAAATCGAAGTCGTGTGGAACAAGGTGGTCGAGGAGATTCTGGGTGATGAGCGTGGCATGACCGGCCTATCGTTGAAGGACACGGTCACCGGCGAGGCGTCGACTCTCGATGTGACAGGCGCGTTCATCTTCATCGGATTCCGGCCGAACAGTGACCTGGTGAAGGGGCATTTTGACCATGATGAGAGCGGCTACATCATAACCGACAGCAATATGGCGACGTCGATCGAAGGGCTGTACGCGGCGGGTGACCTGCGCCAGCAGTTGGTGCGGCAGATTACGACGGCGGTAGGGGATGCGACGACAGCCGCGATCGCAGTCGAAAAGTACCTGGCCGATCGGAGGGATAGGGCTGTCGTTGCCGCCAATTGAGGTCCACTGTCTTACGAACGGTGCTTTCCAGGAGAACTGTTACCTCGTGGTGGATCGTGAGACCGGCCAAGCGGTGCTGGTCGATCCCGGTGAAGAGGCAGACCTCTTCCTGAGACGCATCGAGCACGAACGTGTTCACCTGAAGGCGGTGTGGCTGACGCACGCCCACCTGGATCATGTCCTTGGGGTCAAGAAGGTCGTCGAGCAAACCAACGTGCCGGTCTACCTTCACCCGGCCGATCGGTCTCTGTACGATGGGGTGCGGGATCAAGCCTCGTGGCTGGGTGTCGCGGCCGATTCCCAGCCGGCACCCGATTACGAACTGTCTCATGGTGGACACGTTAGCGTGGGTGACTCTACGTTCGAAGTGAGGCATGTTCCCGGGCACAGTCCGGGTGGCGTCGCGTTCGTGGGGTACGGAATCGCCATTGTGGGCGATGCGGTTTTCGACGGCTCGATCGGACGGACAGACCTGCCGGGAGGAGATGCCGCGATCCTGCTCGAGAGCATCCGCAAGCAACTCCTCGTGCTTCCGGACGAGACCGTGGTATACCCCGGTCACGGTCCGAGTACCACTATCGGCAAAGAGCGGGAAACGAACCCGTTTCTCACCGGAGTCTACCGCGTTGTCTGAGCAAGAGCGGCCTCGAGAGCCTCCGGAGTGTCGCTGCATGCGCTGTGGCTGGGAGATCGAGTCGAAGCCGTGGGGCTGCAAGAATCCATGCCCCAACTGTGGTTTCGTATACCCCCTGGGGGATTGTTCGGATTGAAATAGAGGCGACCTAGTAGGGATCGGGCATCGCTTGGCACGCGATACTCGGGCCCCACCTAGGAGTGCCGAAGGGGGGACTCGAACCCCCACGGGCATGCGCCCACTGCGCCCTGAACGCAGCGCGTCTACCAATTCCACCACTTCGGCTGGAACTTCCGAACAGGTGCCGAATATAGACAGCGTGTAGAAGTAGCGTCAAGGGCTTGCTTGACCACCCGGAAATGGTTTTCTATCTTGCACTTAGCTCGTGTCGCAGCAAACCAGACCGAAGAACTCGAATGGCCGCGTGGTGGCCACCAACCGGAAAGCCCGGCACGACTATCATATCGAGGAAACGTGGGAGGCCGGGCTGGTCCTCACGGGATCCGAGATCAAGTCCGTCCGGGCCGGGAAGGTGAGTCTCAAGGGAGCCTACGGCACGATACGCCGGGGCCAAGTCTGGTTGGAAGGTGTCAACATAGCTGCATACGAATCAGGTGGTTATGCCAATCACGATCCGGTGCGCTCCCGCAAGGTATTGATGCATCGGTCGCAGATCCGACGACTCATAGGCTCGCTGGAGCGTCGGGGCCTCACGCTCGTCCCCTTGGACATGCATATCTCCCACGGTTGGGCCAAGGTGACTTTGGGCCTCGGTCGGGGCAAGAAACTGCACGATAAGCGCGAGGACATAAAGCGACGGGATGCCGAGCGCGAAGCTGCCCGCCAGATGGGTAGGCGCAGATGAAACCATTGGTCGCCGCTTTGGTGTTGCTCGTCGGGGTCGGGACCGGAAGTGACTCGCCAACGGCACCCGGTTCGATAGTAGTCGCCACCGCGCGCGGACAGGCGACTGTTGTGGTGTCGCTCCACCGGGGACATCCGGCGCTGGCGGCACCCGCACTTGCGGCTCTCCTGCCGATCACCGCCAGGGTAGAGGGAGATTGGGCGGTGGTCGAGTTTGCCCGGCAGCCGTTTCGCTTCCCGCTCGACGTTCCTGCCGTACTGTTCCGGGGGCGCGTGGCTCCATTGGTGGGCGGAGCCTACGTGCGGCGCGACACCGTGTTCGTGCCACTCCAGTGGCTCACCGGATTCATTCCCCGTATCTTCTCCGAGGCATATCGCTACGACAGCTATGCCGCCCGTTTCGAAGAGGCGAGACTCAGCGCTGCGATGGAGGTCGCTCCGCCTCCCACCTACCGCAGGGCGAAAGCCGGCAGTGTGGCGGCTAGGCACGGTTTCAGGCTGCAGCACATGGTGGTGGTCGATCCGGGGCACGGAGGGCGGGATCACGGGAACCCCGGGCGGTTCTTGCCGCGGGGCGTCCAGGAGAAACATGTAACCCTGGCCATCTCGCGCCGTCTGCGTGACGAGTTGCAAAAGCTCGGCGTAGCCGTAACCATGACCAGGAACAGCGATAGACGGGTGAATCTGTTCGATCGGGCTCCCACGTGTAATCACGAGTGTGATCTGTTTGTCAGTATCCACGTGAACAGCCTCAAGCGAGGGCCGGGATACGATCGTGTCAGCGGAGTCGAGACTTACTTTCTGAGCGAGGCGCGCACCGCAGAGGCTGCCCGGGTGGCGGGGATGGAAAACGATGCGCTGCGCTACGAAACCGGCGACTCGCTGGACGAAAGCAATCCTCTGACTTTCATACTCAAGGACCTTCATACCAACGAATACCTGCGCGAATCGGCGCTGCTGGCGCGTTTCGTACAGCAGGAGGCCGCTAAAGTCCATCCCGGTAAGAACCGCGGAGTCTCTCAGGCGCGGTTGGTCGTTTTGGGAGCTGCGCTCAGGCCGGCGATCTTGGTGGAAACCGGGTTTGCCACGAACCGGAGCGACGCCCGCTATTTGGCATCATCCGCTGGGCAGCGGAAGCTGGCAAGGGCGATGGCCGCGGGCATAAGGAACTACCTGCGGCAATACGAGGACAAGCTGCTGGCAGCGGCGGGGCAGTGACCCCGATCGAAGTCTTCGGCACCACTTTCCAGAATCCGATCCTGCTCGCGGCCGGTACGGCGGCGTTCGGTCGCGAAGTCGCGGGAGTACTGGATCTGGAACAACTGGGCGGTTTCGTGACAAAGGCGGTCAGCTTGGAGCCCCGTGCCGGGCATGAGCCGCCCAGGGTGGCGGAGTTTGCGGGTGGGATGCTGAATGCGGTCGGCCTGGCCAACCCCGGAGTCGAGCACGTTGCCGCGGTTGAGCTACCGTGGCTCGCGGAGAACCTGGTGCGCGCGCGCGTGCTAGTGAACGTGGTTGGCGATTCGGCCGCCGACTTTGCCGGGGTGGTCCGCAGGCTCGAAGGCCAGCGCGTGGTGTCTGTCTTTGAGTTGAATGTTTCGTGTCCCAATACCGAGCGGGGCAACGAGGAGTTCGCGTCCGACGACGCGGTGTTGGCCGATCTGGTCGCGCGCTGCCGGGCCGTGACGTCCACGCCCTTGGTCGTGAAACTGGCTCCCACGCTTGCCGACCTGTCCAGAACCGCCGAGGTGCTAGCCGGCGCCGGCGCCGACGGATTCACGCTGGTTAACACGTTTCCCGGCGCGTTGTATCGAGTGCCACGGGGTCGAACCGATGGCCCACTCCGGTTGGGGTTCGGGAGGGGAGGGGTGAGCGGTCCGGCACTATTGCCGGTCGGTGTCCTGGCCGTTCGAACGGTGAAGGCAGCCGTTGGGCTGCCGGTGATCGGATTGGGTGGCGTGCGCACTTTGGACGATGTAGATCAATACTTGGCTGCAGGAGCGGCACTCGTGGGGGTGGGGACGGCGGCTCTGTGCGACCCCCGGCTGCCGGAACGGTTGGCGCGGTCTTGGAGAGTGCGTGGCTGAACTCATAGTGGCTTTGGACGTAGGTTCGGGCGACGAGGCGTTGCGCATTGTCGACTCTCTGCCCAATCTGGAGTGGGCTAAGGTGGGTCCCATGCTCTTTCTTGCCGCGGGCCCGGCGATCATCCGGGAGCTGAAACAGCGTGGCATCAAGGTGTTCCTGGACCTGAAGTGGCACGACATTCCCAACTCGGTGGCCGGGGCGGTTGAAGTGGCCGCCGGTCTGGGCGTCGACCTCGCCACGGTGCACGCCCTGGGCGGTGAACGGATGCTCGCGGCGGCGCGGGCGGCGAGTGGCGAGATGCGTCTAGCGGCTGTATCGGTGTTGACCTCGTACACGGCGGAAGGATATTGGGAGACCCTGGGCAAGGTCGGAGACGGCGGGCTGGCCGCGGAAGTGGAGCGACTGGCCGATTTGGCGCTAAGTTGTGGCATGGGCGGGCTCGTTTCGAGTCCGAGCGAGATCGCCCGAATCCGGGCCAGGGTGGGGAGAGATTTCTGGATAGTAGTCCCGGGAATCCGCCCCGAGGGAACGGCGCCCAATGACCAGAGTCGGGTTTCCGAGCCCGGTGCGGCGGTAGCAGCGGGAGCCACGCATCTCGTGGTGGGTCGGCCGATCACGCGGGCCAAAAACCCGAGTGAGGTGTATCATACTATCAGGAACAGAATTGGGTGATGCCCTTGTTTACGAGAGATATGAAGATTGTGAATGGGAATAGGTTCCTAGGCGCCGTCTTGTTGAGTGCCGTCATTGCAGTGCAGCCTGCGGTTCTTGGCGCTCAGAAGTCCAGCCTCACCAGGGCCGTTGAAAGGGCCCAGGGCGCTTGGCTCGAGCATGCAGTCGCCATACTAGTGGCCAGCAGCGATACCGTACGCCTCCACATACCGGGTGTGGTGCCGTCAGCCTCGCTCCGTCCGGGTCAGGCGGCGCGGTTGCTGGAGCGCTACCTCAAGCCGGCGCAGGAGCGCACGTTCGTGCTCAGGGACGTGCGGACGCTGGCCCCCGATCATGCATATGCCGAGGTAGAAAGGGTCTATGTCGTCCGAGGTACCACCGAAGAGCGGGAGGAGACCGTGTTTCTCGGCTTCCGCCTAGTGCACGGGAAGTGGAGTCTGAGAGAAGTCCGCGTCACCCCCTAAGCCCCCACTTGCGTGGCACTTACGCGCTCTCTATATTTCCAGGCTCTGAAAATTCTTTCGAGGTGTTCCAGTTGAAGGTTCGTTCCAGTGTGAAGCCGATTTGCGAGCACTGCAAAGTGGTGCGTCGTAAAGGTGTGACGCGGGTAATCTGCAAACGCAATCCCAAGCACAAGCAGAGGCAGGGCTAGCGCATGGCACGCATTGCAGGCGTCGATCTCCCGCGGGGCAAGCGGGTCGAAACCGCACTCACATATATCTACGGCATCGGTCTCTCCACGTCACGCCAGATTCTAGAGTTGAGCGCCGTGGACGGCGATACTCGGGTGAACGATCTCTCCGATTCGGAGGTGGCGCGACTCCGCCAGGCAATTGACAGAAACGCCAAGGTAGAGGGGGCGCTTCGCACTGAAATAGCTATGAATGTGAAGCGATTGATGGACATTGGTAGCTACAGAGGTACGCGCCATCGCCGAGGGCTGCCGGTACGTGGGCAACGCACCCACACCAACGCTCGCACCAAGAAGGGTCCACGCCGCGCAATAGCCGGCAAGAAGAAAGTGACTAAGAAGTAGCATGGCCAAACCGAAAGGCTCAGGTGGCAAGCGCACAAAGAAGGTAGTCGAGTCGGAAGGAGTGGCGCACATAACGGCTACTTTCAACAACACGCTCGTTACCATCACAGATACGAGTGGCAACGCCCTTGTGTGGGGTTCGGCGGGTAAGTCGGGTTTCAAGGGATCCAAGAAGTCGACTTCCTTTGCGGCCACAGTGGCGGCGGAGAACTGTGCGCGTGAGGCTCTGAACATGGGTGTACGCAAGGTACACGTCAGAGTGCAAGGGCCTGGAGCGGGTCGCGAATCCGCCATTCAGGCACTCGCCGGTGCCGGCCTCCAAATCGTATCGATTCGCGACGTCACGCCGATTCCGCACAACGGCTGCCGTCCTCCCAAGAAGAGGCGGGTCTAGCCGTGGGTCGATACACAGGTCCGGTCTGCAAGCTGTGTCGCAGGGAGGGAGCGAAGCTCTTCCTCAAGGGCACCCGATGTCTCACCGAGAAGTGCTCGGTCGACAGGAGGGCCTACGCCCCCGGCGAACACGGCCAGGCACAGACCAGGCGGCGCAAGGTGTCCGAGTATTCCAAGCAGTTGCGCGAGAAGCAGAAGGTGAAGCGGATGTACGGAATATCGGAAAAGCAGTTTCGCAACGTGTTCGAGAGTATTCGGAGGGCCCCTGGCGTCACGGGCGACAACCTCTTGATCGCGCTGGAGACCCGACTGGACAACATAGTGCACCGCATGGGATTCGCCGTGAGCAGGAACGCCGCGAGGCAGCTCGTACGGCACGGCCACGTCGAGGTGAACGGACGGGTCGTAGACATTCCCTCCTATCACGTCAAGGTGAACGACGAGGTGCGTGTATCAGAGAAGAGCCGCGATCTAGCTCTCGTGCGAGCCTCGCTCGAGGCGTTGTCTCGCGCTCTTCCGGTTTCTTGGATTACTGTCGATGGGGAGAAGGCCGTAGGGAAAGTCACTGAAATGCCGACGCGCGCGACGATCCCCGTCGACGCGCAGGAGCAACTCATCGTTGAGCTCTACTCGAAATAATATGACGATCGATTTAACTGGTTTAGTTCGGCCACACGTGGTCGAGATGGTGAGACGGGAAGACGTCCCGTCGGCAGCGGAGTTCCGGCTTCAGCCCCTCGAACGGGGGTTCGGCCACACACTCGGCAACGCGCTCCGACGCATGTTGCTCTCATCGCTGCAAGGGTCGGCGGTGTGGGCGTTTAGGCTGGAGGGAGTTGTTCACGAGCATCAGACGGTGCCGGGAGTGGCCGAAGATATCCATCAGATTATCCAGAATCTGAAGTCTCTGACCCTCGTGGTGGCGCCGGAAACCGATGGCGCTGTGCTCAAGCTCAGTGTCGGCAAGGCCGGCACGGTTACGGCCAGAGATATCGAACCCAACGGCAGCGTGACGATCATCGATCCCGACCACGTGCTGTTCACTCTCCAGGAAGACCGGGAGATGACCGGAGAGTTCTACGTGAACAAGGGTCGCGGTTACGTTGAGGCCGCCCAACACTCGACCGACCGGAAACTTCCTGTGGATCTGGTTCGCATCGATGCCCTATACAATCCCGTGATTCGCGCAAACTTCACCGTTGCCGAGACTCGAGTCGGTCAACGGACGGACTTCGACAGTCTCACCCTATCGGTAGAGACGAATGGAGCGATCACTCCGGAAGACGGCGTGGCCTACGCGGCCGCGCTGTTGCAGGTGCATCTGCAGCACTTCATCGATTTTGGAGAGGTCCCACCGGCACCCAGCGAAGAGGAATCTTCGCCGGACAGCGACAGTGCACAGTTGCGCGATCGGCTGGCGAAGTCGATCGACGATTGCGGACTCTCGGTACGATCCATCAACTCGTTGAAGAACTCGAACATCAGCACTCTTGGCGACCTCGTGAAGTATTCCGAGGACGATATGCTCAAGGTGAAGAATGTCGGCGATAAGGCGCTCAAGGAAATCGCCGCGATGCTCGCTCGCGAGGGGCTGAGCTTCGGCATGGACGTGGAAGAGTCGCCGCAGGATATGGTTGCAGCTGCGTCCCCGGCCACCCCAGGCGTCACCGGCGAATCGGACGGAGCGGCCTAGAACCATGCGGCACCGGAAGCGCGGCAAGCAACTCAGCAGAACAGCCAGCCATCGGCGGGCCTTGCTGCGTAATCTGGCCACGTCGCTTTTCAAGCACGAGCGCGTCGTTACCACACAGGCGAAGGCGAAAGAGCTCAGGCCCTATGCTGAAAAGCTCATTACCTGGGCGCGCCGAGGAGATCTTCATGCCCGCCGGCAGGTGGAGCGGTATGTCAAGGATCGCAAGGCTGCCGGGCGCCTGTTTGGCGACATCGGACCCCGCTTCCAAAGTCGGCCCGGTGGCTACACTCGCATCATCAAGTTGGGACACCGCTCAGGGGACGGTGCCGAGATGGCGCGAATAGAGTTACTCTCGGAGTGATTTGGGGGGGTTCGGTCCAGTCAGCGAGATTGGGGGCCCGGAGGTCCCCATTTTTTTTAAGACGAGGCCGCGAGCGCCGCGCCACGAGGCGCCTTGGTGACGCGGCCCGACCTGAGACACGCAGTGCAGACCCGGATTCGCTTGGGAGAACCGTCAACCAACGCTCTCACACGCTGCAAATTGGGTTGCCAGCGACGCTTGGTCTTGTTGTTCGCGTGACTTACGTTGTTACCGGACCGAGGTCCCTTACCACAGATGTCGCAGATGCGTGCCATATGTCCGTGAATGATCGGGTGTTCGTAACAAAAAGCTCCTACGGGGCAACAAACAAAGCTAGCGGCAGCCGGTCACCGATTCAAGGTCCTTAGGAGGTCGCGATGCCAACCGCGCTCATCACCGGTATAACCGGTCAGGATGGATCGTACCTGGCGGAGTTCCTGCTTGCCAAGGGATATGAAGTCGTAGGTGTCGTGAGACGAACTTCCCATGATTCCTATGAGAGGATCGGCCCTCTGTTGGATCGGGTGCAGATAGTGCCGGCCGATCTGCTGGATCAGCATTCCTTGACCACCGTCATCGGCGACGTCAAGCCGGACGAAATATATAACCTCGCGGCGCAGAGTTTCGTGCCGACCAGCTGGTCGCAGCCCGTTTTGACGGGAGAGTTCACAGCCCTGGGGGTCACCAGGATTCTCGAGGCCACTCGTCTTGCCTATCCCCGAGCGAGGTTCTACCAAGCCAGTTCTTCGGAGATGTTCGGCAAGGCCCGTGAGACACCCCAGCGTGAATCGACACCGTTCTACCCGCGGTCGCCGTACGGGGTTGCCAAGGTCTACGGGCACTGGATAACGGTGAACTATCGTGAATCGTACGACCTCTATGCCGTGAGCGGGATCCTGTTCAACCACGAATCGCCGCGCAGGGGGCTCGAGTTCGTGACGCGAAAAATCTCGGACGGTGTGGCGCGAATCAAGCTCGGCATGGCAGACGATCTCAAGCTTGGCAACCTCGACGCCCTGCGAGACTGGGGATTCGCCGGCGACTACGTCGAGGCGATGTGGCTGATGCTGCAGCAGGATGTTCCCGACGACTATGTGATCGGGAGTGGCGAGAGTCACTCCGTGCGCGATTTCGTGAGAGTGGCGTTCGAACACGTCGGCCTCGACTGGGAAAAGTACGTCAAGGTCGCCGACGAGTTCGTCAGGCCGGCTGAAGTCGAGATCCTCCACGCCGATGCCGCCAAAGCCAGGAAGGTCTTAGGTTGGGCACCCACGGTGGCGTTTGAAGAACTCGTGGTGATGATGGTCGACGCCGACCTGGAGCGTCTGGCGGTCAGCAAGTGAAGGTTCTGGTGACAGGAGCCGACGGCTTCGTCGGTTCGTGGCTGGTCCCCAAACTCCAGGAGAGTGGTCATGAGGTAACCGCGGCGGTTAGGCCGGCCGGATCGGGTGGGGACGAAGTCCACCGGCAGCTGTCTAACGAAGTGCCGACTATCTCGCTTGAGCTGCTCGATCCGGAGTCTGTAAAACAGGCGCTGAACCACGAATGGGATGCCGTTGTCCATCTGGCGGCGATGGCGTCGGGGTCCGACGTGAACCGCGATCCGATGGCCGGGTGGAAGGTCAACACCGTGGGCACAGCGCTCTTAGTCCACGAGTTGGGGGAACGCGCGGTCGGGGGCCTAGACCCGGTGATCCTGATTGCGTCCACCGCTGAAGTCTACGGCGCTGGGAGTGCAACGCCTCGGATTGAGAGCGACCCCGCCCAGCCCACGTCTCCCTACGCGGCGACGAAACTCGCAGCCGAGTGTGCTGCGATGGAGGTCCATCGCAGAACGGGACTGAGGGTTATCGTTAGCCGGGCGTTTCCCCACACCGGTCCGGGTCAGGACGAGCGCTTCGTGGTTCCTGCGTTCACCAGGCGTCTCCGGGACGCCAAGCTGCGGGGGGCACCGGCGGTCAAGGTGGGTAACCTGACGCCGGTAAGAGAGTTCACCCACGTTGCCGACGTGGCGGACGCGTACGTGCAGCTGTTGCAAAAGGGACAGGCGGGAGAGGTCTACAATGTGTCGTCTGGCCGTGGGATCACGATCCGGGAGCTGTTCTTCATGCTCACCGATGCCCTGGAGATGGAAGCCATACCCGAAGTCGACCCCCGGCTAGTACGGCGGGCCGACGTTCCCTATTTGGTAGGTGACAGCCGAAAACTCCGCGAGACAACGGGTTGGGAACCAAGCAAATCACTGGAACAGACCATCTTCGAGGTCGCACGTGCCCAAGCGGACTGACATCCAGAAGATTCTTCTCATAGGGTCCGGTCCCATAGTGATTGGCCAGGCGGCGGAGTTCGACTATTCCGGAACCCAGGCCGTGACCGCGCTCAAGGAAGAGGGTTACCACGTAATTCTGGTGAACTCGAATCCCGCCACGATCATGACCGATCCGGAGTTGGCCGACCGGACCTATATCGAACCGGTGACGCCGGAGTGGGTGGCCAGGGTGATAGAGCTGGAACGTCCGGACGCTCTGTTGCCTACCATGGGAGGCCAGACCGGGCTCAACGTGGCCATGGCGCTCGCAAACGATGGAACGCTCGAACGCCTCGGGGTGGAGTTGATCGGAGCCGACCAACGAGCCATTCGGCTCGCGGAGGACCGGCAGGAGTTCGCGGCCGCAATGGAGCGGATTGGCCTTGCTGTTCCCCGCGGTTCCGTGATCCGGTCGCTCGAACACGCTATGGAGGCTATCGAGGCCGTCGGCTATCCTGCGATCCTTCGCCCGTCGTACACGTTGGGCGGAACCGGCGGTGGTGTGGCGTACAATCGAGAAGAATACGAAGACATGGTTCGGCGGGCACTCGATCTCTCGCCCGTGGGTTCTGCACTGATCGAGCAATCGGTGTTGGGGTGGAAGGAGTTCGAACTCGAGGTAATGCGCGATGGCGCGGACAACGTCGTTATCGTGTGTTCGATCGAAAACTTCGATCCCATGGGTGTCCATACGGGAGACTCGATCACTGTGGCTCCCGCAATGACTCTCACCGATCGCGAGTATCAGGTGATGCGTGATGCGGCCATCGGCATCATTCGTGAGATCGGTGTTGCGGCCGGTGGGTGCAACATTCAGTTCGCCGTTAACCCGCGGACAGGTGAAATGCTCGTCATCGAGATGAATCCCCGCGTCTCCCGATCTTCGGCTCTTGCGTCGAAGGCCACGGGCTTTCCGATCGCGAGGATCGGCACTAAGGTAGCCGTGGGGTACACCTTGGACGAGCTGCCGAATGACATTACCAAGTCGACCCCGGCGTCGTTCGAACCCGTGCTCGACTACGTAGTTGTAAAATTCCCCCGCTTCGCGTTCGAGAAGTTTCCCGATGCTGACCCGGTACTCACGACTCAAATGAAGGCGGTGGGTGAGTCGATGGCGATCGGACGCACCTTCAAGGAGGCGTTTCAGAAAGGGTTGCGTGCTCTCGAGGTGGATCGGTCAGGCTGGACCGTAGGGGCGATCCCCGCAGACGATCGCCTGGTCTCCGATGATCTGGAGGCATTGAGACAGGCTATCCGGCAGCCCACTCCGGAGCGCTTGTTTCAGGTCAAGAGAGCGATGTACCGAGGGCTGACGCCGGGAGCGATCGCCGGTCTCACGGGAATCGATCCGTGGTTTCTGAGTCAGCTGGCGGAGCTGATCGAGGCCGAGCGCGAATTCATGTCGCTGGACGATCTCGAGCCCGCGTCGATCCGTCGGATGAAACGGCAGGGCTTTTCCGATGGACAGTTGGCGGAACTGCGTGGCATGGAGGAACACGAGTTCAGAGATCTGCGCTGGTCTATGGATATCCATCCGTGTTACAAAGTGGTGGATACCTGCGCCGGTGAATTTCCGGCGGTGACACCCTATTTCTACTCCACGTACGACGACGAGAACGAATCGTCCCCGATAGGGCCTGAAGGAATAATCATTCTGGGAAGTGGCCCCAACCGCATCGGCCAGGGTGTAGAGTTCGACTACTGCTGTGTCCGTGCCGGTCTGGCATTCCGGGAGTTGGGCTACAAGACGATCATGGTGAACTCCAATCCTGAAACCGTGTCCACCGATTTCGATGTCTCCGACAAGCTCTACTTCGAGCCTCTGGCCCTGGAAGATGTTCTGGAGATTGTTCGACTGGAGCGGCCGAAGGGAGTGGTGGTACAACTCGGTGGACAAACTCCGCTCAAGCTAACGAGAGCGCTGGAGAAGTCGGGCGTAAAGATTCTCGGCACCGGTCCCGACGCGATCGATATTGCAGAGGATCGTCGCCGCTTTGAAGCCGTAGCGCGGCAGCTCGATGTTGAGCAGCCTCCAAATGGAACGGTGATGAGCGTAGAAGATGCGGTGACGGCCGCGAAACGGGTCGGTTATCCCGTTCTGTTGCGACCATCGTACGTGCTCGGCGGGCGGGCGATGGAAATCGTGTACGACGAGCAGGATCTGCGGAACTACTTCGAACGTGCCACCCGGGTGTCTCCCGATCATCCGGTGCTGATCGACCGCTTCTTGGAGGATGCGTTCGAGGCCGATGTCGATGCGGTTGCGGATGGACAGCAGTGTTTCATCGGTGGTGTGATGCAGCACATAGAGGACGCCGGAATCCATTCCGGAGATTCGGCCTGTGTGTTGCCATCGTACCTCATCGATGAAGCGGCGGTAGAAGAGATGCGTCGGCATACCCGTGCGTTCGCCCGCGCGCTGGGGGTGGTGGGCCTGATCAACGTACAGTATGCGGTGCGGGATGGCGTGGTCTACGTTCTCGAGGTGAATCCCAGAGGATCCCGTACCGTTCCCTTCGTGAGCAAGGCGACGGGGGTCTCGCTGGCCCAACTGGCCTCCGCCGTAATGGTGGGAAAGTCGCTGGCCGAGTTGGGCGTGCAAGAAGACAATTCGCTACCCTATGTTGCGGTCAAGGAGGCGGTTTTCCCGTTCGCCAAGCTGACCGGAGTCGATCCGTTGCTGGGTCCGGAGATGCGGTCGACCGGTGAGGTGATGGGGATCGCAGAGAACTTCGGTATGTCGTTCGCGAAGGCGCAGATCGGGGCTGATGGACAGCTGCCCCTTTCCGGTTCGGTGATGGTTACCGTGAACGACAATGACAAACCAACCGTGCGCCCGATCGTGCAGCGTCTCGTGGAGTTGGGTTTCACCGTTGTGGCAACTGCAGGTACGGCCCGCTACTTGACCGGAGGCGGCATTCCGGTGAGGGAGGTACTCAAAGTCCATGAGGGACGGCCCAATGCCAAGGACCTCATCGTTTCCGGCGAAGTTCAACTCCTGATCAACACTCCGTTGGGCAAATTCACTCAGCGTGACGACTACGACATTCGGCGAACTGCGATCAAGCACAATGTGCCTTATTGCACTACCGTATCGGCCGCCAAGGCCGCGTGTGATGCGATATCCGCACTCAGGAATCAGGAATACTCGGTCCGTTGCCTCCAGGAGTGGTATTCACGCAGGAGGGTCGCGGCTCCCATCTCGGTAGTGCTGGAGACCGGGCGGTGAACGCCTCATTACTAGACGAGTTGAGCGCAGGCATACGCGGCCAGGTGAGATTCGATGAGCCGCTTGCGGCATATACCACGTATAGAATCGGCGGACCGGCGGCTGCACTGGTGCTCCCGGCCTCCACCGAGGACGTAGTGGAGGTGATGCGTCTGTGTAGCCGGTCCGAGGCGCGGTGGCTGACAATCGGCCTCGGATCGAACGTGCTGATCTCCGACGCTGGTTTTGCTGGAATCGTGGTCCGTTTGGGCAAAGGGATGGATAGCGTCGATCACATGGACGGTGGTGAGGTGTGGCGTGTGGGTGCCGGATTGCCGACACCGCTACTTGCACGCCGCACGGCCAGAGCTGGCTTCGCGGGAATTCACAGATTGATCGGTGTTCCCGGAACGGTGGGTGGTGGTGTGGCGATGAACGCGGGCGCCCATGGACAGGACTTCTCGCAGGTGGTGCGCAGCGTCGAAGTGGTCGAGGAGAGTGGGGTGGTACGGGAAGTCACAACCGAAGACATTCCGTGGTGCTATCGGGCCAGCGGTATCAGCGGGGCGATCGTAACACGTGCAACGTTGCAGCTCCTGCCTGGTGATAGCGCCGAGCTGCAAGCAGACATTCGGAAGTATTTCAAGTGGCGTAAGGCAGGCACTCCCTTCGACGAGCCGTGCTGTGGTTCGGTGTTCCGCAACCCGTGTATGGTCGAGGGCTGTCAAGGAGACACCAGTCGTACGGCCGGCCGGTGCATAGACGCGGCGGGCCTCAAGGGGTTCCGGATAGGTGGGGCCAAGGTATCCGAGAGGCACGCGAACTACATCGTGAACGTCGGTGGGGCGACTGCGGCCGACGTACGGGCACTGATCGATGTGGTACGAGAAAAAGTTCTCAAGCAGTTGGACATTGAGCTTCAGCTGGAAGTGAAACTAATTGAATAGCAAACGAGTGTGGTGAGAGTGTCCGACTATTTCGTCCATGAGAGTTCCTATATAGACGATGGCGCCGAGGTTGGAGAGGGGACCAAGATCTGGCACTACTGCCACGTGATGCCGGGAGCACGTATCGGCCGCAACTGCAACCTCGGTCAGAATGTTGTTGTGATGCCTCGAGTTACGGTAGGCGACAACGTGAAAATTCAGAACAACGTCTCGCTGTATGAGGGAGTCATTCTGGAGGACGACGTGTTCTGTGGGCCGTCTTGCGTATTCACCAACGTTGGTACTCCCAGGGCCAACACGTCACGCAAGGGAGAATACGAGAAGACTTTGGTCCGTCGCGGCGCGTCCATCGGTGCCAACGCCACCGTCGTGTGCGGCACGGAACTAGGCGAGTTCTCGTTTGTAGGTGCGGGGGCCGTGGTGACCGCCGATGTGCCGGCGTACGCGTTGATGCTCGGGGTGCCGGCCCGAAGGGTAGGTTGGATGTGTCGCTGTGGCCAACGGTTGCACCTCGCCCAGGGAGTTGGAAAATGTGAACGGTGCGGCTTGGCCTACCGCGAACGGGACGGTTGTCTGCGGCAGATTGACCCTCCCACGTGACGCACGTAAGTTTGTACGTTTTCAAGACTTGGACATAACGTGCCGATCCCGCTTCTGGACCTCAAGGCCCAGTTCGAAACTATAAGGGATGATGTTGTGCCGGCGATCCTCGATGTCGTCGAAAGCCAGCGCTTCATCATGGGTGAACTGGTCGAGCGACTGGAATGTGCTATCGCCGGACTGGCCGGGGCATCGTGTGGCATCGCGTGTGCCAGCGGGACCGATGCTCTTCTGTTGTCGCTGAAGGCGCTCCGACTCGAGCCGGGTGACGAGGTCATCACCACGCCGTTCACCTTTTTCGCGACCGCCGGAGCGATTTGCAACGCGGGCGGGCGCCCGGTGTTCGTTGATATCGATCCCGACACGTTCAATATCGATGTAGATCAAGCTGCCGCGGCGGTTTCGTCTCGCACGCGAGCCATAGTACCGGTCCATCTGTTCGGCCAGATGGCCAGGATGGAAAGTCTCACCGCACTGGCGGAGCAGCACGATCTGGCCATTGTGGAAGATGCTGCACAGGCTATTGGAGCCAGGCGGCAAATTGACGGCCGGTGGCGCTCGGCCGGTGGGTTGGGCACAACGGGTGCGTTTTCATTCTTTCCGAGCAAGAACTTGGGTTGTTGGGGTGACGGCGGCATGATCGTTACCAGCGACCGTGAATTGGCGGCGCGGCTCAGAAAGTTGCGGACCCACGGCGGCGCAAAGCAGTACCACCACGAGGAAGTGGGCATCAACAGTCGTCTCGACGCCATTCAGGCTGCTGTTCTGCTCACCAAGGTTCCGCATTTGGGTGCATGGGCGGATGCGAGGAGAGCGAATGCTGCCAGGTACGCCCAGTGTTGGGAGGATGTAGATACCGTGCGATGTCCGTTGACCGATCCAGGCAACGAGCATGTCTACCATCAATACACGATTCGAGCCGAGCGCCGTGACGAACTGAAGACGTTTCTGTCCGAGAGAGGAATCGGGTCTGCGGTATACTACCCGCGGGCGCTACACATGCAGCCGTGCTTCGCGGACCTCGGCTACCGAGAAGGACAGTTCGAAGCGTCAGAGCGTGCGTGTGATGAGGTGCTGTCGCTTCCGATCTATCCTGAGCTTTCCGAACAGCAGTTGGACGAAGCGGTTGCTGTGGTGAAGGAGTTCTATCGATGACGCCGGTGCGTGTGGCGGTTGCGGGAGCGGGTAGTTGGGGGCGGAATCACGTGCGCACGCTCGCCTCTCTTGCAGAAGCCGAACTGGCGGTCGTCTGCGATACCAGCGCCGATTGCCGAGCGGCGATGCAGCGACAGTATCCTTCGTTGCTGGTGACGGGAGACTTTGACGAGGCTTTGGAATCAGCCGACGCAATCGTGATTGCAACACCGGCAGGTGCTCACGTCCCGCTAGCACTGCGGGCAATCGAACGGAGAAAGCCCGTACTAGTCGAGAAACCTTTTGCGCTCTCGGTGCGCGATGCCGAATCCATCGCCGAGCTCGCCGCTCGGAATGACGTTCCGGTCGTCGTCGGTCATCTCCTGCTATTCCATCCGGCAGTCATGAGGATCAAACAGTTGATCGCTTGCGGCGAGTTGGGCGAGATCATGTATCTCTACAGCCAACGGGTGAACCTGGGTCAGGTCCGTCCCGACGAAAATGCGTTGTGGAGTTTCGGTCCGCATGATGTTTCAGTGGCACTGGAGTTGCTGGGTGCGGAACCCGTTCGAGTGCGCGCCCTGGGAAAGAGCTACCTACAGCCCGGCATCGAGGATGTCGTGTTCATGATCATGGAATTCGCGTCCGGCGCGATGGCGCACGTGCAGATGTCCTGGCTCGACCCTCATAAGGAGAGACGACTCACCGTAGTGGGATCGGAGAAGATGGTCGAGTTCAACGATATGGAGATTCGTGACAAACTCAAGATCTACGATCGTGGTGTCGACCGCCCGCCCGAATATGGCTCCTATGGTGAGAGTCTGTCTATTCGCGAGGGTGATATAGCTATCCCCCGCATACCCAATCTCGAACCGCTTGCGGAAGAACTCAGACACTTCGTGGCGGTGGCTCGGGGAGAAGCAATGTCCCGAGTTTCGGCCGGTAGCGGGGTGTCGGTGGTTCGCGTTCTCGAGGCAGCCTCGCAATCACTTGCAGAAGAAGGCGTGTCGGTGGAACTATCATCTT
This sequence comes from Gemmatimonadales bacterium, assembly GCA_046757925.1. Taxonomy (GTDB): domain Bacteria; phylum Gemmatimonadota; class Gemmatimonadetes; order Gemmatimonadales; family GWC2-71-9; genus JAZDCZ01. The sequence goes on from JBHHZE010000001.1 coordinate 120,602, forward strand.
CAGCGGCGGGACGGACCTGATGGGACCCAGAGGCCAGCTAATTGCCAAGGCCGAAGACAGATCTGCCGTGTTCGGGGTCGTAGGTCTGGGGTATGTGGGTCTTCCGCTGGTGGTGGAACTCGGCAGTACCGGCTACGATGTCGTTGGATTCGACTTGAATCCGCAGGTGGTAGAAGGTGTGAACGCCGGACGTTCCCATATTCGGGACGTTCCTACCCAACGGTTGTCGCAACTCGTGTCATCGGGAAAAGTCGGTGCCACCACCGACATGGATCGCCTCGAAGAGGTCGACGTGATCTGTATTTGTGTCCCCACGCCGCTTTCGAAGACCAAAGACCCCGACGTCTCGTATGTGATTGCGGCTGCAGAGGCGGTGGCTCGGACGGTGAGACCGGGTCAAGTGATCATTCTGGAGAGCACGACTTACCCTGGCACCACACGTGAACTGCTACTGCCCAGTCTCGCCGAGCGCGGACTGGAAGTCGGTAAAGACATTTTCTTGGCTTTCAGCCCGGAGCGCGTGGATCCGGGCAACCCAACTTGGCATACGCGCAACACTCCGAAGGTCGTCGGAGGCGTGACTGATGCCTGCCGCGATGTGGTGCTTGCCCTATACGAACCGGTGTTCGATTCGCTGGTACCGGTGTCTTCACCCGAGGCCGCGGAACTGGTGAAGTTGTTGGAGAACACATTCCGCAGCATAAACATCGGCTTGGCAAACGAGATGGCCATAGTATGTGACAAGCTCGGTGTGGACGTTTGGGAAGTGATCGATGCCGCTGCCACCAAGCCGTTTGGGTTCATGAAGTTCACACCGGGACCTGGGTTGGGTGGACATTGTATACCGATCGATCCGCACTATCTCGCGTGGAAGATGCGGGGTCTCAACTACAAGACTCGCTTCATCGACGTGGCGGGTGAAGTCAACTCGGAGATGCCCGCGTTCTGGGTCAAGCAAGTGGCCGAACTGCTGAACGAAGATTCCAAAGCCGTTCGCGGTGCCCGCGTTTTGGTGCTCGGGCTCAGTTACAAGCCAGATGTCGACGACGTTCGCGAGAGTCCCTCGATTGATATTATCCGCTTACTGCATCAGCAGGGTGCTGATGTGGTGTACCACGATCCATACGTTCAGGACTCGGAGGATAGCGGGATGTCGCTCCAGTCGGTTGATCTGACGAAAGAGGAAATCGCGAAGGCGGATTGCGTGGTGATCGCGACTGATCACTCGTGTCTGGACTACGATTTGATCGCTACGGAATCGCGTCAGGTCGTAGACACGCGCAATGCGCTCAACCGTAAGAGGCGAAAGTGAGAGTAGCTGTTGTAGGAACCGGGTATGTGGGCCTCGTTGTCGGCGCGTGCCTTGCCGAGGCCGGGAACGACGTGATTTGCGCCGACGTGGACGAGGAGAAAATAAGTCGTCTGCAAGAGAACGACATTCCGATCTACGAGCCGGGATTGGAGGCGTTGGTCGTCAAGAACCAGGCTGCGGGACGGCTCCAATTCACCACCGATGTGGGAGGAGCGGTCGAAGCGTCGGTGGTGGTGGCTATCGCCGTCGGAACGCCGCCGGACGAGGATGGGTCGGCAGATCTCAAACATGTGTTGGACGTCGCGGCCACTATCGGCGACCACATGAACGACACCAAGATCGTGATTACCAAGAGCACCGTTCCCGTCGGTACCGCAGCCAAGGTAAGAGCGGTGATCGCCGAACGGACTTCTCGCGAGTTCCACGTATGCTCCAACCCAGAGTTCCTGAAGGAGGGCGCTGCCGTAGACGACTTCATGAAGCCCAACAGGGTGATAGTCGGGGTGGATTCAGACGAAGCGGCAAGTGTCCTGGGTGAGCTATACGAGCCGTTTGTGCGCACAGGGAATCCCATCCTCTTCATGGATCCGACCTCGGCCGAGCTGGCCAAGTACGCCGCCAACGCCATGCTGGCCACGCGCATTTCGTTCATGAACCAGATCGCTTCGTTATGTGAGGAAGTGGGCGCGGATGTGAACCTGATACGAAAGGGTATGGGCACCGACCCGCGGATCGGCCGCCATTTTCTCTTCCCCGGCCCGGGATACGGAGGGTCGTGTTTCCCCAAGGACGTGAAAGCGCTCGTCAAGACGGGCGACGAGCACGGAATCTCTTTGGACATCCTAAAGGCGGTCGAGGATGTCAACCAACGACAGAAGCTGTGGCTCTTCAATAAAGTGAGTGACGCCCTCGGGCGTGACATCGTGAACTCGACGGTTGCCGTTTGGGGCCTCGCGTTCAAGGCCGAGACGGACGACATACGGGAGAGCCCGGCGATCGAACTCATCGAGAGTCTGTTGAGCGCCGGTGCCAAAGTCCGGGCTCACGATCCCAAGGCAAACGGAACGGCAAGAACGGTTTTCGGCGATCGCATCGAATACTTGCCGCGAGCTTACGATGCATTGAACGGCGCAGATGCGCTCGCCATAGTCACAGAGTGGATGGCGTTCCGCAATCCCGATTTCGCGCGCGTCAAAGAACTGCTGAATCGACCCATCGTGGTTGATGCCCGCAATCTCTACAACCCCGCCAGAATGAAAGAACTGGGGTTCACATACTTGAGTATTGGGAGGGCAGGCACGGTATGAGGGTGCTGGTGACGGGTGCTGCGGGGTTCCTGGGGTCGCATCTGTGCGATAGGCTGTTGGCGGACGGGCACACCGTGATCGGAATGGACAGCATGCTCACGGGTTCACCTGATAACCTGGCACATCTGGAACGTGTGCCGGCCTTCACACTCGTCAGACAGGACGTCAGCAGCTTTATCTCCATCGGGGGGCCTATCGATGCCGTGTTCCATTTCGCCTCGCCGGCCAGCCCGGTGGACTACCTGAAGATGCCCATCCAAACCCTCAAGGTCGGATCGCTGGGCACCCACAACGCACTGGGGTTGGCCAAGGCGAAGAGTGCTCGCTTTATCCTCGCCAGTACTTCAGAGACGTACGGCGATCCGCAGGTGCACCCGCAGCCGGAGTCTTACTGGGGGCATGTGAATCCGGTTGGACCCCGCGGTGTCTACGACGAGGCCAAACGTTTCGCCGAGGCGATGACCATGGCCTACCACCGCTACCACGGCATCGATACGCGGATCGTCCGAATATTCAACACCTACGGTCCCCGCATGCGGCCCAATGACGGCCGGGTGGTGTCCAACTTCATAGTGCAGGCTCTGCGCGGTGAGCCGCTCACGGTGTATGGAGATGGCTCGCAGACTCGCTCGTTTTGTTATGTGGACGACGAGATCGAGGGCATCCTGCGGTTGTTCGAGCACGGTGGACACGAACCTACCAACATCGGCAATCCCAGTGAGTTTACGGTGCGGCAGCTAGCTGATATTGTCATTGCCCTCACGAAATCCCGCTCCCAGATCGAATTCAAGCCGCTTCCTACTGATGATCCGAAGGTCCGCTGCCCGGATATCTCGCGGGCGAAGGCGGAACTCGATTGGGAACCCAGAATCTCTCTGGAACAGGGCCTCGATCTAACGATTCCGTATTTCCGTGAGAAGGTCGGATGAGCGAGCGAGTGTTCGTCACCGGCGCCGCCGGTTTCATAGGTGGGCATACTTGTGCTGCGCTCCTGCGCTCTGGGCTCGACGTGGTTGGCGTGGACAACTTCGATCTGTTCTACGACCGTCGCATCAAGGAACGGACGATTCAGGAACTGAGTCTGAATCCTGCGTTCACTTTTCACGAAGCGGATATCCGCGATGGGGCGGCGATGCGAGGGTTCACGGTGGGAGCGGATGTAGTCATCCACCTGGCGGCCAGGGCAGGTGTGCGGCCGAGCATTGCGGACCCGGCTCTCTACACGTCGGTCAATGTGGACGGAACGGTGCAACTACTCGAGGCCTGCGTGGGGAACGGGGTTGCGAGATTTGTGTTCGGGTCGTCCTCGTCGGTGTACGGCGACGATACGCCCGTGCCGTTTGTGGAGACGGTGCCCGCAATGTGTCCGATATCGCCCTATGCGGCCACCAAGAGGGCTGCCGAACTCATATGTGATGTGTACAGGCGATTGTACGATGTGAGGGTAGCTTCACTGCGCCTGTTTACCGTGTACGGTCCTCGTCAGAGGCCGGATCTGGCGATCCACCGCTTCACGAAGCTGCTTGCTCTGGGCAGCCCGATCCAGCGTTATGGCGACGGCTCCAGCGAGCGTGACTACACGCACATAGACGACATCCTCAAGGGCATTCTGGCGGCCGTGGAATGGACTCGTGCGGGCGGGTCCGAGTATGAGATATTCAACCTGGGCGAGTCCTGCACCGTGTGGTTGGATTACCTGATAGAGTTGATCGCCGGGGCCCTGGGCACGACTCCCGAAATCGAGTCGTTGCCACCGCAAGCGGGAGACGTGCGACGAACGTTCGCCGACATATCGAAGGCCCGCAAAGTTCTCGGTTACGATCCGAGTGTTACTATTGAAGACGGTATTCTAGATTTTGTCGACTGGTTCAGGACGGCTAATGAAGATAAGTCCACATCGCTTGCTTGATCGGGCCAAAGAACGGTTCCAGCTCGCGGACTACTTCGGTTGCATCCACCTGTTAGAGGACCTGATCGAGGGTGGTCGGGCGTTCGCCGATGCACACCATCTGCTGGGCCTGGCATTTCAGATGGTCGGTCGGCCGGAGCGCGCGCTCGAGTCGATCGACCGCGCCTTGCAACTCAACCCCAGATACGTCGAGGCGCATATCCATCGTGGCATAGTGTTGAGTGAGTTGGGTAGGCCAGCCGAGGCGGAGGAGGCGTTCGCTACCGCACGGGAGCATGGCGGTGGGGATAGGGGAGGCGTGCCCTCCCATCACGCGTCGCAGCTCGCCAACCTCCATGCGTCCCTGGGAGAGGCTTATGTGGAGGCGGGTGCCCTGAACCAGGCGATCGACCAATACGAGGCGGCTCTGCGATTCGGACCCGAGTTCCACGATCTGCGGTATCGACTTGGGAGGCTGTTGTTGGATGCCGGCCGTTCGCTCGAAGCCCGCGAGCAACTCCAACAGGTTGTCAACGCCCGGCCGGGCTCGCCCGACGTCAAGTCGACATTCGGGTTGGCATGCTATGTGGCGGGCGATGCCGCGACCGCGCGGCAGGTGTGGGAAGACATGTTGGAGCTGAACGCGGACGATTCGAGGGCAATTACTTATCTTGCAATGCTGGATCGTGGGGCGGAAACCTAGTTTGATCGTCCGCTTGGGGACCGTTGCCGTGGGGGTTTCGCTGGTCGGTTGTGTCGGCTCTGCGGCTCAGCACGAGATTCTGGGCGACCGGGCGTACGCCGAGGACAGGTTTGGGGACGCCCTCGTGGAGTACCGGTTGGCCTTGGTCCAGCGCAGTGATCCCGAGTTACATGCCAAGACTGCGGCCGCGGCTGTGCACACCGGTGAGTTGATGAGTGCTGTGGAGCAATACGTGGCTCTGGCCGGGTCCGCCAACGATGTGGCCGTGGCCGATGGCGCGGACGGACTCGAACGAGTGGCGAGAGCTGCTCTGGCTATTGGAGACCGCGATGCGCTGGCGGCAGCTCTGGATGGGCTGCGGGGGCTGGCTCCGAAACGCGCGTTGGGATCGTTTGCACGAGAGGTCGCGAGCCAAGTTGCAGATGAGCCGGCGTCGGAGGAGGTGTTGTCCGTATTGGAATATGCTGCGGCCGCTGCGCCGGATGCCAGGCTCCAGGACTCGTTGGTATACAAGTACTCGTTGGTGCTCGAGGAACTGGGTCGTTGCGAAGAGGCGGTCCCGGTACTGGAGAGTCTGCTGCGGCGGGGGCGCGAGCCAGCTGTGTTGGACAGCGCGCACCAGCACCTCGGCTTCTGTAGTCTGACGTTGGGTAACGAGTCGTTGGACGAGGGACTGCCGCTATCCGCCGAGGCCTGGTTTCAGCGTGCTGTCGCGGGAGCAGCCAACACGACATACGGGCGTGCCGCATATCTCGGACTGGGTGACGTGTTGCTTGCCAGGGGCGACTTCCCCGGGGCGGCAGCGGCCTACGAGAGTGCGCTCGTCGGAGGAGAGATCGACGATTCGATCTCGGTGGCGGCTGCGGCGCGCCTCTCCATAGTTCAAAGGGCGGGAACGGGGATTCCGTGATGGTGTTACATCGACGTGGCTCGACCGCGCTTTTGTCTCGAGGAAACTTTGAAATCCGGGAGTTGATCAATTGTGGAGCTTAGTCTGTGAGGGCTTGTAGTGGGCCGCAACTCCATCATTTTGCAACTCCGCCGTCTCCCCTAGCAAAGCCATCGTCGCTGTTGGTGCTGACACTGACGCTCGGGTTTCTGGCGTGTTCACGCGGCCTGAACCTGTCACAGTATCCAACGCCCGAGGCGCTGATGGATGCGTCGATTCAGAAGTTCAACGAGGGGAAATGTGGGGCGGCGGAAACAGGATTTGAGCGTCTTACGTTCGAACTGCCGTCACGCGACCCCCGACAGGCGATCGCGCGCTTCTACCTTGCGGAGTGCAGCTTCAAGCGGAAGCTCTATCTGCAGGCGACTCGCGACTATCGCAGAGTGTCCAACGAGTATCCTTCAGATACCTTGGCGCCTCTGTCCCTGTTGAGGACGGGAGAGGCGTACAGCAAGCTCTGGAGGCGAGTGGAACTGGATGCGACGTACGGATTGAGTGCCCTCACGGTCTATCAAGAGCTGCTCAGGCGGTATCCGTCGAGTCCGCAAGCGACCCAAGCACGGGAACGGATTACGGTACTGAATGAGAAGTTTGCCCACAAGGAATACCGCACTGGGATCTTCTACATGCGTCTCAAGGCATACGACTCGGCAATCCTCTCCTTCAAGACTGTCGTAGCCGACTACCCTCAGTCCACGTACGCCGCCGAGGCTCTTCTCAAGCTGGTTGAGGCGTTCGACAGAATCGGTTACCAGGAAGACAAGAAGGACATGTGTGTGCAGTTGGAACGCTTCTATCCGGAGGCGCTCAAGCGTGCTTCAGCCTGTCCCGGACAGAACGCGGTCCCGTAGGCGAGTTTTGCAGATCGGTGTCTTCGGTGGATCGTTCGATCCTCCACACATAGCACATATCGCCGTGGCGGCGGCGGCAGCGGATGTTCTCGCCCTCGACCGAGTGCACTTCATTCCCACGTTTGAGCAGCCATTCAAGCCTGGCAAGCACGTGGGCTCGGCGCGAGCACGGCTCGATATGGTACGCGTGGCCGTGCAATGCGATCCTCGATTCGTGGCGGATGGTAGGGAAGTCGAGCGGGGAGGCACATCCTATACGGTTGACACTCTCAGAAGTTTGCGACGCGATTTTCCAGGAGATGAGCTATCTTTACTGACTGGGGCGGATACAGTGCGCGATCTAGTACAGTGGCGAGGGGCGGAGGAACTGCCGCGGCTGGCGAGAATAGTGGTGCTCTCGCGGCCCGGTGCGGAAGCTTTGCGCACCGAGGTGCCGGTGAGCTACGTGGAAGTACCCAAGATCGATGTCTCTGCGACGCGGATACGTGAACTCATCAGCAACGCCGAACCGTTTCGGGAACTCGTACCGGAGGCGGTCGCCGACTATATCGAATTACACGGTCTTTACCGTTTAGGGAACTAATGATCAAAGGACTGGTGAACACGGTGATCGGTACCCGCTTCGAGCGAGAACTCAAGCGGATCCAGCCGATTATCGATCAGATCAAGGAGCACGAGAAACGACTGGCGTCGTGCTCCGACTCCGAGGTCCAGGCGCAGACTGCCAAGCTGCGTGGCGTAGTCGCGGAACGCGTTCGTGAACTCGAGAACGCCGTTACCGAGACGAAAAATGCGAAGCGCAACTGTAGCGATCCTGGCGAACGCGACGGTCTCAATAGAAAGCTGCGTGATCTAGAGGAGGAGTTGCAGTCGGTGACGGCGGCAGTCCTCGACGAGATCCTTCCCGAGGCGTTCGCAACCGTGCGGGAAGCGTGCCGCCGACTGATGGGCACCAAGGTTATCGTGACGGGACACGAGTTGACCTGGGATATGGTACCGTACGATGTGCAGTTGATTGGCGGGCTCGTGCTACACCAGGGCAAGATCGCCGAGATGGCTACCGGTGAGGGCAAGACACTGGTGGCCACGCTGCCTCTCTATCTGAATGCCCTCACTGGACGAGGTTGCCACCTCGTGACGGTCAACGACTATCTTGCCCGGCGCGACTCGGAGTGGATGGGGCATCTCTTCGACTTCCTGGGGCTGTCCGTCGGGTGTCTGGACAAGACGGAGCCGTCGACCCCGGAACGTCGGGCTGCCTATAACTGTGACGTTACGTACGGCACAAACAACGAATTCGGCTTCGACTACCTCCGTGACAACATGGTGTTCTCGCTCGAGCAGCGAGTGCAACGGGAACACGTCTATGCGATCATCGACGAGGTGGACAGCATCCTCATAGATGAAGCCCGCACTCCACTCATCATCTCGGGCCCGGTCGGCAACGAATCCGACGCCGAGTATGCCCAACACAACGCTCAAGTACTGCGCCTGGTCCGCAAGCAGACCGCTGTAGTCAACGAGCTGGTAGCGGAGACGGAGCCGCTGCTGAAGGATGAGGCAACGGAGTACGAGGCGGCGATCAAGCTGTTCAAAGCACAGCTCGGCATGCCGAAGCAGAAACGGCTCATGAAGCTACTGCAGCAATCCGGTATCAAGCAGCTGGTGCAACGTGTGGAGCTCGACCGTATAGCAGACCGGAAACTGCCTGCTCAGCAGCAGAAATTCCGGGACATAGAGGAAGATCTGTACTTCGTGCTCGACGAACGCGGGCACTCCGTCCACCTGACCGATGCGGGGGTCGAGGAGATGAGCCCAAATGACCCCACCCTATTCGTAGTCCCCGACATTTCCGAGGAGATGGGGCGGCTGGAGAACGACGAAGATCTGTCTGCGGAGGCCAAGCTGCAGCGGAAAACCGAGCTCGAAGCGGAGTACGCATCCAAGAGCGAAGAACTCCACGTTATCCATAAGCTGCTCCAGGCCCACGCTCTGTATGAGAAGGACGTCGAGTACGTGGTCCAAGACGGCCAGGTGTACATCGTGGACGAGTTCACGGGCCGCATCATGGCCGGGCGGCGCTGGTCGGACGGTCTCCACCAGGCCATCGAGGCCAAGGAGGGAGTAACGGTCAAAGGTGAGACGCAGACCCTCGCCACTATTACGATCCAGAACTATTTCCGCATGTATGAAAAGCTCTCGGGCATGACGGGGACGGCCGAGACCGAGGAGACCGAGTTCTTCCAGATCTATAAGCTGGACGTCATGGTGATACCGACCAACCGTCCGGTTCGGCGGGTGGATAGCCACGATCTCATTTACAAGACGAGACGCGAGAAATACAACGCGATAGTGGAGGAAGTCGAGCGGCACCACGAGAGGGGCCTGCCGGTGCTGGTGGGTACGGCAACCGTCGACGTATCCGAAACGCTTTCACGCATGTTCAAGCGGCGTGGCATCAAGCACGAGGTTCTCAACGCCAAACAGCATCAGCGCGAGGCCGAGATCGTGGCAAACGCAGGTCGTGCCGGCGCCGTCACGATCGCGACGAACATGGCGGGTCGCGGCACCGATATCAAGCTCGGGCCCGGAGTAAAACGCTGCGAGGTATGCGGGATCAGATCGAAGTTGGCTCCGTTCGGACAACAGTTGGAGAAACCCGATCTCGACGCGGAACGACTCAAGGAGCTGGGTTGCAACGACGACCCCCCCTGCGGTTTGGTGATCGTTGGGACTGAGCGTCACGAATCGCGTCGCATCGACAGGCAGCTGCGCGGCCGTTCCGGTAGGCAGGGAGATCCCGGCCAGAGCACATTCTTCCTGTCGCTCGAGGACAACCTCATGCGGCTGTTCGGCTCCGAGAGAATCGCCAAGATCATGGATCGGAGCGGCGCCGAAGAAGGTGAAGTGATCACGCATCCGCTCGTGACGCGAGCGATCGGTAACGCTCAGAAGAGGGTTGAGTTGCAGAACTTCGAGGCTCGCAAACGACTGCTGGAGTATGACGACGTCATGAACCAGCAGCGCGAGGTGGTCTACTCGCTGCGACTGTTTGCGTTAGAGGGTGGCGAGGAGCTCAAGGCCGAGGCGATCCGCACCATCGACGCTGCACTGGATCGCTTTGCCGACGAAGAGACCGGGGGGCGTGAGGAATGGGACCGCGAACTCATCGCCACGAGTCTGTTGCGTCGTTTCCTGATTTCAGCGCCGGAGATTCGGGACTCGGAAAAAGTTCCGGACGTGGATACCCTCGTCTCGTTCCTCCACCAAGCCGGTCGCAAGGCTTTCGAGACCAAGCTGGTGTCCTGGGACGAACTGGGTTCACGACACGGTATCGAGCAACTCGGTGAAAAGGTGCTTTCGCATCTCTTGCTGCGGGTGTTGGATGAGAAATGGAAAGACCATCTGTTCGAGTTGGATCACCTGAGGAGCGGTATCTACTATCGGTCGCTGGGGCAGAAAGACCCGCTGGTCGAGTACAAGACCGAAGCATTCGACATGTTCGTCGATCTCATGCACGACATCCGTACCACTTTCACAGAGACCTTCTTCAAACATCAGTTGCAGGTGACCGCGGGTCCGCCCGACCAGGGCGAAGCGGCACCCCGGGGTGACCAACGTCCTTCAACCGCTTCAGAGACCGATCTCATGGTGCCGGGGGCCGCCCGAGCCCGTCCCGCGCCCGCCGGTGTAGTAGCCTCACATGGGGAGAGGTCGTTCGGGGCCGGGACGGCCACGGGGCAGCGTACCATGCCCAAGGTGGGGCGCAACGATCCCTGCCCGTGCGGCAGCGGCAAGAAGTACAAGAAGTGCCACGGCGCCAAGGCCTGATCGGACCGTAGGCTAACGGTACAGCATGCGCTGATTCGCTTATGCTATTTTCCCAGGAGCACGCATCTTGGGGAAATGGACGCTCTACGACTTTCCGAGACCCGGGTCGCCGATCGACCGCGCGAGCGGCTGTTCACCCTCGGCGTGTCGTCGTTGACTGCCACCGAGCTCCTGGCCATTGTGATAAGCACAGGGACCGCGCGGCATGACGCCATTGGGGTGGCCGGGGGACTGCTGCAACTGGGCAGGGGATCGTTGCGTGAACTCGCCGGCCGGCCGCCGGGAGAACTGGCTAGTGTTTCCGGTGTAGGTAGAGCAAAGGCCGCGCGCGTGGCTGCCGCCCTGGAGTTGGCTCAGCGAATGCTGGGCGAGGGTCGCGAGGAGCCGTTTGCCGTGGGTAGCCCGGCGGACGTCCACCGCTGGTGCGGGTCGCGTATGCGCGATTTGGCTGTAGAGGAGTTTCATCTGCTGGCTCTAGATACTCAGAACAGAATCCGGCGTGACCTACTAATCACGCGCGGTATTCTCGACAGCTCTTTGGTTCACCCGCGAGAGGTGTTCAGGGCTGCCATCGCAGAGGCGGCGGCCGGGATCATCGTGGTCCACAATCACCCGAGCGGTAACCCCACGCCTTCGGCGGACGACCGTGCGGTCACCAGCCAACTGAGTGAAGCCGGGAAGTTGCTCGACATCCCGCTTTACGATCACGTTGTGGTGGGCGGCGATCGATACTTCAGCTTTGCGGAGGCAGGCCTCCTGTGACGGTCGTGCTGGCGAAGGTCGACGCCGCTTTTGCGGCTGCCCTGGAGGATCGGCAAGATCGGCTCGACCTGCCGTTACTGGAACGCGCATTCGAGTTCAGCGCCACCGCACACCGCGGTCAGAAGCGACTGTCAGGCGAAGACTTCATCCACCACGCCATCGCGGTGGCGAAAATCCTCGTCGAGCAGCACATGGACTCCACGACGATAGCGGCCGCGCTGCTCCACGATGTCGTGGAAGATGCCGAGGTCGGGCTCGATGAGATCGAAGAACAATTCGGCGAAGAGGTCGCGGACATGGTGGACGGACTCACCAAGATCTCGAACCTCACCTTCCAGTCCGCTGTCGAGGAACAATCTGAGAACTACCGGAAGTTGCTCCTTTCCATAGCCCGGGATGCTCGGGTGATCGTGGTCAAGCTCGCCGACCGACTGCACAATATGCGCACGCTCGAATACCTGCCCGACGAACGGCGCCAGCGCATTGCGTTGGAAACGCGAGAGATATACGCGCCGCTCGCACATCGCTTCGGGATGGCGGAAGTAAAAGCCGAACTCGAAGATCTCGCCTTCAAGTTTCTCGAGCCGGACGAGTACGAAGAACTCGTTTCCACTATACGTGCGACCAGTGCGGAACGTGGTGAAATGATCGGTGTTTTGCGCGAGCCGCTCGAAGCAGCCCTGCGTCAGGCGGGGATACGTAATTTCGAGATAACTGGACGGGCCAAACACCTCTGGTCGATCTACAAAAAGATGAGCCGACGAGATCGCCCGTTCGAGGAAATCTACGACCTGATGGCGGTGCGGGTGCTGGTTGAAACGGTGCCGGATTGTTACCACGTCCTGGGAGTCATCCACCACAAGTGGACGCCGTTGCAGGAGAGAATCAAAGACTATATCGCATCGCCCAAATCCAATGCATATCAGTCACTCCACACGACCATCTTCGGGCCCGGGGGCAGTCTCTACGAGATCCAGATAAGAACCCGTGAGATGCACCGCACGGCGGAGTACGGCATTGCCGCGCACTGGGTATACAAGGCGAAAGGGAAGCGCGACGAACTCGACGATCAGTTCATCTGGTTCCGACAACTGCTCGAACTCCAGCAAGATGCTCACAGCCCCGAGGAATTCCTCGAGTTCCTGAAGATCGACCTGTTCCAGGACGAGATCTTCGTATTCACGCCGAAGGGAGATGTAAAGCGTTTGCCGAAAGGCGCGACAGCCATCGACTTCGCGTTTGCGGTGCACACGGAGGTGGGTCTCAAGACCCAGGGCGCCAAGGTGAACGGGCGGATCGCGCCGCTCCACCGCGCTCTCAAGAACGGCGACACCGTTGCCGTTCTCACCGGTCCCAACGCTCGGCCCAGCAAGGACTGGCTGAGTCACGTCCAGACGGCGCGAGCACGCCACAAGATCCGGCAGTGGATCAAGTTCGAGGAGCGCGACACCAGTATCAGCCTGGGCAAGGATATCGTCGAGCGAGAACTCAGGCGCCGTAAGCTCTCCATGCCCAAATCCGAACAGGTCGAGCAAGCCGCGGCCCGGCTATCGGTTGGTTCGGCCGACGGGCTGTACAACGTCGTGGGGCGCGGCGATGTACCCATCGGCCAGGTCGTCAAGGCCTTGTTTCCGGAGCACAAGACCGAAGAATTAGCGGCGCCCAAGCCTACGATGTTCGGCCGGGTGTTGGACAGGATCCGCCTGGGGCGGGGCGTCCGCATCCAAGGTGTGGATGGCTTGGTGGTGCGTTACGCCCAGTGCTGCCAGCCGGTTCCGGGCGACCCGGTCGTGGGGTACGTGACCAAGGGTAGGGGAATATCGATCCACCGCTCGGACTGCCCCAATCTCTTGACAATGCCGACCGATGCCGACCGGCGGGTCGAAATCGACTGGCAAAGCATGGAGGATGAGGTGTTCGTGGTGTGCCTGGGAGTCTCTGGCGAAGACCGCCGGGGGCTCTATGCCGATCTCATGGAAGCGATCTCCCACACGGGCACGAATATTCGGAGCGCCGAACTGTCGAGCAAGGATGCTGCTATGTTCGGGTCAGTGTTGGTCGAAGTGGAGAACCAGGCGCAACTGGCCAAGGTGATGCGCGTGATGCGCCGGGTGAAGGGCGTAGCCTCGGTCGACCGCCGCGAACCGACATCCCCACTCGCGTCCGGCTCGGCCTAGTCCCCGGCCACCGCCACTTCCGTGACCCCGTTTGTATTGGAGATGCCGTTCGAGCCGGCCGGCGATCAGCCCCGCGCGATCGCCGAGTTGAGCCGCGGCTTTGAGCGAGGGGAGGAATACCAAACGCTCCTTGGCGTCACGGGATCCGGCAAGACCGTGACCATGGCGAAAGCCATAGCTGCATATGGCCGCCCTACTCTGGTTCTGTCCCACAACAAGACGCTGGCGGCCCAGCTGTACGGCGAACTCAAGTCCTTCATGCCGCGCAATGCGGTCGAGTACTTCATTTCCTATTACGACTACTACCAGCCCGAAGCCTACGTGCCCGCGACCGATACGTACATTGAAAAAGATGCGTCGATCAACGACGACATCGACATGCTCCGCCTACGTGCGACGTCTAGCTTGATGGAACGCGAAGATGTGGTGATAGTGGCGACGGTTAGCGCCATATACGGCCTGGGCGATCCACTCGAGTACCGGCGACTGATGCTGATGGTGAACCAAGGTGAAGAGCGCCCTCGCGACGCAATATTGGAGGACCTCGTGAGAATCAGGTACGAGCGCAACGACATCGGGTTCGAGAGGGGCAAGTTCAGGGTGAGGGGCGACACGATAGAGGTCTTCCCGGCGTACGAGGAGCAAGCGGTAAGGCTCGAGCTGTGGGGTGACACCGTAGAGCGCATCAGTAAGATCGACCCGCTCACCGGGAACGCCATCGCACACCTCGACAGATGTGCGATCTACCCAGCCACCCACTTCGTGGTGCGGCGGCCCACCGTCGAACGAGCGGTTCAACTCATCCGTGAGGAACTGCGTGAACGACTGACCGAACTGCGCGCGGCAGGTAGGTTGCTGGAGGCCCAACGGCTCGAATCCCGCACACAATTCGACATCGATATGCTGCTCGAGGTTGGGGCATGCGCCGGGATCGAGAACTACAGCAGGCACCTCACCGGCCGCAGAGCAGGGGAGCGGCCGGCCTGCTTGCTCGACTACCTCCCGGAAAAGTATCTCACGATCATAGACGAATCGCATGTTACCCTACCCCAGATAGGCGGCATGTACCACGGTGACAGGTCTCGCAAGACCACGCTGGTGGAGTACGGGTTCCGCCTACCCTCGGCGCTCGACAACCGCCCGCTCAGCTTTGAAGAATTCATGGACCTCACGCCGCACATGTTGTTCGTGTCGGCCACGCCGGGCGATCTGGAGCTGGAACTGAGTAACGGTATCGTGGTCGAACAGATCATTCGGCCCACGGGGTTGGTAGACCCTCGAGTCGAAGTGCGTCCGGTAAAGGGTCAAGTGGACGATCTCCTGGCGGAAATAAGGGAATGTGAGGGGCGGGGCGAACGCGTTCTGGTAACGACTCTCACCAAGCGCATGTCGGAAGATCTCACCGACTACCTGCTACAGACAGGTGTCCGCGTGAGGTACATGCACTCGGATATCGATGCGATCGAGCGCATGGAGATCGTGCGAGGACTGAGATTGGGGGAATTCGATGTCCTGATCGGGATCAACTTGTTGCGAGAGGGTCTCGATCTTCCCGAGGTGGCGTTGGTTGCGATCCTCGACGCGGATCAGGAGGGGTTCCTGCGCTCGGACCGCTCGATAATTCAGACGGTGGGGCGTGCTGCCCGGAACGAGAGCGGACGAGCGGTTCTCTACGCCGATCGCGTCACCGGCTCCATGCGTCGTGCGCTCGACGAGATGGACAGACGCCGGCAGATCCAGGAGGCTTACAACGAAAAGCACGACATCACGCCGCGCTCGATTCGGAAATCGGTCGAGCAGGTACGGCTGGTTACGCGAGTGGCGGACGCAAGGGTAGCCCAGGCCGTGAAACCGGAGCCGCTAGCCACGGGTAGTGAACTCGACAGAGAGAACCTGATCACGGTGTTGGAGAAGCAGATGCGAGAGGCGGCTGCGGAATTGGATTTCGAATTGGCCGCCCAGCTCCGCGATCAAATCTTTGAACTCAGGGCCGCGGCAGATCCGGTCCGTCGAAAGCCCCGGAGCCACCGAAGTGACTGAGCCCGGTGTCGGGCGGGGAAAACTCTGCTCGCTCGACGAGATGCGGTGTGAGGCGGAGTCCCTCGCCCGGGAGCTGCAAGCGGGCGCCGTGGTATGGTTGACCGGTGAGGTGGGCTCCGGCAAGACGACCTTTGTCCAGGCACTTGCCGGCGCGTTGGGAGTCGAGCACGCACGGAGCCCTACCTTCTCGCTGGTCAACGAGTATGAAGGTGCCGGAACCTTGATCCACGTGGATTGCTATCGTCTGAAAGCGCCCGCAGAAGCGATCGATCTGGACTTCCCGGATCTGACGCGTCGCGCCTCTGTGCTGGCAATCGAGTGGCCCGAAAGGGGTGGTCGTTTCGTTCCGATGCCCGACGTTCATCTGGCGTTTGGCCATACAGCAGATCCCAATAACCGCATTCTGGAACGCGTCCGATGAGCTGCTATCTGGCAGTTGACACTGCGACCGACGCGGGAAGCGTGGCTGTCGGTGCGCCGGGGGAGCCGTATGCCGCGGTTGCAATCGGCAAGCGCCGGCACGGGACATCGCTGGTACCGGCGATCGCGGAGGTCCTGCGTCTTGCAGGTGTCGAGCCCCGAGGCTTATCCGGCGTAGTGGTGGCCGACGGCCCAGGGAGCTTCACGGGCCTGCGCATCGGCTTTGCCACCGTGAAAGGGATTCTGTTGGAGTGCGATCATCTGAGTCTCACGACGATCCCGTCACTGCTTGCGGCGGTGTGGGGTGTTCTCCAGATCGATCCGGCGCCCGCTGCCGCGCTCTACGATGCACTGCGCGGTGAAGTCTTTGGCGCGGTCTACGGATTGGAAGCCGGTCGCGTCCGCATCGAACTGGAGCCCTGCTTGGGGTCGATAGAGTCCCTGTGTGAGCGATCTCCGGTGCGGCCGTGGATTGCCCTGGGAGATGGGGCCGTGCGGCAACGCGAGGCGGTCGAGCGGTGGACGGGGAGGGCTCCGCTAGAGCATCCGATAGGTATGCCACAGGCCGCAGCCTTGCTACACCTGTTGGATGTCGCCGGCGCCGCCAGCCGGGTCGATGATGTCCAGCGGTTCGAGCCCGCGTACGGGCGCCAGGCGGAGGCGCAAGCCCGTTGGGAACGCAATCACGGGGTCCCTTTGGCGTCAGAGCTAGCGGCCAATAAGGCACCCGAAGTCAAGCCGAAACAGGGTTCGCAATAAATCGTACCGAGTCGCGTATCTTCGGTTGACAAAAGGACTTAAAGGTCCTATAGTTTGTGCCCGTCCGGGTCCCACCCCGCGAACTTTCGGAGGCAATTTTGAGTCGTAGTCTTAACAAGGTGATGCTGATCGGCAACCTGGGCTCTGACCCAGAGGTGCGGAGCACCGCCAACGGGACCCGCGTGGCCACGCTCTCGGTGGCCACGAGCCGCCAGTGGAACAATCAGGCGGGAGAGCGCCAGGAAAAGACGGAATGGCACCGGGTGGTGCTGTGGAACAACCGCTCTTCAGGCCTGGCGGACATCGCAGAGAAGTACATGAAGAAGGGTGATAGGATCTACGTGGAGGGGCGAATCGAATACCGGACTTGGGAAGACAAGGAAGGAAAGACTCGCTACAGCACGGAGATCAATGCGCGGGAAGTGATCATGTTGGGGTCAGGCCGCGCATCTGGGGCCAAGTCGGGGTCACCCGTCAAGGCAACGGCCGGTGGGGGTGAGTCGTATGACGACTTTCCGGAGGCGCTAGATGAGGAAGACGACGATCTTCCGTTTTAGCTCCGCAGTGGCGGCCGCCGGGCTCATGGCCTCGGCGGCCGCGTTGCGGGCACAGCAACCCGAGCCTGGGCAGCAATTGCCGCAGGTGCACGTCGTGGTCGATGGCGAAACCCTATGGGATATCGCGGAGCGGTATTTCGGTGACCCTTTCCTGTGGCCCGAGATCTACCGGCTCAACACCATGGTGGTGGAGAATCCCCACTGGATATTCCCGGGCGAGGAACTTCGGTTGACACCGCCGGAACCGCGGATGATCAGTGCCGAGCCAACTGACGTAGATACCACACAGGCGCAGGAAATCGCCCCGCCGGAGGTCACGGTCGAAGAGCCGCCGCCGATGCCCGTTGCACCGCCACCGCCGCCGAGTGAAACGGCACCGACGATATTCGATCGGCGACCCGGCGGAACTGCCGTGGTGGCGGCAGCCACTTCCGCGGTCTATCGATATCGCCCCGTCCGGAGAGGCGAGTTTTATGCAGCCGGCTTTCTAACCGAGGACGATAACTTCCCTTGGGCTCACGTGCTCTCGGCGGTTGGCCGACCGACTCTGAGGAACCTGCCGGGATCTTCCTCGGCCAGGATTTTCGGTCAGATCGACATCGAGGCTCCTGAGTCTGCCACCTACCAAGTGGGCGATTCACTGCTCGTAGTGGAGCTGACCCGTGAGGTCAGGGGCTGGGGTTATGTGGCGTTACCCACTGGAATCGTCAGAGTCTCGTCGGTTGCCGGAGCCCGACTACGTGCTGACGTGACCATGCAGTTCGGCCGGGTGGCAGACGGGCAGGTAGCTCTCCCCATCGAGACGTTCGACGACCCGGGCTACGTCACGCCGGTGCCGCTGGAGAACGGTGTTATGGGGCGAATAGTGGCTCCGCGAGACATCCATACGGTGGCGATCCAGCAGGACATCGTGTTCATCGATCTCGGTCGGGAAGACGGGGTTTCGATCGGCGACCTCTTCGAGGTGCTGAGGGACGAGGGAGAGGCAATGGGGCCCGAGAGTCCGCCGTCGAGTGTCGCACTTCTGCAAATCGTACATGTGCGCGACAAATCCGCCTCGGGTTTCGTGCTCAACATTAGAGATGTGGGGATTGCCCAAGGCGCCCCGGTGCGGCTCATCCGCAAGATGCCCTCATAGGAATGCGCCGGCCATCCTCCGCCACCGGGTCTTAGCCAACGTGAGAGCGTGTTCCATAGAACTCACTTCGTAACCGCTGTCCTTGTCTAGATTCCATCAGCACCAACAAATCACCGGCCGTCCACGGATGGCCGGTCGCTTGTTCGGTACGGCGGTACCTGAGGTTTCCTACTAGGAAGATGACGTATGGGTGAAAGCGTAGTCGTGACTGGAGGTGCGGGATTCATCGGCTCCCACGTAGCCGAAGGTTATCTGCGTGAAGGATATGATGTCACTATTATCGACAACCTCTCGACGGGTCGGCGGGAAAACGTCCCTGCCGGAGCGCAGTTGGTCGAATGTGACATAGGGTCTCCCGAAGCGCGTCAACTGCTCGAGGGCGGCGGATTCGACATACTGAATCACCACGCTGCACAGATGGATGTGCGGGTGTCGGTCGCCGATCCGGAGTTCGACGCACGTACCAACATTCTGGGGCTCCTGAACCTGATGGAGGGCGGGAGGGCCGGAGGAGTGCGGCGCGTGGTGTTCGCGTCGTCGGGCGGAGTGGTCTATGGCGAAAGCAATCAGCTACCTCACAAAGAAGATGCCCCCAAGCTGCCTGTGTCACCATACGGGGTGAGCAAACTCACCTCCGAGTTCTACTTGGCCGCGTACGCCCTACTTTATGGCACGGAGGTCGTATCGCTGCGCTACGCTAACGTCTATGGACCCCGGCAGAGTCCACACGGCGAGGCCGGAGTTGTGGCTATATTCTGCAGCCAGATCAAGGCGGGTGAGCCGATCACGATCTTTGGTGACGGGGAGCAGACGCGGGACTACGTATTCGTGACGGATGTGGCCCGGGCCAACCTCGCGGCTACACGGTGGCCGGTTGGCTCCGTCGACAGCATCGACGTAGCGGCGCTCAACGTGGGGACCGCAAGGGAAACGAGCGTCAATGCGCTGGCGAAGACGTTGATCGAGGTCACCGGTGCGAGCTCAGAGATCGAGTACAAACCCGCGAGGCCCGGAGAACTGGAGAGGAGTGCTGTGGACATCTGCCGGACACAACGCGAACTCGGTTGGGCGCCCCGGGTTTCCCTCGAAGAGGGCTTGGAGACAACGTACGAGTGGATTAGGGAGACCGCGACGTGATTTTTCAAGTGGGCGGCGCACTGCCATCGAATCCCTGGGAACTGATCAAGACATCGAGCACCGCCACCCAAATCATCCTCATTCTTCTCGCACTCTTCTCCATGGTGTGCTGGTCTCTAATCTTGTTGAAGTGGATCCAGTTTCGTAGGGTGCGGAAGTTCGGCGACCGGTTCTTCAACGAGTTGGAACACACGTCGCGGTTGGAGGATGCCTACCACGCGGTTATGAAGCTTCCGCCTTCGCCGTTCGGACGTCTGCTGCGGGAGGGACTCAACTGCTTTGCCGAACTGCGTCCGGGGGCGCTCCAGGTCGAGGGCGACCGGGTACAGAGTGAAACTCTCACCGCGACCCAACTCGAGGTCCTCAAAATGCAGTTGGCCAAGGAGATCGGCGCGGAACGGGACCTGATGGCGCGGTTTATACCATGGTTAGCAACCATCGGGTCGGTGAGTCCCCTGATGGGGTTGTTGGGCACGGTGCTGGGGGTGATGGATTCGTTTCTGGGTATCGCTGCGGGCGGGTCGGGGAACATCGGAGCCGTCGCGCCCGGCGTCGCGGAGGCTTTGGTCACCACTGTTATGGGCCTGGCCGTTGCCATCCCTGCGGTGATTGCCTACAACCTCCTGGCCAGCAGACTCGGTGTGTTCGTGAGTGAGCTGGAGGGATTCTCTCAAGAGATCATCGGAGCTATGGCACGGGAAGGGAGAATCTAGCGGTGCCGAATCGAGGATTCGGGAACAGGGGCGAACTACCCCTCAGTGCCGACATCAACGTGACCTCGCTGGTCGATGTTGCATTCGTCTTGCTCATCATCTTCATGATCACCGCGCCCATCATGCAGGGGGGCGTGGATGTCGAGTTGCCACGGGGTGAGGCCCGCCCGATCCAGCCCAAGGAAGGTCTCAACGTGACCGTGAACCAGGAGGGGCGGATATTTGTGGGCGACGACAAGAGCTCCCTCTCGTACCAGGAGTTTCGCACCACATTCAAAGCGCTGGTCGATCGGCGGAAGCCAAACGGTGTATATCTCCATGGCGATAGGCGTGCCGACTACGGAGACGTAGTGCGCGTCCTGGCGGTGATACAGGCGGCGGGGATCGAAGGGGTGGGAATAGTCTTGCAAGATGAGGAAATACGTCGGTGAGAGGACTGGGTCGGCCCGGAACCAAGGGAAATGTGGGCCCCCA
Source organism: Gemmatimonadales bacterium (assembly GCA_046757925.1). Lineage (GTDB taxonomy): Bacteria > Gemmatimonadota > Gemmatimonadetes > Gemmatimonadales > GWC2-71-9 > JAZDCZ01. The sequence continues at coordinate 141,620 of JBHHZE010000001.1, forward strand.
CCGTGGAACGGGCGGGGCGGTCGCGGGGAGCCTGGTTGTCCATATCGTTGCCGGTGCGTTGATCGTCTTGCCTGCCGGGGTAAGGCGGGCGATGCCGCCCGTCTACCGTGTGGATCTAGTCGCGGCTCCCAAGAGCACGCAGCAGAAACGTCGTGCCCCAGAGGTGGTGAAACGGTCGGCAGAGCAGACTGTTCCCACGCGGCGCAAGCGACGCACCTCGGTGGCCGAAACGCCGCCCCCTCCCAAACGGGATCCCAATCGCGAGCAGGAACCTGCTGCTCGCACCAACCCCGACACGTTGGTGGCGGACGCCGAACCTTCCACCGGAAGCGATCCGGCCACGGTGAATACCAGTGGTGTCGACTTCCCGTACCCAGCGTACTTGCAGAACATAGTGGTGCAAGTGTACCGCCGATGGAGTCGTCCCAAGGGCAACCGCTCTCTCAAGGCCGAGGTCCTTTTCTTCATACATCGCGACGGTTCGGTCACTAACTTTCAGTTTGTGCAGCGATCGGGGAGTTTCGCATTCGACATCGAGGCGCAGGGTGCCATCGAGGCGGCGGCGAACTCGGGAGTATTCGGGCCGCTGCCCGACGGCTATCCCTCCGACGTGCTGCCGGTGAGTTTCTTCTTCGATCCAAAATCAGCGAGATGATGACGCTTTTGACTGACCGGTTGCCCGGAGCGGCGCGCGTGCTCCGGGCGCTACCGTTGTTCGTTCTGCTGACGATCGCCATCGATCGGGTGGTGGCCCAGGATACGATCCCGCCGATCGAACAGGGGGTGAGGCTCGGTATCACCTACACGCCGGGAATGCGGCCCGGCCTGCTCGTGCTGGGAGGACCCCACCGAGAACTGCAAGATTCCGCACGCGCCATTCTCCGCAGGGATCTGGATTATAGCGACCGCTTCGAAATGATCGCCTTGCCCGGGGGGGACAGTTTGGTGCTTGGTGTCAGCGCCACGACCCAGGATGGTGTCCCATCAGCGGGGCAGGACGGGGCGGTGTATGAGGACTTCGTCAACTACTCGCTGTACGCGACACTGGGAGCCGATTTTGCCGTAAGCGTGCTGGAGGCGGCCGATTCCACCCTGACCGTGAACGTCTATGACGTGCGGGGTGAAGCCGTAAGCAAGCGAGTGGCGTTGCGGGAGCCGGATGCTCACGCAGCCTCATTCAGGATGGCCGTCCACCGAGCTGCGGATGAGGTGGTGCGGGTGGCGACCGCCGAAGTGGGAGTCGCGGCGAGCCGGATTACGTTCGTGAGTCACCGGCGTCTGTATGTCATAGATTCGGACGGTTACGGTCGTACTGTTCAGGCTCCCGACAGTGTGGCGGCGTTCTCTCCCGCGTGGTCTCCGGACGGATCGAGATTGGCGTACACGGATTTCAAGCACGGGAACATCAGGCTCCGCGATCTCACAACGGGTACCGAGTCCACTATTCCTGGTACTGATCAGTACATGAATTACGGGGCAATATTCTCGCCCGACGGCTGGAGCCTGGTGTTCAGCCGCAGCTGGGATCAGGGAACCGACCTCTTCGCATATAACCTTGCGCGGGACTGTTGTTTACAACGCTTGACGGTGGGTCGGTTTTCCGATAACCTTTCACCTGCATTCAGCCCGGATGGGCGTCGAATCGCGTTCGAGTCGACTCGTTCTGGGCTCGCTCAGATATACGTCATGGCTGCGGACGGGACCGATCAGGAGTTGTTTGCCCCATTCGACTACGGGGTTACGGGAGACTCGCACAGCCCGACGTGGTCGCCCGACGGGTTGAAGGTTGCATTTCATCGCACGGTGGCGGCAAGTCCGCAGATATTCGTAATGGATGCGCGGACTAGGACCGTCCGACAGCTGACGAGCTTCGGGCGCAACGAAGATCCGTCCTGGGGGCCGGACAGCAGGCATTTGGTCTTCAAGTCGAGCAGGACGGGATCGTCGCAGGTGTGGGTGATCGATACAGAGACCGGACGTGTGCGCCAGCTGACCAGAATAGGTGGTACGAGGTTTCCCAAATGGTCTCTCCGAATGGAGAGGCCCGGCAATTGAACTTGACCAGAGAACCATGAGCTTGGAGTGACAATGCGTCTTACCCTCCCCATTTCGTTGGGCATCACAGCCATTCTAATCGCGACCGCTTGTGGTGGTGGCCCGCCGCCTGAGCCGGTAGTACCTCAACCGGATCCCGATTCCATCGCGCGCGAGCGTGCGCGCGCCGACTCAATCGCGGCCGAGCGCGCCCGCGTCGACAGCTTGCGACGCGTACGTGAGCGGGAGGAGCGTGTGCGCCGTCAGCGGACCGCCGACTCCTTGGCTGCGATCCGCCGCGAGACCGAAGCCGTTCGCGAGATGCTTGCCAGGAGAGTCCACTTCGATTTCGACAAGTCGGCGATCCGCCCAGGCGAGGACACTGAGGTTTTGGAGCAGAAGCTCGCGATCTTGCAGGCCAATCCCGGCCTCACTATCGAGATCACCGGGCATTGCGACGAGCGGGGCACCGATCAGTACAACATCGCGCTGGGTAACAGGCGGGCGGTTTCGGCCCGAAAATTCCTGACCGACCACGGCATTTCCGAGTCGCGCATTACGGTTCGGTCGATGGGTGAGGAACAGCCGGTCGATCCGGGGCATACCGAGGAGGCGTGGGCTCAGAACCGACGGTCGGAATTCACCATCACAGGCGGGGGCTCGGCCCTCAAGCGTCCCGGGATGTGAGATCGCTTGGTTACTTGGCAGTAGCGTGCGTCACCCTCAGCGCTTGTGCGCTCAAGGGCGACGTTCGCCGGGTTGAAAACGAGGTGCAGCAACTCCGGGCGGAAATGGCCCGCGCAGATTCTGCGCGGGCCGATTTCCTTGACGTCACGTTCGAACAGATCATCGCGCTGCAGCAGGAACTGATGGATTCGGTGCTGGTCCAAAGCGGGCGGCTAGCGGCGTTCCAAGGGCAGGCACGCACCGACATGACCGAGGTGTTGCGCCTGCTGGTCCAGACCCAGGAGCTCACGGGTCAGAGCCAGCAGAGGCTGTCCGAATTGCAGCACCGGTTGGAGGAGCGAGAGCGCACTCCTGTCATTGCGACACTGCCCGCCGGTGGTGACACTTCGGGCGTTGCCACACCGCCGGGTGACCTGCCGAGCGCCGACGAAATGTACAACGTCTCGATCCAACAGCTGCGGCGGGGAAGCGTTCAGACGGCCCGCCAGGGGTTCCAGTTATTGCTCGCAACTTATCCGACCGATCCACGTGCCGGAGATGCGGTTTTTCACATCGGAGAGTCGTGGGAACGTACCGATCCGGATTCGGCGGCGAGTGCCTACGAAATGGTTGCTCAGCGCTTCCAAGATTCGCCGCGCGCTCCCACCGCTCTGTATCGACTCGGCTTGTTGGCCGAACAACGAGGGGACCTGGACGCCGCAAAGGTGTATTACACCCGGGTAGTCAGCGGGTACCCCCGGTCGGACGCTGCTGAACTGGCCCGTGCCAAGTTGAATCCGGGCCGCTAGTGCAATAGGCGCGTCCGGCGCACTCCTTGATGACTAAGAAGCACTCCAGGGCCGAGATGCCCTTCCTTGACCATCTCGAGGAACTGAGGTGGCACATCCTATGGAGCCTCGCCGCTCTCGTGGTAGGTTCGGCGATCGGGTTCTTCGGGGTACAGCACTTCGACGTGCTCGCGCTGCTCAAGGCCCCCATCGCACCGTTCTTGCCCGACGGAAAGCTGTTCGTAACCCGCCCGACAGAGGCGTTCTTCATCACGCTCAAGCTCGCGCTCTTGGTCGGGGTGGTGCTGGCCGCCCCTATCATCGTTTGGCGCATCTGGTCGTTTCTTTCGCCGGCGCTCTACGAGCACGAGAAGCGACACGTCGTTCCAGCGCTGCTTGCCGGGATCGGATTGTTCATCGCCGGCTCGTTGATGGCCTATCTCTGGGTCTTGCCGGCGGCGCTCAAGATATTCTTCTCGTTTCAGCGGGCGGACCTGGAGTTCATCATTACGGCCAACGAATACTTCAGCTTCGCCACGCAAATAATCCTCGCCTTCGGGATCATGTTCGAACTGCCGGTGTTCATGGTGTTCTTGGCAGGTATCGGACTCGTGGGACCCTCGGCGTTTGCCAAGAACCGGCCCTTTGCCCTGGTGATAGCGGCGATTCTCGCGGCCATGCTCACGCCGCCCGACGTGGTGTCGATGCTGATGTTGATGGCACCGATCGTTCTGCTGTACGAGGTCGGCATCATGGTCTCCCGGGTGGTGTGGAAGAGACGGATCAACAACACGATTGCAGGTGCCATGCTGATCATGTGCTTATTGGGTGGCGCGTCGTCACTCAGTGCTCAGGGTGGCCAACCGCCGCCGCCTCCTCCGGAGGGGCAGGCTAAGGCCCCACAGGATACACTCCCTCAGCCGGTCGATACTGCTGCTGCCCGCAAACTTGGACTTCCCACTCAACCCTCCCGCTCTTTCCCACCCGCCGATTCGATCATGCAAGCGTTAGCTGGTCTGAGCGGCTATGGAATAACGCGCTACGCCGCCGATAGCCTGGCACTGTTGGCTCGGACCAGTGCGATCGCTTTGAATGGGGATGCCCTGGTCGAGCGGGAAGGAAGCACGCTGGAAGCCGATTCAGTGCTGTTCCTCCAGGCCGAGTGCAGGATGCTGGCGGGTGGAGAGCCCAAGGTGTTCGACAGCGAGACCGTGCTCGTGGGAGGCGGGATGACGTACGATACCTGCCTAAGGCGCGGGATAGTCTCCAAGGGACTCACGAGATTCAACCAACAGGGAGTGGACTGGTATCTGCGCGGTGAACTGGCTGTCGACTCGGCATCGACGCGTATGTATGCCGCACACAGCAACGTCACCTCGTGTGATCTCCCCACGCCGCACTATCACTTCGAGGCGCACAATACTAAGTGGGTGTCCAACAACTTGCTCGTTGCACGGCCAGCCATCCTGTATGTGCGGGATGTCCCCATATTGTGGCTGCCGTTCATGTTTCAGGATATGCGCCTTGGCAGGCGCAGCGGCATTCTGGTCCCGCGATTCGGCATCAACGACCTCGTCCGGCCCAGCAGCGGGTACCAGCGCCATGTGACGAATACCGGCTACTACTTCGCAATCAACGACTACATGGATCTTCAGGCGTCAGTAGACTGGTTCTCCGGAAACTTCGTGGCGCTCAACGGGCAGTTCCGGTACCGCTGGCTCAACCAGTTCATGTCAGGCAACCTCGCCCTATCGCGGATTTTCGAGTCGGGCGTGGATGGAGGGCCAGGTGCGAGATCGATGCGGCTTCAGTGGACCCACCAGCAGAGTTTCGATCAGCGCACCAGCTTGAACGCCAACGTCGACTTCGCCACGAGTTCGCGGGTTGTGCAACGGAACTCGGTTGACCCACTGGTCCAGACTGCCACGCTAGGTAGCAGGATCAACTTCAACAAGAGATATGACTGGGGTACCGTTACCGCCGGTGGGAGCCGCACCCAGGATCTGAGCAACAACACGGTGAGCCAGACGCTGCCGAACCTCAGCATTTCACCGGTACCGATCAACCTGAGTGAGAGCGTGACCTGGTCGCCGTCATTCGCTTTGACTCGGACACAACGCCTGAGTCAGCGGCCGGGCATACCGCTGCTGTCGGCGCCGAGCGGGCAGACGGAAACCGTAGATTCGTTGTTCCCCGACCAGCGTAGCCTGTCAGTGCGGTTCAACACGCCGCTGCGCATCGGCCCGTGGAATCTGCAGAACGACTTCACGTTCAACGATTTCAGATCGAACCGACCACCGCCGCCCATCACTATCGTCGATCCCAACGATTCCACCCAGATAACGACGCGGTTTTTCGGCGAGGATTTCAACTCATCCCTAGACTGGAACACGGGAATCAATCTACCCATCCTGTTCCCCAGTACGTGGAAATTGCAGCCTTCGGTGGGTATTCAGAACAAGACAGCCGGGCCTTTCATGATCCGCAATCGCTTTTCCGACGGTCGGTTCGTGAGCCAGGGCAAGCGGCTCTCTTTCTCCGCTAGCTTGTCCCCCACGTTTTTCGGATTCCTGCCGGGCGTGGCCGGGCTCGCCCGCATCAGACACGCGATATCTCCGCGCATAAACTGGAATCTCAGGCCGTCGGCCACGGTGCCAGAGGCCTATGCCCAGGCGGTTGCAGGCCCCGGCGGCAATTTTCAGCGGAAAAGTCCCACGACCCACACAATTAGCATCGGTCTGTCACAGACCTTCGAGGGCAAGCTCAAGAGGTCTCCCGACGATACCACGTCCGATCCAAGATCCGCCCCCAAGATCAAGGTGTTACGGATCCAGACTTCTTCGATACGGTACGATTTTGAACAAGCGAAGAAGCCCGGTCGCAACGGTTGGCAGACCCAGTCGTTGCAGAACACCTTCACCAGCGATCTGCTGAGGGGGTTCACCCTTTCGACGTCGCACGATCTTTGGGATGGTCCGGTGGGTTTCGACAGTACGTCCTTCGATCCGTTTCTGACCTCCGTGTCAGCCCGCTTCAGCCTGACCGGCGCTACACTCACCAACGTGTTGGCACTGTTCACGGGCGGCGAGACCAAGGCCGAGCCGGAGGAGGACCTCGATGAAGAGGACGACTTGTTGCAGCCACAGGGTACGGCGACAGGCCCACCGCGCGGACTCGATCCGGCGATCGACCGGTTGGGAGCGCGGCGCCTGCCGGGCCGCGGTTTTCGCGCCTCGATCACCTACGACGACAAACGCAGGAGACCGCGCAAGACCTCGGACTCGACGGTGATCAATACGCCGGCGCAGCGCACGGTCGGCTTGCAGGTGGGTTTTTCGCCAACTCCGAGCTGGTCGGTGTCGTGGAATACGCAGTACAACGCCACGACCAAGAACTTCGGCCAGCACATAGTTAGGCTGGATCGTGAGATGCATCGCTGGCGTGCTACATTCTCGTTCATAAAGGCCCCCAACGGAAACTTTGCGTTCAACTTCTTTATCACGCTGACCGATCAGCCGGAGCTCAAGTTCCAATACGACCAGCGCACCGTGCGACAGGGAGGTCGCTGACTGTCGCGGCCCCCGAAGGGCCGCACATTGTCTCAAAACGAGGACAAGGTGGCGCTCGAATCCATTGGTAAGATCTTGTCAAATAAGATGTTACACCGGTGGATCGGGTTGGCACGCGATCTGCCCTTCGGCATTGCGGAATGCTTACAGCCGGGAGAGTCAGATGAAGCGCGGAATATTCGTTCTCGTGTTGAGTGGGCTCGCCGTGGGATGCGGCAGCGATTCGGTTGACGATGTTGCGCTTACGATTCTGGATGCGCCCGCCAGTTTGACAACGACCAGTCTGAATGGCGCTATTCATCTTGCGTGGGCGGACAATTCGTTCGCAAACGCACCGGCAAACGCATTCCTGCAGTATCGTGTCTACAGCACGGGCTTCTCCATCGATGACGGTTTGTGTGACGCGACGTTCGATCTCGAAGGAACGACCATCGCGCCGGAGTTCGTGGTTGGGGCGCTGACCAACGGTATTCCGCGGTGCTTTGGTGTGACAGCCGAGAGTGTAGACGGTGGTGAGAGCGACTTCTCGCCGGTATGGGCCGACACACCGCGGCCCGACGCTCGCAATGTTCTGATCTTTGCGATCCAGGCCGGGCCAACCGAGAGTGGTTTCCGGTTCTTCCAAGACGTGGACGGCAACGGCCAGGTTGGCGCGCTCGAGCTGGGCGCAGTGGCCGATGGCAACCGCTCGGACATCGATTTCTGGGTGGACCGGGATGTGAACGGCGACTTCTTCATGGTACCTCAGCGGGCCGGAACGGAGATCCTGCTGTACGATCCGGACCCGCTCGAAGATCTGACGTCGATCGACTTCGCGCCCGACAGCGGATACAGCCGCGATGCGATCCAGGCGCTGCCAAGGTTTGGCTACGTGTTCCGGATGGATGGGGGCGATGGGTTCGCACGCTTCGGCGCGATACGGATAACCCACGTCGGCAAAGACTACATGTTGTTCGACTGGAGTTACCAGACCGATCCGGGCAACCCCGAACTGTCGATACACGGGGGTGCAGGTGTCGCGGTTGACGAGAGATTGGTGGTGCCAGCGCCCAATCGGCGTTAGCGCGGGAGTGCAGGTGTAGGACGTTCGGCCGCCTAAGCCCGCTCCACTCGCCCACGTAGCCCTCCCAGCTCGGTAGAATCCTGCCGGCACCCACTCCACTTGGCCACGCGCCAATCCCCTTTTCAACGCGCTTCTCTATATTCCTGGCATGCCAAACAAAGTCGTTATTGACGGGGAGTCGCTCGCGGTTTCCGACGTGGTCGCCGTTGCGCGCGATCGCGCACATGTTACGGTCTCACACGAGGCCAAGGTTGCAGCAGATCGTTCGCGCAAAGCCCTCGAAAAACGCTTCACTTCTGGGGCTTCGATCTACGGAGTCAACACGGGGTTTGGGAAACTCGCCAATGTGAAGATCGCCTCCGACCAGCTCGACCAACTGCAACGCAACCTGATCCGGAGTCACGTTGCCGGCGTGGGCCCGCCGCTGCCGGTCGAACTGGTGAGAGCCTTGATGCTCCTGCGTGCCAACGTGTTGCTCAAGACAACCAGTGGTGTGCGTTCCCTACTCGCGGAACAACTGGCCGGAATGCTCAACGCGGGCATCCACCCGATCGTGCCGGAACAGGGCAGCGTCGGCGCCAGCGGCGATCTCGCACCGCTCGCTCACGTGGGTCAGGCACTGATGGGCGAGGGTGATGTGCTGGTAGACGGTGGGCGTCTCGTACCCGCAGCCCAGGCGTTGCGGGCGGCGGGAATGGAGCCGGTCAGCTTTGCGGCAAAGGAGGGGCTTTCTTTCATCAACGGCACCCAGGCGCAGTCCGGGATACTCGCGCTATTGGTGCACGATGCGCGCAATCTCTGGCGCACGGCGCATGGCGCGGCGGCGATGAGTCTCGAAGCACTCAAGGGTACGCCGGTCCCGTTCGACGAGCGCATTCACGCCGCGAAACCACACCGGGGCCAAGCGGAGTCGGCGAAGATCATGCGCGAGATGCTGGCCGGAAGCGAGATTCGCGAGTCCCACAGAGATAACGATCCGCGTGTGCAGGATTCCTACAGCCTGCGCTGTACCCCCCAAATACTGGGACCAGTCAAAGATGTGATCGACTTCGCGGTGGATGTGGTCGGAGTCGAACTCAACGCAGCCACCGACAATCCTCTGGTCTTTGGAGACGAGGTGCTCTCGGGGGGCAACTTCCACGGTCAGTCGGTTGCGATGGCGCTCGACTTCTTGAGCATCGCGCTCACCACGTTGGCGGGCGTGGCGGAGCGGCGCATCGACCGCATGCTCAATCCGGAAACGTCACAGGGGCTCCCGGCGTTTCTCGCGCGTAACCCGGGGCTCCAATCGGGATTCATGATGGTCCAGGTTACGGCGGCTGCATTGGTGGGGGAGTCGCGTACGCTGTGCACTCCCGCCAGCGTCCAATCGATCCCGACCGACGGGAACCAGGAGGACTACGTACCGATGGGAATGGCTGCCGCCTTCAAAGCGCGGCGCATCCTCGCAAATGCTACGGGCGTCGTGGCGATTGAACTTCTGGCGGCTGCACAGGGCCTGGAGTTCTTGAAGCCCCTTAAGCCCGGCAAGGGTGTAGAAAAACTGTATAACCGGGTCAGGGAGTCGGTGCCGCAGGTGGACGAGGACCGACCCTTTGGTCCGGATATCGCCACAATGAGCGCCCTCATCGAGCAGGAGGCATTGATATGACTGGTACGAAGGTCCAGACGGTCAGGGCACCACGAGGTACCGCCATATCATGCCGTGGTTGGATTCAAGAGGCGGCACTAAGGATGTTGATGAACAATCTCGATCCCGAGGTGGCGGAGCGTCCGGATGATCTGGTGGTGTACGGCGGCACGGGGCGGGCAGCGCGGAGTTGGGAGGCATTCCACGCGATCTGCGATGCGCTCAGGTCGTTGGGCAATGACGAAACGCTGTTGATCCAATCGGGGAAGCCGGTCGGTGTGTTCACTACGCACGAAGATGCGCCACGAGTGCTGATAGCCAACGCCAACCTGGTGGGTCGCTGGGCGACGTGGGACAAGTTCCGGGAGTTGGAACGTCAAGGGCTCATCATGTACGGTCAGATGACAGCGGGCAGCTGGATCTATATCGGGACGCAGGGAATTCTACAGGGCACGTACGAGACGTTCGGCGCTCTGGCCCAGCGGCACTTCAACGGATCTCTCAGTGGGAGAATTGTCTTGACCGGTGGCCTCGGCGGTATGGGTGGCGCCCAGCCGCTCGCAGCCACGATGAACGGTGCGGCGTTCTTGGGGATCGACGTCGATCCCGCCCGCATCGAGCGCCGCGCCCAGACCCGCTACCTCGACCGGATGACCGATTCCCTCGACGAGGCGTGGCGCATGGTCACTGCGGCGCGTGACGACGGTAAAGCGCTGTCGGTCGGCCTAGTGGGTAATTGCGCTGAACTGTTGCCCGAGATCGAACGGCGCGGTTGGGTGCCCGATGTCCTTACCGATCAGACATCGGCCCACGATCCCCTCAATGGTTACGTGCCCGAAGGACTGTCACTGGATCAGGCTGCGGAACTCCGCACTCTCAATCCGGAGCAGTACCTGGACCGGGCTCGCGACTCCATCGCCCGCCACGTTCGGGCCATGCTTGCGCTCCAGCGAGCCGGCGCCGTCACATTCGACTATGGCAACAACATCCGCACCGAGGCGTTCGACCGAGGCGTTGCGGCCGCGTTCGACATTTCCGGTTTCGTCCCCGAGTACATCCGCCCGCTGTTCTGTCGCGGCCGGGGGCCGTTCCGTTGGCTGGTACTCTCGGGCGATCCAGACGATCTGTATCGAACCGACGATTTGGTCCTCGAGCTGTTCGCGGACAACGAACATCTGTGCCGCTGGATCCGGCTCGCGCGGGAGAAGGTCGCCTTCCAGGGTCTGCCGGCGAGAATCTGCTGGTTGGGACAGGGCGAACGCGCGCTCTTCGGGATCGCCCTCAACGAACTCGTGCGCACGGGTGAGGTATCTGCGCCGATCGTCATCGGCAGAGACCATCTCGACACCGGCTCGGTGGCATCTCCGTTTCGCGAAACCGAGGGCATGAAAGATGGCTCCGACGCTATCGCCGACTGGCCGATTCTGAACGCTCTGCTCAACACGGCATCGGGTGCTTCCTGGGTCTCGTTCCACCACGGTGGCGGTGTGGGTATCGGGAACAGCCTGCACGCGGGCCAGGTGATAGTGGCCGACGGGACCGCTGCTGCCCGGCGCCGGCTCGAGCGGGTTCTCACCAACGATCCCGGGATAGGCGTGGCCCGGCACGTTGACGCCGGCTACGCGGAAGCGCTCGAGACCGCTCGACAACACGGCATTCGGATCCCGCTGGCGGAGGGCGATTGAAGGTTCTCCTGGTTGGCGCGAGCCAGGTCGTCACCTGCCGCGGACCGGCGCGCGCGCGTCGAGGAGCGGAGATGGCTGCGTTGGATGTGATCGATCGAGGGGCCGTGCTAGTGGCCGGGGATCGCATTGCGGCAGTAGGACCGTACGGGGAACTGAAAGCGGAACATGCGGCCGCCCAAGTAGTCGAGGTGGAAGGGGTGCTGTTTCCGGGTTTCGTCGACTGTCACACGCATGCGGTGTTTGGTGCAGCGCGCCTGGAGGATCACGAGCGCCGCGCCCGCGGCATCGGGTATAAGGAGATCGCTGCCGCGGGTGGGGGCATCCTCTCTTCCGTGCGGGATGTGAGAACCAGAACGGTTGGAGAGTTGGCCGATCTGCTGAACACGCGCCTCGGCGGCCTCGTCGCTAACGGCGCTACCACCGTCGAGGTGAAGAGCGGCTATGGACTGAGTCTACAGGCGGAACTTGCACAGCTGGACGCCATCCGCGCGGCCTCGCGAGTGGGAGGACCCTCCCTGGTTGCCACGTTTCTGGGCGCACACGAGGTCCCGCCCGAGTTCCGCGATCGTCCTGACGAGTACCTCGACATCGTCGTCAACGAGATGCTGCCTGCGGTGAAGGAGCAGGGAGTGGCTCGGTTCTGTGACGTGTTTTGCGAACCCGGTGTGTTCACCGTGGAGCAGTCCCGGCGCGTGCTCACCGAGGCGCGGAAGTACGGCATGGGTCTCAAGCTGCATGCCGACGAACTCGATGGGTCAGGAGGTGCCGAACTCGCCGTCGAACTCGGAGCGTTGAGCGCCGATCACCTGGCGGCCGTGTCCGAGGGTGGTATCGCCGCGCTGGCCGCATCGGACACGGTGGCTGCACTGCTCCCCGGAACCATGCTGTTTCTGGGTAGCAGTAACAGGGCGCCCGCGCGCAGGTTGATCGACGAAGGCGCCGCCGTAGCGTTGGCCACGGACTTCAATCCCGGCAGTTCCCCCGGTATGAGCCTGCCGCTTATGGCTACCCTCGGGGTGTCTCAACTGGGTATGATACCTGCTGAGGCCGTCATTGCCATTACCGTGAATGGTGCCGCCGCGGTAGGTGAGGCGCGATCCCGTGGCCAAATCGCTCCGGGATTCCGCGCCGATCTGGTCTTGGCAGGTGTGCGAGACTGGCGGGAAGTGCCTTACTGGTATGGTGCGAACTTGATTACAGAGGTGTGGATCGGCGGAGTGGCTTGTCACCTGCTGGCGCGGCCCATAGTTTCGTTAGGCTAGGGGTATGCACACGAACAGCGCCGCCGTCTTCAGAGGTTTATCCTGAATATCGAGAAAGCAAAAGACAAGGCCCGAAAATTCGAACTCAAGGGTCAGACCGACAAGGCCATAGGTCAGTATCTCAAGATACTTGGTGAATTGGAGGGCACACCGGAGCTGTCCGGTGAACTCGGGCTGTTCAACAAGTTGGGCGATCTGTATCTCAAGTCGGGTGATGTCCCAGCTGCCGTCGAGCAGTACGAGAGGGCGGTGGGTCTCTACACCGAGCAGGGTTTCCCCAACAACGCGATCGCGCTGTGCAACAAGGTCCTGCGCAACGCTCCCGGCAGGACCCACATGTATCTCAAGCTCGCCAAGCTGATGATGGCACGCGGGTTCGTGGCGGAGGCCAAGCAAAACCTCCTGGAGTACGCCGACCGCATGCAGAAGGCGGGTGCGGTCGAGGAGGCGTTCCAGGCACTCAAGGAGTTTGCAGATCTTTCGCCGGCGAGCGAGGAGATCCGCCTCATGTTGGCGGAGCAACTCAAGAGGGCCGCCCGCACAGATGAGGCAAGGGAGCAGCTTGCCAAACTCTACCACGAACTCAGGTCCGGGGAAGACACTCCCCGCAAGCGTTCCACCATGGAGCGCATGAAGGCGATCGACCCGGAATACGATCTCGATGCAGCACCGGCGCCAAGAGCACGGAGTAGGCAGCCCAAGACTTCGGACATCGTTTTCCTCGATCTCACAGACGAAGCGTCGCTCATTTCGGCGACTGATACCGACTCGGTGGAAGTTGAGCCGGAGCCGATAGACATCGAGCGGACCGCGCTGGATGACGGCACGGAGCCCATGGAAGTGAGTGCCCCGCCAGCGGACTTGCCCATAGAGCGCGCCTCGGTCGAGATCAGTGCGACGGATTTGAGAGCCGCCATGGATGACGCCGAGGACGTCGCAGGTCTGGAGACCAGCGGGTCGTTCGAGACTCTGGACGAACCGGCGGAGTCTGATGCGGAGCTGGAGGAGTTGGAGATCGAAACCACCGCCTTATCCGATTCGATCGAGGCGCCTGACATTGATGCTCTGGAAATCGAAGCAATGGTTCCCGGTGCCGCAGATGCGGTGGACACGGCGGAACCCGATGTTGTCGAGACCGGTGAGGTGGGCGAGGCTGTGGAGGACTGGTCGGCAGACAAGGACGAAGTTCCCGAGGGCGGTGATCTTCCACTGCTGGAAGTGGCGGCCGACTCCGAGGACGCCGGTGAATTGATCGATTTCTCCGAAGACATCGACATCGGCGAAATCGGCGACGAGGCAGGCATCGAGGTGCCCGCACTCGATATCGACTTTGGTGAAGTCGAGGAAGTGGGTGGGGTAGCCGAGGAGGGCGAGCCGGTTGCCGATATGCCTGTATTGGAGGTCGATGAGGCCGCCGAAGAGGTTGCTCGCGCAGCTGCGGACGAGGCCACCGAGACCGCGATCGCCGATGCGGTCGACGATGGGGGGCTGATACTGGCCGAGGCGGAGTTCGACACGGTTGAGGAGATCGGCCCTCCCGACATAGACGCTCTCGAAGCCAAGGTGCTCGACGACCCGGACGATCCGGAGTCCCACCGGCAATTGGCCGAGGGTCTGATCGAACTGGGCCAGCGCGAGCGGGGTCTCGAGGAACTGGAAATCGCGCTGAGCCAATACGAGGGTGCCGGCGATCGTGGGGCGGTCCAGTCGACCAACGAGGAGATCCTGCGGCTCGAGCCCAACAGCATAGAGCACCACCGGAGGAGGGTGGAGTTCCTGTTGGCTGACGGCGATTCATCGCAGGTTGTCGGCGCCTATATGGAACTTGCCGATGCGCTGGTGCGCTCCGGCGCGCTGGAGTCGGCGCAGCGCGTGTACGAACGCGTGTTGGAGCAGGACCCGGACAACGAGCGGGCACGTGCGGCGATGGACACGCTGGAACCGTTCGATATCGGGGAGCCTGATCTCAGTGGAGTTGCTGCCGCCGATGATTCGGTCGAGAGCGCGGATTCTGGTGGGGTTGCTGCCGTTGAGCCCGAAGCGGAGTCCCAACCCGAGTTCGTCCCTGAAGCGGAGCCCGAGCCCGAATTGCAGACTGCCGCCGCGGAGTCGCCAGCGACGGCATCAGACGATTTCGTCGATCTGGGTGCCTTGATCCTCGATGAAGAGGGGCCCAAGGACACACGCATACGCATCGATCACGCCGTGGAGAACACCGAGGAACAGCAGGATTTCCAGGATATGCTCTCCGAATTCAAGAAGGGTATCGATGCCAACGTCGATATCGACGACTCGCAGGCACACTACGACCTGGGAGTCGCATTCAAGGAGATGGGGCTGCTAGACGAAGCGATATCGGAGTTCCAAAAAGCCCTTCGTGGCGCCGATGGACGGATGAGGACGGCGGAAGCCCTGGGGCTGTGCTTCTTCGAAAAAGGCCAGTACGCCGTTGCCGCGACGGTCTTGAGGCGGGCCATCGAATCGGAAGCCGGGGCGGACGAACAAAAGATCGGACTGCTCTATTGGCTGGGGAGGTGCGAGGAACAACAGGGCCATCCGGAACCGGCCCTCGGTTATTACCGGAGAATCTTTGCTATCGACATAGACTTCCAGGACGTGAAGGAGCGCGTGCAGACGTTGGCGGAGGCGAGTAGCTAGCTCGATGGCGTCTCCCGCCTCTCCAGTTGCGCGCCTCAGCCTGGCAGAGGTGCTGGAACCCGTCAAGAGCGATTTGGATACGGTATTCGACGAGATCGTGAGCTTGGTCCGGTCGGATCTCCACATGATAGACGGTGTCAATCAGCACCTGCTGCAGATCCGCGGAAAGATGTTTCGTCCCGCCCTGGTTCTCCTCTCCGCACACGCCACCGGCGGTGTGTCCGAGCGGGAGATCAAACTTGCCGCCGTGGTCGAGCTCATCCATCTGGCGACGTTGATCCACGATGATTCGGTTGATCACTCGGCCTTACGCCGCGGTCAGCCGACGGTGAGCGCCCAATTCAGTCACGAGATTGCAGTCATCATGGGTGACTATCTCTACTCGCGGGCGATCGAAGTACTGGTGGGTCTCGACTCGCTCGAACCGCTCCGGATAATGAGCCGTGTAACGAACGAACTGACCATCGGTGAGATGCGTGAAGTTGCAGCGCACGACCTGCTCGATTTCTCGGAGGCCGACTACGAGGAACTCATTCGGGCGAAGACCGCATCTCTCATGGCAGGAGCTTGCGAGATCGGATCGCTGGCCGGAGAGCCCTCGCTACGCGAGCCGCTGAGGCGGTATGGGCTCCACCTGGGAACCGCTTTCCAAATTGCCGACGACCTGTTGGACTACACAGCGAGCGAGGCTGTTACCGGCAAGCCCAACTGGCAAGATCTGCGTGAGCACAAGATCACGCTGCCGCTCATTGTGGCGCTACCGCAAATGACCCCGGGAGAGCGCGCTCACGTAGAGGAACTCATGTCCGACCCTCTCCCGTCGGATGAGCTGATTCGATCGGTGGTTCGGATCGTGGAAGATCGCGGAGGGATTGCAGTGAGCCGCGAGCGCGCTCACAGGCTGGTTCAGAAGGCGGAGGCCGAGCTTGGCTCCCTGCCCGCGGGGTGGGCGCGGGATGCCCTATTCGAATGTGTCACCTATTCCGTCGAGCGGAGGCGCTAGGCGGTGGCGTTAGGGCCACGTAAACCGTTATTTTACATGGGCGTCCTGTCTCTCGGGTTCGTCTTCGGCGGTTTCCTGTCGGCGCTGCTCGCCTGGTTTCTGCCCGAGAGTCCCGCGAAACAGTTTTTTACCTGGACTGTGACGCCATCGGTCGGTCCTCTGCACGTGGATCTGTTGATCTTCAGTGCGAGTGTGGGGCCGGTCGCACTGCGCGTATCGCTGCTGGGCCTGGTTGGGATAGTGTTGGCCTACATGCTTGCGCGGTCTCTTTTCTAGCGAGGCTTTTATGTTGCCCAACATCGGAATGCCAGAGCTACTAGTCATTCTGGTCGTGGTGCTACTTGTCTTCGGTGCCAAACGGCTGCCAGAGATGGGGTCGGCAATGGGGAAGGGGATCAGGGAGTTCAAGCGCGGTATCAAAGATGTGCAGAAGAGCATCGAGGAAACCCCTGAGGACACCCCCGTCTCCCGCCGTATAGACTCATCCGTAGCTGCTGACGGCGAGCCCAAGAAGTTGAGTGAATGAATTGTCGGGGGCTCGAGCCCCTGGCAATCTCCCTCCTTAGAATCCTCGTGAGTTGGGCAGGGGGTTGCTCTGCCCAAAGGGCAATGCCGGCTGGGCCCGTTGTGCCCGCGCCAGTGCCTTGCGGTTGTCTACCACGTCTGCCTGGTCCCGTATCGCCGCCATGAGGAGTTCGACCCGCCTCTGCCGTGCCTGTTGCAGCACTTGAGTCCTGAACTCGTCCAGCCCTTTTGCAAATGCCGTGCTGTCAGCTCCGTGGAAAGCGGTGGGGCGAATGAAAAAGATCGCGCCCTTGGTCTTGATGGGGCCGCTCACCTGGTCCACCGGCACCCCGAAGGCCGCGCCAACAGCTTCCGGGGAGGATGCGAGCGCGGGACTGGGTTGGCCACGGGTAAAGAAGTTCAGGGCCCCGGGAGTCAAGCCATGGCGGAGGGCCGCCTTGCCGAACGGCACGCCGCTCTTGATCTCGGCATCTACCGCCCGGGCCAGCTCCTCAGCTTGCTCCCACTTCTTGGCCGTCTTGACGGCCGCCACCACCCTGTCTCGCACCTCGTTCAGGGGCGACGTTCCCTCGGCTTCCAGAGAATCGAGCCGAAAGACGTAGAAGGCATGATCCGACTCGATCACCCGGGACGTTTCGTTCTCGATCGCCTCAAACGCCCAGATCCCAACATCGGGAACGGCATAGCGGCCGATCCGCATCTGAGACCCCTCGGCCAGGGGCGGTGCCTTAGCAACAGGAATCCCAAGCCTGTCTGCCGTATCGTCTAACGCGGTGGGGTCGTCCTGTTCCGCCGCGTAGAGATCCATGGTGTCTGCGCGTGATTCCACAAACCGCAGGTGATCACCCTGGAGTTCGATAGGGATCAGAATGTGGCGCGCGTGATACTTGTCCTTGCTCTTGGATTCGAGCTTGATGATATGATAGCCGAAGCTCGTGAGAACAGGCTCCGATATTTGGCCGGGCTTGAGCGCCATGGCAGCCTTGGAGAACGCGGCAATGTGGGTGCCCACGGGCGTCTCTCCCAGGTCGCCACCCTCCTGACGGCTGCCTGAATCGGCCGACTCACGGGCGGCAATCTCGGCAAAGTCACCCCCGGCCCGGAGTTCCTTCAGAATGTCCCGGACTCGTTGCAGGGCCACGGCGGTATCGGCGACATCCGGCTCGCGCGATGCCTGGATGAAGCTCAAGTAGGCGGTCGCCGGACGATGGTAGTCCTCCTGGTGGGACCGATAGTAGCTCTCCACTTCCTGATCGGTCACCTCTATTTGATCGTCTGGCGCCGCCAACTCGGGGAGAATAGTGATCACCCGTACCGAAACCGAATCGTATCGATCCCGGTATATCTGCCACAGTTTGGAATCGGGCAGGTAGATGTCGGCGGTGGCGCGCTGAAACAGTTTGATCCGCGGCAGCTCGTCGCGGTAACGTGCCTCGAGGGCCAGCTTGAACGAGATGTCGGTCTGCGATTGGAGATAGCGCTTGTACTTCTCGAAGTCGAACTGACCGTCGGTCTGGAACGCGGGGATGTTGAACATCTCGGGGGGCGGTTGCGTTTGGGCCGCCTCCCTGATCTCATCGTCGGTCACGGTGATGCCACGACGCTTATACTCGCTGACCAGTGCGATCTGCTGTACCATGCTCTCCAGGACCTCGTCCTCCAAAGCACGCTGTTGATCCAGCGTGTAGAGCGGGGTTCCCGCCTGACGCTGTTGGTCCTGGGCGTTCCTCACTGCACCGTAGAACGTTTGAACGTCGATCTTCTGCCCGTTCACGCGGGCGACAGCGTCGTTCACCGAGGGGCCGGATGCTCCTGTAACGTCCATCCCAACCTGGAATATCATCCAGCCGACGAAACTCACGGCCACGATCCCCATGATCCATTTCGCGCTGGCCCGCATTGTTCGCATCATACGCGTGTCATACCTCGCACAAGTCCATGCTCTGGGAGAGCCGGTAAGTCTAAGTGGGACAAGGGGCAAACTCAAGTCAGATACACCAGATTTAGGTTGAAGTTTTCCCCGCGAGAGACTAAGTTCGGAGGCACTTCCACCCCCCGCACCCGGGCTGGCTGCGCATGGCTTATCAGAGCGAGATAGAGAAGCTCGAACAGCGTTACGAAGAGAACCGCAAGCAGTGGTTTGCCGCCCTGGCAGATGCCTACCGCAAGAGCGGCGATGTCGATCTCGCGCTGGACGTCGTGCGTGGCGGGCTAGAGGCGCGTCCCGACTACGCGAGCGCGCACATAGTGCTCGGCAGGTGCCTCCTGGCCAAAGACGACGACGAGGCGGAGGGCGCCTTCGAGCGGGCCCTGGAGTTGGATCCGGAGAATATCATTGCCCTCAAGTCTCTCTCCGAGATCTCGGAGCGGCGCAGCGACATGCAGGGACTCAGGGCATGGCTCACGCGGCTCCTGGACGTCGATCCCATGAATCAAGAGGCCCAGGAAAAACTGGATGCGCTCGACGCGTTGTCCGGGGTAGCTGAAATGGCGGCGGAAGAGTCGGAGCCCGAACCCGAACCGCAAGCTGCCCGCGCCGTCGAGGCCGAAGCCACCACGGTGGAGCCTGGTGCGGCGTGGGCCGCAGAGGCCATGAGCCAGATGGCGGCCCAAGAATCGACTGTACAGGAACCGGCGATCGATCCCAGCCTGCTGGAAGTCGCCGCTGCCGATACCGAACCCGTGCCGGCAATCGATGATGCTGGTGGAGCCGCTGCGGCAGACGATGCTGGCGAAGTTGCGGCCTCGGATGGATTGATCGCGGCCGCGGATGCTGGTGGGCACGTCGCAGATGATTTAGAGCGTGCAGATTCTGGTGGAGTCGCCGCCGCAGATGATTCGAGTGAACGCGCCGATGCGGTCGAGGCCGAGGGCGCTGTTGTGCGGGAGGTGCCGGTGGGGGGGGTACACGACGGCAACACGGTCAAGGTCGAGGCGATCGACGTAGATGAGGACGAGTCGGGTGCGGAAGTCGAGCCTACGGTTGCGGAGGCGGAGGCAGCTGACGCGGAAGAAGTCGAGCCGGTGGAAGCTCCAGCCGAACCAGAAGTCGAGTATCCGGACGCGACGATCGAGGTCGAGCCGATCCAGCCGGTGGCTGCCTTGGGCGCCGAGTCGCCGCAGCCTGAATCGGAGGTAGCCGCACCCGATGTCGATACCGGTGAGATCGAGACCTTCGAAGGGTCGTCGGTGTGGACTGAGGACGAAGCGCAACCTACCGATGAGCAGGCGTCAGTGGACGTCGATAGCGGCGAGATCGAGACCTTCGAGCAGGTAACTCACTTCGGGGATGTTCCGCCTGTGGGCGAGGAAGACCTGGCAGAAGCACGGCGGGAGAGCAGGAGCGACCTGGCGGGCCCGATGGAGTTCATTGAGATGGTCGAGGCCCGAGCGCCGGAACAAACCGAACCCGAACCGGTCGCGGCGGAGGGAGCGGCGGAACCGCCGCTGGCGGAGTCGGCGGCTACCGAGGCCGATCTTCCCCTGATCATGCCCGATGAAGCGTCCGACGGCACCAAGGAGCTGGGCTCCCTCGTCACCGAGACGATGGCCGAGGTTTACGCCCAGCAGGGCCTTTACGATCAGGCCCGCGACATATACGCCCAGCTGCTGGAGCAGCGGCCCGGCGACCGAGCTATCATCGATAGGATGGCCGAGCTGGCTGCCCGGGATACCGGCGCCGGGGCGGCGGTGCCGCAAGAGAGCCGCCTTGCTCGGTTTTCGGTCTCCCACACCGGGGGCCAATCGGTGGTGGAGTTCCTCCACACGGTGTTCAAAGGAGAGACTTCCACGTCCGGGCCCGCAGCGCCACCTGCCAGCGAAAGACCATCGCCGCTCGAGTCGGCATTCGCATCGGGCGAGGACGTGCCCGGTTCACCGACTGTCCCTGCGAGCGACGAGGTTTCGCTGTCATCGGTTTTCGGGGCGCCCAGCGTGCCTCCCAAACCCGAAGCGCCGAATGCTGGATCCGAGTCGAAGGACGCGAACGTCTCGTACGACCAGTTTTTCGGGAGCGAAGCCGATCCGGCAGACGAGTCCGGCGACGATGGAGAGTCCGACGACGATGGCGAGTCCGACGGTGACTTTCGCAACTGGCTCGAGGGACTCAAGAGTTAGGTGCGCGTTTCCGTTCTCAATGGACCCAACCTCAACCTCCTCGGCATTCGGGAGCCACAGGTTTACGGAGAGGAGCGGCTCGAAGACATCGAGCGGATGCTCCGTGCCCATGCGGAGTCGCTGGGTGTGGAGATCCAGTGGTCGCAGACTAACCACGAGGGCCAGCTGATCGATCAGATTCAGGCGCTTCCGGCCGCGGCCGACGGCGCGCTCATCAATGCCGCCGCACTGACCCACACCTCGATCGGCGTCAGAGATGCGCTGCTGGCGGTCGAGTTCCCATTCGTCGAGATTCACCTCTCCAATATTTTTGCGCGCGATGAACAGAGGCGCCATTCGATGATTGCCGATCTGGCAGTTGGCGTGGTTGCGGGTTTTGGGGCGCGGAGTTACCTGCTGGGGCTGGATGCCCTGGTCGGCCATCTCGAGAACAGTGAGAGCGGGACCAACTTCAGAACGCCGTGAGGCGCTACTAGAGGCGTTGGAAGCGGAGGGACTCGACGGGTTGGTCGTGACCCACCTCCCGAACATTCGTTACCTGACGGGTTTCTCGGGATCGGCTGGCATCGTCGCGGTGCTGCGGAATGAGACTATCTTTCTTTCCGACTTTCGCTACCGCGAACAGGCGGAGCAGGAGATCGGCGGTGCGGCGCGGGTCGAGATAGTTGCCAGTGACCTCTGGTCCAAGCTGTGGCAGTTGCTCGCCGGCTATCCCGGGATAGAGAAACTGGGGTTCGAAGGCCACACGGTAACGGTGGATCAAGCGCAGCGATTCGAGCGCGGTGAAGTACCGGTGCGCCTGGAGGCCGCCCCAAAGCTCGTCGAGCGGCTGCGCGTGAGCAAGAGTGATGCAGAGGTACGGGCGGTGCGCAGTGCCGCAGACCTGGCCGCGGCTGCCCTTCGGGCCACGCTCGAGACGGTGCGGGTGGGGCAGCGGGAGCAGGATGTGGCAGCCACGCTTGAGCGGGAACTCAGGGTCCGCGGCAGCGAGTGGCATCCGTTTCAAACTATCGTGGCGTCGGGGCCGCGCAGCGCTCTGCCACATGCCGCTACCAGCACGCGTGAGATCGAACCGGGCGACTGGTTGCTGCTTGACTTTGGTGCACAGGTAGATGGATACTGCGCGGACATAACCCGTACCGTCGTGGTGGGGCGGCAGGCCGATGAGCGTCAGCGCACGGTGTACCAGCTGGTGCGAGACGCACAGCTGAGGGCACGGCGGCATGTTTGTGCCGGTATGACCGGTCGCGAGGCCGATGCCCTAGCGCGCTCGGTCATCGAGGAACACGGCTTTGGCGATGCCTTCGGCCATTCGCTGGGCCATGGGCTGGGCTTGGAAGTGCACGAAGAACCACGACTCAGTGCCAAAAACGAAGATGGCTTGCCGGTCGGGGCTGTAGTGACCGTGGAGCCGGGCATCTATTTCCCCGGCTGGGGCGGCGTCCGAATCGAGGACGACGTTCTGTTGGGGACGAATGGGGCGGAGTTGCTCTCGGACGGCAAAACAGAACTATTGGAGTTGAACTGAAGACAATGGCGAGTACGGCAGATTTTAGAAATGGGATGGTGCTCGATATAGATGCGCAGCTATTCCAAATAGTCTACTTTCAACACGTCAAGCCGGGAAAGGGCGGCGCCTTCGTTCGCAGCAAGCTGAAGAACGTTCGGACAGGGGCGGTAGTGGACAAGACGTGGAACGCGGGCGAGAAGGTCAACGAAGTCCGTCTGGAGCGGAGGCCGATCCAATTCTCCTACAGCGACGGCGACTTCTATCATTTTATGGATATGGGCACGTACGATGACATTCCTCTCGCCAGCGATATAATTGGTGAAGATCAGCTCAAGTATCTCAAGGAGGGGATGGAGTGTTCCGGGTTAGTACATGACGGCACGGTGATTATGATCGAACTGCCGTTTTTCGTCGAGCTGCAGGTGACGGAGACCGACCCGGGTGTTCGTGGAGACACAGCATCCGGTGGTACCAAGCCGGCCAAATTGGAGACCGGTGCCGTGGTGCAGGTTCCGCTCTTCGTCG
This sequence comes from Gemmatimonadales bacterium, assembly GCA_046757925.1. Lineage (GTDB taxonomy): Bacteria > Gemmatimonadota > Gemmatimonadetes > Gemmatimonadales > GWC2-71-9 > JAZDCZ01. The sequence goes on from JBHHZE010000001.1 coordinate 164,654, forward strand.
AACAGGGCCAAGTTATCAAGGTGGACCGGCGGGAAGACAAGTACCTCGAGCGCGTATGATCGATCTGAAATTCGTTGAAAAGCTGCTCGATCTCCTGAGCCGATCAGAAGCCGACACAATCGAGATTCGGAAGTGGTCTACCACCGTTCGGGTTTCGAAGAGCGTAGGAGTCACTGTGCAGAGTTCGGGGTCGAACGCTCGACCGGAGGCGTCGGGGCCCGTTGCCGTGGCAGCAAGCGGCAAAGCCGCTCCGCAAGGGGAGGGTCCGGCGGCCGCGGGTGAGGAATCGGGTCAGCTCACGGAGATAAAGTCGCCCATGGTGGGAACGTTTTATGCCCAGCCAGAGCCCGGCGCCGAACCCTATGTCAAAGTAGGTAGCCGCATCAGCGTCGGTCAGACGCTGTGCATCATCGAGGCAATGAAGATCATGAACCCGCTAGACGCCGAAGTCTCGGGGGTGATCAAAGAGATAGCCGCGCAAGACGCGCAACCTGTTGAATTCGGACAAGTGCTGTTCAGGGTGGATCCAAATGGCTGAATCAAACGAATCTGCGAGCTTTAGCTTCAAGCAGGCGATTACCGAGATGGTGCAGAAGGGCGGGTCCGACTTGCATCTCAAGGTGGGCAGACCTCCGACCATCAGGGTGGCCGGTGAACTGGAGCAGCTGGGACAGCCGCCGCTCAAGCCGGAGGAACTCAAGTCGCTCGCCGAACAAATCATGACCTCCCGGCAGGTAAAGGAATTCGCCGAGCACAAGGAGGCCGACTTTGCGATCGGCGTGCCGGGTGTCGGAAGATTCCGTACCAACGTCTTCCAACAGCGTGGTACGTTGGCGTTCGTGTTCCGGGCGATTCCCTACGAGGTCAAGACCGTAGAGCAACTACGGCTCCCCAAGATTCTGGAGACCATCGCGCTCAAACCGCGCGGGCTGGTGTTGGTGACTGGCGTTACCGGTTCGGGCAAGTCGACGACGCTCGCCGCCATGATCCAGCACATAAACATGACCCGGAGTTGCAACATCATCACGATCGAAGATCCCATCGAGTTTCTACATCGTGACGGCAAGGCGAACCTGTCGCAGCGGGAGATCGGCTCCGATACGCTCTCGTTCGACTCGGCGTTGCGTCACGTGCTGCGTCAGGATCCCGACGTGATCCTCATAGGAGAGATTCGTGACAAGATGACGCTGGACACGGCGATGAAGGCGGCCGATACCGGGCACCTCGTGTTTTCCACCCTGCACACCACCGACGCCACGCAAACGATCAACCGTATCATTTCGTTCTTCCCGCCGCACGAACACGATGCCGTGCGCAACCTGCTCTCTACCGCGCTCGAGGCTGTGGTATCACTGCGCCTGGTGCCGACTAAAGAGGGGAACGACCGGGTGCCTGCGTGCGAGATCTTGATCAACACGGCCGCGGTCAAGGGCAATATCAGAGACGCGGAGAAGTCACTGGATATTCCCGAACTCATCAAGGAAGGAATGGTACAATATGGGATGCAGTCGTTTGATCAGTCGCTGATGGATTGGTATCAGAAGGGTGTGATAGGCTACGAGAGTGCGCTGTTCTACTCGTCTAATCCCAGTGAGTTCGCCTTGCGTTTGAGCGGTGTCGAAGGTACGTCGGACAGAACGTTCGCCGACCAGATCGGCGGCGAGAGTGGGCGGCCATCGGGGATGGGCGACGGTTTCCTGCAGTAGCGCATGTTCAAGAAAGTATTGATCGCCAACCGCGGCGAGATCGCGCTGAGGGTGATCAGAGCCTGTCGCGAATTGGGAATCGAGACCGTTGCCGTTTACAGCGAGGCCGACCGCGAGTGCCTCCACGTGCGCTTTGCGGACGATGACGTTTGCATAGGTCCACCGCCCAGCAGGCTGTCCTATCTGCGTATTCCCGGCATCATTGCAGCGGCCGAGATAACGGGAGCCGACGCGATCCACCCGGGCTACGGGTTCCTGGCCGAGAGCGCCGAGTTCGCAGAGACCTGTGCGGCTTCCAACATCGCGTTCATCGGGCCTACCCCCAGACAGATCCAACTCATGGGTGACAAGGCGAGTGCGCGAAGGCTTGTCCAGGATCTGGACGTACCGGTCGTTCCGGGCTCGAAGGGTGCAATTGACGATCCGGGTGAGGCGCTCGGAGTAGCGAAGAAGATCGGGTTCCCCGTGATCATCAAGGCGGCCGCCGGCGGGGGCGGCAAGGGGATGAGGGTGGCCGACTCTCCCGATGCGTTCCTCACGGCGTTTCAGTTGGCGCGTAACGAATCGCTGGCTGCATTCGGCAGCGCCCAGGTCTACATCGAAAAATTCCTGGCCCGCCCGCGCCACGTGGAAATCCAGATCATGGGTGACCGTTCGGGCGGGGTAATGCACGTAGGCGAGCGCGACTGTTCCGTGCAGCGCCGCCACCAGAAACTCATCGAGGAGGCACCGAGCCCCGGTATCTGTCCGGAGATGCGCGAGTCGATGGGAGAAGTGGCTGTGCGATTAGCGCGCCACATCGGTTACGTCGGCGCCGGCACCGTTGAGTTCCTGGTGGCGGACTCCAAGTTCTATTTCATGGAGATGAACACGCGGATACAGGTCGAGCACCCGGTCACCGAAATGGTCACCAACTTCGACCTGGTGAAAGAACAGGTCCGTGTGTGCGCGGGCGACGGGTTGAGTCTCACGCTGCGCGGCAACTGTTTGCGCGGACACGCCATAGAATGTCGGGTCAACGCGGAAGACCCGTTCCGCAACTTCCAACCCTGTCCCGGTACCATCACCGCGTTTCATCCACCGGGCGGCCCGGGCGTCCGCGTCGATACCCACATTTACTCGGGGTACACGGTGCCTCCATATTACGACTCGCTGATTGCCAAGGTCATCGTGCACGGAGTGACGCGGGCTGAGGCGCTCTCACGCATGAGCCAGGCGCTGGATTCGTTTATAATAGAGGGACTGACCACGACGATCCCGTTCTTGCAGCGTGTAATACAGCACCCCGATTTTCAATCGGGTGCGGTGGATACCAAGCTTCTGGAGCGCGAGCCGGATCTCTTAAAGCCTGCAGCATGAACCTTTCAGTCTATTTCACGCCACTCGGCGTCACGGATCAGACGATTGCCGGGAGCCCCGTTGTAGTCGTCGATGTACTGAGAACCACAACCACCATAGTATCGGCCCTGGCAAACGGCGCGCGGGCGATACTGCCCGTGGCCAGCGCCGAAGAGGCGCTGCGACTCGCACAGAACCTGGAACACCCCGATCTCCTCCTGGCGGGCGAACGCGGCTCAAAACGCATCGATGGTTTCGCGCTCGGTAACTCTCCGCTCGAAATGACGGAGGATGTGGTGGCGGGGAAGACGCTCGTGATGGCGACCACTAACGGAACCCCGGCGCTCGTTGCCGCCGGCAGCGGCGCCCCCGTGCTGATCGGCGCTGTCACCAACTTCACCGCCGTTGCGGCGAGAGCCCGGGCGGAACTCGATCTCTGCGGTAAACTCACTATCCTGTGTTCCGGACGCGAAGGAATGTTCGCGCTCGAGGACGCGTACTGCGCGGGAAGGATAGCCCAGGTGCTCGTGCCCGGGAGGGATCGTAGGGGTGTGGAGCTGAACGACGGCGCCATTGCAGCACTGCAACTGGTGCGACGCTACGGCGATAGGTGGAAGCGGGGCGTGGGCGCAAGCGCCGCCGCACGCGATCTCAAGCAGGCCGGTTTCAAGCCCGATCTGGAATTTGCGACCGGCGCAGATACGCACAGCGTCGTGCCGGTCTACCGCGACAGGCACGTTACGGTAACTGAATCGTAGCAATGCCGCTCTCCTCCCGCCGCAGGCAGGAACTCATCGCGATTGTCTCTCTCCTGGCCGGAGTCTTCATCGGACTCGCGCTCCTCCCGTGGGACATTACGGGGCCGATGGGGCGCGCCGTGGGAAGGAGACTGTGGGAGTATTTTGGTTTGGGTGGTGCGCTCATCCCCGTGATGGGGATCGCGACGGGCCTCGCCGGCTTCGGGCGGTTTAGACAACTGGGACTCGGCCGCGCGGCGGTTCTTCTGGCGGGCCTCGTACTGCTGGTACCATTCGCCCTTGCGCTCGTCATGGGTATCAGGGTCGCCACCGACCTGGCGGCGAGCTACGGGGATTGGACCGTGCGACAGCAACTCGTCGGTGTAATCCCTGCATTCGTAGCCGTATCGGCCGTGTCGATCGTTGGGACTGCTGGTGCCGTGATCGTGGGCGTGGTTGCGCTCTCGAGTCTCACGCTCTTTACGCTCGATTGGCACCCGTTTCGCAAACTCGAACCCGGCGAGCCCAAGCGTAGAAGCGAGCCCGGCGTACCCTCGCCCCCGGAAACGCCAGCTGGCGCTGCCAGGACTTTCGAGGATGTGGATGACCTGCCGGCCCCCAAACGGCCGCCTCGGATGCTGAAAAAAGCTGCCAGGCCCGAAGAGGCATTGGACGAGTTGCCGCCGATCGAGATGCTGGAGGGCATCGCCGCCGAGGCAGGTCTGGAAGACGACGAGGCACTCGATCGTCTGGGCGAGGTGCTGATCGAAACGTTGCGCACCTTCAAGGTCGAGGGTGAGATCGTGGGGCGCACCACGGGGCCCGTGGTAACCCAATTCGAGGTCAAACCGGCGCCCGGGGTCAAGGTCAGCAAGATCGCCGCACTGGCTGACGATCTCGCGCTCGCGATGCGTGCCAAATCGATCCGCATCGTGGCCCCCATACCCGGCAAGGCCGCCGTCGGTGTCGAGGTGCCCAACCCAACCCCGCGGATGGTATCGCTGCGGCGACTGTTGGAAACGCATGAGTGGGACGCGAGCCGTTCCGTGCTCCCCGTGGTCTTGGGCAGGGATCTCGAAGGTGAGCCGCGGATCGCAGACCTGGCCAAGATGCCGCACTTGTTGATTGCGGGAGCAACGGGGTCCGGCAAATCGGTGTGTATCAACACGATCATCACCAGCCTGGTGTACCGCTACACGCCGCGCGAACTGCGCATGCTCATGATCGATCCCAAGATGGTAGAGCTGTCGATGTACAACACGCTGCCGCATCTGAGGCATCCGGTCGTGACCGATAACAAGCAGGCCGCGCAGACATTGAAGTGGGCCATGCGTGAGATGGACCGGCGCTACAAGCTGTTTCATGCGAACACCGCGAGGAATATCGACGATTTCAATCGTAAGGTTGCGAGCGGGAAGGAGATGTTTGAGATCGGGGAGTTGGGAGTAGGGAGTGGGGCAGGTCAGGGTAAGGGAAGTACCGGTGCAGCGGAGAGCGAACTCACACCGTCCGGCACCACTCCCCACACCCCACTCCCCTACGACAACGGTCCTCTGCCATACATCGTCATCATAGTCGACGAACTAGCCGACCTCATGATGACCGTGCAGGCCGAGGTCGAGAAGCCGCTTGCTATACTAGCGCAGAAGGCCAGAGCGACCGGGATACACCTGATACTTGCGACGCAACGGCCCAGCGTCAACGTGATCACGGGGCTCATCAAGGCGAATTTCCCCAGTAGGATAGCGTTTCGTGTGGCGTCCAAGGTCGACAGCCGCACGATCCTCGATCAGAACGGTGCGGAAACGCTGCTGGGCAACGGCGACATGCTGTTCTTGCCACCCGGCAAGAGCGAGCCGGTGCGCGTGCAGGGTGCGTTCATCAGGACCGAAGAGACCGAGGACTTGATGGAGTGGTATCGCGTGCGCAAGGCCGAGCGCGATGTGGAACTGGAGCGCCAGGGTGTGATGACGCCGGAGTCCCGCGAGGAAGACATTCTCGAGGTCATTGCGGCTTTGGAAGCAGAAGAAGCGGCGAGCGCTGCCGGTGGCGGCGATGGCGCGAGCGGAGGTACCGCCGACCGCGATGTTTTGTTTCGCGAAGCGGCGGAGACCTGCATTGCCAACCAACTAGGCTCCACCTCGCTGCTGCAACGCAAACTGCGGATCGGCTACGGTCGCGCCGCCAGAATCATCGATCAGTTGTACGAGGCAGGAATCCTGGGCCCGCCCGACGGATCCAAGGCCCGCGAAGTGTTGATCGGGATGGCGCAGGTGGATGAGTATTGTGAATGATGTGAAACGTGAAAGGTGAAAAGTGAAAGAATATGCGGCCAGGTGCGTTTCACATTTCACACATCACTTTTGACTCGTGGGGATGCGTGGTTTCGCACCAGAATGCGTCGAATTGGTTATGCCCCAGGATCACCACTACGCTATCATCCCCCATGGCAATCAAATCCGATCCGGCCGGCTGGACCGACCCGCGCCATAGGCGAGGTTACCAGGGCGAGGAAACCGCAAAGGGCTTTCTGGCTGCGGCCGGATGGGAAATCATGGCGCACCGCTTCAGGCTGGGGCGCATCGAGATAGACTTGATCGCTCGCCGGGGATCGCTCATCGCGTTCGTCGAGGTCAAGACTCGCAAGACCAGGGCGTTCGGCAGCCCACTAGAGGCTGTGACCTGGGCTAAGAAGCGCGAGATCGTGCGGGTGGCGAGAGGGTGGATGGACCGCTACGGCCGGCGCGACTACGTGTATCGCTTTGACGTCATTGGCGTTACGCTCGGCAGGGAGGGTGTCCAGATCGAGCACGTCGAGGACGCGTTCAGGCCCGGCTGGCGATGAGACGGATTTCGGGATATATTCGGGGGAGGAGTGCAGAATGCAGAGTGCAGAGTAGCATGCGGGAAACGGGGAGTAGGGAGCTGGGGGAGTGCTAGAATCGGCATTGGCAGCGAGGGTCCACTCATCACTCTCCACTCCCCAACAACCTCAGAACTTCAGTAGGCATCAAAGTTTTTTTGAGAGAGTACACCAGACAACCTAGAGGGAGTATCTAGAAAATGGCCGCAAAACAGTCCAACGGTGAGCTGGCACCGGGGCTCCCGGAGAACCGCCGCAAGGCGCTGAACCTGGCAATAGCACAAATAGAAAAAACCATAGGTAAGGGCTCGATCATGCGGATGGGTCAGGAATCCGCTCGGGTCAGAATCGACTCGATCTCCACGGGCGCGATGAACCTGGACGCCGCGATCGGTATTGGTGGCATCCCGCGGGGCCGGATCACAGAGATCTACGGCCCGGAGTCGAGCGGCAAGACAACTATCGCGCTCCACGTTGCGGCCCATGCGCAAGCCAACGGTGGAGTGGCGGCCTTCATCGATGCCGAACACGCGTTGGATGTCGAATACGCCATGAAACTCGGCGTCGATCTCGACAATCTGCTCGTGTCTCAGCCCGATACCGGCGAAGAGGCGCTCGAGATTGCAGAGATCCTGGTGCGCTCAGGCGCCGTGGACGTCATAGTGGTCGACTCGGTGGCGGCACTGGTACCCAAGGCCGAAATCGAGGGAGACATGGGCGATGCGCACGTCGGACTGCAGGCGCGGCTCATGTCTCAGGCGTTGCGCAAGCTGGCGGGCAGCATCAACCGCTCGCGCACGTCGGTGCTCTTCATCAATCAGTTGCGCGAGAAGATCGGCATCATGTTCGGGAACCCCGAGACCACCACCGGCGGCCGCGCCCTCAAGTTCTATGCGTCCGTGCGGCTCGACGTCAGGAGAATCGGCGCCGTCAAGGAGCGTGACGAAATCACCGGGAGCAAGGTCCGCATCAAGGTGGTGAAGAACAAGGTTGCGCCGCCGTTCAGGCAGGCCGAGTTCGACATCATGTTCAACGAGGGAATAAGCCACGTTTCGCTGTTGGTGGATATTGGAGTCGAGGCCGGTGTGATCGACAAGAGTGGAGCGTGGTACTCCTACGGTAAGGAGCGCATCGGTCAGGGGCGTGAGAACGCCAAACTGTTCTTAAAGGACCACCCGGAGATGGCCGCGGAGGTCGAAGTCAAGGTCAAGGAGTTTCTGGGGATCGAGGAAGTGAGCGAAGCTGGCCCCGTGGATATGGATGCGGTGGAGGACGCCGGGACCGTGAGCGACTAGTGGAGCGCAGCACCGTTCGCGTTTGTAGGCTGGCGGTCGCCGTACGCGGCCGACGAAGCTTTGATTGCGGGCTCCTAGCCGCTGGGTGAGGCCACGGTGCAGATCACAAAGATCCGGTCTGACAAGCGGGCTCCGGGCAACCTCGTGGTCGAGGTGGACGGGGCCCGTTTCGCCAGTGTCCCCGCCGAGGTCGTGTTGGAAATGCGCCTGTCCAGGGGTCTAACACTCGATGACGGTCTGCGGGAACGCCTCTCGCACGCCGCCGACGTTTCGGCCGCATACCAGGTGGCGCTTCGCATGCTCGCGGCCCAGCCCCGGGCGGTCAACGAGATGCTGCAGCGATTGCGGCAGCGCGGTCACCGCATGCCGGCGGTGTCGGAGGCCGTGGGCCGCCTCGAGGTCCGCGGTCTGTTAGACGACGTGAAGTTCGCTCGCAACTTTGCCCGCGTGAGATTGTCGCGCGGACACGGGCCACCACGGATCTTATCGGATCTTCTGGCGCGCGGTGTCGATCGCAAAATAGCATCCCGCGCCATCGACGAGGGCGTAGAGGCCGAAGGAATCGATCCCGTCCGAGAGGCTCGCACTCTTGCAGAAAAACGATCCGCCCAACTCGGCGACCTTCCCAGGCAGACCAAACGGCGCCGGTTGCTCGCATATCTCAGACGGCGGGGATACTCGGGCTACGAAGTGGGCGATATGGTGCGGGAGGTCATCGGGGGGAGTAGGGAGTAGGGAGTGCAGAGTGCAGAGTGCAGAGTGCAGAGTGCAGAGTGTAGAGTGCAGGGAGTATGGGGTAGGGAGCTAACCCCAGGCGGAAGCCTGGGGACATCCAATCCCAGGAGGGAAAACCCCGGGCTTGCGTGCGGGGCAGGCCAATCCCAGGAGGGAAAACCCCGGGCTTGCGTGCGGGGCAGGCCAATCCCAGGA
>JBHHZE010000002.1:0-160826 GCA_046757925.1 Gemmatimonadales bacterium
CGGCCTCTGGCCGCCTCAAATCAAAACGAGTCAGAGCTTTAGCTCTGCTTCCAAGCGGGAAACGGGACTCGAACCCGCGACCCCAACCTTGGCAAGGTTGTGCTCTACCAGCTGAGCTATTCCCGCAATTCGGCGCCGACACCGCCACATCCCATCCCGCGGCGCCCCGCCGCCCCGTCCTAGCCCGTCCTAGCCCGTCTCAGTCCGTCCTCGTCCGTCCTCGTCCGTCCTACAATGGAGGCGAGGGGGATCGAACCCCTGACCTCGTGAATGCCATTCACGCGCTCTCCCAACTGAGCTACGCCCCCGTTATATTAGGCCGCTCAGGGTGCCGTCCGGCCAGAACAAAAAAAGCTAGCCGAGCGTTATGGGGGTGTCAACCTAACTCTTGTGAACAGGCGAACTTCGGGCGGCGTTCGGGGTAGAAAAGGTGTGCTCCCCCGGCTGGCGGGGCAGTGTCCGACGACGATTCAAACCGAAACCCGGGACCTTGCGGACACGGGTTTTCGGAGCAATATAGGGGCACCATGAAACAGGTGAAACAAACTAAGAAGCGCGCGACGAAGAAGCGTCGTCGCCGCACGGCTGCCATCGCGGTCAGCGAAGACGACCGTGACCTTCTCGACCAATACCTATTTGAGGTGAGCAAGACGCCGTTGCTCACACCTACCGAGGAAATCGAGCTGGCGAAGAAGGTCCGGGCTGGTGACCAGGTGGCAATGCAGGAACTCGCGAAGCGGAACCTCCGGTTCGTGATCTCGGTAGCGAAAAAATATCAGAACAGAGGACTCCCACTCACCGACTTGATTGGTGAGGGGAACGTCGGGCTGCTCACCGCCGCGAGAAAGTTCGATCCCGAACAGGGGGTCAAATTCATCTCTTATGCGGTATGGTGGATCAGGCAGGCGATTCTGGCGTCCTTGGCCCGGCAGGGAAGGACGGTCCGGGTGCCGCTCAATCGCACGGCCGATCTTTCCAAGATCGTCAAGACGGCTGAGGCCCTGCGGCAGGAACTCCGCCGCGAGCCAACTCCCGAGGAGATCTCCAAGGCAACCTGCCTATCCCTCGAGGTCGTGCAGTCCCTCGCGGCTCTCAATACCGGGGAGGTCAGGCTCGACGCCCCACTGGACCCCGACGGCGACCGAGCTCTCATCGAGCGGTTCATCGCCGAAGATCTGCCGGACACCGAGGAGCGTACCATGGAGCGCTTCCTCACCGACGAGATCAAGGATGCCTTGAAGACGCTCCCGGCTCGCGACGCCAAGGTGGTACGCCTTTATTTCGGACTCGACGGTGGGCGCGAGCATACCCTGGAGGAAATCGGCGGCATGCTCGGCGTCACCAGAGAACGGGTGCGTCAGCTCCGGGATCGTGCTCTCAAGAGGCTGCGCGAAGGTGACGTCGGCAAGGCCCTAGGGAGCTTCGCGGCCTAAGCAGGGCGGTAGGAGCGACGCATGCGTCGCCCCTACCGCCCGTACCGGGCGCGCCGTGCCCGCACATTACCCTAGCCTCTTTGCCCTGTGTCCGGTAAATTCGCCTTGTGTATGAACTTGTCGCCCTCCGTGTCGCGGGTTGGCTCAGGGCTGTTGGTGGCCTTGCGCGTTTTCTGTCCGATGTAACCAGAAGCCTGCGCGACGTCGCCACCTGGACGCGCCTCACCGTTGTCCAAATGCGCCGTATCGGCGTCCAATCGTTGCCCATCGCGCTATTCATCGCGGCGTTCATGGGAATCGTACTTGCGCTGCAGTCTTCCTACAGTCTCACCGGCGCCGTCCCGCTCTATTTCGTCGGCACCCTCGTTGGCAAGACGATCATGCTGGAACTCGCTCCAGTACTCACGGGGCTCGCGCTGGCCGGAAGGGTGGGCGCCAACATAGCGGCTGAACTGGGTACCATGCGGGTGACCGAGCAGGTCGAGGCTCTCGAGACTCTGGCGTACGATCCTCATGCATTTCTTGTGGTCCCACGTGTAATTGCCGCAACCGTCATGTTTCCCGTAGTCGTAGCCCTTGCCATGGCATTGGGAGTTCTGTCTGCATTGATAACGGCCGTCAACCTCATCGATCTTTCGACCGTCGATTTCATCAAAGGCCTGCGACTGTTTTACCACTTCAAGGATATCTGGTTCGGGCTCGTCAAAAGCATGTCGTTTGGTTTCTTGATCTCGCTGGTGGGTTGTCTCAAAGGTCTGAACACCGCAGGGGGGGCCGAAGGAGTGGGTCGCAGTACGACGCAGGCCGTGGTGATTTCGGCCCAGATGATACTCGTGCTGGATGCGTTCTGGGCGGTGGTGTTACTGTGAGCTGGACGGAGCTACCAACCAAATGATTGCACTGCGAGCAGTATGCAAGAGCTTCGGATCCAAGACAGTCCTCAACGGGTTCTCCCTCGATGTGCAAGATGGAGAGACGATGGTGGTGATCGGATACTCCGGGACAGGCAAGAGTGTCGCACTCAAGCACATAGTTGGACTGCTCGAGCCCGATGAAGGCGAGGTAGTGGTGGATGGACAGGTGGTGCACGAGCTCGACCGCAAGAATCTGTTCGATCTCAGATCCAAGATAGGATTTGTGTTTCAGTTCGCCGCACTGTTCGATTCGATGACCGTGCGACAAAATATTGCGCTGGGGTTAAAGCGTCAGAAAGTCGCTCCGCGTGAGATCGACGAAAGAGTCCGGGAATCGTTGGCCTTGGTGGATATGGAGGGGACCGAGGATCGATATCCTGTGGAACTCTCCGGCGGCATGCGAAAGCGCGTGGGTATTGCACGGTCGATCGCGCTCAAGCCGCGCTACATTCTCTATGACGAACCGACGTCCGGTCTGGATCCCGTCACTTCATCGGTGATCAACCAACTCATGGTTCGTACGCGTGAGAAGCTGGGCGTAACCGGGCTAGTCGTGACGCACGACATGAGCAGCGCCTATACAGTGGGCGATCGCATCGCCATGTTATACAAGGGAGCCATTCGGCAGGTCGGCACCGTGGAGCAGATTCAGCGGACCCACGATCCTATCGTGCGGCAGTTTATCGAGGGAAGACCGGAAGCCGTAGACGATGCCGAAGGTGCTGCTGCCAAGGCGGTTTCATGAAGCGACGAGACGAACTGATTGTGGGCGCCACCATTCTGTTTGCTCTGGTGGTGGTGTTTCTGGGAGCGGTCTGGCTATCGCAAGCGCAGCTGGGTTCTCACGGGCTCGTCCAGGGGGTGCGGTTTCGTACGGTGGGTGGATTGGGGGTGAACAACCCGGTCGTACTCCGTGGCGTACGTGTTGGGCGGGTGCTCTCGATTGAAATTCCCGAAGGGAGCTCCGACTGGGTGGAGGCCCAACTGCAGATTTACGAGGATGCCGTCAATAAGTCACTCATTCCGAAAGACCCCGCCATCATAGCGGCGTCAGCCTCGCTGTTCGGGGAATGGCAGGTCGAAATCATCAGTATGGATGACCCACCGGACGATCCGAATGTAGTGCGTGACTTGGAAGAGGCGGCCGATGAGGGAGGTGACCTGTGGCCCGGTGCTACCTTGCCGGACATCGGTCAGCTCACGGCGCAGGCGGGTCGCATCGCAACCGATATCGCCACGTTTTCCAATCGAATCTCGACAGCGTTCGATTCGCAGACCGTATTGGACGTACAGCGATCGATTCGCGATCTGTCGGTAGTAGCAGATACGCTTACCGGATTCACGGAGCACCAGACACAGGTGCTCGGCGAGGTGAGTGCACGCATTCATGCCGGCGCCGACGCGGTGCAGAGCGCGGCGATCATGTTGGAGCGAACGCTCTCGCGGGTCGATACCGCGACGAGCGACGGCAAACTGGATTCGATAGTCACCAACCTCCAGGCTGCATCGGCCGAGATGAAGGCAGCGCTGGAGAATTTCAGGCAATTGCTGGAGGTGGCTCACGACAACCAGCAAAGCTTTGTGCGCGTTGTTGTGGGTGCTGATTCTATCATGACACGTCTGCAAAACATGAGTGGCACGTTGGGCCTTCTGTTCGGTGACTCGGCCCTGTACGTACAATCCACCGACGCGGTGACCGAGCTACGTGATCTCATCGCCGATATCAAGGCGAATCCGCGGAAGTATTTCAAGTTTTCGGTCTTTTGAGTGACTGAACCACGGGGTGCGAAACGCGAGGTGAGCGCGGGGGGGGTCGTGTTCCGGTGCTTCTCGGAAGGCCCGAAGTTCCTGTTGATCAATGACGCCTACAGCAACTGGGGATTTCCGAAAGGCCACTTGGACGACAGCGAGGTGCCGGAAGAGGCGGCGCGCCGGGAAGTTGGGGAAGAGACCGGCCTGACGGAGCTGACGGAACTCGGGGCGCTGGGAGTCATTGACTGGTTCTTTCGGTTCCGCGGCCAACTAATCCACAAATACTGCCACTTCTTTCTATTCGAATCACCTGCGGGCTCACCGGTGCCGCAGTTGGAGGAGGGGATAACCGCGTGCCGTTGGTACCCCTACGCCGATGCGGTGAGGAATATCTCGTACGAGAATGCGCGGACGATCCTCCGCAGGGCGGGTGCGGAGGTTTCCAAGCGCCGCTCCGAAGCAGGTTCAGCTGACTGAGGGGGCGAGTTGGCTGTCGTTCCGGTGGTGCACCGCGATGCCGCTCTGCGTGCTACAATCAAGAAGGGGCTACCACGTGGAGTGAGAATGAAGCTGTGCCGTGGGCCAGAACGCCTCGAGCCCCTGCTGCAGAGCGAACTGGTGGACGCCATAGTTCTTGACGTCCGGACCCATGGAGTGGATCACTTGACGTTCCTCTCCGAGAATTATCCCGGAATCCCGGTGTTCGCCATGAGCCCATTTCGACCCGACGATGGTCGACTGCTCACAGCTTGCCTGGAAAACGGGGTCCGCGGCATTCTGGTTGAGGGTGTCGATGACGCCGCCGCGGGCGAAATGGTCGCCTCTGGTTCTGCGGGTCGCGTGAGGAGGATGGCATTGGCGGACGCTCCCAGGTTGCTTAGGCTGACAGAGCCGATCCAGCTTGAAGCTTGGCGCCTGGTACTGGACCGCGTCGGAACGGGAACTCGGACCTCGGATGTTGCTAGGGCCCTGCGGAAGACCCGTGAGCATTTGTCCCGCGAGTTTGGAGCAGGGGGTGCGCCGAACCTCAAGCGTGTGCTGGACCTCGTTTGTGCGGCGTGGGCAGCAGATCTGTTGCGCAATCCCGGTTACTCGGTCCGTGCGGTCGCCTCGATTCTCGGGCTATCGTCCGCCAGCCACCTGGCCGTAACCGCCCGGCGGGTCGCCGGTGCGACACCGCGGGAACTGGGGGACCTGGGCCCCCGGGGAGTACTGCGGCGATTCCTGAAGGGGAGGACACGGTCGAGAGTATCGACCGGATGCTGAGATGCCCTCCGCCGGTTGCCGGCTGCGTGCTTTGTGATATTTTTCACAACCTTTTCGGCGAACCCGAGACTCATTCGACTTGCTAAGGAACTACGGCGTCGTCCATGACTACAGATTCAATCCTCCGCCCCGGAGAACTGAAAGAGGTTCTCCTCAAAGAGATCGAGGCAGCCGATCTCAAGGCCTTCGATACCCAAGAGGTCGGCACCGTGCTCGAGGTCAAAGATGGAATAGCCCGGGTTTACGGGTTGGGATCCGCGATGGCCGGCGAGATGCTGGAGTTTTCCGCCTCTGAAACGGGAAATACTATTATCGGCCTAGCACTCAACCTGGAAGAGGACAACCTGGGCGCGGTGATCCTCGGGGACTTCCTGCAGCTGCGAGAGGGTGACGAGGTGAGGCGTACGGCGCGCGTACTACAAGTCCCGGTAGGTCCAGCCCTGGTGGGTCGGGTGGTCGATCCTTTGGGCAACCCGGTTGACGGGCTGGGTCCCATAAAAACCGAAACATTCCGGACCTTGGAGTCGCAGGCTCCTGGCATTATCGCGCGCCAGCCCGTCAAGGAGCCGCTTCAGACCGGTATCAAGGCGGTCGACTCGATGATTCCAATCGGGAGAGGCCAGCGTGAACTCATCATTGGGGACAGAGGCACCGGAAAGACCGCGATAGCAGTTGACACGATAATAAACCAGAGGAGTGAGAACGTTATCTGTGTGTACGTAGCGATCGGTCAGAAAAACTCCACGGTTGCCTCGGTAGTCGAGCGGCTCAAGGAACACGATGCCATGGCCTACACCATCGTGGTGGTCGCGAGCGCATCGGACCCGGCTCCTATGCAGTTCATCGCACCCTACTCCGGCTGCGCCATGGCCGAATACTTCATGTACGGCGAGGGCGGTGCCACTCTCTGCGTGTACGACGATCTCTCTAAGCACGCACAGGCGTACCGCCAGATGTCGCTGGTGCTGAGGCGCCCGCCGGGACGAGAGGCCTATCCGGGTGATGTCTTCTATCTCCATTCGCGGTTGTTGGAGCGGGCGGCGAAGCTGTCGGATGCGGAGGGTGGTGGATCGCTGACGGCGCTTCCGATAATCGAGACTCAGGCCGGTGACGTTTCGGCCTACATTCCCACGAACGTAATCTCGATCACTGATGGCCAGATCTTCCTCGAAACCGATCTGTTCTATTCAAATGTGCGACCGGCGATCAACCCCGGTATTTCGGTTTCCAGGGTTGGGGGAAGTGCCCAGATCAAGGCGATGAAGCAAGTCGCCGGACGGTTGCGTCTCGAGTACGCGCAGTACCGTGAGCTCGAAGCTTTCGCCCAGTTCGGGTCGGATCTGGACGAGGCCACTCAGCGGCAACTCGCCAGAGGATCTCGCATCGTACAGGTTCTGAAGCAGCCGCAGTACTCGCCTCAGCCGGTCGAGAACCAAATCGTCATCATCTTTGCCGTCACCAACGGGTTTCTGGATGTTGTGGAGTCAGAGGATATCCGCGGCTGGGAAACAGATCTATACCAGTATCTCGCTGCGAAGCACGAAACGTTGCTGGATGAGATCCGCACCAAGAAGAAGTTGGATGACGACATACAAGCGAGGCTCCACCAGGCCATAGAGAGTTTCGAGGCGATGAGGTAGGGGGATGGCAAAGCCACGGGAGCTACGCAGGCGTATCAAGTCGGTCGAGAACACCCGCCAGATAACTCGGACTATGGAGATGGTCGCCACTTCGCGATTGAAGCGCGCGCAGGACAGAGTGACCGCGGCCCGACCATATGCAGAGGCCCTGCGTCAGGTGATATCGAACCTGTACTCGCCCGATCTGGTAGATCGCTTTGATCTGTTACGACAGCCGGAGAGACGATCCCGCGTTGCGCTGATCTTGCTTACCAGTAACCGCGGGCTGTGTGGAGCCTTCAACGGAAATCTGATCAGAGAGGCGAAAGGCCGCTTGACGGAACTGGAAGGGCAGGGGATCGAGGTCGATCTACACGGGATCGGTAGGAAGGGTATCCAGTACTTTAGGTACGTGGGGCGACGGTTGACGTCTGCGCGAGATGACATCGGCGATCGCCCCACAGCGGCCCATGCGGTCGAGGTCATGGAACCACTCATGCGCGCTTTTGCTAGCCGTGAACTGGACGGTGTGGAGGTGGTATTCGCGAAGTTCAATAGCGCGCTGTCCACACCTCCAAAGTTGTTGTCCGTCTTACCCATCCGATCGCCCGAGGAATTGAGCGGAGGCCGAACTGATGGTAAGGCACAGAGCTACAAGGGAGTTGCCAACTACATTCTGCGTCCGTCTGCGGAGGAGATAGTTGGAGCGGTTCTTCCGTTGTATATACGAAACGCGCTCTACCGCGCGCTGGTAGAGACGGCGGCATCCGAGCAGGGTGCGCGACGGACCGCAATGAAGAACGCGACTGACAACGCTGGCGAAATGCTGGATCGCCTGCGCCGGAGCTACAATCGAGCGCGGCAGGCCCAGATCACTCAAGAGTTAGCCGAGATAGTTGGTGGAGCAGAAGCTCTTTCCGGATAGAGGATTACAAATGGCAGCGAATACAGGCAAAATCGTGCAGGTGATCGGCCCGGTACTGGATGTCGAATTTGAGCCCGAGCAACTGCCGGATCTACTGAACGCCCTTGAGATCAAGAGTGCCGGCAATGGCGGCCCGGCAGTCCGAGTGATCGCGGAGGTGCAACAGCACATCGGCCGGAATCAGGTGCGCGCCGTTGCAATGAGCAGTACTGACGGCTTGGTCCGCGGCATGCCGGCTGTCGATACCGGCGCTCCGATATCCGTACCAGTGGGAAACGCCGCGTTGGGTCGTATTCTCAACGTTCTGGGGGAGCCGGTCGACCAGGGTGCAGATATCCCGGACGATGTCGAGCGCTGGCCCATCCACCGAGATCCGCCCGCCTTCGCCAACCTGGAGCCCAAGACTGAGGTGTTCGAGACCGGCATCAAGGTTATCGATCTCATCGCACCCTTCGTCAAGGGTGGAAAGATCGGGCTGTTCGGTGGCGCCGGGGTGGGCAAGACCGTGATCATCATGGAACTGATCAACAATGTTGCCAAGGGCCACGGTGGTCGGTCCGTCTTCTGCGGCGTGGGTGAACGTACTCGTGAGGGCAACGATCTGTATCTGGAGATGAAGGAGAGCGGGGTATTGGAATCAGCCGCGCTCGTTTACGGTCAGATGAACGAACCTCCCGGTGCGCGCCTCAGGGTGGGTCTGAGCGGGCTGACCGTTGCGGAATATTTCCGCGATAGGGAAGGCCAAGATGTGCTCGTCTTCATCGACAACATTTTCCGGTTTACGCAGGCAGGCTCCGAGGTTTCAGCGCTCTTGGGTCGCATGCCGAGCGCAGTTGGTTATCAGCCGACATTGGCGACCGAAATGGGAGACCTACAGGAGCGCATCACGTCTACCAAGAAGGGATCCATTACGTCGGTTCAGGCGATCTACGTGCCCGCGGACGACCTGACCGATCCGGCGCCAGCTACGGCGTTTAGTCATCTCGACGCGACTGTCGTATTGTCGCGTGCGCTAACGGAGATAGGTATCTATCCTGCTGTCGACCCGCTCGATTCATCGAGCCGGATCCTGGACGCTCAGTATCTGGGAGATCGCCACTACAACGCGGCTGTCGAGACCCAACTTATTCTGCAGCGGTACAAAGACCTGCAGGACATCATCGCCATCCTCGGTATGGACGAACTGTCGGAAGACGACAAGCTGATAGTAGGCCGGGCGCGACGGGTTCAGAAATTGCTGTCGCAACCATTTGCGGTGGCGGAGCAATTCACCGGCACGCCGGGCAAATACGTGAAGTTGGAAGAAACGATCGAGACGTTCGAGCGCGTGGTAGCCGGCGAGTTCGATCACTTGCCCGAGCAGGCGTTTTACATGGTTGGTGGAGTCGAGGAAGTGATCGAAAAGGCCAGGACGCTGGACGAATCATAATGCGCGTTACGATCATTTCCCCGGAGAGGTCCGTTTTCGACGGTGACGCTACGTCGGTGGTTGCACCCGCATACGACGGTCAGGTCGGGATACTTCCGCGGCATGCGCCCTTCATGTCGCTTCTCGGTGACGGAACGCTGACGGTGCGGCAGGGTACTTCGGCTACGATGTTCGAGGTGCGAGGTGGATTTCTGCAAGTGCTGGATGATGTTGTCAGCGTGATTGCCGAGCATGCCGAAGTGAAAGATGGGGCGTAGACAATCGTAGGCTTCTCCAGTAGGTCGCCGACACCCCGGTCGGTGATCACACGAGTCCAACGAAAGTATTCATCATGATTTAAGGAGAGTGTGATGAAGAGAATAGCCGCCGTCGTTTTCATTGTCTCAATGTTGTGTGCTATGCCGGTGAGTCCGGCAGATGCACAAATCTTCAATCAGCCAGTCTACTATGCACCGGGCCACGGTACCGGCGTTACGCTGGCGGCCGACATAGGTGTCGGTGCCAACGACGATTCCAAGCTCGTTGCGGGAGAAACGCCGGTGGCGTATGGGGGTCGCATAACGCTCGGTCTCCCCGTAGTGACAATTACCGCAGGTGTGAGTTCGGTGGATCCCAAGGGCACACTCGAGAACGAGGTTGCGCTTGGGGGCAATCTGGCCCTAACGCTTTTCAAAGCACCGATGGCGCCTGTGGTTGTCGCACTGCAGGGTGGCGCAGGGTATGTGAAGTTCAACGGAACTGGCTTTGAGAATAGGGTCGTAGATGTCCCGATAGGTTTGGCGTTGGGTGTCAGCGTTCCCAACCCGAGTGTCTCGTTTGAGCCGTGGATCGCGCCTCGTATCCACATTCGCAATCAACGAGTCATGACCGGGGGCGTGACTGTAGACGAAACGAAGGCCGGCTTCGGTGTCTCAGGTGGCTTCAATCTCGGTCTGCCCATGGGATTGGGATTCCA
Source organism: Gemmatimonadales bacterium (assembly GCA_046757925.1). Lineage (GTDB taxonomy): Bacteria > Gemmatimonadota > Gemmatimonadetes > Gemmatimonadales > GWC2-71-9 > JAZDCZ01. Next base: position 10,294 of record JBHHZE010000002.1, read on the forward strand.
TGCCGCCGTGGACGTGATGACGATAGACAATGCATTTGGAGCCAATGTGTCCCCGGTGGTGTTCGGTGCCGGCATCCACTACAAGTTCAACGTCCCGAGCCTGGGGATACCGGGCGGGGTGCTCTGAACTGGAGCAGCAGGGGCGACGCGTGCGTCGCCCCTGCTGCTCCCCACTCACCGATCACTGTCCCCAACAGTCCCATCACCGGATGAGGGCCAGCAGAGCCCGGGCGGTCGTCTCTGCGGCGCCTGCTTCCAGTGATCGTCGTGCGGCCAGTCCGGCCACAGTTCTTTCATCTGGGAACTCCAGCCAGCGTTGGCATTGCTCGAAGCACTCTTGGGCCGGTGACTTTCGAGATAGCGACACACCTCCGCCGGAATTGATCACCAGTTCTGCATCTCGGAAGTGTCGGTATTCGGGGCCCACTATCACCGGGACTCCAAAGGCGGCTGGCTCGAGCACCGTATGGAGGCCCTTCTTCTTGAACCCACCTCCGACGTAGGCCACATCGGCCAGCGCGTAGAGATCGGCCAATAGGCCCAGAGACGTGATTACCAGTAAGCTCGCCTGAGGGGCGTCATCGCCGACGCGCCAGGCGCCGGAGGTCATTCCCATCCTCCGGGCCTCGCCCAGCGTGTTTTGGACGTGCTGCGCATCGGGACGATGCGGTGCCAACAGCGTGCGAAGGTTGGGCCTATCGCGGAGCAATTCGCGGAACGCCTCGAGTATCACCTGCTCGTCTCGGGCATCGGTACTGCCCGCAACGAGGGTGGGATTGGCGGCCAGCAGGGGGTTCAAGCGGGCCGAGTCGGAGATTCGCTCGATTGCCCGATCGTGCCGAGGATCGCCGGTGACGGCAATTGCGCTCTCCGGCACCCCCATGCTCCGCCAGCGCCCGGCATCGTCGTTTGACACCGCACCGAGCCACGTGATGCGCTCCAGCGGCAATCGGACGAAGCTGCTGGAACGCCATGTCCAGCGACGGCTGGTGGTTCGGATCTCGGCTCCGATTACGGCGATCGGCACACCCTTTTGAGCGGCCTGGATAGTGAGTTCTGGCCAGAGGTCCCCGCGCGAATAGACCAGGATCGCTGGTTTCAGCGCCCCCAACACATCCGCGGTTGGACCGGGTTCATCCAGCGGAATGTAGTCGGATCGGTCCGCCCCAAAGCATCCGGGCCACTCCGCCGCGGATGGTGACGAATAAGTGTGTACTGTCTGGATACTCGGCAGCGAGCGGCGGATTCGTTGGAGCACGGGTACCGCCGTCAAGCCCTCGCCGACAGATGCCCCGTGAACCCAAATCAGGGGCCCGTCCGTACGATGGTGTGAAGACCACTCGAGCCATTGCGGAGTAGCCCGCCGCCGTCCCACCACGCTCGTGGCCAACTTGCCGGAGGGAAGCGGAACCCTATGGAGGACTCGGGCCGCACAGCGATAGGCGAAATTGACCATACCGAATGTTATAGATTTGATCTGATGTCGCTACGACGATACTTCAAGGCAACCAGAGAACCGCGTTACAGCATCGTCTTCGCGGTACCGCTTCTGTTGCTCTACGAGGTTCTTGCGGTGGCCTCGTCGCATTCGGCGTTCGCCGGCGTTCGCAACGGGGCCGACGTTCTGCTGAAGACACTGTTTGTTTCGCTGGGCGGGAGAAACGGACTACTCGCGTTCGACCTGCTGTTGTTGGGCGTGGGTGGTTGGTTCGTGTGGCGCGATAGGAGACACAACGGAGGCGGTGTCGACTCCCGTGTCTTCGCAGGAATGCTTGCCGAAAGCGTGTTTTACGCAGCGGTTTTGGGGAGCACGGTGTCGCTTCTCACCGCGTGGTTCCTGGGAGGGCCACTCTACATATTGCAGGCCGGCTCGGCCCAGATATCCTTGGGATCGCAACTGATAGTCTCCTTGGGTGCGGGAATCTATGAGGAGTTGCTGTTTCGGGTATTACTGGTGGGTGCGCTGGTAGCCGTGGGCACCCGCTTGAACTGGAGCCGTCCGGTATCGGTTGCCGTTGCCGTGCTCGGCAGTGCCCTGATCTTCAGTGGGTTTCACTATGTAGGGTCACTGGGCGATCAATTCACGGTTCCATCGTTCACCTACCGAGCGATCGCGGGAATTCTCCTGAGCGGTCTCTACGTGGCGCGAGGGTTTGGGATCACCGCCTGGAGTCACGCGCTGTACGACATCGGGCTAACCTTACTCATTTCCCCTTCGTCTTAGCCAAGAACAGCGAATCCAGAATCGGACGCCAGGCGTCGATTGGCGCAGCACCCTTGAGTAGTCCGCCCTCGACGATAAAGGACGGGGTGCTGGTCACGCCACTTCGTGCAATCGCCTGAGCTTCTTGGGTGACGAGCCAGCGTTGTGCACCGGAGTCTACACAAGCATTCACGGAATCTCGATCGAGATGTGCCGAATCTGCCAGAGCCATAAAAAAGTCCCGCGGTCGATCTAGCTTCTCCCACGCTGTCTGATGGTCGTACAGCAGGTCGTGGATCGGCCAGAACCGGTCTTGTGAGGCCGCGCACATGGCGAACTCGTGGGCCGCAGCGGCATTCTGGTGGATTTGAGGGATCGGGAAGTTGAGAAATATGATGCGTGCCTTACCGGTCTGCACATATTCCTGCTTGATCTTGGGCAGCGTGTTCTGCCAGAACTCGCGGCAATAGGGGCATTGGAAGTCACTCGCCTCGTAGATCGTGATGGGAGCCTTCGGGTCACCCAGAGTGCGCTGATCTATCAGCGGATCCGGTTGGCCTTGCAAGGGTGTTGCCGATTGCTCCGCCGCCGGCCGTTGCTCGCTCGGACGGGCCGCGATGGCCCAGCCGGTTCCCACGGCCGCCACTAGCACCACTCCGACACTCTGAAGGAGTCTCTTCTTATTCACGGGTTCTCACACTCCTATCGGCCGGCGTTGGGTCAATGTCTCCAGCTGGTACCCACATTCCCAATGTACAACGATATCACTGTCGGTCCTATGCTGCGCAGCACCACGGGTACGTTCCAGTAGTATTCCCAGAACGGATTGTTTCGCTGTGGGTAACTGGCACTGAACCACCACTTACCCGGCGATAGACGCATCCGTGCGGTTCCCGAACTGTCGGTCACGTTCCTTGACCATCCTCGACCGGCGCGGGCGGAAGCGGAATCCGCGATCTGCGGTAACCCTGCGAATGCCTTCTTTTCCCAGGCTCTGATGCGATCCGCGGCTGCAGCCGCCCGCACGGCGAGTTCGTGGTCGTCGCCGATCTGCTTGCGGAACGCCCGGTCGCGGTCCGCTGCACGCCGTGCTAGGTCGCGGTATTTCTGTCTGAGCCGACTGTACGCGGCGGCGTACCCCGGTGCCCCGTTCGGCACCAGACGCAACGAATCGGCCAGCTGCATGACGCTGTGTCGAGTCTCGCGCCAGGCAGCGCCCAGGGCGTCTAGTTGATGCTCCTCCGGCTTCCTATACGATTCCAACTCGACCATAAGTTCCGGAAAGCTGGGCCTTGCGACTTCGGCTGCAAGTGTCAATGAATCGTACAGTTGCTGAAGATCGAACGGGACCGCTGTCACCTCGATCCCCACCAGAGGCATTCCATCTTCACTAAATGCGCGGATCGCCACGGAGGTTTCCGTCGGATTGCACCCGGATGTCATTGTGCCGATGGCCGACAGATAGCATACGGTAGGTACCAGACGGATTATCCTACCCGGGTTGGTGTGCAGGGAGTGCGAGCTTGGGGCGCTCGGATGCTCGAGCGCTACATCGTTGGTCAGTCTACAATCGTCCGGAATATATACTTGAGCGGATCCTGCGGGCGGCCGTTCAGCAGAACCTCATAGTGAAGGTGCGGCGCCGTAGCGGTCCCGCTCTTTCCTACCAGTGCAATCTTGTCACCGCGCGATACCTGCTGGCCAGTTCGCACCAACGACTTGTCGCAGTGAGCGTACCTGGTTACCAACCCATGACCATGATCGATGACAACCATCAACCCGTATCCGCTATTGCGGAAAACGCTCTTGACCGTACCGGCAGCGGCGGCCAGAATCGGTGTCCCGATGGCGGCAGCGATATCGATTCCTTCGTGCGGCCGATCCTCGTGGTAGATGGGATGCATGCGTTGCTGGGAAAACAGGCTCGTCTGCCAGCCTTTGGTAGGTCTTATGGAGGGCGTTCGCTTCATGAGATCCACGTGGCGCTGCAGGCTGTCGGCTGCGGCGTCGAACGAGTTCGCCAGTAGGTTCGCCCGCCTGATGAGGGTTGCCAGGTCTGTGCGCATCGCCAACGTGCGGCGTCCGTTAACGCTCTCCGACAGGATCTGCTCGTCGTCGGTCCATTTTCCAATCGGTCCGCCGATACCCGCCTGTTGGACCTCGGGGTCGGTGGGCTCGAGACCAGCGAGCAAGCGCACCTTGAGATCTTGTCGCGAGATGGCGTCGATCGTGTCCCTTACAGTAGATAGAAGTGCTTGGGTTCGGTCGAGTTCCTGGGTGAGCAGCTGGTTCCGACGCTGCATCCTGTCGAGTTGCGATAAGGCGATGGCTTTGGAGATTGCGGTGTAACCCAATCCGAGCGCCGCGATGGAGAGCACGGCCGCAGCTCCCAATGCCACCCTAAGAGCGACCAGTGGGAAGCTCAACGATATGGATCTACCCGCCGCGGGCGGTACCACCACGATTGTCCAACGTCTTGCTGGCATCAGTAGTTTTTCTCGCTTCTCAACTTAGCAGCCGAGTCGGTGAGAGACGGCGCGAACCTAGCTCCAGCGGAGCGCGGTTGCCGTGATCTATCTCACGGGACGACGGGCTGTGGCCAAAATAAGCCAAAGCATGTTCTCGACAAGCCGGATCGAGAAAGATGATCTCTCGGCGGGCAGAAAATAGACCCCATGGAAGGGCTCTGTCAAGATTGTCGGCACCGTCTGGTCATTAGCCCCTAACTTATTGTCAGACAAGCTGTTACCGTGTATTTCGGCTGGGTTTGGGGAACAGAGGTGACAGCTTCTCACCGATCACGCCCGCTACCTGGGGTGCCTCAACTGCCTCCCATTTGGCTGCCTCGATCTCGCCCGTCCGTCCGAGTGCCTGCCAGACGAGTTGGGTCTTGTTGGGCATGAACGGCCAAGCCATGACCGTGATGCGACTCAGGGCCCGGGCTAGAGACGCCATCACGATCCGCAACTCGTCGTGTCTTTCTTGTTTTGCGAGTGTCCACGGAGCGCTTTCTTCAACGAATTGGTTAGCACGTGACACGAGTAGCCATGCAGCGGTACTTGCTTCATGCAGGAGATGAGCGTCCATGGCGTCGCGATATTGGGCGACGAGCTCGTCTCCCGTCCTATCCAGCCGGGTTTCGTCGCCACCGGCCGGTATGTGCCCTCCGAGGTAGCGGTCTATCATCGCCAAGATACGGCTGGCTAGGTTGCCGTACCCGTCGGCCAACTCGGAGGTGTAGCGGGTGTCGAACCGCTCCCAGGTGAAATTACCGTCGGCGTCCCAAGGGATTTCGCGCAACAGGAAGTAACGCAGAGCATCCGGTCCGTGTCGGTCAATCGCGTCTCTCAATGTGAGAGTGACTCCGGTGCTCTTGGAGAAACGTGCCCCCGAAGTGTTGATCCAGCCGTGGCACCAGACGCAGCGGGGGATTGGAATATTGGCTGCCATGAGCATGGCGGGCCAGATAGCCGCGTGAAATCGGAGAATGTCGGGCCCGATGATGTGAACGTCAGCCGGCCACATTTCTTCGTACCCAGCGTCCGGGAATCCGGTGGCTGTCAGATAGTTTATCACCGCCTCGAACCACACGTAGATCACGTGCTCATTATCGCCTGGCCAGGGAATACCCCATGGCACTCGCGCGCGGCTGGCGGACATCCCGTAGTCGTCATCCCATTCGGCAACTACGTTGCGGATTTCGTTGAATTTCGAGACCGGTCTGACGAAGTCCCGGCCATCCTCATAGTTAGCCTTGTAGAATTCCAACAGGCGATTGCGAAACGATCCAAGCTTGAAGAAGTAATTAGGTTCTTCCAGCCAGCTGATTTCTCTCGTGGGATGGAGTGGACAACTTCCGTCTACCAAGTCCTTGTCCTGCTTAAAGGATTCGCAGCCAACGCAGTAATACCCACTGTAAGTGCCTCGGCTTATGAATCCCGCGTCCTGGATCCGGCCGAGCAGTTCTTGTGCGGATCGCCTGTGACGTGCCTCGGTGGTGCGAATGAAATCCGTGTTGCTGATTGACAGTTCAGTCCAGGTGGCGCGGAACTTCTCGGCTATTGCATCGACCCACTCGTATGGATCTACATCGGTTTCCTCGGCAGTTTGGGCGACTTTTTGGCCGTGTTCGTCCATCCCGATAACGAAATGGACTTGCTGGCCCCGGAGTCTCCGGTATCTCGCGATGCAGTCTGCTCCGATCTTCTCGTAGGCATGTCCCAGATGGGGTTCGCCGTTGGAGTAGTCTATTGCCGTCGTGATGTAAAACTTGTTCGACACTATTCTTTGGACTCGTCGGGTGTTCGATCCTCAGACTCCGGGGATGAAGGACCTTCCGGTTTCCGCGTACGGCGCCGTCTGCGCCGCCGCCGCCGCCGCTTTCTGGGAGTAACGGCATCAATGGCTTGTTCGGTGGTGAGTCGTTCCTGGCCCTCGTCAAAGGTGATCAGATCGGCGGGGGGCTTGGCCGGAGCATCCGTGGGCGCGGCTTCGGCAGCCGAAACCTCGGCTTTCAGTTCGGGGAGCGAAAGTGAACGAAGTGACCCGTCTTGTGTTCGCAGCAATACCATTTCGCGGAAGATATCGACGGCAACCACTGTTTCCTTGCCTTGTGGAGTCCTTACCGCACGGCCTTCCTTTGGAAAGCGTTTGCGGCTCGATACATAGAACTCGTGTTCGTATCGCAGACAACAGAGAAGCCTGCCACAACCTCCGGAGATCTGCGATGGGTTGAGCGACAGTCGCTGATCCTTGGCCAGCGATAGACTTACTGGCTTTAGCTCGGGAAGCCACGACGAGCAGCAGTATTGCCGTCCACACCTGCCAAGTCCGTCGAGCCGCTTGGCCTCATCGCGGGCACCTATCTGTCGCAGGTCTATCCTGGTGCGAAACAACCCCGCGAGATCTCGCACCAACGCACGAAAGTCGACTCTCTTGTCGGCCGTGAAGTAGATCGTCAGTTTCTTTCTGTCCCACTGCCATTCTGCATCGCAGATCTTCATTACGAGATTGTGCGTTTTCACTCGCTCTATCACAGTGCGGCGAACATCGTTCTCGGCCTTGCGAAGTTCGTCGCTCAGGTGGCTGTCCTCATCGCTCGCCTGTCGAATGATTTCGCCGCTGACATCCTGGGACTCGGCCAAGGCACACCCCGTACATCCCCCACCGCATTTCTGTAGAGCCTTCTCACCTACTGCAGATACTCTACCGAAATCACGTCCACGCTCGACCCCAACTACTACGGGATCCCCAACCGTCAGCGCAGTTTCTTCGCCGGAGGTGAAGAACTCCCTGCGGTTGCCCTTGAAGCGGACCTCGACTAACTCGGGCAACTACGCCTCCCGGAACTTTCCCATGTTCAAATATTTCTCGACCCGTAGCTTCACCAATCTGTCCAGTTTGATCTCCCGGAGTTGCTGCAAGTTGGTCACCAGGGCTGCCTTCAGCGTTTCGGCGGCTCTCGCCGGATCCGCATGCGCCCCTCCAGCCGGCTCTGCTATGACCTCGTCGATTACACCTAACTCCAGCAGATCTTTGGTGGTCAGTTTCAATGCTTGAGCGGCTCGTTCCTTCTGGCTGGAGTCTTCCCACAGGATCGCGGCGCATCCTTCAGGCGAGATAACTGAGTACACGGCGTTTTCCAGCATCAGAATTCGGTCGGACAAGCCCAGCGCTAGGGCGCCTCCCGATCCTCCTTCACCGGTAACGACGGATATGATCGGTGTCTTGAGCGTAGCCATCGTCTCGAGGTTGCGGGCGATTGCCTCCGCCTGACCCCTTTCCTCAGCGCCGAGACCCGGGTAGGCCCCAGGAGTATCTATCAGCGTGATTATCGGGGCTTCAAAGCGCTCGGCTTGTTGCATCAGACGCAGGGCCTTGCGGTAGCCTTCCGGATGGGGCATTCCAAAGTTGCGCCTCAGGTTCTCTTTGGTATTTCGGCCCTTTTGGTGCCCCATAACCATCACTGGCCGTCCGTCGAGCCGCGCCCAGCCACCGATGATTGCCGGGTCATTCTTGTACAGCCTGTCACCGTTCAGCTCGATGAAGTCACTGAACACGGCCTTGATGTAGTCGAGTGTGTACGGCCTGTTTGGGTGACGTGCCACTTGCACTCGCTGCATTGGCGTCAATTGTTCGTAGATGTCACGCCTCAATTCAGAAAGTTTGACCTCGAGGGGTGCTATCTCCTCATCCACGTCGAGTTGCTGATCTCTGGCAAGACGCTTTAGATGGGCGATCTGACGCTCCAGCTCTACAATCGGTTTCTCAAATTCTATGCTCAGGGGTGCGGACATGTGATACCTATTTCGCTTTGACCAGTCTAACCCGATCCGGCCCCACGAGTTCGCGAAGAGCGTTCAAGAAGTCGTCGTCCAACTGTACACTAACTCGCCGGGAGCGGAACCGCGCGGTGGTTCCGTTGTCGGGAGCCCTCCATTCCACGAAGACCGGAGCTGGCCCGGGATGTGCCGAGCACAGCGCCACGATGCCGTTGGCCACATCGGCTATGTCTCCGTCGGGGTCCTTGTAGATCAGCTCGAGTCCCATGGCGCCCGATCGACGCAACCCGTCCAGGGGCTCTGCACCTTCGACAATGAATGGAGCCTTGTCTTCGCCCCGGTCCCGTGCGCTGTAGGTGCCGGTGAGCAACAATGCTGAGTCGGGTTGAATGATGTCGGAAAGTCTGCTCCATGCGTCAGGAAAAACCAAGGCTTCAGCCGTGCCGTGAAAATCCTCCACTGTAAGGCGCGCGTACTCGGAGCCGGTCTTGCGGCTTATCCTGCGCTTGACCGCGATAACCACAACCCCAGCAGACACCTGGTGCTCGCTCCATGTGCCGAGCGTAGCCGTCGTACGTGAGCCGAACAGCTGTACCTCGTGTCGGAACCGTTCCAGCGGGTGGCCCGAAATGAAGAATCCGAGCACAGCCTTTTCCTTGGCAAGTCGCTCTGCCTCAGTCCAAGCCGGCACATCGGGCAGCGTCTTGGAGGTAGGTCCTGATACTTCCTCCGGACGATCGCCGAAAAGATTCTCTTGGCCGGTGTCTCGCTCCATCTGTCGGAGTTGGGCCTCAGCAAACGCGGGCTCGATGGCGGCAGCAAGCTGCGCCCTGTGGGTACCGAGGTGATCGAGAGCTCCGGCAGCTATGAGTGACTCCAACACCCTCTTGTTGCACAGTCGCAAGTCCACTCTCTCGCAGAACTCCGCCAAGCTCTGGTGCTGACCCCACCTCTCCCGGGCGGCTATGATCGACTCGATCGCGCCACGTCCCACATTCCGGACGGCGCCCAGCCCGAATCGGATGTCGCAGTCTCCGGTGACAGTGAATTTCAGTCCCGATTCATCGACCGATGGTGGTAGGACTTCCAGTCCCAGGTCACGTGCCTCGTTTATGTACGAGACGACCTTGCCCGTATCCCCGATCTCTGACGACAGGAGTGCGGCCATGAACTCAGCCGGATAATGAGCTTTGAGCCACGCGGTTCGGAACGAGATAATGCTGTATGCCACAGAGTGCGATTTGTTGAATCCATAGCGTCCAAATGTCTTGATCTGTGCAGCAATGTCTTCGATCGCTCTCCGGGTGTGGCCACGCTCCACGCAGCGCTCCACGAATCGAAGCAGTTCTCGCTCGATCAGTACAGCATCCTTCTTACCTACCGCCTTTCTCAAGACGTCCGCTTCAGCCAGTGTGAATCCCGCAAGCACGTGGGCGATACGCATCACTTGTTCTTGGTACAGAATGACGCCGTATGTGGGTTTCAGGATCTCTTCGAGCGCCGGATGAGGGTAGCGAACCGCTTCCTCTCCACGCTTCCGTCTGATGTACACTTGGTGCATGCCGGAATCCAGCGGGCCCGGTCTGACCAACGCGTTGGTTGCCACGAGATCGTCGAATCTGTCGGTCTGGAGTTGCCGCAAGATGTCTGTTCCTAGTGGCGACTCGAATTGGAACATCCCTGCAGTACGACCTTCCCGCAACATTTCGTAGACCTTGGGATCATCGAGATCTATTTCGTCGAAATCGACCTCCACTCCATGGCGCTGGTGGATCATCTCCACCGCATCCTGGATGACCGTCAGAGTCTTGAGCCCGAGAAAGTCTATCTTCAACATGCCAATCTTTTCCAGACTGACCATGTCGAATTGAGTGATCAGAGTGTCTTTACCATTGGCCCCCGAATTGCCGCTGCGCTGAGGTTGAGTGCAGACCGGCACATACTCCTGGAGCGGTCCCGGGGCGATTACTATCCCTGCAGCGTGTACCGATGCGTGTCTCGATAAACCTTCGACGCGCTCGGCCAGGTACAAGAGGCGCCCTATGGTATCGTTCTCCTGCGACAGCTCTTGGATTTCGGGAACCTTCTGCGAGGCCTCGGCCACTGAAAGAGAGTAGGCCGGCCCTGTGGGTATGAGCTTTGCAATCTTGTCGGCATCGGTGGCACTCACGCGCAAGACCCTCGCAATGTCACGGATCGCTGCACGAGCTTTCATCGTCCCGAACGTAATGATCTGACCGACGCTCTCCCTACCGTAGCGCTCACGTACGTACTCGATAACCTCCCACCGCCGCTCAAAACAGAAATCCACGTCGATGTCCGGCATCGAAACCCGGTCGGGATTGAGAAACCTTTCGAATAGAAGATCGAACTCCAGCGGGTCGACGTCGGTTATCCGCAAGGCGTAAGCGACCAACGAACCGGCAGCTGAACCACGACCCGGTCCCACAGGGATTCCGCGCTCACGGGCAGCTTTTATGAAATCGTGGACAATCAGGAAGTAACCGGAATAACCCAATCGGGTTATAGTTTCCAGCTCGTAGTCGAGCCGCCGCCGCACCTCTGGTGTGAGAGGTTTGCAGTAGCGGTCCTCCGCCCCCCGGATGGCGAGTTCGATGAGAAGATCATCTTCCGACTTGGACTCTGCGGGGCGGGGGAATTCCGGAACAAAGTACCGCTTTTCAAAATCGAACTCGCACAAGTCGGCGACGTGCTGCGTATTCTCCAGGATATCCGGACGATCGGGAAACAGCTCGGCCATTTCCGCTTCCGACTTGACGTAGCTTTCCTGGCCGTAGAACCGGAACCGCTTCGGGTCATCCAGATCCTTGCCGGTTCCGATGGCCAGCAGGCAGTCGTGGGCTTCGTGGTCGGCTCGTTCCAGGTAGTGCGCGTCGTTGGTTGCCACGATAGGCAAGCCAAGCTCTTCACCCAGTTGGAACATCCCCTGGCTAACCACTCGCTCATCCGCTATGCCGTGATCTTGTACCTCGAGCCAAAACCCGTTGGGTCCAAATGTGTGCGTAAACCACTCAGCGGACTGCCGGGCCTGGGCTATGTCATGACGCCTCAGCCATAGCGAGATCTCACCCGAGAGACAGGCGGCGAGGCAAATGATTCCGTCACTGTATTGGGCCAGGACTTCCTTGTCTATTCTCGGCCTACGGTAAAACCCCTCTAGGAACCCGATGGAGGAGAGGCGAATGAGGTTCTTATAGCCCTTACGATTCTTTGCAAGCAGCACCAGATGGGAATACTGGGCCGGTGCATCAGCGGGCTTCTCCCGTGCCTGCCGGGGTCCGAACGACATGTAAGCCTCGAACCCTATGATAGGCCGGATCCGCTGTGCCCTTGCCTCCTCGTAGAACCTCCAGGCAGCGTGGAGGTTACCGTGATCCGTTACGGCCAGGCTGTCCATGCCCAATTCGCCGATCTTCTTGACGAGATAGGGAATGCGGCATGCCCCGTCGAGCAGCGAGTACTCCGAATGGGTATGTAGGTGTGCGAAGCTCATGTTTTCATCGGGTCTAATAGCCGCAAACGGGTGCCATTAAGCCCAACGCAGGATGAGCAAGGTGGCTCGGTGGTCGCCGATGGCCCTGGCCGCACCACCACGTAGACGGAGGTTTCTGCTGTCACATAGTGTAAGCTACCGCTGCTACCGGGCGTTGTCAAAACAGCTCAGAATGCCCTATGTTACTATATAACCGGGGTTTACGGGTTGCGTGCGGCGGCGGGTGAACTGCTGCCGCTCACAGTCCACACCGGCGGCACGAGTGTGATTCCGGAACGCAATCTCCCATTCCCGGATTCCTATGGGGAAGCGAACGTTCAATAGGAGGAGCGGTGAAGCCTAGACCAGGTGGAATCTTAGTCGTCTGTGCAAGCCTGCTGCTCGGCGCATGTGGGGGTGGGGACAACAATCTGCCGCAGGCCGAGAGCATGACCAAGGTAGCCGATGGGGACCAACAGCGGGCCACAGCGGGCAATAGGCTTGACGTGCCGCTGACCGTCGTGGTCCGGGATGCCGTCGCGAATCCACTACCGCGGGGAGAGGTGTTATGGGAGGTGACCGAGGGGCAAGGAGCTCTCCTGTCGGACACGGTCACTGTTTCCGACGGTACGGGGCAGGCCAAGGTGTTCTTGACGCTGGGGCCGACGGAGGGAAGCTACGCGGTCCAGGCGAGCCTCTCACGTAAACCTGCGGTCAGGGTCCAGTTTTCGGCCCGAGCCGTCGCCCCGCCAAGCTTGAGCAGCGTCTCCCCCACAGTCTTTGGTGGTGGCGATACGATCGTAGTAAGTGGCAGTATGCTCACTGATTCCGTTCAGGTGGAGATCGGCGGCGTTCTAGCCGAGGTGATTGGTGTATCGGTGACTCAGACGGGACTCTTGGCAACGGTTCCCAAGTGCCTCGTCCCGGGGCCGGTCTCGATCACGGCCCGGGTTGGTCTCGCCAGCTCGCCCGCGTTGTCCGGGACCTATCAGGCGTCAAACACCACGCTGCGTCTCGGGGTCGGTGAACGCGTTTCCGCTCTCTCAACGTCGTTGGGCGGGTGCGCAACCTTCCCAGACGCTGGTCCCTCGGGCGCCGAGTACCTGATGGTACCGCAGGCCGATGAGTCGAATACTCCGGTATCGTTCCGGCTGATGGGCGATTCGGCAGGCTCTCCTGTCACGGTGCGGAGGTTCCGGAGGAGCCCACCGACCTCCGCCGCACGGTTTCACGAGTTTCTACGCGAGTGGGAACGTGACCTCGTAGGCGTTCCGCGGGAGGCACCGAGGGCTGCGCCGGCAGCGGCCCCGATCGCGGCGAATGTCTCGGTCGGAGATACCAAGAAGTTCCGGGTCTGTTCCACGGCCAGCTGCCGCACGATCGATGACTTCCCCGAGGTCCAAGCTGAGGTGATGTATGTCGGTGCGAGAGCCGTGGTTTATCAAGACAAGGCTGCTCCTTCTGGCGGGTTTACCGCAAAGGAGTTCCAGGATCTCGGTCGCTTGTTCGATGACGACCTTTACGGAGTGGACACGCGGGCGTTCGGTGCGGAATCAGACATCGACCGGAACGGCAGGGTGCTGATTCTATTCTCACCCAAGGTAAATGGGCTCACTCCCAAGACAGAATGTGAACTGGCTATCGTAACGGGTTTTTTCTTCGCCTTCGACATAGATCCTGCGGCCAAAAAGGATTCTCGTTCCAACAAGGCCGAAATCTTTTATGCGATGGTGCCCGATCCCAATGGGACCGTAACTTGCGAATTGACGAAGGAGAGAGTGTTGCGGTTGGTGCCCGTCACGTTGGTTCACGAGTTCCAGCACATGATCAATTTTTACCAACATGTGCTTCTCAGGGCTGGGAACACCGAGGCAACGTGGCTGAATGAGGCCATGTCCCACTTGGCCGAGGAGCTGGGGGCTTTTCACTTCCAAGCTGCGGGTGATCAAAGCAGGTTCACGTCATTTGCGATCGGCGATCTTTTGGACGCGTTTCGATACTTGCAGGCTCCCGGCGCGGTCTCGCCGATTTTCGATTCGGGAAGTGGCACGCTCGAGGAACGCGGTGCCAGCTGGCTCTTTGTTCGATGGGTGGCCGACCAGTTCGGGGCAGAGGTTGTTAGGCGGCTGTCTGAGACAGGGCGCAGGGGAGTGGAGAACATGGAGGCAGCTACCGGAGAACCGATCTCGGGTCTTCTGAGCGACTGGCTCATGGCGAACTATGCCTCGGATCTCCCAGGCCTGTCTCCGCCGGCGCGTCTGCGATATCAGAGTTGGAAGCTGCGCGATGTGTACGCATCCCTTCATGACCAAGATTCCACTCTTTTTGACGTTCCGTTTCCGATCGTGCCGCTGGAGTTCCAAGGCGGCACCTTCAACGTGAGTGGTACCATTGCGGGAGGGTCTGGTGAGTACTTCCTGGTCCAGCAGGCACCTGGCCAGCGTGGATTCTCGGTGCGACTCACCGATCCCAATGGAAACGAGCTAACAGGGACTGCCGTCCCGAGGTTGAACGTGCTGCGGACTCGCTAGGTGCGACACCAACGGCCGGGTAGATCTTTTCAGATTGCGACTGTGGTGACCGTGACGCTGGCGGCAAGTGTCACGGATATCGCGAGTGCGCAGATTGAGCGTCCCGGTCGCCCGTTCGTGTTATCGATGACGCCTTCCGTGCGCAGCGCCGGTATGCAGGGAGCTGGGGCCGCGCTGGTCGGATTCTCCGGGGCCGTCTTCAGTAATCCGGCAGGCCTTGCGACGCTGAGGCATATCGGATTGGAAGGCAGCTATCGAACCACGCCGTTCGGTGGATCTCTCTCGTCGGCATCCATAGGTCTCCGTCTCCGGCAGTTCGACCTGGGGTTCGGTGTAGAATACATGGATCTCGGATCCGATCCGGTTCGCTACCTGGGCAGTGGGGTGGTGCCAAACGCTGATGCGACTGAGGTGGGTACCGTGGGCTCCGGGGTGTATCGATTTGGTATGATAGCGTTCGGGGGCAGCGCGAAATACGTTCGCCGCTCGGTAGATGCAGCTCAGGACGAGGCGTTTAGCGCCGACGCAGGGTTTGCGATTGCGGTCTTCGATATCGCCGCGCTGGGCTTCTCGGTGCAGAATATCGGTGGCAATTGGAAGAACAACTCGGTCCTGGACATGCCGCGACTGACCCGGCTGGGATTTACCATGAACTACTTGGATCCCAGAGACGCGGTGCGGCTCATGAGTACCGTGGAGATACAGTGGCCGGAAGATCGAGGGTCGCGGCTGGTGTTGGGGGGAGAGGCGGGAATCGTGACGCGTGGGATTGGGGTAATCGGACGGGCCGGGTTCAAAGCCAGGCCCTCAGGCACCAACTTGTCCGAGTTCACCTTTGGCGCCTCTCTCATGCTGAGGAACGTGGCGTTGGACTGGGCGTTTCAGGACAACGACGTGTTCATGGACACGGCACATCACTTCGGCCTGAGACTGGTGATCTAGCCTATTGGGTGTCTCCGTTCTCGTCTGCGTGTCCCCGTAACCTCTCGGCTTCGGCAACTCTTGCGAGACTTATCATGTAGGCGGCTGTCCTCCATGGAACGCCATTCTTTTCCGTGATATCGCGGACGCTCTCGTAAGCCACGAGCATCTTCTGTTCTAGTTCACTTCTAACCATGTCCAGCGTCCATGGATGCTGCTGGAGGTTCTGAACCCACTCGAAATAGCTCACTATTACGCCACCTGCGTTCACCAGGAAGTCCGGTAGTACAAGGATGCCACGGTTCTCGAGAATCCTGTCTGCGATCGGGGTGACAGGACTGTTTGCGGCTTCCACCACTACCTTGCAATCGATGGAGGATGCGTTTTTTTCCTTGGTGATCACGCTTCCCAGCGCGGCTGGCACTAGCCAGTCACAGGAGATGTTCCACAATTCATCGTTTGTAATCTTGTCGCCACCGCCCTGAAAGTCTCCTACCGGTTTCCGCTCGATATAGCAATGTTGAAACAAACTCAGAATGTCCAGGCCGCCATCATTGTATAGCCCACAGCCTACATCCGAAA
This sequence comes from Gemmatimonadales bacterium, assembly GCA_046757925.1. Taxonomy (GTDB): domain Bacteria; phylum Gemmatimonadota; class Gemmatimonadetes; order Gemmatimonadales; family GWC2-71-9; genus JAZDCZ01. The sequence goes on from JBHHZE010000002.1 coordinate 26,305, forward strand.
TCGCCACCACTTTGGCTCCTTGCTCGTGAACCAGGCGGCACAAGTGGGCCCCGACGTTCCCGAATCCTTGAACGACTACGCGTCCGCCTTTGATAGGCACTCCGTAATCTCGGGAGTATAGCTGCATCGAGTATGCGACACCTCGGCCGGTTGCCTCTTCCCTACCGAGCGACCCTCCCAACGACACGGGCTTACCGGTAACGCACGCGGGCGTGTACCCCATTCTCTTGGAGTATTCGTCCAGCATCCACGCCATTACCTGGGCGTTGGTTCCCATATCCGGAGCCGGAATATCACGATAACGACCAAGCACGATTGATATCCTGCTCGTGAAAGATCGGGTCAGTGCCTCCAGTTCGCGCCGCGAAAGTCTGTGTGGATCGACTTGTATACCGCCTTTGGCTCCACCGAATGGCACTTGAGCTAGAGCCGTCTTCCAAGTCATAGTCGTTGCAAGGCCCAACACTTCGTTCCCGTCCGCCTCGGCGTGATACCGTATCCCGCCCTTGCATGGCCCGCGGGCCCCGTTGTGCTGAACCCGGTATCCTTGAAACAGTTCGAGCGACCCGTCATCCATACGAACCGGGACCTCGACCGTAACCGAGCGAAACGGCTGGGTTAGCAGCCTCCGCATGAACGGCGGTAACTCCAAGAGATCGGCGGCGAAGTCGAACTGGCTGCGCACGATAGCACGCGTCGTCATCGAGGTTCTGTCTAACACTGACTGGGTCATAGAGCCGTCCATGAAGTTGTCGTCCGGTTGGAAGAATGGTGCGAGGAGTACCGGCGACGCAAGGCATGAGGTATTATCTAGCCATGGCTAATCTGGATTCGTATGTGCGATCACAGCGCTCCCGGATGCTGAGTGAACTGAGGGACCTTCTTCGTATCCCGAGTATTTCCACAGATCCGTCCCATGATGCGGACTGTCGTGTAGCGGCTCGATGGTTGGTCGACCATTTCAAGGCCATCGGCTGTTCCAAGGCGGAGCTCTTGGCGAGCGATACACACCCTGTCGTCTATGCTGAGGGTCCCCATCGGGCAGGGCGACCCACACTGCTGGTCTACGGGCACTACGACGTGCAGCCACCCGATCCAGTCGAGCTCTGGAAGTCGGCTCCCTTCGATCCCACGATCCGGGACGGCAATCTCTACGCTCGGGGCGCTACAGACGACAAAGGCCAGGTATTTTCGATCGTCAAAGCCTTCGAAGCCGTGAGTGGAAATGGTCAACCGCCGGTCAACGTGCGCTTTCTAGTCGAGGGGCAGGAAGAATCCGGCAGCGAAGTTTTGTTCGACCTGCTCGACCGTCGACCGGAGCTCACTGAGGCGGACGCCGTGCTGATTTCCGATATGCTTTACTATGCGCCCGGCTACCCCGCGGTCGAGACGGCGCTAAGAGGGCTTTGTTACGCGGAAATCACCGCTCGGACGTTGAAAGCGGATCTGCACTCAGGTCTTTACGGGGGAGTCGCGCCCAATGCACACGAAGCGCTGGTGCGGATCCTCTCCAAACTCAAGAGTCCTACAGGTCGCATCTTGGTACCGGGTCTATACGAAGCAGTCGCAAGGCCCCCGAAGAAGGAGCGGAATGGATGGAGTAAACTGCCGTTCAAGCCCCGCAAATTCTTGAAGGACGAAGTGGGTGCCAAAGCTCTGACGGGGCTCGCGCGCTATTCTGTTTTCGAACGCATGTGGGGACTGCCGACGTTGGACATCCATGGAATAGTGGGCGGATTTGTTGGCGAGGGTGCGAAGACGGTCATACCGGCTGTTGCAATGGCCAAGGTGAGCCTGCGGCTAGTACCCAACCAGAAGTGGAAGACCGTGCAGCGTCAGCTGAAAGCCGCGGTCAAAGCGGTGGCGCCAAAGTATGCGGATGTTGCGGTCACCTTCGTGCACGGCGCCGATCCGGTCCAGGTAGACACGTCTGCGGCACCGTTTGCCCTGATAGATCGCGCATTTCGCGAAGTCGAGGGTCGGAGTCCGGTGTCTATCCGCTCGGGCGGTTCGATTCCGGTAGTTCCCGCGCTGGCCAAGGCAGGCGCACCGGTCATACTGAGCGGTATCGGATTGCCGGATGACGGTCTCCACGCGCCCAATGAAAAAATAGGTGTGGATCAGTTTCTGAACGGTGTTAGGGTGTTCGGACGGTTTATGGAGTTGATGGGCGCGCAGGTGAGTTAGCTGCGGCAGCCGAATCCAACACGGTTTGCAGCTCCGTCATTTGGGGGCGTTGCCCAAACGTTTCCGAAAACCCAAGAATCACGCTGTCTAAGGCGCGTCCCCAAATGTCTCGCGGCGCTATCGCTCCCAACTCACGCGCCACACTTGTCATGACGACGTCCGCCATGCCGCAAGGCTCCATCAGTTCGAAATAGGAAAGATCGGTCAGCACGTTGAGCGCAAAGCCATGCCACGTAACCCAGTGTTTGACGTGGATGCCGATGCTCGCAATCTTGCGGTCCGCCGTCCACACGCCCGTGTAGCCCTCATTGCGCTCCGACCTCACGCCCAACTCGGAAAGTGCACGCATGAGGGCGGTCTCCAGCTGCCGCAGGAACCAGTGAAGATCTCGCCGATGCTCGGTCAAGTCATAGATGGGATATCCTACGAGTTGACCGGGGCCGTGAAACGTGACGTCACCGCCCCGGTCGATCGAGAACACCTCGATGCCGCGGTTCCGGAGTTCCTCCCGGGGAGTTGGCAGGCTCGTTTCTTTGAAATTCCGGCCCAGCGTGATGACAGGCGGGTGCTCTACCAGCAAGAGGGTGTCACGTTCCAGAGAGTGGTCGATTCGGCTCTGGGCCAGAGACCGCTGGATTCCCAGAGCTTCGGAATATGCCATTCTTCCGAGACCGACGACGTTGAGTTCACTGCTCATGAGGCGGCGGCGGCGCGGGCCTTACGCATCGAGTAACCTGTGAGGAGGATGAGGAGCAGCAGGTACACTGCAAGACCGGCCCTGTGTCCCGCCACATCGACCGGCACAGCGACGCCGGCCAGAACGAGGTTCCCCACCACACCGAGCGCCGCAACCATCCCGCGACGATAGTAGTCCTGGATGGCGCGTGTCAGAAGCCAGGCCGTAGCGGCAGCCGCTATCACTCCTGTCAGCAGAGATGCCTGGAGCACGATATCTAATGCGGTCAGTTGCGACGGTACCTGTTGCGAAGCTCCCTCTCCTCCGGACAGCGATCGGAGTGTGATTAGCCCGGCAGTAATGATTGTGGCGCCTGTTGCCGCGCCGGCTATCAGGCTTGCCAATGCCAACGCGACTGGGTCGTTGGTAGCCCTCACGTTCTCAGATGTGTATCGCTCTTCCCAGCGAGTCGAGTGCAGCCTCCGCAACCGCTTCTGACAGGGTGGGATGTGCATGTATTGCGAGCTCGACTTCCTCGATGGTGTACTCGTTCTCCCGCGCTACAGCCAGCTCGTGGATCAACTCGCTCGCGTGAGATGCTACGATGTGTGCGCCAAGGATCTCACCATATTTCTTGTCACAGATGATCTTGACGAAACCGTCGGTCTCTCGACTGGCCCGAGCACGTCCGTTGGCCGTAAGGGGGAACTTGCCGATGGTATAGTTCAGTTCTCGTTCCTTACACTGATCTTCAGTCAACCCGATGCTCGCCACCTCCGGGTGACAGTATGTGACACTGGGGATGTTGTCGTACGTTATGGCATGGGGTGTTCGGCCCGCGATCACTTCGGCAACCAGCGTTCCTTCCCGACTACCCTTATGCGCAAGCATCGGAGGTCCTGCTACGTCGCCAATGGCGTATACGCCATCGGCAGTTGTCTCGAGGCTCGAATTGACTTTGATGAACCCCTGCTCCGTGAGTTCGACGCCGACCTGCTCCAGGCCGATATTCTCAATGTTGATAGCGCGACCCGCCGCCATGAGAACTTTGTCGGCCTCGACAGTTTGGATATTCCCCCCCCGCTCGATCTCCAAGGTGACGCTGTCATCGGAGACTTTCGCTGACTTAATTGTTGCGCCGGCCAGAGTGACGATCTTTCTTCTCTTGAAGCTCTTTGCCAGCAATGCTGCCGCGTCGGCGTCCTCATTGGGGAGAATGCGTGGCAATGCTTCGATGACCGTGACCGCCGACCCGAATGCACTGAAGACATCGGCGAACTCCATGCCAACCGCTCCCGCGCCCACTATCGCCAAGGAGGCGGGTGCCTCCTGGAGGAACAGTGCCTCGTCGGACGAGATTACCGAGCGCTTGTTTATCTCCAGTCCGATTTGCGGAATGCCTTTGACCCGACTGCCCGTGGCCAGTACTACCGCCTTTGAAGCCGAGTATGTGTCGTTTCCCACTTGTACCTTCTTGGCGGAAAGCAATGTCCCTGCGCCGCCGATCACCGTCACATTGTTTTTCTTCAGTAGGAATCCAACGCCCATGGAGTTCTGGTCGCTGACCTGTCTCGAATGCTTCACGGCGGCCGCAAAATCCAGTGCCACTTCTCCAACATTGATGCCGAGTGCCTTGGCATCGCGCTTGATGAGATTTGCGACATACGCGCTGTGGAGCAATGCCTTGCTGGGTATGCAACCCACGTTCACACAAACGCCGCCGAGTTTTTCCCGCTCGATGACAGCCGTATTCAGGCCAAGCTGTGCCGCACGTACCGCACAGACATATCCTGCAGGTCCTCCACCGAGCACTATGACGTCGAAGTTGTTAGCCACAATTGAATCCTAGTTGAGCCTAAGGGTCAGAACTTGACGCTCCGGAGACGTTACCAGACTATTGCCAGCGGGTTCTCCAGCATGAGCCTTACCGTCTGGAGAAACCTGGCGCCGGTTGCTCCGTCTATCACGCGGTGATCACAACTCATCGTGATCTTGAGGCGCCTCCGGACCGTGACTTCTCCGTTCACTACGACGGGTCGTTGGGTCATCGCGCCAATGGCTATGATCCCCGCTTCGGGCGGATTGATGACCGCCGTGAAATCGTCTATACCCAACATGCCGAGATTCGAGACCGAGAACGTACTACCGGTATACTCGTCCGGTCGCAGTCTCCGTTCTCTCGCTCTAGCAGCGAGATCTCGAGCGTCGGCGGCTATCTCGCGCAGTGACTTGAGATGTGCGTTGCGAATCACGGGAGTGATGAGTCCGTCATTGACCGCCACCGCCATTCCGATATGCACGTCGTTGAAATAGCGAATGTGATCTCCCTGCCACCACGCATTACACGACCGATGTTGGCGGAGACCCTCGGCAACGACTTTGATAATTATGTCGTTGAAAGAAATCCTCGGTTCATCATTCTTGGCCAATAATGCCGCTCGCGCATCTGCCACGCGCTCCATGTCGATCTCGGCCGTGAGAAAGAAATGGGGGATGGGGCCGAGCGACTCAGTGAGACGGGAGGCGATCGTCTTGCGTATCTGGGTAAGTGGAACGTCCTCGAACCCGCTGGCCGGCACGGCCGCGCGAACCGGTGCGGCACCACGCGACAAGGTCTCAATGTCTCGTTTGATTATTCGTCCACCCGGCCCCGTTCCGGTCACCGACGCCAAATCCACGTCCAACTCGCGTGCTAGACGGCGCGCCAGAGGTGAAGACTTCATTACATCACCGGCGGAGTCTATCTGGGAACTGGGCTTGGTGGGTATCGGTGGCGCCTCGGTGACTTCGCGTGCCTTGCCGTTCCCATCGTCGGGCCCTAGAAGCCCAGCGATGTCGTCGTCTGGCCCCGCAATGATTCCGATGACAGTACCGACGTTGACGGTGGTCCCCTCGCCGGCGAGTACGCGCCGGAGCACACCTTCTCCCCGCGCCTGGAGTTCCATGATGGCCTTGTCAGTTTCCACCTCGGCCAACACGTCTCCCTCTGCGACCGAATCCCCTTCGTTCTTGAGCCAGGTGACTACACGCCCCTCCTCCATGGTGGGCGAAAGCGCTTCCATATATATCTTGGTTGCCATAGAATCGGATCGCGGTTCAGTCAGTTCCGGTACGTAACTTTTTTCACGGCGTCGATGATTTGTCCCGGATTGGGCTTCGCCGCTTTCTCCAGTCGCCTGTTATAGGGCATGGGGGTGTCAGCCTGCGTGATCCGTATAATGGGCGCATCCAGATGGTCGAACGCCCCCAGCTGGATCGTGTCGGCCACTTGTGCCCCGACTCCACAAAAATGCCAGCCCTCTTCAACTACGACACAGCGATTGGTCTTCTGAACGCTCTCGATCAACAGTTGGTCGTCCAAGGGTCGGATAGTGCGCAAGTCGACAACTTCAGCGGAGATCTCCAGTTGGTCCGAAATCTGCTGAGCAGCCTTGAGAGCGACTGGCACGGTCTTCCCGTAGCTCACGATGGTTACGTCTGTGCCCTCTCTCTTGATGTCGGCCTGACCCAGTGGGATCGTATACTCATCCTCGGGAACGGCGCCTTTGGCATTGTACATCATTTCACCTTCGAGGAACACGACCGGATTGTCGTCTCGGATGGAAGCTTTCAAGAGGCCTTTGGCATCGTACGCTGTCGACGGCGCCACGACTTTCAATCCCGGGATGTGTGCGTACCAGCTATCAAATGCCTGCGAGTGTTGTGCTGCGAGCTGAAGTGCTGCACCTCCGGGACCGCGGAACACAATTGGTATCGGGATCTGCCCGCCGGACATGTACAGCATCTTGGCCGCAGAGTTGACTATCTGATCCAGCGCGAGGAGCGCGAAGTTGAACGTCATGAACTCAATGACCGGCCGCAGTCCCGCCATCGCGGCGCCAATGCCTACACCCGTGAACCCCAGTTCTGTGATTGGAGTGTCAACCACCCGCTTCTCTCCAAACTCCTCGAGCAGCCCACGACTAACCTTGTAAGCGCCCTGGTATACTCCAACCTCCTCGCCCATGAGAAAGACGTCGGGGTCACGGCGCATCTCCTCTCCAAGAGCTTGATTCAGAGCGTCGCGATAGGTGATAGTCTGCATTCTCAATTCGCGTATACGTCCGTGTAGAGTTCGTTCAGTTCCGGCTCGGGACTTTGCTCCGCGAATGCGACGGCATCTGCTATTTCGTCGGTGACGGACTGCTCTATTTCCTTGCATTCGTCTTCCGTAATCAGGCCATCTGCAAGCAGACGCTCGCGGAACGTGGCAATCGGATCGCGCTTCTTCTGCTCTTCGATCTCATCCTTCGTCCGGTAGTGTCCGTGGATCGGGTCCGACATCGAGTGACCCATGAATCGATAAGTCCGGACTTCCAGTAACGTCGGCAGCTTGTCCGATCTTGCGCGCTGCACAGCATGCTGCATCGCTTCATATACCGCCAGCACGTCCATGCCGTCCACGGTCACGGCTTCCATATCGTACGAACACGCCCGCGCCGCCACGTCGTAGACGGCGGACGCCCGCTCCAGTGCGGTGCCCATGCCGTAGCGGTTGTTCTCACAAATGAAGACCGCCGGAAGCTTCCAGAGTGCTGCCATGTTCAGTGCTTCGTGGAACGCCCCATTGTTTACGGCCGCTTCTCCGAAGTAACAGACGGCTACTTGGTTAGTGTCTCGATACCGAATCGCAAACGCGGCTCCCGTTGCCAACGGTATATGGCCGCCGACGATCGCGTGCCCACCCAAAAAGTTGTGTTCGACGCTGAATAGATGCATCGAGCCACCTTTGCCGCGCGAACATCCCGTCGCCTTGCCCCACAACTCCGCCATCACTTCGCGAGCCGTAAGACCGCGGGCAAGGGCTTGACCGTGGTCACGGTAGCTGGTCATCACGTAGTCATCGTCCCCGAGTGGAGCCATCGATCCCACCGCCACCGCTTCCTGACCGATATAAAGGTGACAGAAACCGCCGATCTGACCCTGGGCGTATGCTTCCCCGGTACGCTCTTCGAAGCGCCTGATCAACATCATGCGCCTGAGGAGTTCCCGGTAAAACTCCCGCTGCTCCGTGTCGAGCGCGACTACCGCCGGCTGTACCATCGATTCGCTCCACTGGGGCTCTGCGTCATACGGTTGCCGTTGCCTGTTGTACCTGATCCCACGCATGATAGGAAGAGCGCACGAGAGGGCCCGCCTCGACATGTCGAAATCCGATCTTCCGGCCCTCGGTAGCGAGCCTGGCGAACTCAGCAGGCGTGTAATAGCGTGCCACCGCCAGGTGAGACCCGGAGGGTCGGAGGTACTGTCCCAACGTGATGATATCTACGTTCGCGTTCCGAAGATCACCCATCGCTCCAAGAAGCTCGTCCCACTCCTCACCCATCCCACAGATGATACCGGATTTGGTCAGTTGCCCAGGATGCAGTTCCTTGGCTTTGGCAAGCAGCCGCAGCGCACGGCGGTAGCCGCCTCCCGGCCGGACCAACGGATACAGGCGGTCGACGGTTTCGAGGTTGTGATTCAAAATGTCCGGTTCCGCCTCGAGCACTATCTCCAAAGCCCGCTCCGACCCCTTGAAATCCGGTATCAGAAGCTCCACGGACGTACTTGGCAATCGTCTCCGGATCTCTCTCACACATCCGGCGAATAACTCAGCACCCCCGTTGGGCAGATCGTCGCGGTCGACGCTGGTAATGACAACATGCTCCAGCCTCATTTGAGTAACTGCTTCAGCAAGCCGCGCCGGTTCCTCGGGGTCGTACTGGGCCGGTGTCCCGTGAGTCACCGCGCAGTAGGCGCAGTTGCGGGTACAAACGTCTCCCAGCACCATGAATGTCGCCGCCCGGTGCTGCCAGCATTCGCCCACGTTGGGGCAGCGGGCTTCCTCGCACACCGTGTGGAGCCGGAGCTCGCGCATCAGGCTGCGGATTTCCGCGTAGTTCTCTCCGCCAGGAGCCCTGACTTTGAGCCACGGAGGCTTCCGCGGGCGCGCGGGTGACGCAGATTCCCGGCGGCGGGAGGTCAGTTGAATGAGTTCCATGAAATCGAAACATAGTCACAGGAGTTACGCTATTCCAGGCACTTACGTCAGTTTCTCAACCAAATGGTTGAAAAGTTCGTTGTTCGGTGGCGCTTGCTGATGGCGGATGAAGTGATTTGTGTCGCGCTGTTATGACGACCAGAACCGTGCTGGATCGATCGCGCTGAGATCCAGGTCGGTTGGCGTGCCCGAGTGGAGTTGGGCGAGCAGTTCGCCGGTTAGGCCGGCCAGGAGTATCCCGTTTCGCCCGTGTCCGGTTGCGTACCACAGGCCGGTGACATCCGGGTCGGGCCCCACGATAGGTCGGCCGTCCGGCGTGCCCGGTCTGAATCCGGCCCAGGTTCGCTTGAACTCAACGCCTGTCAGGACGGGATACAGCCGGCCCATGGTGCGAGAGAGATGCTGCAATCCCGCAGTGGTGACACTGGCGTCGAACCCCGCGTATTCCATGGTCGAGCCGACTATCGCCTCGTGCTGGCGGTGCATGACGTATCCACCGGCTCCGTAGACGATTGCCGGCGGTTCGTCGGTGGGCCAGTCGACGGCAGCCATCTGTCCCCGGACCGGCTCCACGGAGAGTGGCCGCGGCAGCCCGGTGATCCGGCCCGACCACGCCCCCGCTGCGACTACGACGTCCCCCGAGCGGTATGTCTGGTTGGAGGTGCGAACGCCTGTGACTCGGGCGTCGCTTCTGAGCACTTCTTGCACGGACTCGCCCCGAACAAGGGTCGTGCCCTTCAATTCGGCACTCTTCATGAGGGCATCCAGCAGGGCCAGAGGCTCGAGTCCACCATCCTCAGGGGCCAGAGCCGCCCCGATGGCATCTTGCGAGACACCAGGAGCATGTTTCTGCAGTTCTTCTGCCGACAACCACTCGGCCCGGAACCCGCTCTGGCGTTGCCAAGCGATTTCGCTCCTGGCCGCCGCCGCGTCGGCTTTGCGGAAAGTCACCTGGAGAATCCCCCCCGTCCACAGTCCGATATCTATACCTGTTTCTTCCAGCAGTTGGGGCGCGAGTTCGTTATAGAGATCGCGTGCGCGCACCCCCAGGCCTAGCAGCGGGTCTTCGGCCACGGTCTCGGCGAGCGGCGCAAGCATGCCGGCGGCGGCAATAGAGGCAGTGCCCGACTTGGGCCCGGCCTCTATCACGGTTACGGCCAGGCCGTCGTGAGCGAGCGATCGTGCGCACGCGGCCCCGATCACGCCGCCGCCTACTACGATGACGTCAGGTGATGGCATCTCTGGATCCAGACGAAACTTTGTGAAACATTGCTTCGTAGGGACTAACGGACAAGGAAAGGTAGGAGCGAGTCAATGATTCGGACAATAGTCGGTTATTCCGTTCTGGCGATCATCGGCATCATAGCCTTGAAGTTGGTACTTGGCTTGATCGGCTTTGCCGTTTCCCTCTTCATGTCACTACTATGGTTTGCCGCTATCGGCTTCGCGTTCTATCTTGTTCTCAAATTGGTCAGTCCATCGGCGGCGCGCAGCGTCCGTGAGACAATTCGGGGAGAGCCGGACGCTCCCGAGTAGATCGGGCCGGACCCGAACCTAGTTTTTCTTGCTGCCCCCTGCATTGACACTCAACATGTTGGCGGGGGGCTCTTCTGTAATGTCGGTCAGGCGCAGTGTGATGGCAAACGATGAAAACTTCACGCGCAACTGCACCATGAGTCGTCGGTCGTCGTCGCTGATCCACATCCTCGCTTCTCTGCTCTCAGCCAAAATGCCTCGTCCCTGGATTATGGGATGAACAACGATGGTGGGGAACGTTCCAGCCGGTAAATCCAAGGTGTCCTTCTCCAGCACCTTGAGGACGACCGGATTGCGGTCGGGCCGGAAGTATCGGTTGAATTCGTAGGTTTCCCCCACGGCAAGATCGAGCGTTCGGGCGAAGTAGAAGAACGCGTAGTCGTCGAGTGGCGAATCTGACGTCACCATGGTCGAATCGATGCCATCTTGCCGGTAGTAACCCGAGTCGGGGTAGATATCCCACTCGGTGTGCCGGTAGCTACCACCTTCGTGGAAGTCTTGTACGAACCGTCGTGAGTTGAAGTCGGGAATGCCGATCCACGAGTCCATACGGTCATCCAATTTGTAAAACACGGGTCCTCCTCTGAGCACGAAGAGCACGTGTAGCGACGGGACTCCGCGCACGGTGTCAATCCCCGCTACGTACATCATGCCCTTGCCAACTTTGAACAGACCGAATTTCGCCTCATACAATAGCGTTTCGCCCACGGGGAACGGTGGGTTTGCGGCCGAGTCCGGCAATACGTCCATCTCGGACTGCGCCCAAAGCGGGGTAACCCCCAACAACAGGAACAACCATGCTTGCCAAAACTGCGTCACGATGCCCTCTGAACCGTGGCCTCGGCGGCAGGAACCTGGAGCCTACGGCCGGCGAGAAGAAGATTGAGTGCCAGTATGGTAGGCTTGCACCTCTTGCCCGTTGAGGGACCGGGACTCGCTGAGACGGGAACCACGGTGATCTGCCGAGCGGCTCGGGCTGCACGGGCCACCAACTCGGCGTTGGCACATTCGCCGCCGGTCTCGAGCAGAGGCTGATGCTGGTCCTGCAAGCAGTGCTTGAGGGTGATGAGGCGAATGGCGTATAGGCCCGACATCACGTCGCGGAACCCGGCAAGCTTCAGTCCCGGCTTGAGTAACCAGGGTGCCATGCGGCGGACCAAGCGAAGCGCGGTCGACGGAATGTTCTCGATCGCATCCGCGACGACGACGTCGGCACCCGACTCTGTACGCTTGATGATGTCGGGCAGCACGGCTGGCGAGATCGAAAAATCGGCCGGTACAGTCACCACGCAATCCCGTCGCGGTCGGTCGGAACGTTGTAACGCTGCACGAAACAACTCTTCGAGGCTCGCCGCGTAGCCTCTTGGTCTCTCGTGATGAATCACGGTGGCTGGCAGGGCCTGCTGATATGGTACCAATACCTCCGCCGTATCGTCGGTCGATCCGTCCTCGGCGATGAGTAAGTGATATTCGCGCGGGAATTCTTCGAAAATCTGCCGGACCTTCCAGAGGACGAGTCCCACAGTTGGGGCGTCGTTCTTGGCCGCAATACATATGTAGATCATTACGTGACTTCCGTTACGGTATTCTCAAGCCACCAGCGCTATACTACCCCAGCGGCAACACAATGTCTCGGAATATAGGTGGGTCTTGGCCGATGTGTGGAGACGTAGGTGGAAGTTGTTGAATCTCAGGGACTTCCGTCGACTAACGAAATAGTGTGGCGGCTCCGGATCTCTTAGCAGCCTAGGAGCACTACCGATAACAAGCCGGAATATGCTTGCGCGAGATCCCATTGTGTTGTAACGAGGCTCATAGGCCGGTGGGCAAGTGTAACACAAATGTTGGGATGGGGTAACAAGTTATAGAGAGGCAACGATCCATCGGAGGTGCATTGATGATTATGGCCAATCTACAGCAGCGCCTTGCGCCCAGCGATGTGAGTTTGGTTTTGCACGTGTTGTCGCGCGGCGATCCTTCGCGGCGTCGTGAGTTGGAACGCGTGGCTCAGGAACAGGGTATCGATGAACTACTCGACGCCCCCGATCTGCTGGAATTGCTGCGTGATCTGCCGGATGTGGCGAGTCCGTCCCCGGCGCTCTTCATCAGCGTTGCCGTCCGGCGCACACTTCGCCTGGTTGGTATCGAGGACCGGCGCCTGAGTGACTACGTGGGATCGCTATTGTCCGAGTTCGGTGCCCGAGCGCGTGCCTACCAGATCTCCAGACACGACGACCAGGTCTACAGATACATCACTGATATTGTCGCCGATATCGAGGCCGGCTCGGGTCGGCGTCGATTCCTGCTGCAGGCTCATCTTGGCAATTTCAGTCTTTGGCTGACCGGGGTGTTCCCCGATCACGTAACTGCTAGGGTACACCGGCGTGGAGCTCCCAACATGCGGTACTTCGAGGAAATGGGGATGATGGGCTTCAAGTTGGCATCCGAACACCGCCTGGCTCGCGACTTCGACATGGTAGACATTTACTCGGGAGCGGCCGAGTGTTTTGCGCAGATCCGTGTGGGGTTGAACAAGCTGTCGGACGAACTGTTCTTCCCGAACCGTTCCAATCCCGACCGACTCATGAGGCAAGTGGTAGACGAGTTTCGGTATCCCCTCGATTGATTGAGATATCTAGTGCGTTGTGGTATCGATTGGGGCGAATAAGGGACATCGTTCGCTGCTCACCGAACTCCAGTTGACGCGAAGACCGAACAGTGGGATTGTGGAACTCGAACTTGAGATGCTTCCCAAGCCCAATATTCCCTGTGGCGGGTCGATGTCGTAGATGAGCACTCCTTTGAACGTATCGAGAGAATCTTCCACCATGAGGATTCCAAACCCCGGGGTCTTGGGGAAACCTTCTCCCTCATAACCGAGAATGAGGCCACCGGGACCACGGCCGGTGATGGCCCGTGCCGTTCCATAACCGACTACTTTGGCCGGCACTACACCTTCCACCCCTTCGGGGACTTCTTGTATCAACTTGCCGGGTGTGGCGAATTGTTCGAGAGCCATGGATGCTGCAGCCATACTGGAGATTCCGCAGACGGGATTGTTTTCCGGATTGCCCTCGGTACAGGCGGCGAGAGCAATTGCTAGTAGCAGGACAGCGATTTTCATGTAACGAAGTCTATCGTTGCCGGTGGCACCTGGCCAGGGGTGCTGTTGGTCCCGTTAGCTTGACCGACCGGGGAGCCGGGCGTATCGTTTTCTTTATATCACTAACATAGTGGAATGCGGGTCTATGCCAATCTACGAATACCTGTGTGATACTTGTCACGAGCGTTTTACTCATAGGTCGTCGATGAAAGGCGCTCAAGCTACACCTCCGCGTTGTCCAAAGTGTGATTCGAAGGCCGTGCGGAGGATTTTCACCCCCTTCTACGCCAAGACGATTCGCAAGAGCTAGTGTTCGAGCGTCTTCGTGCGGCAATCAACGCGGCACTCGATGCTGCTACGGTATCGCACGATCCGCGCGAGGCGGCGAGCAAGATGCGAGAGGCGGTGATCGAGGCGAGAGCGGGAATCGAACTGATGCGTAGGGGCGTTCTCGAGGTAGAAACGGAACTCTCATCTCAGCGCTCTCAGCTCGCAGATGCCGAACGCCGCGGCCGATTGGCCGATGGCATCGATGATGTGGAGACCGTTGCCGTGGCCAATCGCTTCGTCGAGAAGCATCGGGCCAGGATCGGGGTCCTGGAGCAAAAGCTCGAGGCTCAGAGGGCGGAGTTGGCTCTGGCCGAGCGAGAATTAGAAGAGATGAAGAGCGATCTCAAGCGAGTTGGGTCGAGTCAAGCGGAGGCGGCATGGCGCGAGATCGAAAACGCGGGAGGCACGCGTCCCGCCACCGACGTCGACGGCGATCTGTTGCGTTCCCGATTGGACCGGGCTGCGCGCGAGGCACACGCGGAGGCTCAGCTAGAGGCATTGAAGAAGAAAATGGGCAAATAGGAAAGGCGCCGCATGGAAATCAAACCGGACCGTATGGTTTCGTTGGGTTACGGCAAGTACTGGCGATCGGATGCGATCGTGGGGCTCATGCCGATTGAGTCCGACCGAGGGCCAGGGCGGCGGACTGAAGTCTACACTGCCACGGTAGACGAGCCGATCATCGCATCCCGAAGCGAGCGAGCCATTCTGCACGACATGGCGGTGGCTAGCGATGAGCATTTCCAGATTCAGGAAGCGCGCGAAATCCTGTCAGATCTCTTGGACGCGTTCGACGATTTTCCCGACGTCCTCAGCAGGATGCTTCTCACGGAATCACGCTTCGATGTCGGCAGCTGGACTCGGCGACTCAAAACTTTCTTGGTCTCAGACAGCGCGGAAAGCACGGAACAGAACGACCTATTTGCCTAGGTTGGCGGGTTTGCGCTCCGTTGTCATCGGTTCGCTGGCGTGGTGACAAGCAACGAGCCGGCCCGGTCTCAGTTCTTCCAACGGCGGCGTTTCTGCCCGACATCTTTCGTCTCTCTTGACGTGCGGGCATCTACGCTCGAAAACGCACCCTGCTTGGGGACGTCTACTCGATGCATCTCCCTTCAAGACTATGCGGTCCCGCTGGACTCTCGGGTCTGGCACGGGAACTGCCGAGAGCAGCGACGTAGTGTATGGATGCAGAGGTTCATCGTACGTATCGGTTACGAACGCAACTTCCATCAACTTACCCAAGTACATTACAGCAACCCGGTCGGCGATGTGGCGGACGACAGCGAGATCGTGTGCGATGAACAGGTACGTAAGACCACGCTTCGCCCGCAGATCGGATAGAAGATTGAGGACCTGAGCCTGGACGGAGACATCCAGCGCGGACACCGGCTCGTCGAGTACGATGAACTCGGGCTCGACCGAGAGAGCTCGGGCAATGCCCACTCGCTGTCTCTGCCCGCCCGAGAGTTGGTGCGGATAGCTCGAGGTGTATGATGGGTCCAGGCCCACTTCTTCAAACAGCGATTCGACCCTCTCACGAGCCTCATGCTTATCCGCCAGCTTGTGGGCTTCGATCGGTTCCCGGACAGCCGCACCCACCGTCATGCGAGGATTGAGTGAACCGAATGGATCTTGGAACACGATCTGCATGCGCTGGCGCAGAGACCGGAGGGTGCGCGTATCTGCACCCAATACGTCGATACCATCGAATTCCACACTGCCCGCCGTCGCCTTCACGAGCCTGAGAATGCATCGGCCTAGCGTCGTCTTGCCGCTGCCGCTCTCGCCCACGAGCCCCAGTGCCTCCCCTTGGCTTATCGCGAGATCCACATGGTCGATTGCACGTACCGGATCTGACTTCGCAAACAACCCTCTGGAGCTGGAATAGTCCTTCACCAGTCCCTCGACCTTGAGTAGCGGAGTCTTGTCGGTCATGGTTCGGCTCGCTGGGCCAGCCAACACCGCGACTGGTGTCCCGGGTCTATGGATTCGAGTTCCGGCTCCTTCGAACTGCACAGTTCCCACGCCCGCGAACAACGGGGATGAAAGCGACAAGCGGGGGGCCAATCCGTAGCCGGTGGTACGGATCCCGGGATCACCGCGAGTCTATCGACGGGTTGATCGAGTCTTGGTATGGCCCGCAGGAGCGCCCGAGTGTAGGGATGTTCTGGGCTCTCGAACAGCCTCTTGGTGGGAGCGTGCTCTACCAGCCTACCTGCATACATCACCGCCACTCGGTCGGCGACACCGGCTACGATTCCCAGATCGTGCGTTATCAGGATCATTGCCATACCCAGGCGCTGCTTGAGTTCCAGTAGCAGATCGAGGATCTGTGCCTGGATCGTAACGTCGAGCGCAGTCGTAGGCTCATCTGCGATCAGAATCTTGGGGCTGCACGATAGTGCCATGGCGATCATGACTCGCTGCTGCATGCCGCCACTCAGTTCGTGCGGGTAGTAGCGGACGCGTTTTTCCGGCTCGGCGATGCCAACCATGGACAGTAGCTCGACCGCGCGGTCGCGGGCGTCCTTGCGCGTGATATCGAGGTGTGCTCGGAGGGTCTCGGATATCTGGGTCCCCACGGTCAACACGGGATTCAGGCTGGTGGCAGGCTCCTGAAAGATCATCGATATCTCCGCACCCCTGATGGCCCGGAGATCGCGAGGTTTCAGCAGCAGTAGATTGCGACCCGCGTACCTGATCTTGCTGCCCTCCATGATGCGACCGGGATGCTCGATAAGGCGAAGTATGGAAAGAGCAGTGGCGGTTTTGCCACACCCCGACTCGCCCACTATGCCGAGGGTCTCGCCTTCGTAGAGGTCGAACGACACGTCGTCCACGGCCCGCGCCTCGCCGTCGTCCGTGGCGAAGTACGTTCGAAGATCGCGTATGCTGAGCAGACAGTTCATCGAGCTCGTGGGTCCATGGTGTTGCGCAATCCGTCGGCGAGCAGGCTGAAGCCGATCACGGTGAGTACGATAATCAGCCCGGGAAAGATAGATAGCCAAGGGGCTGTTTGAAGCATCGAGCTCCCGCCTTGCATCATCCTTCCGAGCGACGCCGTAGGCTCTTGCACCCCTACACCCAGATACGATAGGCCCGCTTCGATCAGAATGATCTGGCCAATTCCCAGAGTAGATATGACTCCGATCGGCGCAACTACGTTTGGCAAGAGGTGGTGGAGTAGAATGCGTGTCTTACCGATTCCGAGCGACTGGGCCGCCGTGATGAAATCGCGCCGTCTGAGACTCAGTACCTCTGCTCGTACGATCCTGCTCGTGCCGAACCAGCTCGTGAATCCGAGGATCGTAATGAGGCCGACTACGTCCACGCGTTCCCAGAGCGCCAACACCACCAGAAGTAAGAAGACCCGGGGGATAGCCAGCGCTGCATCGACCGCGCGCATCAAGACCGTGTCGACTACGCTGCCGGAGAGACCCGAAATGAGACCTACACCGGTACCAACCGTCACCGAAATCAGAATTGATAGGAACGCGATCACAAGCGATATCCTAGCGCCATAGAGGACCCTGCTCAATAGATCGCGGCTAAAAATATCGGTGCCAAAAGGGTGAAGCCACGAGGGCGGCTGCGATTGCCCTGTGGCGAGGTCGAGTTGGGCTGACGGGTCAAACGATGTGAGAAAAGGCGCAAGCGATGTGATGCCCACCAGGAACAAGACCACTGCCGCACCTACTATGATCTGTCTGTGGCGCAGCAAGCGGCGCAGTTCGTTCATGCTTGTTCCCCCCGGGTGCGGGGGTCGACAACGCGATATAGGACGTCTGCGAGCAAGTTGCCAACGACGACCATTACCGCAGCGACGACCGCCGCGCTGGTTACGACGTTGTAGTCGCGACGAGCAATGGAGTCGACCACGAACTTGCCGAGGCCGGGCCAGGCAAACACGGACTCTACCAGCACCGTGCCTGAAAGGAGGATCGGAAACGACAAACCGAACAACGTGATTATCGGCAGCAAGGCATTACGAAGTGCGTGACGAAGTAGCACGGTGCGCTCAGTCAATCCTTTCGCGCGAGCCGTGCGGATGAACTCCTGGCGTACACAATCGAGCATGGCGGCCCGTTCGTATCGTGCGATTCCGGCAGCTCCCACCAGCCCGAGGGTCACGGCCGGCAGAAACAGATGCTGTGCTCGGTCCCAGAGCTTGCCCAAGGGAGGCAGATGATCGTAGACCGCAGTCGTTGTGACACCACTGACCGGGAGGATTGCGAGACCCTGCCCGAACACCAGGAGCAGCATCAATCCCAGCCAAAACACCGGAAGGGAATAGAGCGTCAGGGTCGTTGCAGTGAGCGCATCGTCGGTGCGACTACCGGGGTAAGTCCCTTGCAAAGCGCCGATCGTGATGCCCAGAATGAACTCGATTGTCAGTGCTGCCAGAGCAAGTACGACAGTGGCCGGAATACGTTCCCTCATTGCATCCCAAACAGGCCTGTGTTCCGAGTAGGAAAGTCCCCAGTCACCCTTTGCGAGGTTGCCAAGGTAAGTGAAGTACTGGCGGTGCACAGGGAGATCCAGTCCTAGCTTGTGGCGCGCGCGCGCAACCAGCTCGGGGGAGGCTGAGGATGCCTCCCACATTCTCGTAAACGGATCCCCGGGAGCCACCCTGATCAACACGAACGACAGGGTAGCTACGAGAAAAACGATCCCCGCCCCGTGGGTTAGCCGGCCGGCAACATACCGTACCACGCTAGTTGGCTGCTATCAGGTCTCGATCGATCACACGTGAGGGATCCACACGCCATTGCCAGATCGTCTTCCACCACTCGTCGGGTGCGAAGGAGACGTTCTCGAGCCGATCATGCAGTCCCGCTACCGGAGTGGGAGCGTAAACCCAAATCGCGGGCGCGTCGGCGTTGATCATTTCTATCGCTTGCTGCCACTCCACGCGGGCCGAGTCGCGATTGAACGTGGACAGGGCATTGTGAACCATCCGGTCGACCGAGGGGTTGGAGTAGCCGCCGTAATTCGGTCCACCTATAGCTGTGCTCGTCCATGTCTCCTCAATGGAAGCCGGACTCGGGTCTTGTTGCCACCCACCGAAATATGTGTCGAATTTGCCCTTAGTAACCCTGTTGCCCAGAGAGTTGGGCTCGAGTTCCGTGATCGACATCGCAATACCTACCTGCTTCAACTGGTCTTGGATGATTACAGCAGAGCGCTTTCGGCCTGTGCTGGTGCCGACTACCAGAAGTTCGAAACTCAGCGACCGTCCGTGGCGATCCAAGATCCCATCGCCATCGGTGTCCTGCCAGCCCATCCGCTGCAGCTCTCGACGGGCGGCCGCACGGTCGAAACCGATTCCCTCGATATCGTCCGACCAAATCCATTGCGCGCGCGTGAGAGGTCCCACAGGTACTTCAGCGGTCTCGTCCAGTACGGCCTTCACAATGGACTCGCGATCGACCGCCTTGGTAATGGCGCGCCGCAGTCCCCGGTCGGCAAACAGGGGATGGGGCCGATTCGGGTCGTCCGGATCGCGGAAGTTGAACGCGATATAGGTGTAGACGCCCAGCAGATAACTCTGCGTTCTCAGGTGCGGTCGCTTGGCCACCTGAGGAACGTCTTCCGGAGTTTGAATCACATTCAAAAAGTCGACTTCTCCGGCAATCAGTTGCGAGACCATGGTTTGAGGATCCGACGAGAACCGCCAAATCAGCCGTCTAAGTCCGGGTCTGCCCGCAAAGAAAGTGGAGTCAGCCGCGAGCTCGATCGACCGTCCGGCGTACCATTTCCGGAACATGAACGGACCGTTACCGATAGGACTTCGCGCAAACGGGGCGGAGGCCAACTCGGCATATGGGATATCCTTTAGAAGATGTTCCGGGATGATGCGCATATGGTAGACAGCGTCGAAAAACTGTTCTGGGTAGTGTTCGCGAAACCGGAACACCGCAGTGAGGGAATCTCGTGCTGTTACCGATGCGATCTTTCCGATCCGTTCTCGCGCAAGTGCATTTATCTCGGGGCTCCTGTAAACGCCGAACGTAAAGACCACGTCCGTCGCCCGTACCGGCTGGCCGTCATGCCATTTGGCCGCGGGATTCAGGTGGAAGCTGATGGTGAGAGAATCCTCCAATGTCCAGTGATCTGCCAGGCGCGGTACGAAGCCCGAGTCTCCAACCGTAGTCGCCCGTGGCTTGACGTCGGCAAGTCTCCAGAATATGAGGTCCGCCAAAGCAATATGTGTGTCGAACTGGGCGAGTGGGGGCAGCAGCACTTCAGGCTCGGCGCCCGATACCACTACGACCGTACCGCACCAGTCTCCGGTGCACTCGAGATCCGGCGAGCATGCGGCTAGCCACCCAATGAGCGGTAGTGCCATCCAGGCAAGCTGCGTATTCCGTCTGATCATATCGACAACAAGTCCTTTCGACCGAGTCAACGCCGCCAAGTCCAAGCCTCGTCGGCGAATCTGTGCCGATCAACCGGCTCCACAGTGAGGTTGGTTATCTGCCAGTTCCCGCTCCACGATTCCACCACTTCGGCTTCGATAGCGCCCGCTAGCTCGGAGAAGGTTACCGAACGTGCGAGCAGGGCGGAGAGCGACGTTGCCTTGGGGCCTACCGCGTCGCCTTGAGTTACCTGCTCTACCACCTCCTGGTTTCCCTCGAGCAGAATGGATCCGTGCTGTAGGAATGCGTCTCCTTCACGTATTTGGGCACTTCCCACCAGTTTCCGGCCGTCGACGACGAGCTCGCCTCCGACGGCTGAGCTGAAGCAGGAGCCCCTCGTGATTCCCGGTCGCCTCCCGCTGGGGCGAGGTGCCAATTCGGCTTTTACGCCTAGCCGTCTCAGAGCCGCCGCCAGCGTGGCATGAACAATATTGTATGTTTCCCGCAGCGATCCAAACGTTGCGGCAGGTGCGGCCACGGCATAGGTCAGTTCTGCGTCGTGCCAGACCGCCCGTCCCCCGGTGGGTCGGCGAACCGTGTCAATGCCCAGTCGAGCGATCTTGGCAGCGTTGTAGCGCATCTTGGCGGGCTCATTGCGTCCGAACGACAGGCAAGGCGGACACCAGCGGTAGAGCCGCACGTACCCGCAGCCTCTCTGAGCACCGCACAGAAGGGCGTAATCGATGGCCATGTTGTCAGTGCCCGACCGGCCGCTGGGGTCGGCTGACAGCGTCCAGAGCACGCTTGCCGCTACACGCCGATCGGCTCCGCCCTCTCCTCATACGCCTCCACGGGCGGGCGGGTACAGACGAGATTGCGGTCGCCGTAGGCTCCGTCGACGCGACCGACCGTCGGCCAGCTCTTGTGATCGCGGGTTTCGGGCGAGGGAAATGCGGCGCGCTCGCGGGAATAGGGCCGGTCCCAGTTATCCGCCGTCACGATGTCGAGAGTGTGAGGAGCCATCTTGAGCAGGTTTATCTCGCGATCGGCTCGTCCGTCCTCGATCTCTCTGATCTCTTCCCTGATCGCGATCATTGCGGCGCAGAATCGGTCCAGTTCTTCCTTGGATTCGCTCTCGGTAGGTTCCACCATCAGCGTCTCGTGTACCGGCCATGACACCGTTGGGGCATGGAACCCATAGTCCATCAATCGCTTGGCTATGTCCCCGACGTCGACCCCGCAGCTGGCCTTGAACGGACGAGCGTCGATAATGCACTCGTGGGCAATGAGGCCGTTCTTGCCGAAATATACCAAAGGAAAGTGGTCCTTTAGCCGGTGGGCTATGTAGTTGGCGTTCAGGATCGCAATTTGGCTTGCTTTCTTTTGTCCATCGGGACCGGTGAGGGCGATGTAAGCCCACGAGATGGGCAGAATCGATGGACTGCCCCAGGGTGCGGCGGCCACGGTGCCACAGGATCTCTCGCGACCCAGTGGAACCACGGGGTGATCGGGCAGAAACGGTGCCAGATGGCTCGCTGCACAGATCGGGCCCATCCCTGGGCCACCTCCGCCATGGGGGATGCAGAACGTCTTGTGAAGGTTTATGTGGCAGACATCAGCACCGATGTCACCCGGGCGGCACAACCCGACCTGGGCATTGAGATTGGCTCCGTCCATGTACACTTGACCGCCATACTCGTGGACGATCGCGCAGACGTCGCGAATCGTGCTCTCGAACACGCCGTGGGTCGACGGATAAGTCACCATCAGAGCAGCTAGGTCGATTTGGTGTTCCTGGGCCTTGGTCTTCAAATCATCCAGGTCGATGTTCCCGCGATCGTCTGTGGCGACCGCCACGACTCGGAATCCAGCCATTACAGCGCTGGCCGGATTGGTTCCGTGAGCCGAGTCGGGTATCAGACAAACCGATCTGGTGTGCTCCCCCCGGGAACGGTGATAAGCCCTTATAGTCAGTAGGCCGGAGAACTCTCCCTGCGAACCGGCATTGGGCTGCAGCGAGGTATGTGGCAGTCCCGATATCTCTGCGAGTTGCTGCTCGAGTAACTCGAACAGAATCCCATAGCCTTTGGCCTGCTCGCGTGGTGCGAACGGGTGGATGTTGGCAACACTCGGCCAAGTTATGGGAATCATTTCAGTAGTGGCATTGAGCTTCATTGTGCAGGAACCCAGAGGGATCATTGCCGATGTCAACGAAAGATCGCGGGCCTCGAGCGTCTTCAAGTAGCGCAGCATTCCCGTCTCGGAGCGGTACCTCTGGAACACCGAATGTGTTAGAAAGGGCGAATTACGGCGGAGCGATTCCGGTATGGTAGTTGCGTTTCCGATCTCTGCGGCCACGCTCTCGAGGTCCGGTGGCGGGGATCCGTCCGGTGCGAACGCTGCGGCAAGGTCGGAGACGTCTGCCAGGGTTGTAGTCTCGTCCAGTGAGATCCCGATCTTTCCGCTCGGCATGGCCCGCAGGTTGATCCTGCGCTGCCGCGCCGCCTCGAGGACGTCGCTCGCAGTGGATGCTTCGAGCTCCACGCACAGGGTATCGAAGTACGCGGTGTGTAATACGTCATGTCCCAGCCGCTTGAGTAGTTCACCTAGAGTGGCGGTGAGTGCATGTACTCGTCGGGCGATTCTCAGGAGGCCGTCAGGGCCGTGATAGGTCGCATACATGCCGGCGACGACCGCAAGTAGCACCTGCGCGGTGCAGATGTTACTGGTTGCTTTGTCGCGCCGTATGTGCTGTTCGCGGGTCTGGAGCGCCATTCTGAGTGCCGGCTTGCCGGAGCTGTCCAGTGACACGCCGATTATGCGTCCGGGCACCCGTCTCTTGTATTCGGCACGGGTAGCAAAGAAGGCAGCGTGCGGTCCACCGTACCCCAGCGGTACGCCAAACCGCTGTGAGTTACCGACTGCTATGTCAGCACCCAGGTCGCCGGGTGCTCGGAGCATCGTCAGAGCCAGCAGATCGGTTGCAACGGTGACCAGCGCACCCGCGCCATGAGCCCGATCGCACACCGGCCTCGGGTCGATCAGCGAGCCGTCGCTTCCCGGATACTGAACCAAGGCGCCGATCACGTGGTCGGTAAACTCGAACTCAGCTGGATCGCCTAATGCGATTCTTATGCCTCGTGTACCGGCCCGCGTTTCGAGAACCGCGATTGTTTGAGGATGACAGTTTTGGTCTACGAGGTAGATGGGAGCGTCGCCGGATTTGGTGACAGCGACTGTCATCGTCATCGCTTCTGCCGCGGCAGTCGCCTCGTCCAGGAGCGAGGCATTGGCTATATCCAGCCCGGTGAGATCCGATACCATGGTTTGAAAATTCAGGAGCGCCTCGAGCCTGCCCTGGGCGATCTCAGCTTGGTAGGGTGTGTATGCCGTATACCAGCCTGGATTCTCCAAGATATTCCGTTGGATTACGGCGGGTGTGATACAGTTGGCATACCCCATTCCGATGAACGATCGATACTGTTCATTCTGAGCGGTGATCTCGGCCAGCGTGCGTAATACTTCGGGTTCGGGCTTGGCGGCCGGCAGGTCCAGCGGGCGTTCCAGCCGGATATCTCGGGGCACGACGTCGTCTGTCAAGGCATCTAGAGAATCGTAGCCCAAGGTCTCCAGGATCGCCTCTATGTCGGCGGGTCGCGGTCCGATATGTCGGGTGATGAATTGTTCGGTATCAGTATGGGGCAGTGCCGTACCCATCGCAGGTGGTCCTTTAATGCAAACGCCCCGGGGGTCGGGTCCGGGGCGTCTTGGTTGAGTGCCTCTAGGCGGATAGGCCGCTCCCGGTGATTTACTCGCCGATATGCTGTGCGTAGTCGGCGGCAGTCAATAGCTGATTGACCTGGTCCGGATTGGTCGGCCGCATCTTTATCATCCATCCTTCGCCGTAGGGATCCTGGTTCACCAAGTTGGGGTTCCCATCCAATTCCTCGTTCACCGCCACGATCTCACCAGCGATTGGACAAAATAGCTCCGAAACCGCCTTCACGGCCTCGATCGTTCCGAACACTTCCATCTGGGCGAAACTCGATCCGACCGCGGGGAGATCTACGTAAACAATGTCTCCGAGTTCACCTTGCGCATAGTCAGTGATGCCTATTAGAACGACGCCATCTCCTTCTCCTTCGGCCACGGTAACGTACTCGTGTTCCTCACTGTAGTGTAATTCCTCAGGGATGTTCGACATCTCTACCGTAATCCTGGTATTGTTGGCGAGGCGTAGCTTATCCGGGCGCCGACTGGCTGTCAACCGCCCGTTGCTGAATCTGCTCCCAGGCTGCCAGCGCCCGTTCTCTCAACTGCTCCTCGGTGCCGTCGTTCTCTATGATGAGATCACTCCGAGGGCGTTTCAGTTCTGCCGGCATCTGAGACGCGATCAGTCGATCGGTGTCATCCTCGCTCAGTCCACGTAGCTCCATGAGGCGGCGGCGGCGCACCTCCGTGGGTGCGTCCACGAGCACGACCAGATCGAAATCTCTTGGGTCTAGAACTTCGAAGAGAAGCGGGATGTCGTTTACGAGAATGTGCACTCCGCCGTCCGCAGCCTCGCGGGCCAGGTCGGCGCGCTGTCGTCGGACGGCAGGGTGGATGATGGCGTTCAGGGACGCCAATGCCTTGTCGTCAGCCAACACGATCCCTCGCAACGCCGCCCGGTCGAGTGACCCGTCTTCCTTCAGCACTTGCTTGCCAAAGCGCCTCGCGATTGCCGCCATGGTGTCAGTGCCTGGCTGCTGTGCCTCTCGGACGAGGGCATCGGCGTCTATGATCCTCGCTCCCCATTCCGCGAACCAGTTGAGCACGGTTGACTTGCCGGCCGCGACATTGCCAGTGAGGGCTACATTCAGCACGGGGATTCTCTATTACAGGAAAGCTACCTGGCTTTGGTCTACCCTCGGCACTTCGTGACATGCTCGGCAGCGGGCTTCGTATTTCTCGCTACCGCCAACCATGATAGTGGGCGAATCGTAGAGCGCGGGCTTTCCATTGATGAGGCGTTGGTTCCTGCAGGCCGGCTCGCCGCATACGACGCATATGGCATGGAGCTTGTCGACCTGCTCGGCAACGGCCATGAGTTGCGGCATCGAACCGAACGGCAGACCACGGAAGTCGGTATCGGTCCCCGCCAGGATGATGCGCCTCCCCTCGTTCGCCAGGAATGTGCAGACGTTCACTATCTCGCTGTCTAGGAATTGGGCCTCATCGATGGCGATGACTTCTGCGTCCGGCCTCGCTTCCCGAACGATCTCGCGCGCGGAATCGATGGGTTGGGCCTCAACCGTAAGTCCGTCGTGAGTCGTCACTGCTTGGACGCCGACATATCGGTCATCGAGGTGGGATTTGAAGACTTGAACGGTTCTCCGTGCTATGACGGCGCGCCTGACGCGACGGATCATTTCCTCGCTCTTGCCCGAGAACATGACTCCCGCAATGACTTCAATATGGCCCGCACGCTCGCTGGGTGCCACGCTAGCGACCTTTCCAGATGGGTTGTCCTGAGGTTATCGCCAGCCCCCGGCAGAATCAAGACGCTTGCCAGAAGGGGGTCGAGTTACTACTTGTTTTGTGGTCTAATGGCCGCGCGGGGCGGGCACATGAGAGGATTTGGGACCAAACTTCAAAGACTGGGGGAAAGGTGAACAAGTCAGAGCTGGTGGATGCGATTGCGTCCAGAGCCGCACTCTCGAAGGCAGATGCGACCAGGGCCATCGAAGGGCTGTTCGGATCGGACGGCATCATTGCGGGCGAGCTGGCCAAGGGCGGGAAGGTGCAAATAACGGGATTTGGGAGTTTCGTGGCACGTGAGAGAGCTGCGCGAATCGGTCGGGACCCCCGAACCGGTCAATCTCTTCAGATCGCCGCTGCCACGGTGCCGGCCTTCAAGGCAGGACAGGCGCTGAAGGACGCGGTCAACAAGAAATAGTTCCGGCGCCCAGCGTCCCGCCTTCGGATTGCAGGTGCCTATCGGCGGTCGAGCCGCGCTTTGATGCTCGTACCTCGGATTGCTATGCCGTTCAGGCCGTCCAGGGCCTTCGACACGGCCTCGGATCGCACCTCGACGAGCGAAAATCTGTCGCGCTGCTCGATCTTGCCAATCTGGTCTTTCGCCAGGCCTACGGCGTTTAACAGCGCCCCGACGATGTCACCGATTCTGACGTGATCTGCGCGGCCCGCGTTGATGCGAACGCTGGCCCATGCCTCTTGCAGTTCATACTCGGCTTCGGCTCCGACGCCGGAAGTCGTGCCCCGTTGAGCGGCCAGAGCGGCCGCTACCACCGCGGGATCGTATTCGTCGAACAAAGGTGCGAGCGTGAGCATAGCACCGGAGTTGTCGTGCTTCGCAATTGTGTCGCGAATCTGCTCGCGGAGCATTGCGGCGCGCTCGCGGGCCAAGTCTACTTCGGATTGCAGCCGGAACGCACGTGGCTTGAGTACCACCGACGAGAGGCTCGCGACCTGGGTGGGGCGAATCAACAGTAATACCTGGTCGGCCACCTCGGTCAATTTTTCGAGGATCTGACGCGTCGGAAGCTCCACCGAGATCGCCAGATCAGTCGGAGCGGGCGGATCGGTGTTCACTGAAATTGCCGAATCGCAAAGCATCTCCTTCCAGGTCGGACTGCGAGCCTGGTCGGGATCCCAGATCACCACGGACCTGGGGTTCAGGATATCGAGTGCGGATCTCACCGCGCGGGACAGATGTAGAGAGTCGACGGCGGCATAGCGTATGGTAAGCTCTATCGGTTCGGAGATCGGGGCGGCCCGCGCGACAGGCGCTCGCCGAGCGTGACGGTCCAGAAAGTCGCTAATCTCCACCTCGTTTTCCGTTAACACTATTCGTTGCACGCCGCCCAGTTGGGATAGGGCGGTGTCCAGGGCTTCCGATGAGCCAAGGGCGAACTGGGACCTGGGCCACGCAAGTACAATGCGCTTGACCGAGGTGAGATCTATGGCTGAGCGCCGCATGAGCTGGATGAAATCCGGTGCGGTGGCTATCAAGGTCGCTATTTCATGCCGTGCCAACAGGCGGGTCGTACGGGCAAAACCGGTGAGAGGGTGCACCTCTCCCAAGGGCTCGAGGGATCGCAAGGCTCGCGCGCCGTCTTCCACTGTCGCGCGATCTGGGGCGAGGATGAGGGTGATTCCATTCGACGGTCCAAGGGTCCCGAGTTTCGCGAACAATGGAGCGGTGGTCCACCAAGCGGGCGGGCACACATATACCAAACTCTTTCCCGCACCCAGCGCTCCGCGCTGAGCGGCATCGAACTCCGGCGCAAATTCCCAAGACACTTCACCCTCGATTGTCAAAAAGGACACCGACTACTGTGACTATGATGCTACCTTCCGAGTGTGCGGAGCGCAACTACGATGACGCAGAGGAGGAACCGCGATGGGCAGGCACTGGAATCAAGTGAAGTCGGCCTTGTACACTCGCATTCCGTGGCTGACAGAAGCCTACATCCGGCTCAAGGGCAAGCGCTGGGAGGATGCCATCCCGTCGCCGGGTCTCGCCAAGCCGGGGCGCCCGCTGGCAGAGGCGAAAGTCGGACTTCTTACCTCCGCCGGCGTACACCTCCACACGCAAGAACCGTTCGATATGATCAATCCCGAAGGTGATGCCACCTATCGCGTGATTCCGGAAGATGTAGCCGTGACCGATCTGCGGATCACGCACGACTACTACGATCACGGCGCCGCCGACCGAGACGTGAACTGTGTTTTCCCACTGGAGCGGCTGCGCGAGATGGCGCGGGAGGGTATCCTCGGAGCGACGGCGCCCAGGCACGTCGGTTTCATGGGCCACATTTTGGGCAGCGAGAGAGGGAAACTTGTTGCAAGGAGCGCCGGCGAGATCGCCGAGCTCTTCGCCGCCGACGGCGTCGATATCGTCCTGGCTTCGCCCGGCTGACCTACGTGCCACCAGTCCGTGAGTCTGGTAGCCCGTAAAGTAGAGGCCCGCGGAATCGCGACGGTGGTGGTAAGCGTGATGCCAAGTGCCACGGCGGCACTGCCGGCGCCCCGGAACGTGGTCGTGCGGTTCAGGCTGGGGCAGGTATTTGGCGAGCCACAACGGAGGTTACAGCACGTCACGATCATGCGGCACGCGCTCGAACTAGTGGAAACCGCGACGCAAACCGGGACCGTAGTCGAACTGCCGTATCGCTGGAAACGAAACAGCTACGGTTGAATTTGACATTCGATCGAGTCCGGGATCTTATTCTGGTGAGAGAGAATGCGATGCTGCTAAGATCATCTATGTTGCTGGGCACGGTCCTCGCGGCCCTTGCCATCCAACTATCTGCCCAGGCCCGCAAGGGAGCTCGAGAATTGGGCGTCGTGGTGGGGATCCTTGCTCCGGGCCCGTGGAACGCCATTACAGATGTCACGGGAGTGCGCGTGGGGCACACAACTGTGGTCGACGGCGATTCCATCAACACCGGCGTTACGGTCGTTCTACCACCAGGTGAGAATCCATTTCAGAACAAGGTGCCAGCGGCCGTCGCAGTCGGAAACGGATTCGGCAAGCTGATGGGGTTTACCCAGGTGAGAGAGCTGGGCGAGATCGAATCCCCTATAGTGCTAACCTGCACGCTCTGCGTCCCGCGGGCGGGAGACGCGGTGCTCACATACTTGCTTTCTCTGCCGGGTAACGAGGAGGTACGCTCGGCCAATGTCGTTGTCGGCGAAACCAACGACGGGTTTCTCAGCCGCATCCGATTGCGGCCGATCGACGAGCAGGATGTGCTCTCGGCCATACGGGATGCGCGGTCGGGACCCGTGGAGCAGGGCAGCGTGGGTGCCGGCAGAGGCACTGTCGCCTTCGGATGGAAGGGTGGAATGGGTACCTCGAGCCGCCGGCTGCCGGGGAGCTTGGGAGGTTGGACAGTTGGGGTGCTCGTACAAACCAACTTTGGGGGAGTCCTTACGATCGACGGGGCGCCCGTTGGTGAGGAACTCGGGAAGTATTACTTGCGGGACCGGCTGTCGGGGGGCCCACGGGAGGACTCGGGTGACGGGTCGATCATGATCGTGGTTGCGACCGATGCTCCGCTCGACAGCCGTAACCTGACCCGTGTCGCGCGAAGGGCGTTGGCGGGAGTGGCTCGGACGGGAAGTGCCATGACAAACGGATCTGGGGACTACGTGATTTCATTCAGTGCCGTGCCGGTGTCCCGGCTCGCGGCTGCTGGACCACTCGGCAACGACAGCATGAGCCCGATCTTCGAGGCGACCATCGAGGCCACCGAAGAGGCGATCTACAATTCGCTGTTTTACGCCACAACGGTCAAGGGAGATCGTGGCGTGGTCGAGGCTCTACCGTTGGATGAAACTCTCGAGATACTGCACCGCTACGGGGTATTGAACCGATGACGTTCAAGCCCTCCCACAATCTGGGGCACCTCGAACCTTCGGCAACGGTCTCCATCAATCAAGAGGCGCAAAGACGTCGGTCCGCCGGCGAGGACATCCTCGACCTGTCGGCTGGTGAGCCGGATTTCGGGACTCCAAAGATCATTGCCGAGGCCGGTATCAAGGCGATACAACAGGGGAAGACTCACTATCCGCCGAACGCCGGGATTCTCGACCTACGGGCGGCGGTCGCCCGACAGCTTTCGCTCCTCTCGGGAGGACGCCCGGTCAACGCCGACAACATAGTTGTGTCCACTGGGGCCAAGCAGGCACTGTTCAACGCGTGCTTCAGCCTGTTCGGGCCCGGCGACGAGGTACTGATACCCAGTCCGGCGTGGGTGTCCTATCCGCAAATCATCCATCTTGCCCGAGCGACGCCGGTCATGGTACCCGGTGACATCGAGTGGAGCCTAAAAGTCGGAGTGGATCAGCTCGACGCAGTGATGACTTCCAGGACCAGGGGCATCATTCTGTGTACGCCAGTCAATCCCACTGGTGCGGTTTACACCCGGGCGGAACTCAAGGCCATTCTCACTTGGGCGCGCGACCGGAAGCTGTGGGTGGTCTCGGACGAAATCTATCGCCGCATTCACTACGGCTCCGGTCCGGCGCCCTCCGTATTGGACTTTCCCGACGACTTGTTGGAGCACGTGGTCGTGATCTCCGGCGCCAGCAAATCATTCGCTATGACGGGCTGGCGCATCGGCTTTGCCCTGGCACCCGGTCCACTGGCCAATGCCATGGCCGCCCTGCAGACGCACGTGACGAGCGGCGCTTCGCAACCGTCGCAGTGGGCTGCCGCTGCGGCATTCGACGATCCGCGGGTCGATCTGGAGGTAGAGCAAATGGTCGGTGAGTTTCGCCGACGCCGCGATCTAGTAGTCGAACATTTCCATGACAACATTCCGGGTGTTGAGTTCGTAGATCCACTCGGCGCGTTTTATCTGTTTTTCCGTGTCGACAGTTACTTCGGTGGCGAGATCCAATCGGCCAAGGGGTTCTGCGAACGACTTCTAGCCGATCGGGGAGTTGCGGTGGTGCCGGGGGAGGCGTTTGGCGACGAGCGATGGGTGAGGTTGTCGTATGCAGCCTCGGAGAAGGATCTCTTGAGCGCACTCATGCGTGTGGCCGACTTCGTAAGTGCGCTCATGGTCCGGTCGGGCTGAACCAGCTTCCAGAAGCGAATTGGGAAGCTGCCGTGAATGAGAACGTGCTTGCCTGGATGGATCGCCTTTACGCGGTGGAGGATGACGTCCTCGAAGAAATACGCCAAAGGCACGAGAGAGAGAATCTTCCGCCGATCTGCATTTCGCCGAACGAAGCGAAGATCATAACCGTACTCCTGCGGGCGATTGGTGCGAAGCGAGTACTGGAGATCGGTACACTGGGAGGATACAGTGGGACGTGGATCGCTCGCGCACTACCCTCGGACGGCCGGCTTCACACCATCGAATGCAACCCGCGGCATGCGGCCATAGCGCGCGAGAACTTCCAATTTGCGGGAGTGTCGCACAAGATCGATCTCATCGAAGGGGATGCACTGGACGTGATCCGAGGACTGAAACCGGAATTCGACGCCGTGTTCTTGGATGCAGACAAGGAGCGGTTGGAAACCTACTACCGGATGTCCTTCGACCTGCTCCGGATCGGTGGATTACTCTTGTGTGATAACGTATTCATGAATGGAAGGATCGCAGACTCCACCGACGAAGCCTTGGACGTAGAGGGCGCTCGCGCGTTCAGTCGGGTTGCATCCGGTGATCCCAGGCTCATGGCCGCGACTATTCCCGTCCGGGACGGCCTTGCGGTGGGAGTAAAGGTCGCCAACTGAGAGGAGGCCGTCTGGCGGCCCAGTCTTCGAAGAATCTTCTCGATAGCGCAATCCGCAGCGTCGGCGGTGTTGTGGGAGCAGGTGCTATCCTCAGTCACGTCCCGGAACCCATACGCAGGCCCTTTGGATCGGCGGAGCTGGTCGAAACCAAGCGGCTCGAAGCTATTCCGGTGGGCGAGCCCGTTGCCGAGCCCCCGGCTGCGGGGTTCCTAGACGGTATTCAACGCTACTCGCTTGCAGGAAGACTGGGCCTGAACCCGGTTGTGCGCGCGCACGTTGCAGCGGCCGTGCTGGCTAGATCGGACGGCGAACTCCGAGTTGCGTCGGAAGATGACGAGCAGTTCGTCGCAGTTCCGCTCGATCGATTGTCCGAACGACAGCGACAGCGACTGGCAGAAGTTGGAATGCCCATTCACGACTGTGGTGCTGATGCGCGTGCCCACCCATTTCTGGATCTGCAGCGGGCGGCTGAGCTCGTTCAGCAACGCCGCGAATTGCTGGAAGTCCGCGTGGCCCGTGAGTACGCCAGGTCGTCCCATGCCGGATGGTTGGTGGTGGACGGGTCAATAATGGGTCACGATCTGGATTGCCGCATCCTGGGGGTGATAAAGAGTCACGAAACCCAATTCTTTGAAGGTGAAGAACTCGAGACCGCCCTCACTCTTGCACCGGGCTGCCGAACGAGCGTGTTTGCTCGTATTGTGCAAGGACGGGGTAGAGTGCACAGTTGGTATCTCAGGCTTTGGCCATGGGAGGAACACGATCTCTTGTACGGATTATTGCGAATAGAGTGCATGTGCAGGGAGCCGGTGCAGGAAGCGACGGAAGTAAGCCGCTGGTTACTTGCCGAACGTGCTCCCCTGTCAGCACCTGACGGGAGATGGGATCGCCTCATTTATCCGATCAGACAGGTGGAAGAATATCTCCGCGCGCGCACGGGCGGATGGATATGATCCGTCTGGGCAGCGACGATTATGTGGGCAGGGTGGTCGCCACCGAGGCGATGCCGGCGGGGCCGCACCAGTTTTACTTTTGGACCGCGGTCGATGCGACGCTCGGTATAGGCGCCATCGTGAGAGTAGATGGTGACGATGATCGTATCGTTTTTGCGGTCGTGGTCGATGGGCGGGCATACACGGATCTCGCCACGGCGTTGCATGACGTTCTGGCTACGGATGGTGACCCGTCCGGCACCCGTCCGCCGACCAAACGTGTGGAGGTCCGGCTCTGGACGGCTGCGGTGCTACGTCAAGAACCGGAGGAGCCGGTCCAGCCTGTGCCGCTGGCGGGTGTGCGATTGGCGACGCGGGACGATGTCGCCGCGGCCTTACGGATGGATTTGTATGTTGGAACGGATCGCTCTACAGGTCTACCGATTGGTCTGTATACGGCGGGCGGAACGAGTGCGCCGATCCACTTGGACGCCGAGTTCCTGCTCGGTCCTGAATCGGCGCATCTGAACCTGTCCGGAGTGTCAGGGCTGGCCACCAAGACCAGCGCGGTACAGTTCTTCTTGTCGAGCATTTTCCAGACGTTTCCAGCTCACAAGGGAAGTATTGCGGCGGTGTGCATCAACGTTAAGGGTCCCGATCTATGTTTCCTCGACCAACCGGGAGAGCTGACCGACGGAGATCGGGCGATGTATGCCGAGCTGAAGTTGGAACCGCGGCCGTTCGACCGGGTGCGCTACTACGCTCCCTTCAAGGGAGATGGTGTAAACCTCAACACACTGCGTTCGCATCCCGATCTAGTTGGCTCGGTGCAGCCCCTCGTTTGGGGACTGCGCGAAGTGTTGGATTATCACGAAGTACTGATGAGCCGTGACGACATAGACGCCAAGTCAGACGGTCTGATCGATTTTTTGGCAGAGCGAGTCGTTGAGAAGCAATTCGACGACGAGTGGGGCAACTCGCACCGCGTGAGAACGTTCGCAGATCTGGAGCGGCTCTTTCGGGCAATCTTCGATGGACTGGAATCGCAAGGGCGGGGCGATATGTGGCGCACGCATCACATCGCCACCATACGGAAAGTGCGCAACAGGTTGCTCAACATATCTACACGATGCAAGGGGCTGGTTACCGATGATGGCACGGTAAGCGACCTCCCGTTCGGCGAGTTTGAAGACCGTTCGGTACATGTGGTGGACGTTGCCGGAATGGACCAACTCGCACAGGATCTAGCGTTCACGCGGGTAGTCTCAGAGTTGCGCGATCGTTTGGAGCGACGCGATCTGGGTGTAGACCATGTAATCGTCTTTGTAGATGAGTTGAACAAATATGCGCCGGGCGACGGTCCCGAGACTTACGTCCGGAAGATGCTGTTGGATATTTCCGAGCGCGGTAGGTATCTGGGTCTGGTACTTTTCTCGGCACAGCAATTCCGCTCCCAGGTGCACCGCAGGGTCGTCGGCAATGCCGGCACTACGATCTACGGACGAATGGACATGGATGAGTTGGCTACACCGGGGTATCAGGTTCTCTCTCCAGCCACCAAGATCAAGTTGGCAACTCTGCCCAAAGGGCAGCTGATGATCCGCCACCCGCATTTCACGCAACCTGTCTTCGTGCGATTCCCCCGCCCCCCGGTGCTGCCCGGTCCGGTCGGCATTCAGAGATATCCTCCGGCCAAGGACATGGAGTTTGAAGATGCGGTGGTGCTGCAGCTAGTTGGCCTGGATAGGCAACTCGAGCCGGGAAAGGTCAAAGCGGTGATAGCGGGGCGCAGGGAAGTTGATGTCAGGCGGGCCCTATTGGCGACCCGGCGGGCGCGCCCGGACGACGTCTTGGCGTTCTTTAGAGCCGCCTTGGGTCCCGCTGTGGAGAGAGAGAATGTGGGGGTGTCACGGGTGCGAGCAGCACCTCTCAGATCGGTGGAGGATCCATATGTTTCCTGAGTTGCGTCGTTTGAGATCGATCTGCCTGACAGTTGGGCTGGTTTGCCCAGCGGTTGCGGCCAGTCAAGTACCTGAGGCCCTTCGCTTTAGGCCTGCGGAAAGCTCTCTGATCCACACGGTTTTGCGCTCCGAGATCGAGATGAGCGTGATCACGCCGGATGGATCGGACACGGTGCGTGTAGTAGCGACTAGACTGGAAAGTCTGACTGAAGAGATCACCGCAGTAGCGGGCGATCGGTATTCTGTCAGATTGACCTACGATTCGGTCCGGGCCCGTCTCCGACCTGCCGGAGGGACGTGGAAAATCCTCGATCCCGGTCCCAGGGAGGAAGCTACGGTCCGCGTCGTGCTGGGCCCCACGATGCAGGTACTGGCCTCTGCCGAGTACATCGACCAACCCAATGTAAATGTTTCCGATTCCGAAGCCCTGCGGGGAATGGCGGGCGGGTTCCAATTATCCCTGCCCGATACTCTGGTTGCGGTCGGGGGGTCGTGGACGGCGGAACTCAAGTATCCGATCACTGTCCTGGCGAGCGTGGCCGGCGATCTGGGAGTACCCAACACCGGAGAACTGATGTCGCTGGCCACGGTGACGCTCGACAGCGTGACTGCTCGCGGTACCGACCGACTGAGTTACATGACCGTGCGCGGCCGATTTCATCCCACTAGGATCGAGTCTTCGGCACAGGACGCCGGCGTTGCCGATGTGGCCGGTTCTCTGGTAGCGACGCTCATTTGGTCGTCCGGTTGGAACGCATATGTGTCGGGCGGGGTCCGCATGGTGATCAATCTGGTGACGTATAACGACACCAACGACAAAGACGTGACGTCACGGCTGCGGTTTGAGATCGCGACGCAGTTTCAGCTTCGGGCCTAGCTCTTGTTCAGGCTCGTAAAGGTCTGGCTGTTGCTGCAGATGGTTCCCGGTGTAGTCTCGGGCCAGGGCGCACTGTTGCTTCGTCGCAGGCTCGACCTGAACGCCACGGTGCATACGGCGTTTCAAACGGTGACGCGGGTAACGTCGAGTTCGGGCCGTTACACCGAGAGCGCGGACCTGGGAGCCATGCGATGGATCGAGACCACTGATGGAGGGGGCAATGAGGTCCTTCACCTCACATATGATTCGGTACGAGTGCGAACCAGAGATCACGGTGGCTCCTGGAGGGGCTTGGCGATCACGGACGTGGATACAGCCTGGGTTCAGATCCACATGGACGACCGCATGCGGGTAAAGCGGGTTCTCGTAGGTGGGGAATTGGCGGGGGTCACCAAGCTTCTACCTGTATTGACGGGCCTCCCGCACTTGGTGCTTCCTGAACGGGAGCTGGCGGTGGGTGACAGGTGGTTGAGTGAAACGGAGATCGCAGTCACGGGCCCGGGTATTGAAGGCGCCACCGGCCGGCCGGGCATACTTGGCCGTGCCGAGCTCAAATTGGATAGCATAGTGGCACGCAGCAGCGACACGCTCGGGTTCATTACGGTGGTTGGGCATGTCGGACCCACGACACTCGTCAGCGTCGGTAGGGCGGGCGCCAAGGTCGTGGCGTCTGGAGCGGTCAGGGGAGGTCTAGTGTGGTCGACGGGATGGGGTTTGTTCGTGAGCGGTGCGATCCAAACTCGGCTCGAGATGACCCGAGGGACGAAGGGAGCCTCGGGTGATGGGGATGGAGATTCTCTAGTGATGGAAAAGACCACACGTTATCAAGTTCGACCATAACACCTTGAAGCTCGCTCACCTCGCTGATATTCATCTCGGGTTCAGGCAGTACTACCGTCAGACACCCGCGGGCATAAACCAACGAGAGGCCGATGTAGCCAACGCCTTCAGGAGAGCCATCGACGACGTCGTGTCTGCCCGGCCCGACCTGGTGCTAATCGCGGGTGATTTTTTTCATTCTGTGCGGCCCACGAACCAGGCGATCATCCACGCCTTCAGCCAACTTGGCAGACTGAGGACAGATCTTCCCGGGGCGCCCGTGGTCATCATCGCCGGCGATCACGACACTCCCAGGTCGGTCGAGACAGGATCCATCCTCAAGCTCTTCGAAGCCATCGGTGGTGTCCATGTAGTCTCGGAGTCTGTCAAAGAAATTGCGTTCGAGGAACTCGACCTCGCCGTCACGTGCGTTCCCTTCGTGACCCATTTGACGGGCTCTCTGCATGTTCTTGAGCCGGAACGCCAAGGTGCGAAACTGCGAGTACTGGTCACGCACGCGGAGATCGCCGGCGTTCTGCCGTCCGAACGGTCGGCGGCGGAGTATGGAGGAGTCGTGATTGAACCCGGCGCCCTGCACGCCGAGAGTTGGGACTACGTTGCCTTGGGCCACTATCACGTGGCCCATCGAGTCCGCAAGAACGCCTGGTATTCGGGCGCGTTGGAGCATGTTACACGCAATCCTTGGGGTGAACTCAAGGACGAGGCACGAGAGGGTCGGCAGGGGCAGAAGGGCTGGCTGCTGGTCACCCTGGGTGCCGAATTGCGTGTCGAATTCCAACCGATAACTATGGAGCGCCAGTACATAGACCTGGAGCCGATTCATGGCGCCGGGCTTACTGCAGGACAACTCGACCGACTGATAGCCGAACGCATAGAGGGTGTGTCGTGCGGCATCACCGGTCAGATCGTGAGGCAGGTTGTTTGGGATGTTCCGCGGGCGATTGTCCGCGATCTCGATCACGCAAGAATCCGCGACTTCAAATCGAAGGCCTTGCATTTCAATCTGGATATACGGCGACCGATGCCCGAGCGGGTGGTAGGGATTGGGACGCCAAATGGTAGACAGACGCTGGCGGAATTAGTGGCGGACTACCTGGCTCGTCGCGACATGCCGTCGAAAGCCGAGTCGAAACGACTCGTCGGGCTGGGGACCAAGTACATGAAAGCTGTTGAGCAGGATTTTCTAGAGGAATAGGTGCGACTCCACAGGGTAAAACTGGTCAATTTTCGGCAGCATGCTGATACCGAAATCGTGCTGGGGCCGGGGATCACAGCGGTTGTCGGACCCAACGGAGCCGGCAAGTCGACATTGCTGGAAGCCATTGCGTGGGCCTTCTACGGCAACCAAGCGGCTCGGGGCAGTCGCGACACGATTCGAAGAATCAATGCACCGGCGCGCTCGAAGGTTCAGGTGGAGGTGGACTTTGCGCTGGGTTCCCATGAATTTCACGTGGTGCGCGGTGTCTACAACGCCGAGCTGTTTCAGGACGGGCAACGCGAGGCAATAGCGAATAGCCAGCAAGAGGTCACCAGAGGAATCACTCGTGTGCTGGGGATGACACACGACGAATTCTTCAACACGTACTTCACCGGTCAGAAGGAGTTGGCCGTCATGGCCAACTTGGGTCCCGCCGACCGCGCTCGCTTTCTCTCTAGGATTCTCGGTTACGACAAACTCAAGTTGGCTCAGGATCGCTTGCGCAAGACGCGCTCTGGTTTGAAGGGAGAGCTGACCGGGTTGGAACAGGGGTTGGGTGACAAAGAGGCACTGCTAGCTGAGTTGCAAGGAGCCAAAGAACGCACGCGCGAGATCGAGCAAAGAGTTGAAACGGCCACCGCGTCGCTTCAGCGTGCCAAGGAAGTGCTCGAAGTAGAGGGTCCTGAGTGGAGCCGCATGGTCTCGGTGCGGGAGTCGGTACTGTCTCTCGAGAGCGAAATGCGTGTTGCCGAGAGGGATGTCGAAGAGGCGCGGCGCGAATTCGAGCGGCTGGACAAGGAATTAGCAGAGGCGCTCGCTGCCAGATCGCAGCTGGAGACCATCGGGCCCGAACTCGCGCGCATCCGGCCGCTATCTGAAGAGCTGGACCGGTTGGACAATGAGGCACAGGCGTCGGGGCGGAAACGGGCTCTATCCGGCCAGCTGCGAGAGGTTGAGAAACAGGGTCGATCCCTGTCGCAGCGTGCGGCTGAGATCGACGATGCGCCCAAGCAATTGGAAATCGCTCG
This sequence comes from Gemmatimonadales bacterium, assembly GCA_046757925.1. GTDB lineage: Bacteria > Gemmatimonadota > Gemmatimonadetes > Gemmatimonadales > GWC2-71-9 > JAZDCZ01. Next base: position 64,611 of record JBHHZE010000002.1, read on the forward strand.
CCAGGAGTTGGAGGACCTGCGTAAGCTGCTGCGTCAGGCGGAAGGAGACGTGGAGAAAGCAAACACGGCGTGGATTCGGGACAAGCAGGATGCTGAGACTAAGCGCCAATCTCTGCGCGACCGATACCGGGATTTGCAGGACCAACGAGAGCGAATTGTTGCGGCGGGCTCGGAGGGCGAGTGCCCCACGTGCGCACGACCTCTCGGACCAGAATACGGGAGCGTTCTAAAGGCGTTGGAGCGCCAACTGGAAGAGATCGAGATTGACGGCAGATACTTTGCACAGCGCGTCGAACAGCTGTCGAAGGAACCGTCGGAGCTGGCGGATAAACGTGAGATCCTGGCGCAGTCCAACCGTGACTACGAGCGTGGCGTGGAGCGTGTTACCAACTGTGAGAGTCGAGTGCGAGAGAGAGAGCAAGTGGCGTCTCAGCTGCGGGAGTTGGAAGATCGGAAGGCTCAACTGGAGCAAGAAATCAAGGATCTTCCGGAAGTGTACGATGCCGACAGGCACGAGGCAGTGAGGGACGAGTTGCGGTCGCTCGAACCAGTCAAGACGCGCGGCGTGGAACTGCGGGTCAAGGCTGAGGCCGCCGAGACCCTGGTCCAGAGGGCGGAGGCGGCTGAGTCCGTGGTATCGGAAGCCGAGACCCGATTCGATCAGTTGCGCAAGGCCCTGGAGGACCTGGGCTACAGTGACGATCTGTTTGCACGGGCTCGGGAAAGCTACGAGCAGGCCGAGTCAGCGGTGAGGGAGGCGGAACTCCAATTGGTGGCGGTTGAAGGCGACCGTAAAGCTGCCAGGGCGGCTGTGGAGTTGGCGGAGCGGCGTGTTCGGGAACGTGAGGAGCGAGCGGCACGTGTGGACAACATCAAGGCAGACCTGCACTTGCATGATGAGCTGGATGCTGCCTTGGGAGATCTTCGTGTGGAGTTGAACGCTACGATGCGGCCGGAAATAGCGGAGCGCGCCTCGGTTTTCTTTTCGGATCTCACTGACGGACGCTACGACGAACTCGAACTCGACGATCACTATCGCGTCCTAGTGGTTGAGAACGGCCTGCCAAAGTCGGTAATTTCTGGTGGAGAAGAAGACTTGGTAAACCTCGTCCTCAGGCTGGCTATCAGCCAGATGGTGGCGGAGCGTGCGGGTCAGCCGCTGTCGCTGTTGGTGCTCGATGAGGTGTTTGGCAGTCTCGATGAGGATCGCAGGCATCATGTGGTCGAGCTGTTACGGCGACTTACGGGGCGATTCCCGCAGGTGGTGCTGATCACTCACATCGAGTCCATCAAGGAAGGAGTAGACCGAGTTTTGCGTGTGGAGTTCGACCAGGACAGAGGTGCTGCGGCTGTTACCGAGAGTAGGGAAGCCTCGACTTGGTAAAGCTGTGGCATCCGGCGAAAGGCCTTCACGGTCCTCGGCGTCCGACGACCGAGGACATACCCCTGTTGAACCAGTTGTTTTCCGACTCGTTCACCGATCGCTACAGGCGGGACGGACTGGTGGGCGTACGGGTCCCGCAGCTCAATCCCGAAATCTGGCACTACGCCATCCGGGATGCGGGAGACGGTGCCATGCTTTGGTTCGACGAAAGCGACGAGTTGGTGGCGTTCAACATCGCCCATCACTCGGGAGTCGAGGGGTGGATGGGTCCGCTGGCGGTGCGTTCAGACAGGCAGGGCTTGGGTGTCGGTCGGGCGATAGTCCAGACCGCGGTCGATTGGCTTAAGGAGGCCGGAGTCAGAACCCTGGGACTCGAAACAATGCCTCGGACGGTGGAGAACATCGGTTTCTACACCAGGTTGGGGTTCGTCCCGCAGCATCTCACGATGACCATGACGTGCGATGCGGCCGGACGGAGCGTGAGAGGTCGCTTCACGCAGGTGGGTCGCTTGGCAACACCGGACCGGGCAGACGTGCTGCGACGGTGTCGCGACAGACTGGCCCGCTCGGCGGAGGGATACGACTTTACTCGTGAGTTGGAACTCAGCCGCGAGCTGGATATCGGCGATGCAGTGGTTGTGACACAGGAAGGGCAAGTGCAGGGTTTCGCTCTGTGGCATTCAGCTCCCCTGGCGCAGGAGCGATCGGTTGATGAGCTCAGAGTGCTCAAGCTGTTCGCGGATTCTCCAGCCACGTTTGAAAAGCTGGTGGTGGCTGCCGAGAGATGCGCGAGGCGACTGAAAATTCCGAAGGTTGCAATTCGCTGCCAGACCGCGTTCGCCGATTCCTACATGAAGTTGGTGGAGTTGGGATACCGTGTGAGATGGACGGATCTCAGAATGACTCTCAACAGGTTTCCCGAAGTAGTGCTGCCGCCCGGAGAGGTTCTTTTCTCCAACTGGGAGATATGACTAGCTTGGCTTGCCAGTAGCAATTCGCACCGCAATTAAGACGACACCGACGGCCAGCGGCAGGTTGACCCACCCCGTGGGTAACTGGGTAATAAACGCAAGAATCACCCACAGCACAATGCTGAATATGGCGCCGGGCATTATGAAACTCTGCTTTAGCATTTCTGCAATCTCATGTAGTTGACGTTCATTGGCCACACCTCTATATTCGCGACAGTTGCGGGGCGAAGAGGTTCATTATTGAGCCAACAAGCTCGACGACGTGCCCGCTTGCTGGTGCGGATGTCAGGCCCTAGAGATGGGGACGACAGATGTTGTGGCGAGGGCACGGGAAGTACTGATTCGGGCTTCAATAATTCTCTTCGTTCCGCCTCTTTCTTTGAGAGCTATACACTTTCTCATCTGTCATAGTCCCAGCGCTGCTTGACTGGCGCCGAGTGTCAAAATAGCCTTCACATATCCTTGAGTACAACTTCACCCTATCCTCGCTGCCTTGCGTGGGCAGGAGGTGTATAACATAGTCCGGAGCCACCGTGTCGGTACCCCAACATCTAAAGAGCAATCCAGCCGCCGGTTCGCGACCGGCGGAAACCGGCTCGATCATTCAAGAGTTGGTTCGTCGTACCCTCCTTTTCGTGGGGGAAGATCCCGACAGGCCGGGACTCGTGAGAACACCGCAGCGTGTGGAGACGTCGCTCAAATGGCTCACACGAGGCTATGCGACGTCGGTTGACGAAGTGGTTGCGGGAGCGGTCTTCGAGGAGTCCCACGATAGCATGGTCCTGGTCAGGGACATAGAGCTTTATTCACTATGTGAACACCACATCCTGCCATTCTTCGGCAAAGCCCACGTAGCGTATTTGCCGAACGGTAAGATCCTGGGCCTTTCGAAGATTCCCCGGGTGGTCGATGTCTTTGCACGTCGACTCCAGATCCAGGAGCGCCTGACGGACCAGATCGCCGATGCACTCATGCAAACCGTCCAGCCTCATGGAGTGGGAGTGGTGGTTGAAGCATACCACCTTTGCATGATGATGCGTGGCGTTGAGAAGCAACACTCCAAGACAGTTACCAGTGCCCTGAGGGGACAGTTTCTCGAAGACAGAACACGAGACGAATTCCTGAGGCTCGTGAACGGCGGGAGCTGGCTGGATTAGTGTCGCTCGACGGTAAAATCGCGGTTGTTACGGGTGCGAGCCGCGGCATAGGCTTGGCCGTAGCAGAAAAACTGCGCGCTTCCGGGGCGCACGTCGTCAGGATCGCTCGTAGCCTGGTCGCAGGAGAAGAGGCGGGCCGTACCGACATACCCTGCGACATCACGAATTCCGGAGCCGTGGAGCGGGCCGCCGGCGATATCTTGAACCGGATAGGTACCCCAGACATAGTCGTGAACAACGCCGGGAGTTTCATGCTCAAGGCGTTGTCGGAGACGACGGCAAACGAGTTCCGCGATCAAATTGCGGTCAATCTAACGGGATCGTTCCTGGTGCTGCACGAATTTCTGCCGCACATGATCCGCAAGGGAGGGGGTCACGTGGTGACCGTCGGCAGCATATCGGACCACGTTGCGTTTCCGGGCAACGCAGCTTACGGTGCCAGCAAATTCGGGTTGCGAGGATTGCACGAAGTCCTTGCGCGCGAACTCGCCAATACCGACGTCAGGACTACGCTCATCTCCCCGGGTGCCACGGATACCTCCGTCTGGGACGATCTGGACACGGCAGGACAGGATGATTTGTTGGACAGGTCGGAGATGCTACATGTGGAGGACGTGGCTGATGCCGTCTTGTTCGCGGTTACGCGACCGGCTAGGGCAAACATTGATCTGATACGGGTGAGCCCGTCTTCGATATAGCAGTGCGCCAGAGAGTGGCGTCTGGGGTTGGCCACCCATGCCATCCCATGTCTCGGGACTGTCGGTGTTCAAGATCGGCCGGAGGGCGGACAATGCGAAAGAGAATCATGAGACGCTATACCGGGGTGTCGTGACATGTATATCGAATTGGCTGAGTTCCTCGTGTGTCCTGCCGGCTCCGACCACCATCCGTGTGTCGTTTCATCCGATGACATGAAAGAACGGAGTGTTGTCGTAGGCACCGTCGGTTGTCCGACGTGCAAGGCGGAATATCCCATCGTCGACGGTATCGTCCACTTCGGCCGGGACCCTCTACTCGGCTCCGACAGCCGTTCTGATGATATGACCGTCGAGGAAACACTGGACTCAGCAGTAGTGCATCCCCTGCTGGCCATCGGCGACTCGGGAGGATACGTGGTGTTGCTGGGGTCGGCCGGTCGAGTCGTGCAGGACTTGGCGGCTCAGCTGCCGGAAGTACAGCTTGTAGCGGTGAATCCGCCGCCGGATGTCCACCCGTTCTCCTCTCTGAGCGTCCTGCGCGCTACGGCCACGGTGCCGCTCAAGTCCGCCATGGCAAGGGGAGTCGTGGTCGGTGTCGAGTATTCGCGAGATGACTGGTTGGCCGAAGCCGTACGTGTGCTGATCTCGGATTCGCACCTGGTGGTGGGAGGGAGGAAAGTGTCGGTCCCGGGTGTTGCAGAACTTGCGGTGGGCGAAGGTCTATGGGTGGGACAGAAGAATTGACCTCATCCCGGTCATTCGGCATAGAGTTCTTCAATAAGGTCCGCGTACTTCTGCTCGACCACTCTGCGTTTGACCTTTAGGGTTGGAGTGAGTTCGCCGTCCTCTTGAGTAAAGTCCTTCTCGATAATCAGTATCTTCTTTGGCATCTGGTAGTGTGCCAAGCCGCGCAAGCTGCCCATGACCTCTACTTCTATCTTCGCGATCACATCGGGCTGCTTGAGAAGCTCATCAGGTTTTGCGAGAATCCGGCGCTCCGCCGCCCATTTTTCCAGCGCCTCCACGTTGGGAACGATCAGAATAGACGGGAACTTGCGTCTGTCACCGGTCATCATTGCGTTTAACACGAACTTATTGGTTTTGACCGTGTTCTCTATGGGCTGCGGAGCTATATTCTTGCCCCCCGCCGTAACGATTATGTCCTTCTTGCGGTCTGTGATCCTGAGGTAGCTGTCGCTGTCGAGTTCTCCGATATCGCCGGTGTGAAGCCACCCGTCATGGTCAACCGCTTCGCTCGTGGCATCGGGTTTCTGGTAGTAGCCCTTCATGATGTTCGGACCCCGTGCCAGGATCTCCCCGTCATCGGCAATCCTGACCTCGACGCCGGGCAACGGCTGTCCCACTGTGCCAATGCGTGGAGCGTCGAACGGGTTGACAGCTATGACCGGGGACGACTCGGTGAGACCGTAGCCCTCTAGAATTGGGATACCCACGGCGTAGAAGAAGCGGGCGATCTCGGGTGCGAGTGGCGCACCGCCCGAAACGAAGAATCGGATGCGTCCCCCAGTCCTGGCCTTGAGTTTGGAGAATACGAGTGCGTCGGCCAACCGCTTTTTCATGGCGAGACCGGCTGGAATGGCTTGGCGGCTCAACGAGAGATCGGCCCAGGCGTCGGCCGTCTTGCGGGCCCAATAGAAGATCCTCCGCTTGACTGACCCCCCCGACATCGCGTTCTCCAAGACCCGAGCATAGATCTTCTCGAACAGTCGCGGCACAGAGAGGACAACCGTGGGTTTGACCTCGAGCAGGTTGGCGGGAACGTGGTCCATGTCTTCGGCGTAGTTGATAGTGACTCCGGCCTTGAACATCGTATAGTGGCCGGCCATGCGCTCGAAGCTGTGCGACAGCGGTAGGAGCGAAAGGCAACTGTCGTCCGGCCCGATCGGGATCACTTGCAGTGCCCCTTCGACGTTGGAGGCGATGTTGCGATGCGTCAGGATCACGCCCTTTGGCGGCCCCGTCGTTCCCGATGTATAGATCAAGGTCGCTGCCTCGTCGGGGTCTATCCGGCACGCCAAATCGCGGTAGTCAGTGTATTTCGATTCGGCGGACCTGCCGAGTTGGCAGAGGGAGTCTAGACTGAGTATGTCAGGGTCGTCCATGTCGGGGTCAAACGTGATGACATGTCTCAGGCGTGGCATCTCGTTGCGAAGCCCGCTAATCTTTTCAAACTGCTTACGGCCGGAAACGAAGATGGCGCAGCTTGCGGAATCCTTGATGATGTAGGACACCTGTTTCGGGGGAATCGTGGGATATATTGGGACATCTGTGCAGCGTGCCGTTAAGCACGCGAAATCCGCAATCGCCCACTCGGGACGGTTGACGGACAGAATTGCCACGCGGTCACCGGGTTGCATACCGAGCTCCATGAGCCCGATGGCGGCATGGTGAACTCGACGTTCGAGTTCACGGTGGGTGATATCGTGCCAGCTATCGTTCTGCTTGTACCTCACCGCAGCACGCTTGGAACCGAAGCGCTCGATGGCATCGAAGTAGAGCTGCGTCAGCGTGTCGCTCGAGTTCACTGTGACACCTCAGGCATGGCGCCGGCTATGGGTTTACGGGTTGCTCTGAAAATCTACGACGAATCGGATTGGAGACCCTGGTACCGTGTCGCCCCGGGCCGTGAGCCCAACTGCTTGGACCACCGCTGAGTCGGGTACGGTCGAACCGCTCACACGTCTTATTACTACAAATGCAAGGCCGGAGCCGTCTGTCGTAGCGATGAACTGATGCGGTGTGCTACCCGGCACCGTGTCTGTCTGCGTTAGAAAGAACCCTTCCGTCTCCACTCCACCAGGTGTGGGGACAGTGACTGAAAAATGCACCGGTTTACCCAGAAGCGCGATCTGGGAATCGGGCACCGTGGTGAGGTCATAAACCATGGTGCTCAGATTGGGAGAAGTTGTAGCGCCAACTGCCAGCGTGATCGGAGAATCGCCCGACAATCCGATGGAATCCGGAGCCGGTGTCACCGTGACCGTAACTATACCCGACCGCAGAGATCCCACCCTTGCCTGCACCCGTCCCATGCCAGGGGATAGTGCGCTCACCAGTCCGGACGTTCCGTCTATGGTAAAGCCCACTTGGCCACTGTCCACATCCAGCGTTTCCCAGATGATGTCCGCATCGGCTATCGGGTTGTTGCCTGCGTCGACCGCCCGCGCCATCAGCGAGAGCGTGTCTCCTTCCTCGAGCGAGCGCTGGGCGAGTCCGTCCAGCTCGATGGCGACAACGCCTCCCGGCCCGCTTGGTATGGATGTGCATGCCGCCGTTAGTGCTATCAGGATCGTGGGCGGCCTCAGGTTTCCTCCTTGACTCCCAGATCGTCCAAAGCGCTGCGAGCGTGCTGGATCCACTTGGCGGCGTCTGGACCGCTGGGTGGTCGTGCAAGGAAAATCTGGAGGTGCTTAACCGCATAGTCGGTTTCGCCGCGTCGCATGAGGAGGAAAGCCAGGCCGTAGTGGGCACCGGCCAGATTGTCATCGATCTCCAGGGCGCGGCGATAATATCGAATCGCCTCGTCGACGCGCTGCGTCTTGGTATAGGCGATTGCCATGTTCTGCAGAATACGGGGGTCTGCCGGATGATCCCGCAGCGCGAGTCTGTAGGATGTTAGAGCGGCATCGTAGTCGCCCTGACGCTCAAGGGCCAACGCCTCGTTGAGGTAGTCGAGCCTCTGGGGCCTGAGCGATGCGCCCCGGCGCCGTCCAAAGAGGCGATTCCAGAAAGCCATGACCACGCGCAAGATACCGCCGCATCTGGTGGGAGGCAACGCATGAACGTTCATTGCCGGAGTTCGACCTACCGCAGGGTAGGGCAATAGAGCATCTTGCACCATGATGATATCACATGGTCACCGCGACATCCTGGACATCGATTGGGCCTTTTTCGGGGAACTATGCCGCTCTCTAGCGCTCCGTATCCAAGGTCATTACGATCCGGAGCTGGTTTTGGGGATTACCAAGGCGGGCGTGATTCCGGGGGTCGTGGTGGCGTCCATCATGCAACGTGACTTCGCGTCAATGGGAGTTACGCGGCTGGGCGACGCGGTCAGCCCCACCCTGGTGACGGAACCTCCGCCGGGAGTTGCGGGGCGCCGCATCTTGGTGGTGGACGAGACGTGCGATTCGGGCGATACGCTGAAACTGGCAACTGCCGCCGTCAAAGAGTTGGGACCGGCTGCCGTCAAGACCGCCGTTTCCTTCCAAACGGGATCCTACGAGCCCGACTTCTATGGTATGGCTACGAAGAGCACGATAATACTGCCGTGGGATCGCGAAGTCATTGTGGATGGGGAACTGGTGCCGCGGACTGAGTATGCCGCGCGGCTCGCTCAGGAAGAGAGCGCCGATTCGTAGTCGTCGCCGTTGGTTAGGGCTTCGTAGACCGACTCCATGGTTTCCGGGGCGCCGAGGAGGAACTTACAGCGACTTTCGTTCCGCGTGCGGCACTCGACCTCCATCACCGCCACCGGCGTGCCGGCCAGCCGTCCCATGAAGTCGGCGAACATCCCGGACGCCACGTAGCAGGAGGGTAAGTCGGCGTGGGCGCCAGGATCTGATTCCGCCCAGTTGGAGGAAGTGATCGCAATGCCCGATTTCCCTGCGCGTTCAACGGTCAATCTTCCCCAGCCAATAGCCTCAAAATAGGCTGACAGCACCTCACCAAGGGCATTGGAATCGAGATCCGACGGATCGTCTATGCCCGTGTAGCCAGGCAGCCAGGCACAAAAGCTTTGATAGATCTGCGCGCCGGCTGCATAGCCCGCCTCTTGGAGGCAAACCGCAGACTTAACACCCAAGTCGCGGTCCAACGATCTGCGCAGCGTGTGCAAGAAGGCGCGCCCCACACCGAGCATCGCGCCGTTGAGTTCTATTGGGGTCATACGATGATTGCTGGGCTCATGTACTGGCAACTTAGGTCGTGCACTGCAGACTTGGCAAGTCTACCGTCCCTTGGCTTCTTCCTGAATGACGGTCATGGCGACGTCCACGAGTCGATCCAGCTCTTCACCCGATGCCCGCGACAGCAATCCCTCACTCCAGGCCCCTTCGCGATTCGCATATGCATCGAGTAACCGCCTCAGAAAGCCGATCAGCGCCGTGCGTTCCGAGTCGGCCCTACTGTTGCGCTCCGACGCGTCCGACTCGCGCTCGGCCATTTGTTCGAAGCGGTAGGCATTGCGCAGCATCTTTGCAGCCAGTTCCGCAACCACTTGGGTGAATTTCACGTCCGCATCCGAAAACGCCGGGCCATCGCGGAATGTGCGAAGGAAGATGGCACCGATCGACGTATCGCGCCACGTGATCGGCACGACCGTAATGCTTTGGACCTTGCGGTTCTCCAAGACGCCTCTGATGCTCTTGAGAGTGGAATCTGTCTGTGCATCCGGGATGTATACGGTCTCACCCGATGTAAAGGCTCTTTCGAGTTCCGGATAGCGTGTTAGGTCAACGACGTGGTTCCTGATGCTCGGGTCTTCGTAGGATGCTACGAGCCGTGCGGTTGCGTTGCCCTGTTCACTCAGGAATATGGAACAACGGTCTAGTCCGAAGGTCTCGCCCAGCTTGCGGGCTATAGTTTGCAGGATATCCACAAAATGCAGCGTGCCCGAGATTTCCTGCAGAATATCGACCACGACCTGCAGATGTCTGCGCTCCTGTTCCAACTCCTGAACGCGCAGCCTGAGCCGCGTCAGCTCAGCACTATCCGGAGAGGTTTGGATGTCTGTCATTACCATTCCTGTCGACTCGAGGTAGGAGTATAGTCTGCCGGACTCGACGGAGGTAAGTCAAGGCACTAGAATCCGGTGTCAAATGTAAGGAGGATTCTGCATGCGCTTGGCGTTTGCACTGGTATTGATGACGACCGTCGCTTCGGCCGCTGTCGCACAAGTCTCCGGCGTTGCACCTGACCCAGTACCCGGTTTGCCGGGGGCGGGGCGTCCCGTCGATATAGAGGCGTTCAGGGCACGGCGAGCCGCATTGATGGATAGGATTGGTGACGGCGTGATCGCGGTCCCGGCAGCAAAGCAGCGGGACTTGGAAACGGTGGTGCTGCAGGACAATGACTTTCGGCAGGACGACTATTTTTTCTATCTGACGGGGATCGAGACTCCGAACGCCTGGTTGCTGTTGCTGGCCTCGAGCGACGGTGAAGACCGCGCGGTCCTGTATCTCCCTCCGCGAGATCCCAATAGAGAACAGTGGACCGGCAGGAAGCTGGGACCCGATGACCCTGCCGTCAGATTGATCGGCATTGAAGATGTAAGGGAACTGGACATTACCGGTTTCGGTCGTGACGTCGAAGAGGCCTTGGGGCGCCAGTCGGCACCGCTATTCACGGTCCTGTGGCACGGCACCAAGGACAACAGCGTGATTCAGGCGTGGAAGCATGCCGGGCGCCACCTCCGTAACGTCGTGCCGACCATCGATAGCATGCGTGTCGTGAAGGACAGAGTGGAAATCGCCGCACTGCGCCGAGCGATAGCCATCACTACCGAGGCACACAAATCTGCCATGCGTGCGGTGCATCCCGGGATGTATGAGTACCAACTCGAGGCCACGGTGGAGTATACGTTTCGGAATCTGGGGGCCGACCGGCTGGGGTTTGCATCGATCGTCGGCAGCGGACCAAACAGCACCACGCTTCACTATGACGTGAACAGAAGAAGGATGCAGGACGGAGACCTGGTGGTGGTCGATGTGGGCGCCGAATACGCACAGTACTCGGCGGACGTCACTCGCACGCTGCCGGTCAACGGCCGGTTCAGTGAGAGGCAGAAGGCCGTCTACGATCTCGTACTGGCAACGCAGCAGGCGGCGATCGACGCCGTGCGGCCTGGCGTGACAGTCAGAGAATTGTCGAGAATAGCGCGTTCCTACATGGCAACAAACAGCGGTGATCTATGCGGCGATAAGGATTGCACGCGCTATTTCATTCATGGCCTGAGTCATTGGATCGGCATGCGGGTGCACGATGTGGGAGATTATTCCATGAAACTCGAGCCGGGCGCAGTACTCACGGTGGAGCCCGGCATTTACATTGCCACAGAGAATCTGGGAGTTCGCATCGAGGACGATATTCTAGTGACCGACAACGGCCACGAAATCTTGTCGGGCGGTGCCCCTCGAACCACGGATGATATAGAGCGCCTGATGCATTCGTCAGAGCGTACCAATCAAGAAGGGAATTACTAATGTCGCACGATGACGATCTGGAACTTTTGGACGACGAGTCTCTCGACGACGAGGATCTGGACGTCGAGGAAATCGACGAACTGGAGGGCTACGCCGGGGCTAGAGGGTTTGCCGCGGGCCTCATCCTTGGTTTGCTGGTCGGTGCAGGAGTCGCTCTGTTGGTGGCACCGGAGCGGGGAGAGACGGTACGCCGGCGTCTGAGCAGGGGCTTCCGGCACCTGCAGGCCGATGCACGCAGCCAGCTCGACGACCTACGGGACGATGCGCGTCGTGAGTACCGCCGCAAGAAGCGGGAGTTGAAGCGCCGTCTGAAGCGCTGAACTCGAGGGAGTCTAGTCGCCTCCCTTCTTGTCGCGAATCTTCTCCAGTAGTTTGGCAGCTTTCTTCTTGTGGCTTGGGTCCAGTACGTCCAAGATTGGGAGATCGGGGATGAGTGCGAGTTGCCGTCTTGCTTCGTCGTAGCGCTTGAGATCGACGAGCACTTCCGCCAACTCCAGGTGGTGAAACACATAGTCGGGCTTCAGTTCTATCGCGCGCTGCAAGTGCACTACCGACGAATCCCAATTGGCCCGTTTCATGAACCCACCACCTAGAAAGGTCTTCGCGAAGAATCGTGTCGCCCCCGACAGTCTCTTGATCTCCGCGTGCCATGCGCCGATAACATGATGCGCCCCGTCATGATCGGGGTCTAGAGCGAGAGCCTCCGCTGCTTCGTTGTAAATCTCCCTCCCAAACTGAACCCGCTCCTTGCCTTTCTTGGTGCGCGAAATCCGTCCCAACGCGTTGGCCAACATGAAGTGTCCTTCAGCACCCTTAGGGTTTGCCTTGACCGCCGCATCTGCATACAGCCGCGCCACGAACAGCAGGCTGTCGCGCTGCTTGCGTTGCTTCTTGCTTTCCAGTTGCTTGGCCACATCGACTTGCGCCCGCGCGAATTTCCACATCGCCTCGTAGCTGCCGGCGTCGGCCAGAAAAGCAGCCCGATAATGCTCCAGCGCTTCTGCCGGCTTGACCGCATCAGTTAAACTGTCACCCATGGCAATGTGCTGGGCAAAACTCTGGCCGTACACCGGCGATGTGGCAAGCGACAGCGTTGCTGCTATAATGATGAACCTTGCGACTGCCATTGTGAACTCCGACTAAGGGTTGACCGAATTGGGAGATCAATGTTGACGATTCCGCTGATCGAACGCAAGCGCAACGGTGGTGCGCTGACGCCGGACGAGTGGTCGAGCTTGGTGGATGGTTATACCAGCGGCCGGGTTCCGGACTATCAGATGGCGGCGCTGCTCATGGCGTCCTTCCTCAACGGTTTGGACGCGGTCGAACTCGGCGCGTTGCTGGATGCCATGCGGCACTCCGGCTCGCGGCTCGAATTCGGTGAAGACTCTCCCCCGCGCATCGACAAGCATTCCACCGGCGGCGTGGGAGACAAGGTATCGCTCGTTCTGGCACCACTGGTGGCCAGCTTGGGCGTGTGGGTACCGATGATGTCCGGACGTAGCCTCGGGCACACGGGAGGTACGCTCGATAAGCTCGAATCCATACGGGGCTTCCGGACGGACCTGTCGCTCGAGCGAGCCAAACGACAGGTCGAGGAATTGGGATGCGCCATGATCGGGCAGACCGCCGAGATAGCGCCCGCCGATCGCAAGCTCTATGCGCTTAGAGACGCAACCGCGACCGTCGAAGCGATTCCCCTGATAGCCGCGAGCATAATGTCGAAGAAGCTGTGTGAGGGCTTGACCGGGCTGGTTCTCGACATCAAGACAGGGGACGGAGCGTTCCTGCCGGACCTGGAGGACGAGCTCGCGCTCGCCAAGACGATGATCGAACTGGGTGAAGAACGTGACTGCCCAACCGTGGCTCTCCTGACCGCAATGGACCGTCCTCTGGGCATCGCGTGCGGCAATGCCCTGGAAACGGCTGAGGCGATCTTGGCACTACGGGGCGAGGGACCCGGCGATCTCATGGAAGTCGTCTACGCGCTCGGCGTCGAGATGCTGCTCTTGGCCGGTGTCGGCTCGGATGAAACCTCGGCTCGCCGGTCGTTGGAGAATGCGATATCGAGTGGGAATGCGGCCGCAAAATTCGGTGAAATTATTGCAGCGCAGGGGGGAGACGCCAACGTGCTGGACGACCTTTCGCTATTGCCCCGGGCGCGATCGGTGCTGGAGTTGTCCGCCGAGGAAGCGGGCTACGTGGCTCAGATCGCGACGCGCAACATTGGGAAGGCAATAGTGGCATTGGGCGGCGGCAGAAAAACTAAGGAGTCGGAAATCGACGTGGCAGTGGGGTTCTCGATCTTTGCCAAACCGGGCGACCACGTGGAGAAGGGTGATTGTCTTGCGGCGGTGCACGCCAATGACGAGACGGATGCCGCTCGCGGCCTGGCGGTGTTGCGGGAGGCTATTACGCTCCGGCCCGACCCTCCCAAACCCGGGCGGCCGCTCGTGTCTCATCGAGTGACCGCCGCCGGTGTGACAGCACTCGACTAGTGGTCTCAATCTCTTGGCTGATTTGCGGTGCGACCCCAGTTGACATGTCGGCACCTAGCGTCCACAGAGTTCCTATTCTACGGTGACCATCGCCACACGCCGGACCCCGCGGTACCGATCACGAGTCGGGCCAGAGAATCGACCGTCGCCGAAAGAGCGCCGCATATGCCAGGCGGAACGGCTATCTCGTCCCACTCCTCAGCACCTCCCTGCAAGCGATGGAGAGCCAAGAGCCCGTTGAACTGGCCCTTCCCGCATCCTTTATCTAGGTCAGGGACAAGCTCCACTGCCAGCAAGTCGCCGCGCAGAAGAACCAAGGCCGAAACGATACCGACGTTCACCTCCTCTACTTGCCAGGTCTCACCTTTATCGTCTGACCGCGCAACCAAACCGTCCATCCCTGCCCAGAGGGTCTGTCGTAAGGGGTCCAACGCGAGGGAGTAGATTGGAATCTCAGCGCGCGGGAAAGGGATTACAAAATCCCATGTGTCACCCCCATCGGTGCTTCGGTATACAAGAAACGTTCCAAGGGGGCTGCCGACCGCAGCAAATACCTGGCCCGCGACGTCGGCGGATGCTACGATACTGGGAGCATCACCTCCCAGGTCCTTGAGGTCACCTAGAACAAAGTCCCATGTAAGACCGGCATCGTCGGATCGCAGGATCACAAACCCAAGGTGCCAGAACAGCCGGTGTGGCTGGCGGGGATCGACCGCGAGCGATGGGGCCCAGAGCATTCCTCCGTTAGCTGCGGCCATGCCACCGTCGGAAGCAAACCACGTTCTACCGCTGTCTCCGGTTGCGTAGATGGCTGCCTCCGTAGTCTGGAAAACCTCTTGCGCGTCTAATCCAACTAGTAACCTGCTGGGCGTGCGCGGCACGAAGACAATTGACCGAATACTCGCGGAGCTCAGCCCCAGGGATTCCCAGTCATTGGTTTTTGTGTTCAGGCGAAAAACGCCACCCCGACGCGTCCCCGCATAGAGACCCCAATCTGTCTGGCTCACGGAGGTAACCACGTGGCCCTCAAGACCGAGCTGGACCCACCGGCTGGAAGCGTCCGGTCAAACATCCCCGCAAGCCCACAGTAGGGGACCAACCAGCAGCGCCGCCCGCACCCGCCGCAAGCTATGCCGTGGCATTCGGATGAGCGGCGGTTTTATGCTGCCAAGCAAGGCAAGTGAGTCCGCAGACCGCTGATGACCGGGACAGATTCCTGAATCATCGATTACCGGAGCAGCTGGCATACCCATACAAGAACCTCCGCCATCGGAAGGGCCAGGCAGCGCGCGGTAAGGTGTTTGGCTCAGCTCGGCAGGGCACTCGTAGAAGTAGGAGAGGTTGAAGCCGGCGCTGGTGCACTGGCAGCAGCCGCAGCATCCGGTTGGGATCCGAGCATGTTCAGGCTCATTGCCGACATCAGGCTGCAACTCGCTGATACGGTGGGTGCTGTAGAGATGCTCGCTCGAGTGGCAGTTGATCCGGCGCTGAGTTCGGCGTCGCTAGACTCGGCCGTGGCGATGGGTGCAAGGTTCGTCGCTGCCGACAGCTGGGAGCTAATAACCCACGAGGCTCGATGGGAAATGCAGAGGCTCGTCCTGGCCCGAACCGTCAACAGGCGTTTGTCTAAAGATGTGGAGCTGCTTGACTCTACCGGCCAGAAGCGACGGCCGCAGGACGGATCACATTGGTCGTGTTCTGGTCCCGAGCGCCTGCTCGGGACTCATGTAGGCCGGCGTACCCATTGCCAATCCCGTTTCGGTGAGCCGCTCACCCCCCGCCTCGCTCACCGCCCGGGCGATACCAAAGTCCCCGATCACCGCCTGGCCGGCCGCCAGGAAAATGTTCTCCGGCTTGATGTCGCGGTGAATCACCCCAAGCGAGTGGCCATAAGCCAAGGCGTCGGCCACCTCACTGGTTGTCTTGACGGCGTCCTCGATCGGCAGCTGCCCCTCCCGTTTTAGTCGGTCTCGCAGTGTCTCCCCTTCCACATGGGGCATGACGTAGTAGAGGATGTCGTCGGCTTTGCCCGACTCGAGCAGCGGCAGGATGTGGGGGTGGACGAGTTTGGCGGTAATCTCGATCTCACGGAGGAACCGCGGCACGCCGAGGGTCGCCGCGAGTTCGGAGCGGAGCACCTTGATGGCCACCTGGCGCTTCTGATTCTCGTCGAACGCCAGGTACACCGTGGCCATCCCGCCGCGTCCAAGCTCGCGCTCAACGGAGTAGCGGTTAGGTAGTGCTGACCGGAGGTGTTCGAGTTCGTCCGTCGTACCGAATAGAATATGGAGGTCACACTGCGATAGCGCGAGAGCTGACCTGAGGCAGCGCGACGCGCTAGGAGAGATCCTGCTCGACAGTGTCAGGTCGGACGCCGCGCAGGAGCCTATCTCGTGCGATACGGCCAATCGCACGGGGTCGAACTTGCGGATGCACTCGTTGCAGCGGCCGCCGCATCGTCCCGCGTGCGGCTCTGGATGCTCAACCGCAAGCACTATCCCATGTCGGATGTCAGGTTCTACGGCTAGCGGGGCTTGGGAGCGCCGGGACCCCAGTCGGGGAGCTTGTCGTCCGCCTCGTCGGGAGTGGTCATCGCATCCAGTTCCTGAAGTTCCTCTTCGGCCTGCGTCAATTCATCCAGGTCGATGTCGTCACTGGATCCGGTAGATGGTAGTCGGTGCTTGCGGGGCAGGGCGACAAACAATATGAACGCGATCGCCAGCAGGAGCAGCAGGATGGTAGCGGGCGTCGACACGTCAGGAGTGTTCCTTCCAGAACGCATCGATTCGTTCCTTAAGGGTGTCGCGCGTTGCGCGGAACGCATCGAACTGGCTTCTGATGGTATCCCCCTGAGTCGCGGGGTCCGGCAACGGCCACTGCAAGTGTTCCGCGTTCTCGGGAACCGCGGGGCACACCTCTTCGGAGCAGAGCGTGACGATCACGTCGGCTTTATCCAGGGGTACGTCGCTCAGCCCCTTAGGCTGTCGCTCGCTGATGTCGATGTCGATCTCGCTCATTGTCTCTACCGCTAAGGGGTGAAGCAGTCCCGGATTCGATCCGGCACTGAACACCCGCCACCCATCGGGGGCCGATTTGCCGGCGATCGCCTCGGCCATCTGGCTCCGTGCAGAGTTGGCAACGCAGAGGAATATGACCGTGCGTTCGGGGTTAGCCTTATCTGGCGGCGTCATGGTTCCACCTCACATCGTTTCAGAGGGCATCCAAAGGATCGTCGGATCTGACAAGTACCAAAATCGCAGCCTGAGAGACCACTAGATAGCGCTTGTCCTCAAAACTGATCTCAACGGCCGCCTTTCTGAAGAACAGAGCGAAGTCGCCTATCCGCGCCTGCATCGGGACGTGGCGCGAGCCCTTGTGGTCCACCTTCCACGGCTCTTCATCCAGCTCGCTGGGGGCGGGTAGGGGGGTGCCAGGACCGGTGGCGATGATGCGGCCGCTCTGTATGGCCTGATGATCTACCGCCGTCGGTGGGAGGTAGAGTCCCACCGTCGTACGCTCCTCACCTTCTTCGGGCGCTATCAAGACGCGGTCACCAACTACGACAAGTCTTTTGTGTGAATCAGTCATGGCCTTAATCTGCGCCCCGCTGGAACATTTCGCCAGCACTTCCCCCTTGACGGACAGGGGCAGTCGAGCCCTACTTGAAACCGTACTGGAGACACGATGGACCAAACCTGGATCGTCCTCCTCGTTCTAACGGGCTCGGTGGCTGTCCCGGCGGGCCTGGTATTGAGCGTGGCCTGGGCGTTGATCCCCACGCGGCGAACCTGTCCGTTCTGCTCGACCACAACGGTGCGGCTGGTGACGAGTCGAGCTATCCGGGCGTTGAGGATAGAGCGGCGCTGGTGTCTCGGGTGTGGCTGGCAAGGACTGTCCAAGTGTGCGACCGGGACCCCGCCAACGGCGTCGCTACTCAGCCATCTCCCTGATGACGGCCAGTGGAGGCCGCCTGACCACTTCTCGACTGGCGCCCAATCCTACGACTACGGTGACGGCTACCGTCCCGAAACAGAATACGAGTAGCGCCGTGCTCGACACGCTGAACGGCATCTCGAACAGATAGGTAACAAGCGCCCAACCCGCGGTCGTCCCCAGCACGGTTCCAGTTAGGCCGGACAAAAATCCCAGGGCACCGTATTCCGTGAGCAGCATGAGCCTGATCTGAGGGCGCCTGGCGCCCAGGGTCCTGAGTAGCACGCTCTCCCTGATGCGCTGAAACTTGGACGTGGCGATCGCCCCCAATAGCACGATCAACCCGCTGGCGATACTGAACACTGCCATGAACCTGATGGCGAACGTCACGCTCCCGACAATCTTGTTCACGGTTTCCTGCAGCACTGTGAGATCTAGGGCCGACACGTTGGGAAACGCTATCACGATGTCGCGCTGCAACTCGGCACGCCGCCTGGCGCTCTCGTCACCGGTAAGCGCAACGAACGTCTGTGGAGCGTTGTCGATCGCCCCGGGCTCGAAGATGGCGAAAAAGTTGAGGCTGAGCTGCGCCCAATCCACGCTGCGCAGGTTTGCGATCTCCGTCTCTACCGGCACACCCTGAAGATCCCAAGTGATATGGTCTCCAAGGCCGACCCGAAGCTGCGAGGCGAGATCGGCTTCGAGCGATATCCTGGGGACACCCTTGCCAGACGGCCCGCCCGCCACACTGTCATCTTGGTTCCACCAACTCCCCGCAACGACTTCTTCCGATGGCACCAGGGAATCGCGGTATGAGTTGCGGTACTCCCGCGTGAGAGGCCACCTGCTCCTGCGCGGCGATGTGGTGTCGGTCAATAGTTGGGACACGGGCACACCCTTGATGTGTGAGATGCGGGCCGGTGCAATCGGTGTAACCCCGAGTACCGGCATCCCGTGCGCGCTGATAATGCGCTCCACACTGTCCTTCTGATTGCGCTGGATGTCGAACAGCACGAGGCTCGGCGTGCCGGACGACTCGTCGATCGCTATCTGGGCGATGATGTTCTTCTGCACTACGTACAACGCGGTGATCAAGAATACGCCGAAGCCCACCGCCAGAGTTACGGCGACAGTTTGGTTGTGTGGGCGAAACAGATTGGCGATCCCTTGGCGCACTATGTATTTGAGCCTCCTCTGGAGCAGCCGCCGAATGGTTTTCATCATCGCCCAGGCAGCCAGCCAGAGCAGGGCGCTCGCTGTGATGATCGCGCCCGCGAAGGCTGCCCCGGCTTTGGGCTCCGGCGCCTGCCACATGCTCAGAGCAAAGACCGAGGCGAGCAGGGCCCCATAGACCCAGTAGCGGGCACCGCTCTGGGGCGGCGCTTCCTCGACGCCCCGTCTAATCGCTCGCAACGGGGAGACGTTCCGTACGGTGAGGAGCGGAAGGAGGGCGAACGCGACCGCCGCCCACATCCCGATGCCGAGGCCGGTCAAGATGGTGGGCCATTCGATGGAAATCGGCACTTCCAGCGGCAGAAAATCGGCCAACACCGTGGGGAGATTTACCTGCACCATGATACCCAGCAGCGCTCCGGCGATCGCACCGATCAGGCCCGTCAATGCGGCTTGGGCCAGGTAGATCTTGAGGATGGTCGCTTGCGTGGTTCCGAGACAGCGGAGCACGGCGACGGTGGGGAGCTTGTCTTTTATGAAAACGTGAACCGCGCTTGCGACCCCGATGCCACCCAACAGCAGCGCGATCAGGCCCACCATGCCGAGAAATCGGGCCATCAGGTCCAGCGTTCTTGCGACCTGCTCTTGGCGTTCCGCCGCTGTGTCGTAGCGGATTCCTGCAGTGCGGAAGAGTGTGAGGTGGTTTTCCAGGAACTCACTCAGTTGCTGTTCGCTGGCGAACTTGAGATAGGCACGGTAGGCGGTCCGACTGCCGAAGCCGAGCAGTCCGGTCTCCTCGATGTACCGGGCGGGGATGTAGATGCGCGGGGCAAAGACAGTGCGGAATCCGATGTCGCCCGGCACCTTGATGAGGGATCCATCGACTACGAAGCTCGATTTTCCGATCGAGACCGTGTCGCCGCGTGCGGCATCCAATTGTACCAGCACGGCGGGATCCACCAGCGCCATGTGTTTCCTGCCCAGCAGGTTCCAGCGTCCCGCCGGGTCGGTTTCGATCTCGCCGTAGTAGGGATATGGACCTTCGACTCCTCTCACCTCAACAAAGCGTGTGAGGCCACTCCGCTTTACCAGGGCCATTGAGTTGAAGACGGTCATGTAGGACACCTGGGGACCGCCCCGTTCCGTGGAGTCGAGTGCTAGAAGAACGTCCTTGGGGAACGGCCTGCGGGTACGCAGTTCCAAATCTGCGCCCAGCAGGTTGCGCGACTCGTTGTCGATCGCAGTCGCCACGTTGGCTCTAAAGGAGTTGATGGAAACTAGCGCGGCAACGCCCAGGCCGATGGCGCCCGTGTAGAGGCCTAGCCGCCGCCTACTGGAGCGCGTTTCCCTGAGCGCCATGGTGAGTGCGAACGGCAGCTTCACCTTGGGACTCGCGTGTCCTCGCCCACGATTCTGCCGCCGGAGAGCCTGACGATCCGGCTCGCACAGGCCGCAAGCTCGGTGTCGTGTGTCACCAAGACCAGTGTAGTCTTCTCTTCCGTGTTCAGTTGTACTAGCAGATCGATTACCCGTTTTCCTGTCTCGGCGTCCAGATTGCCCGTCGGCTCGTCGGCGAACAGGATCCGCGGTTGATTGGCGAAGGCTCGTGCTACTGCCACCCGCTGCTGCTCACCGCCCGACAACTGCGCCGGGTAGTGATGTCCCCGGTCGCCCAGCCCGACGCGGTCGAGTAGATTTTGGGCGCGCCCCACAGCGTCTCCGTCGATAGATTGGTCGAGAGACCGCCGTAGTTCCACGGGAACCAGGACGTTCTCGTGAGCTGTGAGCGTCGGAATGAGTTGGAAGTTCTGGAACACGAAGCCCACCTTTTGGGCTCGGAACCGCGCGCGGTCGTCTTCGGTAAGAAGACTTAGGTCCTGGCCATCCAAGGCCACGCTTCCGGCTGTCGGTTTGTCGAGGCCGGCCAGTAGTCCCAACAGTGTGGTCTTGCCGCTGCCGGATGGGCCCACTATTGCGATGAAGCCCTCTGGCTCTACGGTCAGGGACACGTCGGACAGGATTTGGAGCGGTCGTCCGCCGCTCATGTACGTCTGCTGGAGATTGTTGGCTACGATCATGGTAAGTAACAAGATACCATTGTTTGCGCTCGTCCTCGTCTCTGTTTTGGGATGCACAAGCCGGGATGCAGGCCGGCCCGAGGCCGCTGCTGCCGCGGTTACAACTCAGAGTACGGACGACAGGGCAGTAGTGTTGTTTTTGGGAACGAGCTTGACGGCGGGTTTGGGAGTGGGGCCCGAGCAAGCGTACCCGTCGGTGATACAGCAGAAGATCGATTCGTTGCGGTTGCCGTTCCTCGTGGTCAATGCTGGGGAGAGTGGAGGCACGTCGGCAGGCGGGCTCGCCCGCATCGACTGGCTGCTGCGCCGGCCCGTGGCCGTGCTGGTTCTGGAGCTGGGCGCCAACGACGGACTGCGCGGCCAGAGCACTGCGGCGCTTTCAGATAATCTGCAAGAGATAATCGACCGGACGCGAGCCGCCTATCCCCAAGCGAAGATCGTGATTGTGGGAATGGAGGCGTTGCCGAATTTGGGGGCTCGTTACACCAAAGAGTTCCGCCAGGTGTTTGTGGATCTCTCGCGCGCCAACCATACAGCGCTCGTTCCGTTCTTGCTGGAAGGCGTTGGGGGGATCGAGGAACTGAACCAGGCCGACGGGATCCATCCCACAGCCCGAGGACACCGGGTCGTTGCGGAGACCGTGTGGCGGGTGTTGTATCCGGTCCTGGATTCGCTGGTGTCGGATCGGTCTGACCGGACTGCTACCCGTCAGGACTAGGATATGTCCGTCGGTGTGATCTGACGGCGAGGCGATCAGAGTTGCAAGCGTGGTGAATGTACGTAGCTAAGGAGTGTTTCGAGTGATCCATAATCCTATCCCGGAGCGCATCGACCGCCACGACCACGAGATCGTCATCACATGGAGCAGCGATCACGTCGGCTACTATCCAGCCCGTGAGCTGCGTCTGCAATGTCCCTGTGCCACTTGTCGGCATGAGACGACGGGCGTCCGGCTACTCGATCCGGCAACCGTACCAGACGAGGTCAGGCCGCTCACGGTGCGTCTAGTGGGAAGTTATGCAATGCGAATCGACTGGAGCGATGGTCACGGGACCGGGATCTATACGTACGAGTTTCTGGAGTCGATCTGTGGATGTGAGCGCTGCACCGCACGGTCTGGTGAGACGGAATCGTGAAGTCTTGTCTCCTTCGCAAGTGTCTGCAACAGTAGTGGGTCGGCCACTGGTTACATGGAGAGTCGCTCCATCAAAGTACGAATTCCCGGTGAGGCGCTCGCGCTGACATGGATGGTGAGAGCGCTACTTGACGTGTCCCGCTCGAGGCTGAACGTCGCATCTCGGTAGAGTTTGGTGAGTAGGCTGCCCAGTGCCGAGCACCACGCCCGGGCTACGTCATCCGTGTTGGGGGCCAACAAACGGTCTGTTACACGAAAGAGGATTTCGTCGGTCCGAAACCGTACCGTGCCGGCTAGGTCATCCTCTTGTTCGAGTTGCTGGCAGGCCGTGAGCGTGGTGTCGAACAGATTGAACAGTCGCTTGCGGACACTGCCGCCGCTCCATCTCGTCTGCTGGTATTGCAGTCCAGGTCGTCCTGCGCCTTGGTCCATCGAATACTGCCCCTCATGCGCGATCAAGACCACGCCCGGACCATGATGGACATGAGTGTAATCGGCCACGTCGATGAGAAGTCGGTTGAGCCGGCCCAGCTGAATCCACTCGTGGAATACTGCGATCAAGGCAGTCTTATCGACGTGGCCGGGACCGCGTACAAAGAACTTTACCCCGATCCGCCCGACATTCGAGGAGGCCGATTGCCCCGTCACGGCGGCTTGCGGCGCAGTCATTGTGGTAGTGCCGCGCTCATACGCAAGTTGCACGCATGAGCCGCTTCGATGAACAGTTGAGCCTCTTCGATACGTTGTCGTGCAATTTCGCCATCGACCGGCATTTGATTCCTTACCTCACTGTGAATTCGAAAGAAGTAATTGGCGAACTTGCCCTTGGCGAACGGATCGTGAAAAATCTTCGTATCGTGAAAATGCGTCTTGAACGAGGCAACCACGTCGTCCGGGCCCTCGCCGATTTCCGGAACCGCCGTGCGCGCCAGGGCGCGCGCGGCCAACGTCATTGCCCTGAAGGCGATGTCGGCGGCCCCCTCCGCATCAGCCTTGTCGAGGCGATTCTGAGCCTCGAACAGCTCGCGCTCGCTTGACTGGAGTCCGAAATCAACTGGGGAAACCACATGACCGGCGCACTCGCCGACTCCCATGTCGCCGATGGTAAACTCCCGAGGGTCTCCCCAATCTGAGTAGTAACTCGCATCTGTACTGTATTCGGGTACGCCGCGTAGGTTGTCGAGCATGGTGCGTATGTTGGCTTTGCCGACGCGCTTCGTATAGGAAGCGAACGGCTCACCGTCTCTCCGGTCGCCCAGGTATGCCTCCGTCAGGCGGTCCACCACGGCCGGAACGTTTTTCGATGGTACCGCACAGACGGCGAGGCCGTAAGCTCCGGCGTTGTCGGCCCACTGTCCCCCGAGTACTACCTGGAAGTGCGGAACGACGCGCCCATTTACCTTGCGACTCACCCCCCAGAATCCGATGTCGGCCACGTGGTGTTGACCGCAGCTGTTGAAGCAGCCGCTCACTTTAATGCGCAGGTTGCCCACCGCTTCGTCGAACTGCGCGGCTCGTGCCGCCAGCCGAGTGCGAAGCTCGCCCGCTAGGCCACGTGACGATGCGATCCCCAGCTTACAGGTGTCGGTCCCGGGGCACGCCGTCACGTCCACTATGGTACCCGCGTCGGCCGAGGCAAGTCCCGAAGCTCGAAGCCCTTCGTAGAAAGCCGGTAGGTCGGTTTCCCGCAACCAACGAACCGCAACATTCTGCTCAACCGTTGTGCGAACCGGGTCGGTACTGAATTGCCGCGCCAACGTTGCGAGCCCCCGGAGTTGCACTGCCGTGACGTCGCCCAGCGGGAGAGAGACCATTGCGACCACGTAACCCTCTTGCCGCTGGGGAATCACGTTGGTGGCGCGCCATGCGTCGAAACCATCTCCTCCAGTGCCGAGGGTCGGCAAGACACCGGCATCCGGCGGCCCGTCGTCCGCAACATTTAGATCGCCTAGAAAGTCGCTCCAGCGTGGATCGTCTGGGAGCGTGCAGCGTTCTGCCACGACGAGCTGGCGGAACGCATCGATCCCAAGTTTGGCGACGAGGAATTTCAGTCGGGCCCGCGCCCGGTTCTTCTTCTCTCCCAGTCGTGCGAAGACCCGGCACACAGCCTGGCATGTGGGAAGCAGTTCGTCCTCCGGTACGAATGGGTCCAGCAGTTTTGCCTGATGCGGAACGGCGCCGAGTCCGCCGCCGACGTAGATGGCAAAGCCGCGTTGTCCCTTGCCGTCAACGAACCGCACCGTCGCGATGGCGCCGATGTCGTGCATGCTTGCCAAGCCGCATGCCTCGTCCTTGCAGCCCGAGAACGCGATCTTGAACTTGCGCCCGAACTCCTGGGCATCGGGATGACCCAGGAGGAACGCGGCGGTAGCCTTGGCGTAGGGTGTCACGTCAAAACTTTCCGTCCGGCACACTCCAGCGAGCGGGCAGGCGGTGACGTTCCGCACCACGTTGCCGCATGCCTCGCGGGTGGTGATGCCAACGGCGGCCAGCCTACGCATCAAGTCGGGCGTATCGTCGATGTGCACGAAATGAAGCTGAAAATCCTGCCGCGTCGTCACGTGCAGAATGCCGTCTGAGTACTCCTCGGCGACGTCAGCGAGAACGTCCATCTGTTCGGTGCTGAGGCCCCCGAACGGAATCTTGATGCGCTGCATGCCCGGTGCGTCCCAAACTGTGTTGGGTCCCTTCATGAGATCGCCGCTTGGGTAGCTCAGATCGCGGGTTCCGACACCGTCGTAGCGCTTGCCGTTGTCGTACCGTTGACCGTAGACGCCCCTGCGGAGGCGCATCTCGGCAAAGACTGCGTCATCGATCTCACCACGACGCTTGCGCTCGATCTGTTCTTCAAACGTCTGGATCTCACGCGCTAGGTGTTCCGGTATGGCGCCCCCGAGCTCGCTACGCCATGTGCGCAGCGTGGAGGCTTCCCTGGTGTCGGTCTTGGTAGCCATCAGATCACTCCGTATTGGGACAATGTGTTGTCATATCTTGGTGATGAAGAACTAGAAGCCCATGCAGCGCGACGACACGCCCTACGATGAGGGTTGCCGGAGTCTCCAGTCGCATTTGCCGCACGCGGTCGCTGATCGTGCCAAGCGTTCCAACCACTGTCCGCTGGCGTTCCAACGTGCCGCTTGCGATCACGGCGGCGGGGGTGTATCTGTTGGCACCGCACGCGACGAGGCGCGCCGTGACGAGCGGTAGGCGCTTGAGACCCATCAACACGACGAGCGTCGGAATCCGTGCGAGTGCGTGCCAATCGAGATGGGTTCCGCCATCACTCTCATGGCCGGTTACCACGGCGAACGCGGAGCTGTGGTTCCTGTCGGTCACAGGGATCCCTGCGGCGGCGGGGACAGCAACCGCGGATGTGACGCCCTGCACTATCTCAAACGGCACATCCGCCTGCCGTAGCGCCACCATCTCCTCGCCACCGCGCCCGAAGACGAATGGATCTCCCCCCTTCAAGCGCGTGACGTGTAGCCCTAATCGTGCTCGCTGGATCAGCAGTGAGTTGATGTCTTTCTGGCACATCGCGTGGTGAGCGGGGCTCTTGCCCACGAAGATGCGTTCCGCCGATATCGGCGCTTCGTCCACCAGCGCGGGGTTGACTAACCGATCGAACACTACGACCTGAGCCGCTCGCACTGCTTCGAGTCCCTTGACCGTGATGAGTCCGGGATCGCCCGGACCGGCACCCACGAGGTAGACCATGCCGAGGCCAGGATCATACATCGGTTGCTTCCCGAGCCGAGTTTATCGCTGAGGGCGTTACCGCCTCGCCAGCTATCCGTTCGTGCTTGGCTGACGCGGCACTGAGAATGCCGAGGAGATGCCCTCGGGCCGCTGCAACATCGCCCTCACGCAGGTGCTCAATCGCCTCAGAGTCGACCATGCGATACCACAGATCCTTCCGAACTTCGAAGTTGGGCAGTCGTCGCCGCACTTCGGCACGTAGCTCGCCGAGCAAGTCCAACAACGCTGCGTGTTCACTCCCGATCGCCTGAGCGATCCAGTCCCGGAGTCTCACTGCTAGAGCCGGGCCCTTGCCGGCGGTAGAGACCGCCACAGTGATATCACCTTCACGATGGATTGCGGGAGCGATGAAATGGCAGTGTGCCGCGTCATCCATTGCATTGAGAAGTACTTTTTCTTCTTCTGCCTCTTCCCAAACTTCCGAGTTGACCGAGCTAACGTCGGAGGAAGTGATGGCGAGGAACGCTCCCTTGAGGTCGCCCTTCCGGTACCCCCGCCGGATCCATTCAATCGAGTTGTGCCGCGCCAGCTCCCGCAGTACTTCTGTCACGCTCGCGCTCACCACGACCGCGTGGGCGCCCGTTTCACGCAGGTAAATCACCCTGTGCGCGGCCTGGGCGTTGCCGCCGATAACGATGCAACGTCGTCGCCGTAGATCGAGGAACGCCGGATAAAACGCGGTCAAGGGATCCCCGTCTGCCTGAAAATCTCGTTGCCGTGCAGTTCCGAGAGATGGATGCCACACTCTTTGGGGGTGTGGCGCTCCCACCACCACCTGCCGGAGCGGCGATCTTCGTCGGCTGCAACCGCTCTGGTGCACGGCGCGCATCCGATGCTGGGGTAACCGCGGTCGTGCAATTCGTTGTATGGCACGTCATTATGCCGGATGTATTCCCAGACGTCATCCCAGGTCCAGTCGGCCAGCGGCATTACCTTGATGATGTCACCGTGACGCGGGTCGCGTTCGATTTTTCGTATGCCCATTCGGGACGGTGCCTGATCTCGTCGCAGTCCCGTGATCCAGGCGTCCAATCCGCGCAGGGCACGCGCGATCGGCTCCACTTTCCGCACGTGGCAACACTCTTTGCGGTCGGCCACGCTTTCGTAGAACGAGTTTGGTCCGCGAAGAGTGACTAGCTCCTGTATCGCTGTCGCCTCTGGCGAATACACTTCGACGGTCAAGCCGTAGCGTTGCCGCACGGCTTGAATGAGATCGTGCGTTTCCTGCGGCAGACGGCCGGTGTCGACCGTGAACACGCGCGGCTGCTGTCGGGCCCGAGCTAGTATATCGATGAGCACCATGCCCTCAGCTCCGAAGCTGCATGCGTAACCGATCCGCCCTCGGAATCTCTCGAGCGCCCACTGGAGAATTGTCTCGGCTGGTGCGTGTTGTAACTGTTCGCTGAACTCGTCTCTGCTATTATGTGCAAGTGCTGGCAATGGCAAGCCGTATACCTCCATAACAAAAAAACCGCGACCCTTTCCGGGTCGCGGTCGATCAACATTCGCTGAGGCTTAACGCTTATTCGTAACGCGTTCTAGTCATTCCTCCATGCACTGATCGCCCGCGCCCGGTTGGGGCGCATGGGACACAGGCAACAGCACATCAGTGCCAAGGAATTGGAATGCATGATGAGGTAGGCTAACAGTTCCGCATCGTTTGGTCAAGCAGCAATGCGAATCAGTCACGGTCTTGACAAACCTGGATTGGCGTGGTAACTACGTTGTCACAATTGTAGGACCGTGGTGATTTGCCGCATATTGCTGCCACGCAAAACAACAGGCTAAAAAGCGAAGGCCCGCGGCAAGGTTTGCTGGGGCTTCTTTATTGCAAATCGCTTTCATTGGTTAGGGTAGACGTTATGCGGCACACCGACATGCAGGGGCACACCGACATGGAAGGGATCATCCAGTGTACGTGCATGTGTATTACCACGGCCCAGCTGCCGGGGAGGTGTAAGCACACCGTGTAACGCACACGTAGTGCTTTGACACTCGACCCGGTCGCTCAGCAGAGCGGCCTTTTTTATTGTCAGTCATTGGCTGTTGAGCGGAATGAAGCAACAACTTTAGAGACTTGAGATGATGACAAAGACCAAAACCCAACATGCGTTGCCACTCCGATGCCGCAACTGCGGTGCTTCGTATGATCCAGCTCCGAAGGCCATCTGTGACGAGTGCTTGGGCCCGCTCGAGCCCGTGTACGACCCGACACGGGCGCTTCCGGACCGAAAGACCATTACCGCACGCCCACCTTCGTTGTGGCGGTACCGGGAGTGGCTGCCGTTCGAGGGTGACGTCACTCGCGCTCTGGACACCGGCTTCACTCCATTGATCGAAGCGCCGAGACTGGCGTGCCGACTTGGTGTGGAGCGTGTCTGGATCAAGAACGATGCCGTCTCCCATCCCACACTCTCGTTCAAAGACCGGGTCGTCGCCGTCGCGATCAACGCGGCGGATGCGTTCGGGCTGGAGACGTTCGGCTGTGCTTCGACGGGCAACCTGGCCAATGCCCTCGCCGCTCAGGCCCGGCGCGTGGGCTTGGATGCGTGGGTTTTCATTCCGCACGATCTCGAACTCGGCAAGGTCGTCGGGACCGCCGTGTACGGTGTCAACCTCGTTCGCGTGCGGGGAACGTATGATGATGTGAACCGGCTCTGCGCGCAGGTGGCAGATCGGTTCGGATGGGGGATCGCAAACGTCAACTTGCGGAGCTACTACGGCGAGGGGTCGAAAACCGTCGCGTTTGAAATTGCCGAACAACTTGGCTGGCGCCTGCCAAGCGCGGTGGTGACTCCAATGGCCGGAGGGTCGCTGCTCACCAAGCTGCACAAAGGCTTCCGCGAGTTTCGCGAAGCGGGACTAGTAGCTGGACCGGTGCCGCGTTTGTATGGGGCCCAAGGGGAAGGGTGCGCGCCGATCGTCCGGCTGGTCGAGCGCGGAGACAGCACTGTGGTGCCTGAAGTGCCGCGGACTATCGCTAAGTCACTCGCCATAGGCAGTCCTCCGGACGGTGTGTATGCGGCGCTGACGATTCGAGAGACAGGAGGTTGGGCGGCTCACGCAAGCGATGCGGAAATTGTGGACGGAATTCGTTTGCTCGCGGAAGGTGTGGGTGTGTTTGCCGAAACCGCCGGTGGGGTAACGGTTGCAGCCGCTCTGTCCCTGGCACAGCAGGGGCACCTGCGCCCCAACGACGAGGTCGTGCTGTGCATCACTGGCAATGGATTGAAGACGGTAGAGGCAGTGAGTCCCCGACTATTGGAAACACCCATTATCAGCGCAAAGCTGCACGAGGTGTCGGCATTGGTAGAAGCTCATGCGGCAGTGTCAACCGGTGGGGCAGAGTTTACTCAGAACCTGGAGAACTGACATGTCGGTTACAATCAATCTTCCCACCGTACTGGCAAATCTGGCGGACGGGGAACAAACCATCGAGGCAAATGGCACGACGCTAGGAGAAGCGATCGACGATGTAGCGCAGCGGTTTCCCAAGTTGGCTCCCCGGTTACGAGATGAAGAGGGGAATCCGTACTTCTTTGTGACATTTTACCTCAACGACCAGGACATCCGACTCATGGGTGGGTTTGATGTAAGAGTCGGTGACGGCGATGACGTGACCATCGTGCCGGCGATCGCAGGAGGGTAAAGTGACAACGACGGTGAGTCGGGTTGGGGTTTGGCAACGACACGCATCGAGCACTACTCAACACTCACGTGCGGCGTCTCCACTGCTCCGCGATACTGACAAATGATCGAGCAACCGGTTTCGGTTCTCAAGTTCGGCAGTTCGGTTCTCAGGAGCGAGGAAGATCTGCCCATAGCGGTGCGCGAGATCCGCCACGAGTTGAGCGGCGGACATCGTGTGGTTGCGGTGGTGTCCGCGTTCGCTGGTGCGACCGATCGACTCCTGGAGACGGCTGAACAGCACTTCGACCGTCCGCAGGCAACGTCTTTGGCCCGCCTGCTCGCGACCGGAGAGACTGTTGCGGCGGCGTCTCTCGGAATGTCACTCGATGACGCCGGTGTCCCCAATCGCGTCTTTGAACATCACGATGTGAAACTGAAGACGAGCGGCCCGGTGTTGGATGCCGAGCCGGAGAGTTTGGATGTCGAAGTTCTCGAGCGCGCGCTTCGCACTGTGCCGGTTGTTGTTGTGTCGGGATTTGCGGGACAGAACGATGATGGCTTGCCGTCGGTTCTGGGTCGTGGAGGATCAGATACGACCGCACTCTTTCTCGCAAAGCGGCTTGGTGCTGGCAGGTGTCGGTTGATCAAGGACGTGGACGGGTTGTACTCGGTGGACCCGCACAGGCGCAAGGTTGTGGCTCATCGGTATCGAGTCGCGTCCTGGGATGAGGCACTCCGCGTGGGCGGAGGGTTGATCCAACCCAAGGCTGTGCGATACGCGCGAAAACATGATCTGTCTTTCATAGTTTGTGCCGCGGCGAGCGGTGTGGGAACGATAATCGGCGCAGCTGAGTCAAAGTACGCGACTGACGGAGTGGCACCGGCGCCCGTTCACGGCTCGCGTTCGGCTGCATCCGTGACCGTGCGGGCGTGAGGCCGGTTGGGATGCTGTGCGTCGAGAAACCAGCAGACCGGATCCCGGTGGGAGTGCTCGGGGCTACGGGGATCGTCGGGCAGCGTCTGATCCAACTCCTCTCGCAACATCCTTGGTTTCGCTTGATGGAACTAGTGGCCTCGCCGGGATCCTCTGGACGGCTCTACCGTGATGCCGCGCGTTGGGTAGCGG
Source organism: Gemmatimonadales bacterium (assembly GCA_046757925.1). Taxonomy (GTDB): domain Bacteria; phylum Gemmatimonadota; class Gemmatimonadetes; order Gemmatimonadales; family GWC2-71-9; genus JAZDCZ01. The sequence goes on from JBHHZE010000002.1 coordinate 95,376, forward strand.
GGTCCGACGGTGATGTCCCGGCAGATGTCGCAGACACTATACTGCAGTCACCGGAGGCGGAGTTGGCATCGCCGATTCTCTTTTCGGCTCTCGGGTCGGACGTCGCCGCAGAACTCGAGCCCCTGCATGCACAGCGTGGGCACTCGGTGATCTCGAACGCAAGCGCGTTCCGTACCGATCCGCAAGTTCCCCTCCTCATTCCCGAGGTCAATCCCGAGACGCTCGACCTCCTTGCACAGCAGAAGTGGAGCGATCGGGGAGGTGGCATTGTAACGAATCCAAACTGCTGTGTAGTTGGGTTGAGTTTGGCGCTGGCACCTCTGGAGAAACAGTTCGGCATCGAGGCGGTGACGGTGAATACTTTGCAGGCCCTGTCGGGCGCGGGTTATCCGGGAGTACCATCGGTGGCGGTGCTTGGCAATGTGATACCGTTCATTGCGGGAGAAGAAGAGAAGATGCGCGTGGAGCCGCTCGAGATCCTGCAGGCGGAATTCCCCATTTCCGTTGCCGTGCACCGGGTGCCGGTGATCGATGGCCATACGATGACGGTATTCGTCAAACTGAAGAAGCGCACGGAGATCGCTTTAGTGCGCAGGGCGATGGAACTCTACGTGGGAAAGCCGCCGTCGCCGGATCTTCCCTCGGCGCCGCGCCGGCCGCTTCATGTGCTCGAGGAACGGGACCGACCGCAACCGGCGCGCGATGCCATGCGCTGTCGCGGAATGGTGGTGAGCGTCGGTCGCATCCGTCGGGATCCAGTGTATGATGCATGCTTCACTTTGGTCGTGCACAATACCCTGCGCGGTGCCGCCGGGGCGGCAATCCTCAATGCCGAGTTGCTGGTGGCTACGCACAAGATCAGAGGGCTCGGGTCCCGGCGGGATGAGTGCAGCGCGAAACGATTGATAACCGGATGAGCTGGGCACGCACCTTTGTCACCCGCAATATCCCAGCGCCAGGGCTCGAGATCGTGGCGGCATCGGGGCCGAAGTGATCATCTATCAGGAGGACGAAGCGCAAGATGTTCCGCGTCACGGGTACCACCGGCACTAACGTGATGGATGTACACGTTGCCTTGATTCCCGAGTAACGTCGAGACCATGAACGTGACCTCCCCACGACTCCGTAACGTTTCCTTGGAGGATGTGACCTTGTCGAAACCCCGACTTGGAGTTCGCGAGAACGGACCACAGATTGTACTGCTTCTTCTCATCGTGGTCTTCATTGGGGCGGTAGTGGGCGTCGAGCGTTCTGTCCTTCCACTGCTGGCCAAAGCGGAGTTCGGTCTTAAGTCGGCGACCGTGTCCATCAGCTTCCTTGCTGCATTTGGATTCACCAAGGCGTTGGCCAATTTCTTGGCGGGCGATCTCGCCGGGCGGATGGAGCGGCGACCTATCCTGCTGCTCGCCTGGGGATTCGGCATTCCCGTCCCGCTCCTGCTCATGTGGGCGCCATCGTGGAGTTGGATCGTGTTCGCCAACCTGCTCCTCGGAATCAACCAGGGGCTTGCTTGGTCCACAACGCAGATCATGAAACTCGAACTGGTGGGGCCGAGGCGGCGCGGATTGGTAATGGGATTAAACGAGTTCGTTGGGTACCTGGCGGTGGCGGTGGCCGCTCTGGGCGCGGGGAATCTTGCGGCGACGTATGGTCCGCGACCAGCGCCCTATCTGATCGCTTTGACCGCAGCGCTGCTGGGTGTGGTGGTCACGCTACTCGGCGTTCGCGATACCGGCGGCCATGTCGCACTGGAACGTATGGCGGTGGCCGCGGTGCCCCAGGCTGGGGCAACGCACGAACTGCCGTCCCGACCCGGGGCGCGGCTATGGCACGGTAGCTGGTCCAACAAAGCACTCTTTGCCGCCAACCAAGCTGGACTCCTCAACAACTTCAAGGAAGGAGTGGCCTGGGGATTATTGCCGATCTACTTCGCGGCACAGGGACTGAGCATACAGAAAATTGGGTGGCTAGCGGCCATGTATCCCGCAGTATGGGGCGTCGCGCAGCTCGGCACCGGATCACTCTCGGACCGAGTCGGCCGTCGCGGCTTGATCGTCGGCGGCCTCCTGGTTCAGGCCGTCGCCTTAGTGGGGTTCGCCACCATGAACGGCTTCATTCCATGGGCGGTGGCCGCGGTGGCTCTAGGCTTGGGCACGGCTGCCATCTACCCCACCCTCATCGCGCAGGTCAGCGACTTGGTGGGTCCACAGACCAGGCCCAGCGCGGTAGGTCTGTATAGACTTTGGCGCGACTTCGGCTACGTGGTCGGTGCGTTGGTTGCTGGACTCCTCACTGACCTGGTGGGCTTCCGGCCGACTGTCATAGTTGTTGCTCTCCTGCTGGCCGGGTCCAGTTTCATTGCATATGCGTTACTTCCCGCCCCGTCATCATTAACGACCCGAACACTTCTTGGCGTACTGCCTTGATATTCCGCGCGTCTTTCCGGCAATGGGCTTTGCCTTCGTCGCGTTGTGCAACGCGAATTTGCCTTATTGTGAGTGCTGACCATCCTTCCGGTTACGTCTCCGGATGTTCTTTCAGCCCGCCACATGTGGACGGAAGTCTCCGCGCTCGCAATCATCGTGGCTATTGTGGTTCTCGCAATCGCGACTGGCTCATGCGCAACGTGGCTGAAAGGGTTCTTCACTTCGGCGCACTGACTTGTGGCAAGGAGCTGACGGCCAGGGAGATACTGCCAATCAGGTCCATTGCAACCAATGCAACCAGCCACGCATCAAACAGAGTGTGATTACTTGCCAAGTCCGCAACATCTGGCAACGTCTCTGCGACCGACGCGCCAGGTAACAGTGAAAGGAAATTCTGATGAAACGATCCATTCTGCTCTTCGTGGGCCTTTCGTCTTTAGCGATCGCTCCAGTGTGGGGTCAAGAGAGTGGTACAAGCGATCACGGGAAGCTGGTAGATAGTGATGGCACCAGGGTCCATATCTTTGGCTTGAAGGCGAAACAGCCACTCCAGCTGATCAAGGATATCCGCAGCATTCACCCGTCGCGGCCACTGGGCGCTTGCATGGCTGACCTCAGAGGGCCACTCGGTTACCCCGACGCCCTCGTCAGGTACTACCCGGTGGGAAATGATAATTTCGGCGGCGTCATGATTGGAGTCGTGGACCTACAGGATAGCGCTCGCGTTTCCTATCGCGCCAAACCGGAGTTGGGAACACGCCCTTCCGGCTCGGTGGCAGGACATTCCGACACCTTCGATGCTGGGTTCGCGGCTCCATGCCGTTTTCCGTGGTTATGCGGACGTGCGTGCGGGCAGTGAAGATGTGGCCCTAGAGCGAGCTAAGGCATACGGCTTTTCTACTGACAGTGCCAGGGCGTTTTGGCGCGGTCTCCGCAACAAGACGCTGCCCGTTGATCGTGACCTGGCAGACTCCACCCTTGCGTATGATGGCGATGAGACCCACCGTGTAGTTGCCGCCGGGATCCTAATGAACTTCGCTGATACTGATGCAACCTGGTGGTCATTGGTCGAGGCGTTACGCGACCCTGATGACGGCGTGAAGGAAGTGGCCCGGTTTGCCCTCCTCGGATTTCTGGACACCGGTCGGGAGATCCACCACGTCGACTGGCAACCAGTGCAGAGTCCACTCCGGCACCTGCTGGCAGGAACCAACCCGAGTTCGTTTCGTGATCTATTGGACATACTTCGCAGTACGACTATCGAACCGCAACTTGCGCGTGGCCTGTTGGGGGAGAGCAATGACTTCTTGCAAGGTTTCCTCGATGCGGACTATGCCCCTATCCGGGACGGCGTGGTCAAATTCTTGACGTACGTGTACCAGGACGATCATGGCGATGTGCATTACTGGAAGGACAAGCTTCGGCACATGAAATGACGTGGTGAGCCAATCTGCCTGGCCTGGCAGAGGATGCTTGCATGGAGCCCGCAGGTATTTCTTGCCGTGGAGGAGTATAGGAATCATTGCCGTACATCCATTCAGCTGAGTTAGGAGGAAACCTTGCAGCGTCCTGGCAAAATCATCTGCGTCGGTCGCAACTATTTCGATCACGCCGCAGAACTCGGCAATACGGTCCCCGCAGAACCCCTCATCTTCTTGAAACCGCCGTCGGCCGTGATTGGGCCGGACGAGTCGATCGTGCTGCCGGATGTGTCGCAGCGGGTGGAGCACGAGGGCGAAATCGGATTGGTGGTGGGGCACGGGTTGTGTAAAGTTGCGGAAGGAGATGCGCTCCAGGGCATCGCCGGCGTCACATGCGTGAACGATGTTACGGCACGAGATCTCCAGCGCAGCGACGATCAGTGGACCCGCGCCAAGGGGTTCGACACGTTCTGTCCGGTTGGCCCGCGTGTGGTGCCGCTGCAAGACGTGGCGTCGATCGACGGTCTCGAGGTGATCTGTCGCGTGAACGGTGCCGAGCGGCAGCGGGGCAGGGTGTCGCAGATGGCGTTCGGTCTTGCCCGCATCGTTTCCTACATTTCACAGATCATGACACTCGAAGAGGGCGATCTGATCGTGACGGGCACACCGGCCGGAGTGGGACCGCTCGAACCGGGAGACGCCGTGGAGGTGGAGATCCCTGGAGTTGGAGTGCTGCGTAATCCCGTTGTGCGTTGAGGACCCAAACTTCCGGTGCGCAGAATTGCGTACCGTCCCGCGGTATTTCGGTTATGTGGAGCTGAGCGTATCTTCTATATGTGGGCAGCAACACAACCTTTGCGAGGTTTGAATGCCGATTGCTGCCAAGTTTTCCAAGGAGTTCTACGCCAAGCTCGGCCATGGCATAGCCGACGAGCTGGTAGACTGGTTCAACAAGGTGGACACAACATACCGCTCCGAGTTCAGAGAGCTGTTTACCGTCAACTTCGCGCGATTTGATGCGAAGTTGGAGCAACGGCTTGTCGAGATCAAGGCGGAGTTGCGTGAGGAGATGACGAAGTTGGAGCAACGGCTTGTCGAGGCTAAGGCGGAGTTGCGTGAGGAGATGGCGAAGTTTGAGCAACGGCTTGTCGAGGTCACGGCGGAGTTGCGGACAGAATTTCGCTCCGGCCTTGCAGGACTCGAGAGCAGGCTGATCAAGTGGATGTTTCTGTTCTGGGTCGGGACGTTGGGGACGGTTATAGCATTGCTAAAAATGTGATCTCAAGAATGGTCTTCGTCCGTCTTTCACCGTCTTTCACCTCCCACGCCGCCAGATCCAGCTCGAACAGGCTCAGCGGATTCACCGTCACCGATCCGTAGCGGGCGATCCAGTGGAGGTGTGGACCGGTGACCCTACCAGTGGCGCCGACTTTCCCGATCAACTGTCCCCGTTCGACCGTGTCGCCCACGGCAACGTCGACTTCGCTCATGTGAAGATACGCCGTTACGAGGCCGCGGCCGTGATCGATGTAGACGATATTGCCGGCATAGTAGAACTCTCCGATCAAGGCCACGACGCCGCGATTGGCGGCGACGACGGGGTCGCCCAAGTTGCCCTCCAGGTCGAGTCCCATGTGCCTGCTCCTGAGTTCGCCGTTGAACTCGCGCCGCTGGCCGTAGTCGCTCGTGATCCGGGTGTCGCGCGGTCTCCTGAACTCGTTGTGCCACAGTCGCGGAGTGCTGTGTGACCGGCGCGAAACCGCGCCGCCGGCTCGGTTTTCGCGGGCAATTCTCGCGGCGAGCGCCGAGTCGGGCGGTTCCACGAAGCGGGGATCGACCGAGAGTTGCGCCACGGAAAATACACCGCGTGCGACGGGGATGAAGGTGTGTTCCCGCTCTACCACTCGACCTGATCGTTCGATGATCAGCGACAGTTTGACACTATCGGGTGCAGTGATCGGTATCCCGGCCAGCGCGTGAAACCTGCCCTCCGAGTCGGGCTCGAAGTGCAGCGGCTGCCGGGCCAGCGAGCCCCTAATGGCTACTCCGGCAACCGCTCTCAGGGCCTCCGGAGGCTCGACTTCCAAATGCACGAACGACCCTTGTGTCGGACGGGCGGGTATCCAAGCCACGTCGGCCCGTTCGGGCCGTAAGCCGATGAATCCGGTGGCAACGCATATCACCGTGGCCAGCACTAGGGTTTGAAACGGAGATCTCATCCTAAGAAGATAAAAACTTTTGCCGCCAAATCGTTCCCGGTCAGGTCGTTGCCCGGACTAGCAGTTTAGGGGCTCGTGGAGATTTCAGATCGGCGATTGCGGTGTGCGGATTGTGCGATCTCTCTCCGGGAGTCGGTGCAGCCCCGTCAATCTCCAATCTCCACTCTGCACTCTGCAATCTGCAATCCCTTGAGACTGTGTGTGACGGCGGGTAGCTTGGCAGTACCGGGGTTGTGGGGGGCCGAGTGGGTAACAACACGAATACGTGCGCACGGGGGAACACCATGCACCGCAAAATCACGGCCGAACTGATCGCCGCCATCATGCTGCCAGGTCTGGCACTAGCCCAAGCGAAGCGGCCGCTCGACCACGAGGTCTACGACAGCTGGAACCGCATCCAGGATCAGCGGATCGCCGATAACGGAGCGTGGGCGCTGTATTCCCTGGTGCCGCAGGATGGCGATCCGGAACTCGATGTCAAGGCTATCAAGAACGGCGCATCTTACGTGACCCCGCGGGGACGCGGCGCCCGGTTCACCGCGGATAGCAAGTTCGTGGTGTTCACGATCAAGCCCGAATTGGCTCTGACACGCGCAGCCAAGAAGGACAAGAAGAAGCCGGATGCACAACCGAAAGACTCGTTGGGGATACTCGATCTCTCGACGGGTGAAGTAACGCGGGTCGCACGTGTCAAATCCTTCAAACTCCCCGAAGACGCCGGCGGCTGGGTGGCCTATCTCCTGGAGAAAGCAAAGCCGGCGGAGGACACGGCTGCGAAGAGCACGAAGCCGGAGGAGAAGGAAGAAGCCAAAGAGGGAGAAAAGAAAGACAAGAACAAGTCCAAGAAAAAGGAGGGTACCGTGCTCGTGCTCCGGGCATTGGCGTCCGGTGAAGAGCACCGCTTCGAGAGCGTAACGGAATACGAGTTTTCGGAAAACGGCAAGCGGTTGATCTACACGGCGTCCAGCAAGGACAGCTCGGCCGACGGCGCCTACATGGTGAAGGTGTCCGACGGTTCCGTAACTGCGCTGTTGACCGGAGCGGGAGTTTACAAGTCACCCGTATTCGATGAAGAGGGAGAGCAGGCCGCGTTCCTGTTCGATAGAGACGATCACACTGCCGACCAACCATCGTTCAAGTTGTATCACTGGCGGGACGGCGGTGGCTCGGCAACCGCCATCGCGAGTGAAGGCAGCCCTGGGATCCCCGATGGCTGGTGGGTGAGCGAGCACGGCGCTCCGTCGTTTTCGGAGAACGGCGAGCGACTGTTCTTTGGGACCGCGCCCAGACCGGCCCCCGAGCCCGAGGAGGAAACGCCCGACTACGAGAAGGTCAGTGTCGACGTGTGGAACTGGCAGGACCCGCTGCTCCAGCCGATGCAACTCGTCCAGAAGGACGACGAACTCAAGCGGAACTACAAAGCCGTCGTTCATCTCGAGGACAAGCGCATCGTGCAGCTGGCCCGCATCGACATGCCGAATGTCACGATCGCCCGAGAGGGCGATGCCGACGTTGCGCTCGGCGCGTCCAACTACAACTACCGCAAGGAGATCTCCTGGGATTGGCCGCAGTACAACGACATCTACGTGGTGAATGTCGCGAACGGTGAACGCCACCTGGTAGAGCAGAGACTGCAGGCCCGCGCTTCTCTCTCGCCCGACGGCCAGTTCATAGCATGGTGGGACGGCCACAAACTGGCATGGTTTGCCGTGGCAACTAGCGGAGGTGAACCGGTAAACCTGACCGGCAACATCCCCCATCCGTTTGATGACGAACTCGCCGACCGGCCCGAGATCCCCAATTCGTATGGCAGCGCCGGCTGGACCGACGATGACAAGCGATTTCTCGTATACGACAAGTATGACGTCTGGGCGGTGGACCCGATGGGCAGTGCTCCCCCACGCAACGTGACCGACGGTGTAGGCAGGGCGCAGAACTTGAGGTTCCGCTACGTGCGACTCGATCCCGAAGAAGAGTCGATTTCCGAGAGCGACCCGATGCTGTTGCACGCGTTCGATCTCACCACCAAAGATGCAGGATTCTATCGCGACAGAGTGCGCGGCACGCGGCGCCCTGCACGGCTCGTGATGATGGACCGCTCGTTCGAATTCCTGGGTAAGGCGGAGGACTCTGACGCGCTGATGCTGACTCGGCAGAGCTTCCAGGAATTTCCCAATCTATGGGTAACGGACCAGTCGTTCGAGGGCATGCGTCAGATCAGCGATGCCAACCCGCAGCAGGCGGAGTATCTGTGGGGGACCGCAGAACTGGTGCATTGGCAGTCGACTGACGGGCTGCCGCTCGACGGAATTCTCTACAAGCCCGAGAACTTCGATCCGTCCAAGAAGTATCCCATGATGGTCTACTTCTACGAGAAGATGTCGAACACACTCAATCGCTATCGTGCTCCCGTTCCGGGCAGCTCCAGTATCAGCATTCCGTTCTACGTGAGTCGCGGTTACGTGGTGTTCATTCCGGATATCTACTATAGGGACGGCTACCCGGGCGAAAGCGCCCTCAACTGCGTTGTGCCTGGCGTGTTGAGCGTAGTGGCCAAGGGGTTCGTCGATGCCGCGCGGATTGGCGTACAGGGCCACAGTTGGGGTGGTTATCAGATCGCATATCTGGTTACCCGCACAAACATCTTCCGTGCTGCCGAGGCCGGTGCGCCGGTCGCGAACATGACGAGCGCGTACGGAGGGATCCGGTGGGGCAGCGGCATGAGCCGCATGTTCCAGTACGAGCGCACACAGAGCCGTCTGGGTGGTTCACTGTGGGAGGCCAGGCCTCGCTACATAGAAAACTCTCCGCTCTTCTGGGCCGACAAGATCCAGACACCGGTGCTCATGATGCACAACGATAAGGACACCGCCGTGCCATGGTATCAGGGCATCGAGTTCTTCGTGGCGCTCAGGAGGCTGCGTAAGCCCGCGTGGCTGCTCAACTACAACGATGAGCCGCATGGTTTGAGGAAGTATCAGAACAAGAAAGACTGGGCGGTGCGGATGCAGCAATATTTCGATCATTTCCTGATGGATGCGCCCGCCCCGGTCTGGCTTGCCGAGGGGGTGCCGGCCGTCCGGAAGGGAAAGACGTTGGGGTTGGAGCCTGTAAAGGAGCCAGGGCGGCCGGTGAGTGGTGGGAGGCAGTGATTGCAGAGTGCAGATTGCAGAGTGCAGATTGCAGCACAGTGCTAGCGGCGATTGGCGGCTTTTCTAGCGGTGTTGATGCTGGTTACAAAGATCGCTATGAGTTCGCTGCATTCCGCGGAGAGTCGGGCAATCTCGAGCTGCTGGCAGCAGAGTCTCTGGCTGAAGCGGAGCCACACAGAGGTTTCCCGAAGCTCCTTTAGGCAAAGCCGCATCTTGTGTAGGAAGTCACGCCGAGACTCGGCCGCGCACGCTTCGGCGTAGTTTGCTGCCGGCGATGTGGCACATCGCACAAGTTGTCCCGTGAGGTGGCCACCCACGACGTCGCAGGGCATTTGGCGGAGTGCTTTGCAGATTCCTGCGCCGAATTCAATGAGACGCTCCTCGAGAGCCACGGGTGCTGGCTTCATCAACGTTCCAAGTCCGGGAAGGTAGCAATCTCGAAACGCTGGTTCGTGATGGCAAACCGTTTTCACGCACCTACTACCAGAAATATGCTCGCCGGGTCAATCGCCAATCTGCACTCTGCACTCTGCACTTCACAGCTCAAACCGCATCCCTTCTCTGGCCACATCGAAGCCGCGCTGGGTGATTTGAGCGCGTTCGGGGCTGTCCGCGTCGAGCGCGACATTGGTGTTGTTGAGGTGGGTGAATACGATCTCGTGGCCGGCGCGAACTGCACCCTGGAGTAGCTCCATGGTGTCCGGTATCAGCGGATGCGGGATGTCCTCATGCCGGCGGCCCGGCACCTCTGTGGCCGAATAGAACGATCCGTCCAGCAGAGCGGCGTCCACGCCGGATACCACGCTCTCGACTGACCGATCCCATTTATTCCAGCCGTCGATGTCGGGCAAGTACAGCAACGACCGGCTGGGGCCCCGAAACACGAAAGCAACCGTGTCGGAAAACTCGTGGCGGTGGGGAACCGCTAGAAGCTTGACCGCGAGGTATTCGTCGATGCGATGCCACCTGTCGAACTCGAGCGGATGGAGTTCCAACCGGCCCTCTTTCACCAACAAACTCCAGGGCGCATTCTCGGCCAAGAATGTTGCCATGCTAGCGCTCGAGTAGCACGGCGTGCGCGCGATGCCCAGCCCCTCGCGCCCCAGCAGCGCGAGTCCCAGATAGTGTCCGATGTGGGCGTGGGTGAGAAACATTCCGTCAAAGGGACGTCGCGCAGCGGCCCGGCGGCGGAATCCGCTGGCGGCTATGAGATCTATCTGCCGAGTGATGTCGGGCGTGGCGTCGACCAGATAGAAACGCTGGGCGGCCGGCTCGATGAGGGCGAGGGATGCCACGTACCGCGGTTTGGTCCTCGCGCGGTTGCAGCGGGGAGTGTAACATCCAGTTTGGGGTAGCCCGCCATCCTGGACCGATCCCAACACCAGGGCATGGATTTCGTGCTCCAATCGAAGTCGATTGACCGTCGCCGCGGCCGCGAGTGTACCAACGAAGCTTCTGCGAGTGAGAGGTCCCATGACGCTCCAGCGGTTTGGTGGCAGAGTGAACGTTAATGTATTGTTGCTGACGCACGTGTGCCACGTCTGTGCCGGCCGGCAATCCTTCTGGGGTGAGGTGGCACAAACCGAGCGGCGCGAGGGTAAACAGGTTGGACGAATGGGGAGAGAGCTGATGAAGCGTAGGTCGATCTGGACAATCTGGTGTGCCGTTCTTTTCGTGGGTGCTGCGACCGTCGAAGCACAGTCCCCTGTCCTAGATCCCTCAGACCCGCTCCCCCCCGACCCGTTAGTTACTGTCGGCAAGCTCGATAACGGCCTGCGCTACTACGTCAGGGTCAATCATCGTCCGGAAAATCGCGCCGAGCTGCGCCTGGTGGTCAACGTCGGCTCGGTGCTCGAGGACGACGACCAACTTGGTCTCGCGCACTTCGTCGAGCACATGGCGTTCAACGGAACCAAGCGGTTCCCACGCCAGCAGTTGGTGGACTATCTCGAGCGCATAGGCATGAGGTTTGGCGCGGATCTCAACGCATATACCAGCTTCGACGAGACGGTTTACATGCTCCAGGTCCCCACCGACACGGCGGAGATCATGGAGAAAGCGTTCGAAATCCTGGAAGATTGGGCGCACAACCAGCTGTTCGACTCGACCCAGATCGATGCTGAACGTGGTGTGGTGATGGAGGAATGGCGGTTGGGCAGGGGAGCGGGCGCGCGGATAAGAGACAAACAATTCCCCACGCTGTTCAGGAATTCACGCTACGCCGAGCGGCTGCCGATCGGCAAGCCGGCGGTGCTGGAGTCGTTCGAGCACAGTGCGCTCAGGCGGTTCTATCGTGAGTGGTACAGGCCCGACCTCATGGCGGTAGTGGCTGTCGGCGATTTCGACGGAGACTCGGTGGTTGCGGCCATACGAGATCATTTTTCCGGCTGGAGTGGGCCCACAGACGGACGGGAACGCACCGTATATCCGGTCCCCGATCACGAGCGCACGCTCGTCACTATCGCAACGGACAAGGAGGCCACGAGTTCGAGTGTAAGTCTCTACTACCTTCAGCCGCCCCAGAGGGAGAGTACGGTTGGCGACTATCGGGAACTGATAGTCGAGCGCCTTTACAACAGTATGTTGAACGATCGCCTGTTTGAACTGACGCAGCAGTCGGATCCGCCATTCCTGTACGGCTCTTCGGGCCAAGGACGCCTGATCCGTTCTAAGGAAGTGTACGTCCTGGGCGCGGGCGTGGCCGATGGCGGGGTAGAGCGCGGGTTGCGGTCGCTGTTGACCGAGGCCGAGCGTGTCGCGCGTTATGGATTCACAGCAACGGAATTGGAACGGCACAAGACCGAGTTGCTGCGTCGCCTCGAGCGAGAATACGCCGAGCGTGAAAAAACCAATTCGGCCGAATATGCATTCGAGTCCGTGAACGCGTTCTTGTATGACGAACCGATCCCCGGCATCGCCCTGGAATACCAACTGCATCAGCGTTTCCTACCGGGCATACAGCTGGACGAGGTCAACAGTCTGGCCCGCCAGTGGTTGACCGATCACAATCGCGTGATTCTGGTGAGCGCGCCCGAGAAAGACGGTGTCGAGATCCCGACGGCAGACGAGTTGTTGCAGGTGTTCAGAACGGTTGCCGCGAGTGATATAGAGCCATATACGGATGCGGTGGACAACGATCCGCTGATAGCAGTGCCCCCGACTCCCGGAACAATCGTGGAAGGAAACGAAGTGGCCGAGATCGGGGTTACGATATGGCGGCTCTCGAACGGGGCTCGGGTGATTCTCAAGCCGACGGACTTCAAGGATGACGAAATCGTGTTCCGGGCGTCGAGTCCCGGAGGCACATCGCTCGCACCCGATCCTGATTTCATCGCCGCATCCACGGCTGCCACGGTCGTGTCTGCGGGAGGCGTGGGCAGGTTCAGCCTGGTTGAGCTTCAGAAGAAGCTCGCGGGCAAAGCGGTGTCACTGAGCCCGAGCCTGGGGTCACTTTACGAGGGGATGTCCGGCAGCGCTTCACCCCAAGATCTCGAAACATTGTTCCAGCTGATCTATATGATGTTTACGGCGCCGCGGCGCGACAGCACGTCTTACCTCGCGTTTCGCTCCCAGGTGAAATCGGTTCTGGCCAATCGCAGTTCGAGTCCTGAAGCGGCGTTTCAGGATACGTTGAGTGTAACGCTGGCGCAGCACCACTTCCGCGCCCGTCCGCCGACTAACGAGGTCTATGATGAAATGGACCTCGACAAATCGTTTCGCTTTTACCAAGATCGTTTTGCCGACGCGGGTGACTTTACGTTCGCTTTCGTGGGGAACCTCGATGTCGCTGAGACCAAACCTTTCGTGCTGCAGTATCTCGCCTCACTTCCCTCAAACGGGCGTACGGAAAGCTGGCGCGACTTGGGAATTGAACCGCCGGCCGGAAAGATCGAAAAAGTGGTGAGACGCGGTGTCGAGCCCAGAAGCCGAACCAGCGTAATCTTTACCGGTCCAACGGAATTCACCAGGCAGAACCGCTACAGGATCCGTTCACTCAGCGAGGTACTTCAAACGCGACTGCGGGAGAAGCTGCGCGAGGCGCTGAGTGGTACGTACAGCGTGTCGGTATCGGGCTCGGTGGTTAGCGAACCCAGACCTTCCTACTCGATGTCAATCAGTTTCAGTGCGGACCCCGACAGGCTGGAGGAACTCACGGCGGCCGTCTTCGAAGAGATTCGCAAGTTGCGCGACCAGGGACCCGATCCGTCCGACGTGGCGAAGGTGCAGGAGCAGGAAAGGCGCGAAATGGAAACGAGTCTGAAGCAGAACAGGTTCTGGCTCGGCCAGCTCCTGGCGTACGACCGCAACAACCTGGATCCGCGCGAAATTCTCTCATATGGCATTTTGATAGATGGGCTCACAGTCTCCGAAATACGGAGCGCTGCTCGGAGGTACCTACCCTTGGGCAATTATGTCAGAGTGTCGCTCTACCCTGAGGACAAGGCTGGAAGCCGCTAAAACCCGACGGTTAGGCCTACTCGGAACCTCTGGGCGGCATGGGAAAGCCCCGGTATCGCGTGCGCCAGGGCGCGCTGATTGTAGTAGTCCCTGAGCAGCGTCTGCACCGACACCGACAGGCCCACGGCGCGAGGTAAGTGCGACAGGCGGCGCCCCGACTCGAGGACGCCGGCAAGCAATCCCCGAGTGGCTTTAGCTGTGCGGCCGGCAACACCGGCTAACCTCGTCGCGAGCGAGTCGGACTCTGCCGGTCCGGTACCCAGGAGCGCGGAACGCGGCAGGTTCGCTCTCACATGAGGACCATGAGGGTAGCTCACCTCCCGATCGGCGCTGCCGTCGGGCTGCTCCGCCCACGCCATGGCGCTGGCGTACAAAGCCGGCCGATCCTGACCGTGAGCCGGGACCGCCGCGGCCAGGACAGCAACGGCCAAGAGACCGATTGCAAATGAGTTCCTCTCCCAGGCGATAAGCATGGGTACCAATCTGCACCGCACCGCCGCCCGGCGCGGTGAGCCGGCTCACCATTACTTTGTGCGCATCCACCCGGCTCACTCCTCGTCGCGTTTGGCCCGCTCCAGGGTGAACGCCGGCAGGCAGATCGCCACGTATTCCGCACCATCCGGTTCGGGCGTACTGTACTGCACCCACTCGCCCTTGCTCGCTATTACAGCCTCTCCTGCCTTGACATCGAAGGAGCCACCGTCGTAGCTGACGCGCAGCGTTCCACGCAAAACGAGCGTGAACTCATCGAAGTCCGGGGTCTGTCCCGGCTCGGTCCACCCCTCTGGGCTGGTCATCTTGGCGACGCTCACGCTGTCTGTGTCGCTATTGACCCTGCCAATGAACTCGTCGATTACTTTAGGTTTGGATCCAGCCGCCGCGACGCGCGAGGGAGAGGGAATGTGGGTCGGCATGCTAGAAAGGCGCCTCTTGGTACGCTCGTTCCACCGCCCGCCCGCCGCGCATCCCAGGGAACAGCCGGCGCGTCCCGGACAACACCATCGATCCAACGTGCAGCCAGGGCGATCCCGTGCGGAGCCCTACCGCTCTCGCGGCCAGCAACGACTCTCTGAATCCATCCACCCCCTTGAACGTCGGCATTTCCGTATACGCCCGTCCGAATTCATGCGGGAAATGTGCGTCGGAACTCGCGGCCGTCGGGAGCCCACGATCTCGCGCCGCCCGCATCGCCCGACGGTTCCACCAGGGTAGGAACGCTCGCGAATTGAAAACCTCAACCACATCCGCAAAATCTAGAATCTCCTCGGCATGTCGCACGGGGCGTGTGGCATACGCGTAGGGGTGAGGGGCGTACACGATACCACCCTGGTCGCGAACCCGCTCTGCCGTCTCGCGCACCGAGAGCTTCGGTGGGATGACACGCGAAATGAACAGCGCGATCAAGTCGGTGCCACCGGCGCATTTGATCTCCTCGCCTACAATCACGTGCTCGGGGTACTGTGCCTTGAGTTCTAGCGCGGTCGCAATCCGGTCGTGATCGGTAATGGCTATGTGATCCAACCCCGAGTCGATAGCGCGGCGCACGATCTGGTCGGGCGCGGTCCACGCATCGGTGGAAAGTCGGCTGTGGCAGTGGAGGTCGACGTGAACCATCAGGGGTGTGCCGTTTGCATCGATTTTGTGAGACCGCCGAACTTGCGTTCTCGCTGAGCGAACTCCGAAAGCGCCAGGGCCAAGTCGGACCTACGGAAATCAGGCCAGAGCGTTGTGGTGTAATACAGCTCCGCGTACGCCGCTTCCCACAGCAGGAAGTCCGAAAGACGCTGTTCTCCCGCCGTGCGAACTAGGAGGTCTAGATCGCGTGCGCCGCTTACGATCTGACGATGCATCAACTCAGGCGATATTTCCTCGGGGGCGAGGGTGCCCCGCTCGACCGCCTTGGCGAGTTCGGCCGCAGCCCGGGATATGACGAACCGCGAGCTGTAGTCGAGCGCGAGTCTCAGGTGCAGTGTAGTGCCCGAGGCGCTGGCGCTCTCCAGTTGCTCCAGGGCCTCTCGAGCCTGGCGTGGCATGCGATCGCGCCGGCCGATGGCCGTGACCTTGACTCCGTTCTCGATCAGCTCTCGAGCCTCACTGCGGCAATACTCCCGGAGAAGCCAGAACAGGCGGCCCACTTCCGCTGCGGGACGCTTCCAGTTGTCGCTCGAAAATGCGTATAGGGTCAGCGTGGTCACGCCGAGGGCGGGCGCACCCCGCACGACGTCGCGTACGCTTTCAATGCCCGCCATGTGTCCCCGCCAACGGGGTTTTCTTTGATCGCGTGCCCAGCGACCGTTCCCGTCCATAATGATTCCCACGTGCAGACCGCTCATGCCCGCTCCAGTGCGTCACGAGCCTCGCTGAGGATCGTTTCCATGCTATCCAGGTAGGATTCCAATGCCTTTCTTCCCCTCGTCGTCAAGCGATACTCCGTTCTGGGTTTTCGATCGTCGAAACCCTTTGTGACCTTTATGTAGCCGGCCTCTTCGAGCTTGCGTGCGTGAACGCTCAGATTGCCATCGCTCGTGTGCAGCACCCCCTTCAAGTCGGCAAAGCTCAGTCGATCTTCCGCCGCCAGGGCAGAGATGATGCCGAGACGGATGCGTTCGTGGACTAGGCGATCCAGCCCTTCGGTCACCGAACTAGCCACCGTGTCTCCAAACGACGTCCATTCCGACGACGATGTGCAGGCCGCCGAAACCGCAGCCCAGCAGCAGTGTACCGAGATCCGGGCGGAACAGGGCAACTGCACCTAGGGCCAGGAACGCCACCCCCATCCACCGGATGGCCCGGACCGAGAAGATCCCGCCGGCCGTGACCCCGGCGCCGTACAGGGCAAGCCATGTGCCAGGGAGGAGATACGATTGTTCGCGACCTGCCAGCGAGAAGGTCAACAGGGCCCCGGCAACCAACGCTGGGGTCATGACCCACACTAGCTTCTGGAACGCGCCGGACCAGATAGGCACGTTGGTCTTGCGGGCCTTGAGCGTATTCGCCGCCGCGGCTATGGCGATGGACAACCCGGCGGCCGGGATCCAGACGCGTAGGTCGGCTGTGGCGCCACCGGCTGCAGCCAACCATGCGGCGACCAATCCGACGGTCCCCACGGCCACCAGGCCCCAACCGGATACCGCCGAGAAGGTGGATGCCGATTCCATGGTACGACGGATAAAAGCCAGAGTCTCTTTGGGATCCTGCTTGTCTTCGTACGTTGGAGTGGTCACGCTTCTCCCCCGGCTGCGGGTAGCTGAAAAGAACTTTATGTTACAAAGTATAGTATGGGCGGTCGATTTCAAGGGTTTGGGGCGGGCTTGAATGCGGCGTCCAACCTATTATGATTTTCACGCTGCCCGGAATGCCGGTTTATTGGGCACTAACCTCACAACCAAAGTGTAGGATGTCGTTACTCTCTCTAAACAACGTTTCGAAGCGGTTCGGGAACGTGAGCGCAGTAGATACCGTCTCGTTTTCCGTGGACCGCGGCGAGGTCGTGGGCTTTCTCGGCCCCAATGGGGCCGGCAAGTCCACTACCATGCGGATGATCAACCAATACTTCGAGCCCAACGAGGGCGAAATATTTTTCGACGGCGAGCTTCTGACGGACGTCTCGCGCGAGGCGAAACGGCGGATCGGGTATTTGGCCGAGAACAATCCACTGTATGGCGACATGCTGGTTGCCGAGTACCTGGCCTTCATAGCCGACCTGCGTGGGATCGATGGCAGAGAACGACTCCAGGGGATCGCCTCAGCGGTCGAGGGTACCGGAATCGCAGAGGTCTACTACCGGCCGATTTCCCAACTCTCGAAGGGGTACCGCCAGCGGGTGGGCCTTGCCCAGGCGATTTTGCACGAACCCGACCTCCTGGTGCTCGACGAGCCGACCGAGGGCCTAGATCCCAATCAGCGGGTGGAAATACGGCGCCTGATCGACAATCTGGGTAAGGAGCGCACCGTGGTGCTCTCGACACACGTGCTCCCCGAGGTGCAGCACATGTGCTCCCGACTTCTCGTTATCAATCGTGGAAAACTCGTGGCGGACGGACCGATCGAGGAGTTGGTCGCGCAGGCCAGCGGAGTGGTGCAAATCAATGTCGAGGCGGCTGGTGCCGGCATTGCAGATGCGCTGAGCAAGTTGGCCGGCGTCAAGAGGATTAGGGAAGTGCGGGAGGCGGGAGACCGTGTGGTCGTGGGACTCTCCGCCGAAGCGGCGAGTGACGTCCGGCCCGCGATCTTCGATCTGGCCAAAGCGGAGGGCTGGAGGCTCTACGAGTTACATCAGGAGACGCGGAGTTTGGAGGAGCTGTTCCACCAGCTCACGACGGCGGAGGCGGCATGAGGGTCGTCCTTACCATAATCCGGCGTGAGCTCAGGGCCATGTTCGACCACCCCATGGGGTACATCCTGCTGGTGGTCTTCCTCGGGCTCAACAACTTCCTCTTCTTCCGCCAGGCCTATCTGATGGGGGTCGCATCTATGCGGCCGATGTTCGACTTCCTGCCCTGGATGTTCCTGTTTTTCGTTCCGGCGGTGACGATGAGAACTCTGTCGGAGGACCTGCGATCCGGGACCATCGAAGTCGTTCTCGCCCAGCCGGTGACGGAACTCGAGCTACTGCTCGGCAAGTACCTGGCACAGCTGCTGTTCATCTGGCTTGCTCTGGCTCTGACGTTGCCGATTCCGATTGGCTTCAGTTGGGGAGCCGATCTCCACGTGGGTGTGATCGTATCGCAGTACGTCGGTGCAGGACTGCTGGCCGCGGGGTTCAGCGGAATCGGGTTGTGGGCATCGAGCATAAGCAAGAATCAAATCACGGCGTTCATCGTGGGAGTGGCCGTGATGTTCTTGTTGGTGTTCGTGGGGTTGAACGCGCTGATAGTCGGACTCCCACCGGCGCTGGCGGCCGTAGCGGCGAATCTGGGGGTGATGTCACACTTCCAGAATATCGCCAGGGGCGTGATCGATTTGAGGGATGCGGTCTATTTTGCTACGCTGACCGCCATTTTCGTAGTGTTGTCGTACGGGGCATTGATGGGGCGCAAGCTCGCCCCGGCGGGTGGAACGCTCAAGCGACTCCGCACGGGTACAGCAATGCTCGTAGCGACGTTGGTGGTGGTGAATCTGTTCGGCCGGCACATTGGGGGGCGCCTCGACCTCACGCCCGGCAACACCTACACTTTGTCAAAGGCAACGAAGAGCCTGCTGGGCAACCTGGATGACCTGGTCACCATAAAGCTTTTCGTCTCCAAGGAGTTGCCGCCGGAAATAGCGCTCATCAAGCGGGATCTCGACGACCTGCTGCGCGATTTCCGAGCGGCCGGTAAGGGCAATGTCCGCGTGCTGGAGCGCGATCCCGCGAGCGATGAAGATGTCGCCAAGGAGGCTGAAGCGTTGGGGATTCCGCCGGTCCAGTTCAACGTGGTGGGACAGGGGGAGTTGAAAGTAAAGGAAGGCTATCTGGGAGTAGCCTTGCAGTATGCCGATCGGACCGAGACCATTCCGCTGGTGCGGCAAACTGAGGACCTCGAGTACCGCCTGGCGGCCGACGTTCGTTCGCTCACGCGGGAAGGCGAGCCCAAGATCGGATTCGTCGAGAGCTTGCCGCCAACCGGTCCGCAGGGCCGGCCGCCGGCGTTCCAATCGCTGAGGCAGCAGCTGCGGGACGCCTACGAGGTGCGTACCGTGTCGTTGTTCGCCGACTCTATCACGCCGGGAGAATATTCGGCTCTGGTGCTGGCCGGCTCTCCCATGACGGTAGACGATTCGGTGGCCGAGAAGCTGGAGGGATTCCTGCGAGGCGGTGGCAACGCGCTGGTGATGGCGAGTGGGATGGCGCTGCAACCGCAGGGGCCGTTCGCTTCTCCGCAGCCGGTGGGGTTGAACAAGATCCTCGAGCCCTACGGAATATCGATCCAGCTGGATCTCGTGTACGATTTATTGTCCAACGAACGGGTCTCGCTCCCCACATCGTTCGGGAGTCTGCTGCGCAACTATCCGTTCTGGCTCAGAACTATGAGCACCAAGCTTTCGCCGGTAAACCAGGACCTGGAAGGGATTTTCATGCCGTGGACCAGCGCAATAGATACCTCGAAGGCGGTTCCCGGCACCGTCACCCCGCTCTTCGTGACGAGCAAGGCTGGAGGAGTCGAATCGGGTCAGGCGTACATCGATCCTCGGCGCAGCGAATTCCCGCAGGACAGTTTGGATACCCGGTTGGTCGGCGTGATGGTGAATCCCGGGGCCGCTCAACTGGATGAAGGCGAGGACAGTGATGGCGAGGCGGCAGACAGTTTGCCGCGCGGACGTCTCGTGGTAGTCGGCAACGGAGAATTCGCCAGCGATCAGTGGGTGAGGAATGCACCACGCAACGTCGTGTTCCTTCAGAACGCGGTCGATTGGTTGGCCCAGGACGAAGGGCTGATCTCGATCAGGTCGAAGAATCGAACGCCGCCAGGGTTGGTGTTCTTGAGCGATCTCACGAGAGACATCGTTAAATACGCCAACGTGATCGGCATACCGCTTCTGGTGATGCTATGGGCCGGCGTACGGCTGTGGAGGAGGCGTCAACTCACGCGCAAAGTTTACACTGGTTTAGCTGAAGCGGAGGCGGCATGAACCCCAAGACGTTGAAGCGGATCGTAGTGATACTTGGGGTGGCACTCTTACTCTGGGGATTGTCGGGAATCATCGGCGGGGGACGGGATGCGCGGGAAGCAGCGTTGATGTTTCCCGCGGTGGGCCCCAATGGGGTCGATACCGTAACCATCGTCCGATCGCGGGACACCACGCGCCTGCTGCGCAACGGCGATGACTGGACGGTGAATGGGTTCAAGGCTTCCAACCTCGTGATCAAGCGGCTGTTCAACGCCCTCAAGGATTCCAACGAGGCGGAACTGGTCTCCACCAGTTCCCTGGTCCACAAGCGCATGCAGGTCGACGACAGTGCCGGAATCTCTGTCAGGCTGGTGAGTGGCGGCGACGAACTGGCGTCGCTGGTATTCGGCAAGAGAGGTCAACAGTACAACAGCTCGTACGTGCGCATGAACGGTCAAGACTACGTGTACCTGTATCTTGGAACCCTTACGAGCTTGGTGCGGCAAACTGTGGATGAGTGGCGGGATAAGACCGTGGTGATGGTCGAACCCGACAGCGTGGGAAGGATCGTTGCCAGACGCGGAGCACGGCGTTACACCCTGTCGAAACGCGGTGACGAATGGCTGGTTGGAAGAGTAACCGCCGATTCGGCGGCCGTGCGCCGTCTACTCGGACAGTATGACTCGCTACAGGCGAACGGGTTCGCCACGGAGCAGCAGGCCGATTCGCTCGATTTCGCTCGGCCGGTTCGCACTATAGCTTTGCTGGGTTCGGGAGGCGACACGCTGGCACATCTCGTGTTCGACTCTACGAGTTCGGCGTTTTGGGTGCGCAAGGCCTCCGGCGGTACGATCTACAAGATCCTCAGTTGGAAAGCCGACCAACTCGTACCGAAGGATAGTACGCTTAGGAAGAAGTGATTGCAGAATTCAGATTGGTGGAATGTAGGTCGCTATCGCGACTTTTTCGACAGGGTTAACGCAATAGCGAGCGCGGCCAGTCCCAGGGCGGCACCCGCCAGCGCCACGGCGCCGCCCGCCGATACGCTGGTACGCCCCACTATGGCCACGCGGAGAGCCCGGCGGTAAGAGCCCGGGTGCTCGGCCCACTCGAGGTCTGCACCGGCGGCGCGATCCAGCGTTACGGGCAACACGAGATCCTTTTTCCGGGCGTCCGCCTTTATCCTGCCCATGAATTCAAATTGGCGGAACTCACCGCGATTCAACTCACCCCCCGACCATACGATCGCCTGCGCACTGCCATTGCCGGCCTCCTCCAATTGAAACTCCCAGCCACTCGGCGCATCTACCCCGAGAACCGTTATGGCGGAGGGTATGACAATACGAACAGAGACGGTCGCGGTGTCACTGGTATTTATGACCCCGACGGAGAACCGCTCCCACTCCGCTGGTGTGGTCACGGTAGGCCGTATCGATACCTGGGCATCGAGTGTGACTGCAACAGCTGCGTGCAGGGCTGCCGTTACCAGGATCAGCACGGGGTAGTCCACCAGGGACCGCATCGATCGGTGAATAATCACTTGTCGCGCCGCTCCTCCAAGATCCGCCGGACTAGACGAAATACATCGTACCACATGTCCCTCGTGAGTCTACCGGTATTGGTATTCTGCCGGCTCGGATGATATGAAGTTACCAGGCTCGATCCGTCGGCGAGTTGTGCGATCCGACCGTGACTGAACTGTGGCCGGTCGGCCGGCGCCAGGCTGTCCCACCACCCGGCCGCCTTGAGCCACCACTCGTGGGCAAGTCTTCCCAGTGTCAGCGTAACACGTACGTTGGGCAGCAGTTGCAGATCGGCGTTCAGGAAACTGCGGCAGCGGTCGAACTCTCGTGCGGTCGGCTTGTTGCCGGGAGGGGCGCAGCGGACCGCCGCGGTAATGTAGCAATCCGTCAATTTCAATCCGTCATTTGAAGCAACTGACTCCGCTTGGCTGGCAAAGCCAAACCGGTGTAACGCGTCGTACAACCAAACCCCGCTGGAGTCGCCAGTGAACATGCGCCCCGTGCGATTGGAGCCGTGGGCACCGGGAGCCAAGCCCACTATCAAGAAACGGGCACGCGGATCCCCGAATCCCGGTACCGGCTTGCCCCAATATCGCCAATCCATGAACTCGCGTTTCTTGACGCGGGCTATGCGCTCGCGGTGCTCGACCAGGCGCGGGCAGCGGCGACACGCGGTGACCCCGCGGTTCAAGCCTTCGAGCGTGCGGAACCGAGCTGTCACGGCCCTCGCTTGGCCAGCTCCTGCTCGCGCAGTTCACGCCTGAGGATCTTGAGGACGGTGCTCTTAGGCAGGCTTTCTCTGAACTCGATCAGGCGTGGGACCTTGTAGGCCGCGAGCTGCTCGCGGCAATGTTCCACCAAATCCCTTTCGGTTGCCGTGCCACCGGGCTTCAACACTACGAAAGATTTGACGGTTTCGCCTCGTTTCTCGTCCGGTATACCTATCGTCGCAGCTTCCAGCACCGCGGGATGGCCCATCAGGACTCGGTCCACTTCGTCGGGATATACGTTGTAGCCGGAACACAGGATCATGTCCTTTTTCCGGCCGACGATGTAGAAATATCCTTCTTCGTCCTGCACCGCGATGTCACCGGTGTGGAGCCAGCCATCTACGATCATCTGGGCTGTTTCGTCCGGCCGGTTCCAATATCCCTTCATGATCTGCGGTCCTTGAAGGATTAACTCGCCCTCCTTGCCCGTGGGCATTTCGTCCGTGCCGTTCTCGAGATCCACGATCTTGGCATCCGTATCCGGCAGAGGCACACCGATGCTACCCACCTTTCTCTTCATCAACGGGTTGGAATGCGTGACCGGCGATGTCTCCGTCAGTCCGTAACCCTCGGTGATGCGTCCGCCCGTAAGCTTCTCGAACCGCTCCAATACGTCGACGGGCAACGGCGCCGAACCCGAATTGCACACGCCGATGCTGCTCAAATCCAGCTCTTCGACACCGCGTTGCTGATTGATGCCGCTGTAAATTGCGGGCACCGCGGGAAACATGGTAACGCGAAACTTCCGGATACTCTTCAGCATACCGGCGATGTCGCGGGGGTTGGGCACGAGGATCATCGCCGCGCCGAGGTAGACCGGCATGTTCATCGATACGGTAAGACCGTAGATGTGGAAATACGGGAGGCACGCCAGCAGTACCTCTTTGCCCATCACAGCATTGGGATTCCAGCGTGCTATCTGCTGCAGGTTGTACGAGATGTTTCTGTGCGTCAACATCGCGCCCTTCGACACGCCGGTCGTGCCGCCGGTGTATTGCAGCATGGCCACGTCGTCCATGGCGATATCGACCACGGGCGGATTGGGCGCGACGGATTGGATGGTTTTCCTGAAGAGCCGTACGCGCTCGGTGGGTTCAACCCTTGCCACCATCGGCGGATCCTGGCGCTTCAGCTTGAGCCGCGCCAGGAAGTTGAGTGGGAAGTGGAGATAGTCGGGTATCGAGGCGGCGATGTACTGCTTTACAGGCAACTTGTCGATTACGGGTTCTATGCGGTACTTGAACAGGGAGTCCAGCACGACCGCTACCATCACGCCAGCGTCCGTCCATTGGTGTACTATCTCCGTCGCCGTGTACAGCGGATTCGTCATCACCGCTTGGGCGCCCAGACGGAGTGTCGCGTAGTAGGCGATCGCGGTCTGGGGGAGATTGGGCAGCTGGATCGCCACGCGAGAATCTTTGCGCACTCCCAGCGCGGCCATCGCCGTCGCGAGCCTGTCCACTTCGCTCTTGAACTGCGCGTAGGTAAGGGTGCAGTTATGGAATATGAGGGCAGGGCTCTCGGCATACAGACGCGCCGAGCGGTCGAGCACATCGGGGATGGTGAGATCCTCGTAGTCGAGTGCCGCCGGTACCCCAGGATCGTAGGCGGCGTGCCAAGGGCGCTGCGGCATCGCTGTCATTTGATGGGGTATGATACGGTGGAGGCAGGCCGCGTCAATGGGGGCGGTGGTGCACAGGGGGTCAATCGGCGGCTAACTTGGGTGATCGCAACTGACAAGGACTGAAAATGGAGACTCTGAAAGCGGTTCTT
This sequence comes from Gemmatimonadales bacterium, assembly GCA_046757925.1. Taxonomy (GTDB): domain Bacteria; phylum Gemmatimonadota; class Gemmatimonadetes; order Gemmatimonadales; family GWC2-71-9; genus JAZDCZ01. The sequence continues at coordinate 119,709 of JBHHZE010000002.1, forward strand.
CCACTGATGCTGGTCGCCGCGGCTTCTCCGCCCGCCATCTCGGGCCAAGAGTTGTCGACTGTCGAACGGCAAATTGCGGAATATGTTGACGCCCACAACGAGGAGGCTGTTGGACTGTTAGAGCGTGTTGTGAACATCAACAGTGGCACGATGAACCACGAGGGTGTACGAGCGGTGGGCCGGGTTTTCCGGTCGGAGTTCGACGAGCTGGGTTTTTCCACCAGGTGGATGCCGCTCGACAACATCGACCGGGCCGGACACTTGTTCGCGGAAATTCGTGGGGATCGGGGTCGTAAACTTCTGTTGATCGGCCATTTGGACACCGTCTTTCCCGAGGACAGTCCGTTCCAACGCTTCGAGCGCGATGGAACGATGGCCAGGGGCCCCGGCACGGAGGACATGAAGGCCGGTGACGTGATCATCCTCTACGCGCTCAAGGCCCTGCGTGCTGCCGGGGCGTTGGATGGAGCCACTATAGTCGTGGCCTTGACCGGAGACGAAGAGGACACGGGCGAGCCGCTCGACGCTACGCGGCGATACCTGATAGACGCGGCCAAACGGAGCGACGTAGCGTTGGGATTCGAAGGCGGCGTGGGTGGTATGCACACCGCCACGGTTGCGCGGCGTGGCTACACCGGTTGGTCTCTTAGAGTATCGGGTAAGCGCGGCCACTCCTCGCTCATATTCGGTGCCCAGTATGGGAGTGGGGCGATTTACGAAACGGCTCGGATACTGAATTCGTTTCGGGAGGAACTCGCTGGCGAGGAGTATCTCACATTCGGGCCGGGGATAATCGTGGGAGGCACGGCCGCGTCTTACGATACCGCGCACGCCAGGGGCACGGCGTTCGGCAAGACGAACGTCATCCCTCAGACCGTGACGGTGGCGGGAGATCTCCGTACCCTGACGGTTGAGCAACGGGATCGGACGAAAGCCAAGATGCAGGAGATCGTTGCACGCCATTTGCCGCTTACGTCGGCGGAGATAACGTTTAGGGATTCTTATCCGCCGATGGCGCCAACAGCGGGTAACCGGGATCTGCTGGCTATGCTGGACCGCGTGAACAGGGACATGGGGTATGGTCCCATCGAGACCGTGGACCCCGGGCGGCGGGGCGCAGCCGATATCTCGTTTGCCACGGCATATGTCGATGGCCTGGCTGGCCTCGGTGCGTTCGGGTCGGGCGGTCACACGCCCGAAGAGATGGTAGATCTGCGCTCCGTGCCCGTGGCTACGAAACGGGCCGCGATCCTGATCTATCGGTTGACGCGGGGTGGTGTGGGTAGCAGGTAGAAGATTCTTGCGACAGTCTCCTCTGCGCGACACGCTAGATATCGAGGTTTCTAACGAACTTGGCGTGTTTCCTAATGAAATCTCGACGGGGGTCGACTTCGTCGCCCATCAGGTCTTCGAACAGCTTGGTCGTAACCGAAGCGTCTTCCAGTTCAACCTGGTGAATCGTGCGAGCGGCCGGATCCATTGTGGTGTGCCAGAGTTGCTCGGGATTCATCTCGCCTAGTCCCTTATAGCGCTGCACGGCAACCTTCCCCTTGCCCCCGTTCTGTAGCCGCTTGATGTAGCTGTCGCGCTCGGCCTCGTCGTATGCATAGAACTCCTCTTTGCCCTTCGCCACCCGATAGAGCGGCGGCTGCGCTATGTACACGTATCCCGCCTCGATCAACTCCCGCATCTGTCCGTAGAAGAATGTCAGTAAGAGCGTCCTGATGTGCGCTCCATCGACATCGGCATCGGTCATGATAATGATCTTGTGGTAACGTGCCCCATCGAGCTTGAAGTCGTCTTGCCCCACGCCCGTACCAATCGCGGTGACCATGGTACGGATTTCTTCGTTCGACAGGATCTTGTCGACACGTGCCTTTTGCACATTGAGGATCTTGCCGCGGAGCGGAAGTATTGCCTGGAATGAGCGATCCCGCCCCTGCTTGGCCGATCCACCAGCGCTGTCTCCTTCTACCAAGTAGAGTTCGCACATGGACGGATCGCTGAGTGAACAGTCCGCGAGCTTGCCCGGCAGCAACCCACCGTCGAGTGCGCTCTTCTTGCGTACCAGCTCCCTGGCTTTGCGCGCGGCCTCTCGCGCGCGCGCAGCGCTCAGCGCCTTGTCGATGATCGCGCGGGTCGCCGCAGGCGTCTCGAGCAGGAAGTTGCAGAGGTGTTCGTATACAACGGTCTTGACGACGCCTTCTACTTCGGAATTGCCAAGTTTCGTCTTGGTCTGCCCCTCGAACTGGGGTTCTCTCACCTTTACGTGAATGACCGCCGTGAGGCCTTCCCTCACGTCATCCCCACTCAGCGTGAAATCGACCTTCTTGAGCAGCCCCTTGTTCTTGGCCGTCTCGTTTATCGATCGCGTGAGAGCGGACTTGAAGCCCGTTAGGTGAGTACCGCCCTCGTGAGTGTTGATGTTATTAACGAAGGAGAACACCTTTTCGGCAAAGCCATCGCTGTATTGCATGGCAATGTCGATCTCGACTTCGTCTTTGGTGGCGGTGAAATGTATCGGCTTTGAGTGAAGTGCCTTGCTCTTTCCCCGCAGGTATTCCACGAACTCGGATACGCCCTTCCTGAATTGGAACGATTCAACCCTATGCGGCTCAGTGCGACGATCGGTGATGCTCAAGGTGACGCCTGAGTTCAGAAAGGCCAGTTCTCGCAGTCGGTTTGCAAGGGTGTCACAGTTGAACTGGATTTCGGGAAAGATTTGAGGATCGGGTTTGAACGATACCTTGGTGCCAGTCCCCCTGGCCTTGCCGGTGATCGCGAGTTGCTCGACCGTGACGCCCCGCTCGAAAGCCATGTGATGTTCCTGCTGGTCGCGGTGTACCCAGACATCCAGGCGCTCCGACAGGGCATTGACCACCGACACGCCGACGCCGTGCAGCCCTCCCGAGACCTTATAGGTGTTCTTGTCGAACTTGCCACCGGCGTGCAACACTGTCATCGCTATTTCTAACCCCGGCAGCTTCTCCGTCTTGTGAAGGTCGACCGGAATGCCCCTACCGTTGTCGGCAACGGTGATGGACTCGTCTTCGTTGATGGTGACGTCGATTCTGTCACAGAATCCGGCCATGGCCTCGTCGATGGAGTTATCGACGACTTCATACACTAGATGATGGAGCCCGCGAGCGGACGTGGACCCGATATACATGCTGGGTCGTTTTCTGACGGCCTCCAAGCCCTTGAGTACCTGAATAGAGTCGGAGCTGTAGCGCTGTTCCTTCTTAGCCGCAGACATTATTTCCTGATGAGTCGAGAAACAAAAAAGGGGTCGCGAACGACCCCCGAAGAGGTCTGCTAAATATACCCAATTTCGGCCATTATCGCAACGGCTTCTGGTGGGGGTAAGAGGTTGTGAAGCATGGATTTACAGGGCCCGCCACCGGATTCTCCTGATCTTCCTGCCCCGCGCTCCCAGCTGCTTCAGAATGGTGGGTGACATGAGCTGCAATTCCTGCATCCAGGACGCGGATGACACGCTCACCACCAGGGTCCCGTCGGACAGAACCTCGTGCGGGGTAGTGACCGCTGCGATGTTCGGTCCCACTATTGCCTCCCATTCCGTCACCGCGCTCGCCTGCCGGATACGGCGCTTCATCCCGCGGCTGGTGAAGTACTCATCCAGTGCATCGCCTACGGTGAGGTCCTTCTTACGGGTCAATCCGTCCTCCGTTCATTGACCATCGCGGCCGATCGAACAGTGTGTCGGGAACCTCGCTGTCACGTGGTGCCGTGATGATCACCTGACCGGGTAATGTCCGGTCTATCAGTGACAATAGTCTGGTCTGTCTGTTTTGGTCCAGTTCGGCAAACACGTCGTCCAGCAGGGCAATGGGTGGCGCATCGTTCGCTGCGCCGAGGGCGCGGGCTTCCAGCAACCGCAGCGCGATCGCGGCGGTACGCTGCTGACCGGCGGATCCGTATCGTCTGAGCTCCCTACCGTCCAATGTAAGGACTAGGTCGTCGCGGTGCGGCCCCACGGTGGTCATGCCCATCCGCACGTCGCGTTCAAAGCGATCGAGCAGGCAACGTTCGACTTCCTGCTGGCCACCCTCGGGGGTCCAATGGCGCGAGTGATATTCCAAGGCGGAGTTCCCGCTTTCTCCCAGTCCGGCGAGTAGTTCGACGTACATCTGCCCGCATTCTTCCGCCCACTCGTGCCTCGCCTCCGCCACCAAAGCAGCTGCGCCGGCGAACGCTCGGTCGAACGCCCGAGCTTCTTCCGGACGGCCCCTCTTGAGGGCGGCATTTCGCTGCTTCATGGCTGCACGCATCGCTGTCAGGTGTTTTAGGTAGCTGCTGGAACACAGGGACAGCAGGACGTCGAGATACCGTCGGCGTCCAGCCGGACCTCCATTGACGATGGAGCGGTCTGCCGGGGAGGATTGAACGGCCGTGATAAGCCCGACCGCCTGGGCCAGTTTGCGGATTTCCTTGCCGTCCGCCGTCACCTTCTTGCGGCGTCCGGCCACTTCGTAGCCGGCGGTGACGCGTTGCCCGGCGGTACCGGCCACAAAGAAACCCGATTCGCCAAACCGGACCAACTCGCGATCCCTTGCCCCCCGCATCGAGCGGAACAGCACCAGATAATAGATAGCCTCGAGAAAGTTGGTCTTGCCCTGACCGTTTTCGCCAATCACGACGACGCCGGTCTCCGGGATCTCGACATCCAAAGACGCCAGGTTCCGGAAGCTACGGACGGTAAGTTGGGTTATGGGTGGCATGTTTCACCACGATGTCGTGCAGGACGAATAGCCATGAAATGTGCTGTGATCTGTATGGGCATTGAAGCATCCTAGAATAGGGTTGACCTTGGGTCAAACGCCACGGTACTAACCGACGGTACGCGAAGTGACCACTAGCCTACTCACGCGAACTGAGATACGCTCCACTAGGTGTTGAATCGCCGATGAGATCGGTCCGTCCGCACTTTGAAGCAGGAGCAGTGATGCCTACATCACCTAAGCCGCCGAAGATGCATGGTGAGTTCGTAAGACGCTTTCCCGAGTTGGGCAGCGCTTGGGAGTTGATTGCGGAGGCGGGCCGCAAGGGCCCGCTGGACGAAAAGACGGCGCGACTAGTGAAGTTGGGGATTGCGATGGGTGCCTTGCGCGAGGGCGCGGTGCACGCCGGCGTCAGAAAAGCTCTGGGCATGGGGATCACTGCCGAAGAGATCGAGCAGGTGGTGGCCTTGACGGCCGGGACGCTCGGCATGCCCTCTACCGTCGCCGCCTATGCGTGGGCTCGCGAAGTGATCGAGGCCGAGTCGTCCTAGTCGGTCGAGTCCACGCTCTCCAGCGCCAGCAGTTTGCGCTTGAGAGGTAAACCTCCGCCGAACCCGCCCAGCTTACCTCCCGCCGCGACCACTCGGTGGCATGGCACCACCAGTGGCACGGGATTCCGGCCGTTGGCCGATCCCACCGCGCGGGCTGCCTTGGGATTGCCTATGGCTTGCGCGACCTCGCCATAGGTCCAGGTTTCTCCATACGGTATGCGCCGCAGCGCTTTCCATACCTTGCGCTCAAAAGCGCTTCCCTCGAGTCTTATGGGGAACGTGAAGTCCGTTCTCTTCCCGGCCAAGTACTCGCGTAGCTCGCGAGCGACATGTCGCTCAAACTTGCTAGCCGGCGTCCTCCTCGCTCGCCCGCCCAGCTGAATGCTGGTTACCGCATTGCCTTCCACCGTCACGGCGAGGCTGGTGATCCGTGACCCTACCTTGAATGGTGTTTTGCTCATTCCTATCTTCCCTTGAAGTTCGGCTCCCGCTTCTCCAGGAACGCGGTCATGCCTTCACGCATATCCTCGGTGGCGGCCAACAAGCCAAAGTGGTTCGCTTCGAGCAGTAGGCCTTCCTCCAAAGACATGTCGAACCCCAAGTCGATGGCTTCGATGGCGAGCCTGACCGCCAGTGGACCCATCTTCAGGATCTCCGAGAGCGTGCGCTCTGCCTCCTCCATTAGCTGTTCGCCGGGGACCACACGATTCACGAGTCCGATCCTCAAGGCTTCTTCGGCGTCGATCGTGCGACCGGTGAGAATGAGTTCGATGGCTCTGCCCTTACCCACCAGCCGCGCCAGCCGCTGCGTGCCGCCATAGCCCGGTGCGATCCCCAGCTTTACCTCGGGCTGCCCGAACTTGGCGCTCTCGCTCGCGATCCGAAGGTGGCAGGCCATAGCAAGCTCGCAGCCGCCCCCCAGCGCGAAACCGTTTACGGCCGCCAACACGGGCTTCCCACAGGTCTCGAGGCTCCGTAAGACGGCCTGGCCCCTCAGTGCCCGAGCCTTACCATCGAAGGGGCCTTGCTTTGCGAGTTCGCCGATGTCTGCCCCTGCCACGAACGCCTTGGATCCCGCACCGGTCAGTATCACACCTGCGACGGCGTCGTCTGCGGCGATCCGACCTACGACGTCTCCCAGTTCGTCCATCACCGCATCGTTGAGTGCGTTGAGTTTGTCGGGTCGGTTGATGGTAACGGTGGCGACGCGATCGCGGACCGCGAAAGTCAAGTTCTCGTAGGTCATGGCCCTGTCTGTCTTGGTGTTGCCGTGGTTTGATGTCGAGAAAGGTAGTTTACGGTGCTTAGGTTCGCTGCGGCAGGTTGAGTCAGCGGTGTGAACGCTCGTGTTCCAATAGGGCCCGCTTGCGCCACCTTCCTCCGCCATAGCCCGAGAGTTCACCGTCCGCTCGAATCACGCGGTGGCAGGGGATAACGATCGCCAGGCGGTTGTCGCCGTTGGCGCGCCCGACTGCACGTTGGGCCTGGGGGCTGCCGATGTCGCGTGCGAGTTGCTCGTACGTGGTGGTTGCCCCGTAGGGTATCTGCTGCACCGCACGCCATACCGCGAGCTGGAAAGGGGAGCCCGGTACGCTCAGCGGAACCTCGAACCTTCTCGAGTCTCCGGCGAAATAGCGGCGTAGTTCTTCGCCCAGTTGCTCGGTGTGATGGTTGCTTCCCGGTGCGATCAACAGGTGGAGCCGTTGTTGTATTCGCTCTATCTGAGTTCTGAGCATCGGGCGATCGGCGAACTCCAGAAGACACACTCCGTCGTCCGTGGTACACGCTACCATCGGTCCGAGAGGTGTCAGGAGTCGCGTCATGAACGCCGGTTGGGTCGTGCGGCTCTGCCCCGGGGTAACGCCGAAGTACTGGCGGAATGCCTCGTGGAATCCGCTGAGCGATTCGTAGCCGTGGTCGTAGGCCGTACGTGGCACGCGCCCGCCGTGGCGGATCTGGCCGAGCGCCGCGGCCAGTCGACGCGCTCGTTGATAGGCGTGGAACGTCATGCCGTGATTTGCCCGAAACCAACGTCGCACGCGCGAGGGGTCGAGCGACATGCTCCGGAGGTCCGCATCCGTCCGCCGACGGTTGGGGTCCTGTTCTAGGTCGTCCAGGAGCGGGCGCAGCCACTCCGGGGTAGAGCCGTTGAACTCCAGGGGCCGGCAGCGTTTGCACGGCCGGTAGCCGGCGGAGAGGGCGTCCGCAACCGAGCCAAAGAACTCCACGTTCTCGAATCGTGGTTTCTTGGCGGGACAGGTCGGCCGGCAGAAGACTCCCGTTGTGCGGACGGCCGTGAAGAAAACCCCGTCGTACCCGCTGTCGCGCTCGCTCAGCGCCTTGTACATCTCACGTGCGGGAGGCAAATTCGAAGTGAGCATGCGAGGAATCTACGAACTTTTTGCACTGGTGCCACCGAAATCTGAACACTTAATTCGGTCAGTGCCGACACCCCGGATGAAGCATACGGTGGTCGCTGGCGGGGGCCGGTAGCTTTTGGGTGGGATCTTATCGCCGGCGAAGCTCCGGGAGCTGCTGGGTGACATCGACATCTATCTGCTCGACCAGGTGCTCAAGGGAAGACTGTCGCGGTCATCCCGAGTGCTGGATGCGGGGTGTGGGGGCGGACGCAATGTCACCTACCCCCTCAAGCTGGGGTGTGAGGTTTTCGCGATCGACAGTTCGCCCGGCGCGATCGCCGAAATAAGGTCTCTGGCCGCACGGCTCCGGCCGGAGCTGCCCGAATCCAACTTCAGGCTCGGGAACGTATGTGCGCTCCCGTTCCCCGCTGGCCGGTTCGATGTGATCATTAGCAATGCGGTGTTACATTTCGCCGCCGACGAGAACGAGTTCAGGACCATGCTCGTCGAGATGTGGCGTGTACTCGCGCACGGCGGCGTTTTTTTCGCGCGCTTGGCGTCTACGATCGGGATCGAGGGTCTCGTGGTGCCGATCGGTGGCCGGCGCTGGCGGATTCCGGACGGCAGCGAGCGGTTCCTGGTGGACGAACAGATGCTGCATGACTATACGGATGAGCTTGGTGGAACTCTGTTGGAGCCGATCAAGACGGTGAACGTCCAGAATGAGCGTTGCATGACCACCTGGTGCATGACCAAGAACGATCGGAACGCGCCGGTGGTTGGACAACAAATGATAAAGGAGCCGTAAATGGTGGTGCTCACGACGAGCGTTGGGCGGGTTGAGGTCGAGTTGTTCGATGCCCAAGCGCCGGTGACCGTGGCAAACTTCCTGGAGTATGTAGATGCGGGGTTCTACGATGGCACCATCTTCCATCGTGTCATCCCAAATTTCATGATCCAAGGAGGTGGCTTCACGGAAGACATGAGCGAGAAAGCGACCCGGATGCCGATCAAGAACGAGGCTGACAACGGTCTGAAGAACGAGAGGGGCACATTGTCGATGGCTCGGACCCAAGACATAAACAGCGCCACCTCACAGTTCTTCATCAATGTGGGGGACAACGAGTTTCTGGATCACGGCGAGCGTGATTTCGGCTATGCGGTATTCGCGAAGGTCGCAGAGGGTATGGACGTGGTCGATCAGATCGCCGGTGTGAAGACAGGCAACAGGGGCTCTCATCAGGATGTCCCGGTGGAGCCCGTCGTGATCCTATCCGTTACTAGAGCTTGAGTCGCTGGCGGGAACCAACGGACCGGCTGGTCCATTTCGAGTTGTATCGGAGTGGTGCTGTCGCCTCGGGATCTTTTGTCGGCTAGGGTCGTACCAGTGGGTGACGTTGCTGGTCAGGCTACAGATTGAACTCAATCGCGGCCTCGGGGTCGTGTTACAATATTCGAAGGACACAGGGCAAGAGAAATGATTCGCATCCCACCAAAATGCCATCTTCTGTACAAGTATTACCGCCATATCCTCGTGGCTGCTTTCATCGCCACGGTGTTTGGCACCTACTTCACGCTGAAGCTGTCATTGGAAAGTGACTTGGCGGAACTGCTGCCCGATAGTTTCGAGAGTGTCAAGGCTCTCAATCGAATGAAGGAAGAAGTTGGTGGGGTCGGACAGCTGCGTATCATTTTCGAGTCCGATAGCTTCGCTGCCATCCAGAGGCTGGAGCGGGATTTGGAGCCGAAACTCTTGGCCAGCCCCTATGTGAACTACGTGGATTATCGGAATGACATAGACTTCTACAAAAAGAATGCGCTTCTGTTTCTGAGCCAGGCCGGTCTCGACTCGTTGCGCGATGCTATTGAGACCACGATCGCTGAAGAGAAGCAGAAGTTGAACCCGCTGTTCGTAGACGATCTGTTTGGAGACGAAGATTCGGACACCGCGGGCGATGATGGAAGCGGCGGTCTAGAGAAGTGGGGTGACGAATACAAGGACCAGGAACGGGACGAGTTCTACACCAATAGTGACAGTACGGTTCTGGTGATGAAAATATTCGCGTCTCAGACCAACTCCAACATCCCTTTCATTCGTTCTATGCTGGACGAGGTGGAACGGATCGTTCATTCGATGGATTTGGACTCGTACGATCCGAACCTCAAGATGTATTATGGCGGCAATTTCAAGAATCGCCTGGATGAGTTCGAAGTGGTCAGGAAAGATATTCTGGGCACTGCTATGTACGGCATTGGCGGCGTATTCCTCCTCATCGTTCTTTATTTTCGTCGCCTTCTCGGAGCGATCCTGATCACGGTTAGCCTGCTTTTCGCGTTGTGCTGGACTTTTGGTCTGACCTATCTGGTGATCGGCCAACTCAACACGCTCACTGGCTTCCTCTTTGTGATTCTTTTCGGACTGGGGATCGACTACGGAATCCATACCTTTGCCCGCTACGTCGAGAGCCGGAAGGCTGGCCTCGACTCACAGCCTGCCATGGAGAAGGTGGTTTGCGGCACCGGCTCGGCGCTCGCCACGACAGCCATTACCACATCCGCTGCGTTCTTCTCGCTCACCATCATGGATTTCAAGGGGTTTTCCGATCTGGGATTCATTGCGGGAGTGGGCATGCTGTTCGCCTTGGTGGCGATGGTCATGGTCTTGCCCGCATTCATTGTCCTTTTCGAAAACTTGGGACTCCTCAAGATCAAGCCGGCGCCGAGCTACGAGACGACCGTGAAGGGGCGTACACTGCGATTTTCAAGGCCGATTCTGCTGGTGGCCGTACCGCTCACCCTGATAGCATCATACTATTTTACGCAAGTGGGTTTCGAGTATGACTTCACGAATCTCAGGGCCATAACTAAAGAGCGAGCAATAGTCAGCGAGAAAACCGCGGGCGTGTTCAAGCTGTCGGAATCCCCTGCCGTGATCCTGGCCGATTCGAGGCAGGACACCCAAGAAATCATGGCTGAGGTGGAGCGGATCATCAGGGAAGACACCCTGTCACCGACCGTGAAGACCGTCAGGTCGGTGTTTTCGCTAGTCCCCGACGACCAGCAAGAGAAACTCGCAAAGATCAGAGAGATCCGTAAGCTGGTTGACGAAGAAGCGGATGGCATCGGCGAAGGTGACAACAAGGAGCGGATAGACGAGCTGAAAAGCTACCTGCAAGTGGATGAACCGTTCACTTGGGATGAGTTTCCTGCCAAGGACAAGCGTCAGTTTATCAACAAGCGGGGCGAGGTTGGCAATTTCGTCTTTATCTACCCGAGTGTGCCGCTCAGGGACGGACGCAATGCCATAGACTTTCGTAACGATATAGGAAAGATCACTACCGCGTCGGGCAAGGTGTTCTACGCCGCGAGCTCAAACATAATTTCGGCCGAAATGTTGTTGATAATAATAAGGGAAGGGAAGTTGGCGGTCGTTCTCACAGTGCTCGTAGTGTTCGCAGTCGTGGTCATAGATTTTCGCAGCTTCAAGGCGGCGCTGTTGGTGTTGTCGCCCCTGGCGGTAGGTGTGCTGTGGATGGGTGGGGTAATGTACTTGACGGGCATGAAGCTCAACTTCTTCAACATCGTCGTCATACCCAGCGTGATCGGTATTGGTGTAGACAACGGGGTACACATCTATCATCGATACTTGGAGGAAGGGCCGGGTTCACTACGTCTCATCCTGCGAAATACGGGGCTGGCGATTACGATGACCACGCTCACGACAATCGTTGGTTATTCGGGGTTGATACTGGCCAGCCACCCTGGCCTCAACTCGTTGGGCAACTTGGCGGTCATCGGCATCGCGGCCACGTTCATCGCCGCGGTGGTGGTTTTACCGGCCCTCTTGCAGTTCTTCGAGAACGGGACGAAAACAGCCTAACCCTCCTCCAACCTCCGGACTAGTTTATCGTACATTTCCTTGTACGAAGACTTGGCGATCTGCTTGTAGAACGAGTCGCGGTAGTTTCTGGCGGTGCTCGCGCCATCGATCACCATGTCATAGGCTTTCCATTCGGTGCCCACCTTGTGCATCTTGTACACGATCTCGACCTCTTTACGTCCCTTGTGGGCTATGGTCGTCACCGATGCCTTATTGCCGTGTATTTCCGGCTCCTCGTAGTCAACCCTGTCTGCCTTGTAGATGTTGAGCTTCTTTACCGACGAGTTGCGGATCAGTTGCTGAAACACGTTGACGAATTCGTTCCGCTCGTGCTCCGAACGTTCTTTCCAGTATTTGCCCAAAGCCAAGCGAGATAGTTCTCTGAAGTCCATCAGCGAGTTGATGATATCCTTGAGTTTTTCTCTGGTCTCTTCGCTGACCTCATCCCCTTCTGATTTCAGAATCGCCTCGACCGCTTCGTTCCTCGCCCTGATTATCTCGACGGGCGATTGATCGACGGTAGCCCGCAGGCTCGCGGGTATGGCCGTCGAGCATAGTAGTGACAGCGTAATCGCGTAACAACTCACAATGAATCCCTTTCTATACCTCATAATCCCGTTCTCCATTTATCTCATCTCGACCCATTGGGGTAGAAATCTCGGCCGACTGCTTTGCTCAATTCCGCCAACGACGTGTTGAACTTGAAGATATTCTGCAGATGCTCGGCTTCCATGGTTCCGTTGGCCCTGAATGCATCGATGAAATCTTTGACTTCACTTATCCCGAGATCGAACGTCTGGGCCTCGGCGCGAAGCCAGTTGTCGCTGGCTTTGAGAGCCCTTCTGCTTTCCCGCAGGTTCGACTGGGCTTGCTTTGCGGCCAGGTAGGCCTTCTTGACCTCCAGTTCGATCCCCCTGTCCAGCACAACTTCATTCTGCATTAGCCGAGCACTCTCGAATTGTGCAATCCGAACTTTATCTCGTGTCTGAATGAAGTTGAGATTCCAATTCAGACCCAACACGAGGCCTGGACGGAAGAAGTTCGTTGGATTGTATACGAAGGGGTTGCGCGGGTCGAAACGATCGGAGGCCCGATTGTACTTGACCTGGCCACCCAAGAAGAGCTGCGGGAAATAGTCGCTGCGGAACGCTCTAGAGAGCGACTTGCGAGCGTCGATCGCCGCACGCAATTGATCCCTTTCCGGGCGGTTTCGCTTGGCGAGATCTACATAAAACGATAAGCTGTCGACGCTCACGTCGAGAGGATCCAAAGATTTCGTTGCGAGCTCGAAATCGGTGCTTTCGTCGAGTCCAATCGCCGCCCGCAGTGCCGACTTGCCCAGCTCGATCTTGTCCAGCGCGTCGCGGTGCCGCTTGTTGATTTCATAGCGAAACAGCTGGAGCTTGAATAGATCGTTCTGGCTCACCTCGTCCGAGCCCTCATCCAGTTTGGCCTGTAGCGTACTGTCTGCTCTTTCCACCTCCGTCATCGCGCCCTCGACGACGTCCAGCAACTGATATCCCAAGACCAGTCCCCAGTAAAGCTTGCGAACCTGAAGGCGAACGTCGGCCTTCTTAGCAGCCACGTCCGCCTCGCCAGCCCTTACCCCGTACGCAGCCGCGTCGTTTAATCGGCTCAGTTTTCCGAAAGTCCAGATGGGCTGGATCAGGTCGAGAGTGAGTTCGGTGAATGGTCTGAGATCGGAGAGGCCGGTTGAGGTGTCGGGCGATGTGAGGACTCCCGTGGAGGTGAACTCACCGCGGGCACGCGGAGCCGCTCCCACGATCTGGTTCAATGAGAACTTTGGCAAGAACCGGGCATGCGACGCCTGGGCCTGCTTGGCTCGTGACAGGGCCAGTCCGGAATTCGCATCCATGACTTTGATATTGTTCTCTAGAGCCAACTCCTCACATTGCGCCAGGCTCAAAACGAGTGTCTGGGTTTGTTGGGAAACGGCGTCGTCGATGGACAGGAAACACGCCGAGGCCACGAATAATGTCAGCCTCCGGAACATCCCTCGTCCCTCATTGTTTGTAGGTCTCCATTTTCTGACGGACCCCGGAGTCGACGGTGTCCTCGGCGGTTCGGAGGGCTCGGATGTCATCGTAGTCTGCGTAAGCATGACCTTTCATTGAGTTGGCATCGGACAGGATGCCGATACCGATCGGCTTGTTGGGTGGCTTACCGCCATATGTCTTCGTGTAGGCCTCCGCCATGTTGAATACGTAGGTCCGCCACTCACCGAGATGGTCGGTACCGGTTTCTGCGACAACCATCCAAGGTTTACCCAGCCCCTTGCGTTGCATCGCCGCTCCCACGGGCAACGTAGAACTCCACACGTATTTCACGGACTCCGGGATCAGTCCCAGTTTGTTCTTATATATGAAGTATATTCCCGCAGCACTATCTACCTTCTTATCGTAGCGTTCATCGGCACCTTCGGGAATCTCGTGCGCACGCCAGCGGAACGAGACAAAAGGATACTTCTTCAAGTTCCACTTGATGTCCTTGCCGATGATCACTGACTCGCCCGTATCAGTTGCCGCAAGATACCGGTTTCCGTTCTCTTCACTCACCACGTACGGTTTTCGCTTGTCGTTGTCCTTCGGCTTCCAAGTCCAGGCTGCCGGCATTTCACCCACCGGGCTGCCTTCGAAATCCTCCAGCGTGATGAACGGGTATTCGCCCAGCTCTGCTACTAGATATGGAAAGGAATAGTCCTTGATTAGCTTACTGGAAAAATTCTTGTAGTAATCGAGGATGCTCTTGTCACCGAACCGGACATCGGTTATTTGCCACTTGGCATCCGAAGTCTCGAGCATTGTAACGGTGACTTTGTCCTCCGTACGGCCACGCTTCATGGAGTATTCTAGCGTTACGCCACCTTGTGTCGATTCCTTCTTCTTGAACTTGAGAGAAGGGATCCGCCGCTTGCGATCCTTCTCGATATAGGCAAGTACCTTGTGCTCGATCGAAGACTTCAGAGCTTCGACAAAAACTTCCTGCTGGCGTTCGCTCAACGCCGGCCAGCGGCCCGGCAGGATTTGCGGCGCTAGCGTATCTAGGTAGAACAATTCATCGACTATAGCGACGAATTCATGCGTGAATTCGTCGTGATCCAGTTTCTGTTGCTTTTTCATGAGAGCTTGCCACTGTTTGTAATAGTGCTCCACCGTAGCTCGAGGATCGTCCGCGTCAGCGGGCACAACTCCCAGTGGTGAATGCGGTGTTAAGAACAGCAGCACTGCGACAAGCCTTGGATAGCGCATTCTCGTCAATGGGTTAGCTGTTGTTCGCTTCATATTGTATCGGTCCCTGTGTATCGGACAAGTGGTAGATTTCATCGCGTCGTTCGTCCCGAGTCCAAACCTCCAGGAAACTCTTCAGAAGGTTCCCCCAAGCTTCGGGCGTCGAATGCACGCGTAGATCGGGCGCAGGACGCGGGTGATCGCCTCTATAAGAGGCGGATACCCGGTTCTCACCCTCAAGATCCCCCGGGTAGTGATGATGTCCGTGTTGTCGTTGTGACGTCCCGTCGTGGACGTGTGCTCGACCATATAACAAGATTGCGCAGTGGCCGGTTTCATTGCGCCGCGCACCGGTGGTACCGGTTCGCCCTATCGGAATGAAGTGGGCCGCCGGAATTCCATCGCGTTTCCGCTCGGAAAGTGAAGGACGAGCCGGCGTCTCGATAACTCGAACGATGTTCCCTCAACGGGCTCGTCGGCAACGCGTGCTTCCATCTGCAACGGACTCGCGGCGAGGCCGGCCATAGTTTCGCCCGCAGCCAGGAGATAACGATGTCTGAGAATCAAGCTGTCGCCTCTGAGAACGTAGGTACCTCCCTCGGACGATCCCCGTTTGGGTGCATCGCCATCCATTACGAAGAAAGTGACGAGCCACTCTGAGCCCGTAAAGAACATCCTGCCACGCAACTCGTGCCGAGTGCCATCTTTCAGGAGATAGAGTTGTGGTTCCCAGGCCCCTTCGAGCGAGAGGGTAGTTGCCGCCTGTGCCAGGCAGTCACCCGCGGCAATGCCGAGAGTTACCACAACGAAAGCTGCGAAGCCAATGCCGCGTGAGACGTTCGAAAGCACTGAATTGTATCGTAGCATGAGTTCTCCGGGCCGACTTATTGTAGGCCGTGCGATCCTTGACGGCAAGGCGGCGGACGTGTTCCAGAACCCCGTACTGCATTAACATTCACTGGATACCATGCGCAAGAAACTGCCCCTCGACTGGGACGCCGGATTCGTCGTCGCCGCTTTCGGCGTACTCTATGCGGCCTTGGTGGGATTGGTACGCGGACTCTCCACTGGCCGGATCTCGGCAACTGCGCTGGCGATCCTGATTGCCGCGTTCGGGATTGTCGGGGTGACAGTGGGGAGTGTGGTGGCGGGACGGCCGGACTTCGGTCCGACCAGGCGAGCGGCGCTGCTGCGAGGGTTTGTGGCGCTGATACCCCTATACGGTTCGGGCGGTCTCGTTTTCCTCCCGCCGGAACGATGGTTCACTCTGCTGCCCGTCTTGAGCTTGGCGGTAGCCGCTCTTGTGGGGCCGCCCATCGGTATTTTCATGTACCGCCTGCATCGCCGCGTTGACGCCGCAGATCGGGCGGTGGATACCGGGATCCACCTGGCTTGGCTCAAGGGCGAGTTGCTTGGGGGCTGGACGCCGTTGCTCGTGAGCATAGGGCTGCTCGCAGCTTTCGGAATCGGGATCAGAGCGATCCCCGATGAAATGCTGGGACCGCCGCGCGATTCGGGTTACGCCAACCTTGCCGACAAGCTACCCGCGCTCTACCGGGCGGTCGAGGCGGACACTACCAGCGCCCGCGTCCACTACGAATTGGGCTCCGTGCTCACCGTGGTAGGACGATTCTCCGAGTCGGTCGACCAGCTGAAGATTGCGGTCGCCTTGGATTCGACGAATGCCGAGTATTGGCGCATGCTGGGCCGCGCAACGTTCTTCGCACGGGTGCCGGACCAATCGCTGGAGGCGTATTGGAACGTCCAACGGTTGGATCCGAGTTCACTGGGTGGACGCGGATTGGATAGAGTGATCTGGGAGGCCGTCCTCGCGGAGCGGCAGAGCTCGACAAAGCAGTTCTGATATCCGGTCTCCCTCTGTCACATATGTCCGCGCCGTTCTACTTTTCGCTCCTATGAAGTGTAAGATCATCGAATGGGCCGATGGCGGTGCGGTGCGCTACTTGGACCAAACCCTTCTACCGGACCAAGAAGTTCACCGGGATGCCGCCACCATCGACGACATGATCGAGGCGATAAAGGCCCTGCGCGTACGCGGAGCGCCACTGATCGGCATTGCTGCGGCAATGGGTCTCGCGGCGGCAGCGTCGCGCGTGGACGCCCCCGATCTCACGGAAGCGTGGATCGCAGCCGCGGTCAAACGCCTGGGCGACGCCCGCCCGACGGCCGTCAACCTCATGTGGGCGCTCGAGCGGATGCACGAGGTGGCCCAGCAGGCATTACAGAACGGGTCCGACCGCGAGGCGCTCCTGGCCACGCTCCGTCACGAAGCGCAGCGGATCTGGGACGAAGACATCGCAATGTGCCGCGCCATCGGTGAGGCCGGCGCCGAACTGATACCCGAAGGCGCGACGGTCATGACGCACTGCAACGCGGGCGCTCTAGCCACGGGTGGTATAGGCACGGCACTCGGCACGATCTACGTGGCCCACGAGCAAGGCAAACGGGTGAAGGTTGTATCGTGCGAAACTCGGCCGCTTAGACAAGGCGCTCGACTCACGTCATGGGAACTCACACAGGGTGGTGTTCCGGTGACCTCGATTGTCGACAGTGCCGCCGCGTCGGTCCTCGCCCGGGGCGACATCGAGCTCGTCGTCACAGGTGCCGACCGCATCGCGGCCAATGGCGATGCCGCCAATAAGATCGGTACCTACGGTCTCGCGGTCTTGGCGCGGGCGCACGGCGTTCCGTTCTACGTGGCAGCCCCTCGCAGCACGTTCGACCTCTCGCTGGCCAGTGGCAATGACATACCGATCGAGGAGCGCGGGGCGGAGGAAGTAGGGGCCGCTCCGGGCGCCGGGGTTTACAATCCCGCGTTCGACGTGACTCCCGCCGAGTATATCACGGGGATCGTGACCGACCGTGGCGTGCTGTATCCCCCGTACAGAGAATCCATAGCGGCCATCTTTTGACGACGGTTCTGGCCCTGGACCAGGGTACCACTGGCTCGACGGCCATCCTGTTTTCGCAAGACGGCGAGATCGTGGGTCGCGGATACCGCGAGTTCACGCAACATTTTCCGCGGCCCGGGTGGGTGGAGCACGATGCCGAGGAGATCTGGCGTGTGACCCTCGAGGCGGCGCGGGAGGCTCTCGAAGGGACCGGTGAGACGCCCGTGGCGATAGGCATAACCAATCAGCGAGAAACCGTGTGCGTGTGGGACCGCGAGACGGGAGAGCCACTGCACCGTGCCATAGTATGGCAGGACCGGCGTACGGCCGACCGCTGCCGTGCGCTTCGGGCGGAGTATGGCGACTCCTTCTTGGCTGCAAAGACGGGCCTCGTGTGGGACCCCTATTTTTCCGGCAGCAAGATCACATGGATGCTGGACGAAATCCCGGAGCTCAGGCGGCGCGCGGAGAGTGGCGACGCGGTATTCGGAACGGTCGACTCTTGGCTGATCTACAAGTTGACCGGTGGCCAATCGCTGGTGACCGATCACACCAACGCGTCGCGCACCCTTCTGTATGATATCGGTGCGTTCTCCTGGGACGATGAGCTGCTCGAGGTCTTCGGGGTGCCGCGCCCGAGCCTGCCGGAGATCCGGTGTTCCAGTGAGGTGGTGGGTGTGGCAGAGGCGGCGCACTTGGGAGCGGAGATCCCGATTGCCGGGATAGCTGGCGACCAGCAGGCGGCGTTGTTCGGTCAGGCGTGCTGGCAGGCGGGGCAGGCCAAGTGCACATATGGGACCGGGGCCTTTCTGCTGATGAACGTCGGCACGGCACGCGATCCGGCAAGTGCTGGGGCCGGAGTCCTGACCACGGTGGGATGTGATGCGGAGGGCCGGCCGACGTATGCCCTGGAGGGATCCGTGTTCATCGCCGGCGCGGCGGTTCAGTGGCTGCGGGACGGTCTCGGGCTCATCGGCAGCGCCGCCGAAACCGAGGCTATGGCGGAGGGTCTGGACGATACGGGCGGAGTCTATTTCGTTCCTGCGCTGGTCGGGTTGGGAGCGCCCTACTGGGAGCCGGAAGCGCGCGGTACCATAGTGGGGTTGACCAGGGGTACTAGGCGGGAACATATCGTCCGTGCCGCGCTCGAGTCGATGGCCTTTAGCACCCTGGATGTGGCGCAAGCGATGGAGCGGGCCTTGGGAGTGGAGTTGACGGAGCTCAAGGTCGATGGTGGTGCGGCTGCCAACGGGTGGCTGATGCAGTTCCAGGCAGACGTCCTGGGAGTCAAGGTGGCGCGTCCCGACATCGTGGAGACTACTGCCCTGGGTGCGGCTGGTTTGGCGGGCCTGGCTGTAGGAACATGGAAAGACGCAGCGGGATTCTCGGCGGTCCGGAGGTACAGCTGGTTCGAGCCGACCGCGACAGGCGCATCCAAGGAAGGCTATGGAGCCTGGCAACGGGCCGTCAGGGCCACTCTGGGCTGGGCCAGGTCCAATGAAGGATAGTTCATCATACCCGGACGGTTTCTTAACGAGCGAATGATGATCTTTTCGCCGTGTAGGTGGTACTCTATTAAGCGGTGCTCTATATTGAATTAGCCAGTACGCCGAGGGGCTATGCGAGCTAGAACAAAATTCCTAGTGGGCGGTATGCTCATCGCCGGAAGTGTGGGGTATCTCATGGCTTCCGGTATCAAAGATACGGGCGTCTATTTTGTGACCCCAACCGAGCTGGCCCAGAAGATTGCGGCAGATCCGTCGGTCCACAATGTGGGTATCCGCATGGGGGCGCGCGTCGTAACGGGAAGCATCCAGCGTGACGTCGCGACACAGACCATCCGGTTTGAGGCGACCGACGGACAGCAGACCTATCCGGTTGTCTACCGGGGCCTGGCCCCCGACACATTCACCGACGACGTGGACATAGTGGTCGAAGGGAGGCTCGATACCGATGGCACCTTCCGCGCCACGAGCCTGCTAGCCAAGTGCGGGTCGCGCTACGAGGCGGAGCCGGTGGCCTAGCCTCATGACAATCCTGGGACAACTGGCGCTGTGGCTCGCGTTGCTCATTGCGGTGTGGGGCGCTGTAGTGGGTGTCATCGGTGGCAAGCGCGGTAGGCCTGAACTCATTCAGAGTGCGCGCCGCTCGTCCTATGTGTTGTTCGGTATCCTGGCAGTAGCTGCCGTTGCGCTCCTGACGGCCCTGCTACGGCACGACTTCAACGTGCACTATGTCTGGAGCTACACCAGCCGCAACCTCCCCACGCCTTACGTGATATCGGCCTTCTACGGTGGCCAAGCGGGGAGTCTCCTCTTTTGGGCGTTGGTGTTGAGCATGTTTGCGGCTATTGCCCAGTGGCTCACGCCAAAGCGGTACGACTACCTGATGCCCTACGTGGCGGCAGTCACGGCGACGATCATCATGTTCTTCGTGATCGTGATGTTGTTTTCGGCGAACCCGTTCGAGCGGCTGGCGTTTACCCCGGCAGACGGCAACGGGCTGAATCCGCAACTTCAGAACCCGGGAATGGTGATCCACCCTCCCATGCTATACCTGGGCTACATAAGTATCGCCATACCGTTTGCTTTTGCCGTTGCCGCGCTGATTGCCAAACGCCTGGACACTGGATGGCTGCACGCGATCCGCAAATGGACGATCGTGTCCTGGCTGTTTCTATCCGTGGGAATCACGCTGGGCATGTGGTGGGCCTACGTGGAGTTGGGTTGGGGAGGCTACTGGGCTTGGGATCCCGTTGAGAATGCGAGCTTCTTGCCCTGGCTCACCATGACCGCATTTCTCCACTCCGTAATGATTCAGGAAAAGCGCGGGATGCTCAAGAAATGGAACATGATACTCATTGGACTGAGTTTCATGCTCTCGATTTTCGGCACGTTCATTACGCGCAGCGGGATCATATCGAGCGTCCATTCGTTTACGCAGTCCTCGGTGGGCTACTACTTTTTGGCTTTCCTGATCGTTACGGGGGTTGGGTTGACGTGGCTGTTCTGGGCCCGTCTCCCTCTCCTCCAAGCCGAGTCCCAGCTCGAGAGCATGGTGTCGCGGGAGGCCAGTTTCCTGTTCAACAATCTTCTGCTGGTAGGCATGGCATTCTCGATACTGTGGGGCACGCTGTTTCCGATGATTTCGGAACTGGTGCGTGGCACGCAGATCACGGTCGGTCCCCCGTTTTTCAATCAGGTGAACATCCCAATAGGCCTGGGACTGCTGGCATTGACGGGGATCGGGCCGCTCATCGCCTGGCGTCGTGCGAGCCCGCGCAACCTCAAGCGGCAGTTTGCGGTGCCCGTTACGGCCGGCGTGATAATGGGTGCGGTGCTGATATCGCTACGATATAGTGATTTCTATGCCGGAATGGCGGCAAGCATCGCGGCCTTCGTTGTCGCCACGGTTGTGCAGGAATTTGTACGCGGGGTCGGAGCCCGTCACAGGCTCCACGGCGAGAGTCACTTGGTCGCGTTCGCCAGGTTGGTGGGCCGCAACCGGCGGCGCTACGGGGGCTACATCGTACATGTGGGTATCGTCATCTACTTCGTGGCGTTCTCGGGTATGGCCTTCAAGACCGAGACGCAAGCGTCGCTCAAGCCGGGAGAGTCCGTCACCCTACGGTCGCCGTTCGGCTACGACTACAAGTTCACGCATGAGGCGGTGTCCCAGTACGAGCACTTGAATCGGTTTGTCTCTGCTGCCAGCGTGAGAGTTGAACGTGACGGCAAACCGGCCGGCGTAATGAGGACTGAGAAGCGACAGTATCTGGATTCGTTTGGACGCCCAACATTTGAGCCGTCCACCGAGGCGGCCATAAGGAGCGGATTGCGGGAAGACGTTTACATAGTGTTTGCGGGCTCCGTAGAGGGAACAGAGGAGGCCGTGTATAGGTTTACGTTGAACCCGCTGGTCTGGTGGGTTTGGTTCGGTGGAGTGGTGTTGGTGATCGGTGGAGTAGTCGTCATGTGGCCGGGCGGCGGAGGCCCGACTAAGGCGTCGCTTAGAAGAGCCCTGGTTGGTTATCAAGTACAGCTCGTTGACGGGGAGGTAAAAGCCAGTGTCGGTTGACCGCAACTTCTCGCGCCGTGACACCCTCAAGCTCTCGGTTGCCGCGTTCATTCCGGCAGTGGGATTGCGGCGGCAGGAGCAGGACTCGCTGGTCGCTCGTCTGGAGCGTCCGGGCATGGCGGGACAGATGCGGAGCAGGGTCACCGATTACGAGAATGATGCGTTTGTGGTGGGAGTCGAGCGCAAGCTCCGCTGCACGTGCGGGTGCAATCTGGACGTCTACACCTGTCGGACTACCGACTTTACCTGCCAGGTATCGCCGGCAATGCACCGAGAAGTGGTGGCGATGGTCCAGCAAGATAAGTCGGCTCAGGAGATCTTGGACGCGTTCGTCGCAAAACACGGTGAAATGGTGCTCATGGCACCGCGCAAAGAGGGCTTCAATATCGTTGGATACGTGCTGCCGGGTATGGTGATCACGGCCGTGGGAGGCGCAATGTTGTGGATTCTTTCCCGCAAGATCGGCGTTCGAGCCGCGGCTGCGGTGCGGTCCACTGTGCCAGATCACGTAGATTCGATTTCTGAGGAGGATGCGGTGCGGCTTCAAGCGGAGTTGGCCGACCTGGAATTGTAGCATGACCGAACTCCTGGCCGGCGTTTTCGTGGCCGTCGCAGCGCTGGCGTTGGTTCTCGAGCCTTTGGTTCGAGGCCGAGCTGGTTCCGTGCCTCCCCTAACCGCGATCGATCCATCGCTCGGCACGCTGGACTTGGTGGAACCGGGTGAGTCGGATTCTCCCAAGATCCAAGCTCTCCACGCTCTACGAGAGATCGAATTCGACAAGGCCACGGGCAAGCTGTCGGACCACGACTATGCGGTCCTGAAGGCCAGATACTCGAAACAGGCCGTCCAAGCGCTGGAAGCCGAGGGACGAGCCGAGCGGGGAGACCCCGCCGAAGAAGCCGTCGGGAGAGCGCGCGGTGCGGCCGGAGCCGTATGTCCTTCGTGTGGTCCGCGGCCGGAGCCGATCGCCGCGTTCTGTTCGAGTTGCGGACGGCCGCTGCACAGGCCGGATGCTTTGCCGCGTTGTCGGTCGTGCGGCTCGGATCTGCCCGAGGGGGCCAGGTTCTGCTCCGCGTGCGGAGTTAGTGCCGCGGCGTAGTACCGCCCCGTAGGTCGTGCGGCGCCGCGTGATCTAGAGCACCTCCCGGTTACGAGTCTCGTCACCGCATTCCAATCCAAAAGTCACTAACGTAGAGTCGAGCGCGCTGGTTACGGGTGTGGAGCGACTGTGACTTGTATCACGCCACAAGCGAGCAGATCTAAGTAATCCGTGACCACGCCGACATGGACTGTAACGGGAGGAACGTATGATCAGGAAACAATGGACCGCGGCTCTCGCAATCGGAGCGATCGTGTTGACTGCGTGCAGTGACGCTCTGGCCCCGGGCCAGGCCTCGGAGCAGGATCAACAGGACATCACAGCCGTGTTGAACGAGTCGGGTTTCTTTGCCGACGACTTCGGGGCCGATGGCGCAACTGACAGCGAAATCTCGGCCAGCGTCGTGAGTCCCGGCTTGGCCAGCATGGTAGCTGCGCAGGTAGTGAGCGATGCGCCCCGGCTTTGGGGACGTCGCAGGGGCCGCCCCGTCAGCCGATCGGTGAGGATCGAGGTCGATCGCGAGGCAGGCACCGCCGTAGTTACCAAGGAACTGAGCTTCGATGGCAAGTTCCTGCTCGATATCACGCCGGACAGTGTCCGCAATCCGACGGAGAAGCCGCTACAGGAGACCGTCAGCATCTCGGCGTGGTTCCGTCGGCTGCCCCGTGACTCTGCCGACGCAAACGGGCACCACTGGAAATTGGTGTCGGTCTCGCCGGCCAAGTGGGTAATGACCGATCCCGAGAAGCGCACGGTGAACATCACCAAGATCGAGATATCGGTGGGCGATCGGCGTATTGCCCTGATCGAGGACGCCAGTCAGTTACTGGATGTGGACCTGAGCGTTCCCAGGATGCGTCTCGACGATGTCGTGACGGTACGCGCGTGGGTTAGGAATACACTGGACAACGGCAACGATCCTGCGACCTACGTGTTCCTGCACGTGTTCCACGCTCGGGCCGATGTCCGGAGATGGATTCGAGTCCCCATGAAGTTGGTAGACGGCACGGATGGACTGCACTACGAACTCAGTTGGTCGGCCAAACGGATCGGCCGTGCGCGCCTGGCGGTCGACGCGATCGATGCTCAGACGTTCATGACCCAGTCTGAGGACGATTACCGCGCCAACATCATAGGAATACCGTACCGCATAGCAACGCTCTCGGGAGACGAGGGTCGGTAGACTCTCCTGGAGTTGCCCGTTCCGGAAGTCAAGGGTCAGGTCCCTGGTGGCCTGGCCCTTTCGGGCGGTTTTTCGGCCTTCCGCTAGAACTCGAATCCCTCCATCCTCGCAAGTCCGATTCTCAAGGGCAGAATCGTCGCCGCTAGGCAGATAACTACCACTCCGGCAAACGCCCCGATCATCCAGATGTCAACCGGTATCGGCTGTTGCCGGAACGCGGCGCGTACGTACCTGGAAACCGGCACTGCCTCCACGACAATGACCAGCGCGAGCAAGGCGACAGTAGACATCATGAACACGAGTCCACCGTACGATGTAGGTATCTGCGCCGCATTCTCGGTTTCGAACTGGGGATAGAGCGCCCCGAATCCGAGTGCCATCGCGCTGATCGCCAGAGTCAGCAAGACGATAGTCACTACTCCTACGATCATCATGAACATCGCTGCCTGGAGTAAGACATTCGTGAGAATGGTGATCGCTAGTGCCAAGACTAGGAGCGGGACGGCACCCACCCAATACTTGGACCAAAGCAACGCCTTGAGGTCGAGCGGGCTCGAGCGTAGCAGCCACATCTGCCGGCCCTCGAGCGAAATCGACGGGAAAATGAAACGAGCGGCCACCGACGCCAAGACGAACCCCGCAAGTCCCAAATTGAGAAACGAAATCACCGTGACCAGAAAGAACGGGACCTGTTCACCGGAGAAGAGCGGTAGCGCTCTGATGTTGAAAACGTAA
Organism: Gemmatimonadales bacterium; assembly: GCA_046757925.1. Lineage (GTDB taxonomy): Bacteria > Gemmatimonadota > Gemmatimonadetes > Gemmatimonadales > GWC2-71-9 > JAZDCZ01. The sequence continues at coordinate 144,497 of JBHHZE010000002.1, forward strand.
ATGACCACCAGTACGGCAAGGAGTATGAGCTGGCTCCACTGTGTGGTATCCCGGAAAAACAGTTTGAGATCCTTGATGACGAATTCACGTTTCGCCACTGCCAGAAACTTGAAGACGGGATCGAAAACAATTTTCCAGATCCAGCCCTTCACAAAGCGCTCGGCGCCTTCCTGCGCGCGGGTATAGCCACGCGGATAGAGTCGATTGTGCAGCAGAGCACCCAGAACCACCGATGCTGCCGCGGTGCTCCAAAGCAGCAGGATCGGCAGGCCATCGAACGGCCCAACCAAGTACCCCATGACGGCACCGGAGACCCACTCGCTCGGCAGATACGGCGAAGTGGGCGTACGAAGCAGCGTGACGAAATCCAGCAGGTTCGTGAATCCCTCCGGACGTGCGAGTTGCTCGGGCCGGACAATGCGAAAAAGAAGCACGAGCAAGCCTGCCGCACCGATTGCTACCACCGAGAGAAGGTCACGTGTCCTCCTGGCCGGAAAGGTATTCACTAGAACGAGGGTGACGGCACTGCCGAGCACGGCCGGAACTACCAACAGAGGTAAGAACAACAGGATGGTGTACAACGAGAACATCCATCCTCCGTCGTAGATGACTCCGTACGCGGTGAAGATGGGTACGGCCATGAGACCGACCATCCAGGAACTGTGCAGCAGGGTTTCGCCTAACTTCGTGAGATATAGGTAGAGCCAGTCTGTCGGGGCGGAGACCAAGAGATCCAGATCTTTGGCGAGAAAGAATGCCGACAGGGAGGTTATCACGTTGGACAACAATAGAATCGAGAGGAATGCCAGGAGGACTATCCCGAGGAGTTTACCGGCCAGGAGAGGGCCGATCTCCTCCACTCCTCTGAAGTAGCGGAGCATGCGATAGACTACTCCAAAGACAGCGAGCCAGAAGACTATCCCAACCCCACCCATTATGAGCAACCGCGCCCCACTGGTGCTCCGCTCCTGCCGGATGCGGGCGAGCGCGCTTCGCACCTTGGGGAATAGCATGACCGTGAGAGCCCGCATCAGTCTTCCAGTATCTCGGTCAACTCGCGCACGGAGGCTCCCCCGGTCAGCTTGAGGAACAGGTCCTCGAGCGATGCGTCACCAGCCTCGGTCTGTTGCCGTAGATCTGTCATGGAGCCCGATGCCACGATCTTCCCTTCCTGGATGATCGCTATCTGATCGCACATCGCTTCGGCGACCTCGAGTGTGTGCGTGCTCATGAGCACCGTGCCCCCCCGGGCCGCGAACCCTCGGAAGATGTCTTTCAGCAGGTGCGCGCCCTTCGGGTCGAGCCCGACCATCGGCTCGTCCACCACGATGTATTCAGGCCTGTGGATCAAGGCGCTGGAAATAATGAGCTTCTGTCGCATACCATGGCTGTACGACTCGATCAGTTCGTCTTTCCAGGCAGACAGTTCAAAGAGATCCAACAAGCGGTCGATACGCAGTTCCACTCCGTCTCCATCCTGCCCGTACAGTCCTGCAACAAAACGGAGGAACTCGCTGCCGGTGAGTTTTTCGTAGATGAAGGGCCGGTCCGGAATGAATCCAAGGCGTGCCTTGGCCTTCATCGGATCCGATACGACATCGTCGCCTCCGATAGCGACAGTCCCCGCGGTGGGGCGCAGGATGCCCGCGATCATGCGGAGCGTCGTGGTTTTCCCCGCGCCATTGGGTCCCAAAAAGCCAAACAGCCCGCCCTCCGGTATGTCGAGGTCGATGTGGTCCACGGCCACGAACTTGCCGTAGTTCTTGGTGAGTCCCCTTAGCTGGATCACTTGGCTTGGTCTGCCTTGATTACGTGAAGCTGCAATTGTCCGACTAATCCGATCAGTTCCATCTGCCGGGCAAGCCCGCCTGTGGAGAATCGAATGTGGGCCGCATCCGCCGGATACTGCCCAAACGTCGGGTCAACCCGTACCCAGCCGTTCAAGTAGATTTCGGCCCAAGCATGATAATAGAACTTGCCACCGGCATAGACTAAGCCGGCAGCGATTCTCGCCGGTAGCCCCAGGGCCCGCGCGAGGGCAACCAGTAACACGGCATGCCCGTTACCGTCACCCGACCGAGTGTCGAGAGTGACCAGCGCACTGGGGACGGTATGAGCCACATCCGGCTTGATCTGCTCGCTGACCCATCGGTTCAACGCCCTGGCCACGAGGGCTGGATTGCGCCGCCGCCGCCGGGACAGCCGTGCGACAATCAGCCGGGCCCGTGCCGCGATCCTGGCATCATCACTCTGTATCAACGGCTCCGGTTGCAAGTATGGTCTCAATGAAGGCTGTTGGGCCGGCAGGCCGTACCTGGGTCTCATCGTGGAATCTGCGAGAGGGTGCACCGTCAGTGTGTCTCCGTGGAGGTGCTGTCCGCCCCCATCTACGTTGAGATCTCCCAGCCCTGGCCCGCTGAGCCTTGCTCTTAGGAGAGACAGCTCCCCATCGAGCCGAATGCCCGATGCGAGAGGGGTCCGTCGAACCGGTGCATTCGAATCGTCCTCCGCCGGCACCCTGCCGGAAGTTTCCTCCTCTTGAAACCTTTCGAACGCGATTTCGAATGCCGATCGGTCGAGCGTGGCCCCGGACGGATAGCTCGACCGTACCAACTGTCCGAGTTCATCGATCCATGCACTGAACTCTTCGCTACCGTCCGCCCGGGCCTGCGTGATTCTCCAGGCACGTAGCGTATCCCACCGGGCCTCCACCCAACGGGCGGCCACCGAGTCGTAGGTCGCCGAGTCCGGAACAATCAGGCTCGACTCGGCGACTACCGCCACCGTCACACTGCGCTGGCTGATATTCAGCGGGTCGAAGAGGTCGAGAGCAAGTGTGTCTCCCACGCCGGGCTTGGCACCGAAGGCGAGGTATACGGGGAGCATCGAGGGCAGGATGACCGGTCCGTTGAGCGGGACAGTTGTAGCATGACGTCCAATAGTCGATTCGATTTCCAGGTTGAGGAGTGTATCGCCAAGGACCTCTCCAAACGTAGCGAACTCACCCTCGTAACCACGCACGGCGGACTCGAAGGTGCGAAGGCTCATCTGGCGCGAGAGTGCGGCGTTGGTTCTCGACTCGATTCGCTTGGGACCGTCGGGAGTGGGCACGTCGAGCATCAAGAGCGACTGAACCTGGAGCGTGTCGGGGAGTGTGTCGACCTTAGTTGACAGGAAGCCCACGGTCCTGTTGCCCAACTCCAGACTGAGGTATGCCGCACCAGGAGGAATTCTGAGTGCCGCCTCGGCTATTAACCGTGAGGGAGCTTCGCGGTGCTGCCGTCGGACCAGCCATCCGAGAGCACCGAGCCACAGGAAGATGATTGCTCCGGCAAGTGTCCGGCGGCTCAAACCACAGTCCTCTCGAGATGTCTCACGAACACGCTCCTGGCTTCCTCGTTGTCCACAACGATGGAGACGTGGCGCGGAAACCCGGCCCCTGCCGTGCTCTCCAGCAATGTCCGAACCATGAGTTGAGCGGAGTCTTCCAGCTCGAGATTACCAGGGCCCACCCCGAGCGGCGGGATTGCCAGCCGTTTCAACTGCCAGTCGCCCGCCCTCTGTAACACGCTGATCAGAGCCCTTCTTACCCCCTGGGCACTGATCGGTTCGTCCGGGCTCATGATCACGGCATGGACCACAAAGTCGGCCGTAAGCTCGCCGGCTGAAGTCACCACGGCCGCACCAACTGCAAGTTCGCCCCGCAGTCTCAACTGGTTGTAAAAGGAAGGGCCGCCTACGTCTTCGAGCCGTCTCAAGGTGGGGGTTAGAGGCTCGAGCGCTGTTGTAGTGGGACGGACGACCGCGTCCGCTGCCACGAACGCGAGGTCGTCCACTACAACGTCGATCACCGACCGGCAACCTCCCGCGACCGGCGGTACATCTGTGCGGCCTCATCTGGCTGGTTCATACGGTCCAGCACTATGCCCAGACCGTAGTAGGCCTCGGCGTGATTTGGCCTGAGCTCCGCTGCCTTCTGGTATGCTTGAAGCGCCCCGTCGATGTCGTCGACGTGGTTCAAAGCCTCGCCGAGGTAGAAATACGCCGCCGCGCGGCTCGGGTCCAGCTCGATAGCCCGCCTCAAGTAGGGGATCGCCCCAGACCATAAGCCCCTTCGCACTTCCACGAGCCCGAGGTTGAAGTGCGCCTCCGGGTTCGCGGGATCGGACTGAAGCGCCTGCTGGAGATCGCGCTTGGCTTCGGCATACCGCCTTGCCGCGCCGAGAATAGCGCCGCGGTTTGCCAGAACGTTGGCATTTGTAGGGTCGCTTTCCAGACATCGGTCCAGAGCCTCCAAGGCTGAATCGCGCTGGCCGCTCTGGTCCAATAGCAGGGCGAGGTTGTTGCGGGCCTTGACGTTGTCAGGGTTGAGTTTGAGCAACTCCCGATAGACCCCCGTGGCGCGACGGATGTCGCCCTGTTGGGCGGCCTCGCGCGCCGCACGGTACAGCAGATCCTCCGCGGCTGGCTCCCGCGCTTCCGACGGTGGTTCCAGCGGGTTGTCCGCAGTCACGGCGGACACGCCAACCGGCGCGTCGCTTTCAGGTTCATCGGCGATCTCGAACTGGAGTTCACGTATTATATCTGAGCCTCCGACGGGCGGTGGTTGAACTCCGCCGGGACCTTGTTGTGACCGGGCCGACATCTCGACCGCCAGCCGCCTCCGTAGACGCCGACGCCGACGCCGGCGTCTTGCGTTGGCGGTCATGAACTCGTTCCCGAGGTTCTCGTAGACTCCTGCACCCAGTCGAGATACTCAGGGTGTCCCGCAGACACCGGCAGAGCAAGTAACTCGGGGATCTCATATGGATGGATCTCGCGGACGGTAGTCCGCAGGGCGTCCCAACGTTCCCTCGTGGTCTTCAGAACCACCATCACCTCCGGCGTTTCTTCGATTCCGCCCTGCCAGCGATATATCGACTGGGCGCCTTCAAGGATGGTCCCGCAAGCGACCAAGCGGTCGGTTACCAACCGCCTCACCATTGAGCGAGCGTCGGCCACGCTTGCGGCCGTCGTGAACACTACGAGATGGGAGACGGAGTTCGGTTTATTCATTGATTCCGGTCAATCACCCGATCCGCGGGATCGAGAAACTATGGCTAAGGCGTCGGAATGGCAAGCGCTAATTCCAGGCCGACCGGGACCGTTGACCCTGAGCGACTCGCCGACCTAGGTTCTAAGGCTATGACCGATACGAATCTGATTGTACGCGGGGCAAGGGTTCATAACCTCGACAACGTGGATGTAGAGATCCCCCGCAACCGCATCACCGTCATCACCGGCCTTTCAGGGTCCGGGAAGTCCTCCCTCGCCTTCGATACTATCTACGCGGAAGGTCAGAGACGCTACGTCGAATCTCTGTCGGCCTACGCCAGGCAGTTCTTGGGACTGATGGAAAAGCCCGACGTCGACTCGATCGACGGGCTCTCTCCTGCGATCTCGATCGAGCAAATGGCGGCGAGCCATAATCCCCGCTCCACGGTGGGAACGGTGACCGAGATATACGACTACTTGAGGCTCCTCTGGGCCAGGGTAGGTGTACCGCACTGTCCCAACGACGGTCAGGCGATACAGCGGCAGAGCGCTTCCCAGATGACGGACGCTATCCTCGAATGGCGGGCGGGCACCAAGATCGAGATCATAGCGCCTCTCGTGCGGGGTCGTAAGGGAGAATTCAAAGACCTGTTCCGAGAGGCTCAACGGCAGGGGTTCGTGCGAGTCTTGGTGGACGGAGCGGTGTACGATCTGTCGAATCCACCCAAGCTCAATCGAAGGCTGAACCACGACGTCGGCCTGGTGGTGGACCGCCTCGTGGTGCGCAAGAGCGATCGGTCCCGCATCCACGACTCGTTGGAGACCGCATTGCGGGCTTCGGACGGACTGGTCCAAGTCATAAGGCAAACGAAGACTCCGAAGACCGTGTTGTTCGCTGAACGGTTCTCATGCCCCGAGTGTGGTTACTCGCTACCCGAGTTGGAACCGCGGCAGTTTTCCTTCAACTCACCATATGGGGCATGTCAACACTGCGGAGGCCTGGGGACGCGGAGGGTGGTGAGTCCCGAGTTGGTGCTTGGGGACGACCGGATATCGCTGCTCGAAGGTGTGGTGCTGCCATGGGGAGAACCCAAGGGCTACCTGCGGAATCGTGTATTGCCGACCCTGGCAAAGGAACTCGAGTTCGACCTGTCTACCCCGTGGGGAAAGCTGAAGAAGCGAACCCGCGAGGCGCTGCTGTACGGCATTCCGAATCGGACCTTCAAGTTTCGCTATGGATCGGGCAGCTCGGCCGGACGGTACGAGGTTGGTTGGGAGGGGATTCTGGCCAACGTGCAGCGCAGGTACCGCGACACCACGTCCGATTCGGTCAGGACACAGCTACAGGACTTTATGGTCGAGCGGCCCTGCGACACATGTGAGGGTCACCGGCTCAAGCAAGAGAGCCTGAGCGTCCTGGTTCAGGGCAAGCACATCGGCGAAGTGGTCGCTGTGTCAGTGGCTGCCGCCCGCGATTTCTTCGAACAACTTCCGCTCAGGGACAACGGCCGGACCGGCGTGGACGCCCGTATTGCCCAGCCGATTCTGAGGGAGGTGACCGACCGTCTCCGGTTCCTCTGCGATGTGGGCTTGGAGTACCTGACGCTGGCACGGTCCACGTCGTCTTTGTCCGGGGGAGAGGTTCAGAGAATCAGGTTGGCTACACAAATCGGGAGCAGGTTAGTGGGTGTGCTCTACGTATTGGACGAACCCTCGATCGGTCTTCACCCACGGGACAACGCTCGGTTGCTGGAAACCCTCGCAGGCCTCAGAGATTTGGGGAACACGGTCCTGGTAGTGGAACACGACGAAGAGACCATTCGGGCCGCGGACTACGTCATCGATCTTGGCCCTCGGGCGGGCCGCGAGGGTGGCAAGGTGGTGGTGCAGGGGACCGTTGATGCCGTGCTCGAACATGATACTTCGCTTACGGGTCGCTATCTCAGGGGAGAATTGCGCATCGGCGTACCGTCTCGCCGGCGGCCCATTGACCCGAGTCGCGTTCTCCTGGTCAAAGGACCCTCCGAACACAACCTCAAGGGAATGGACGTTGCTTTTCCGCTCGCGGCATTTGTGGCGGTGACGGGCGTATCCGGCTCCGGAAAATCGACCCTTGTGACGGACATTCTCTATAGAGCACTGAGCCGCCACTTCTACGGATCTAAGGTGGCACCCGGAGCGCACACGGGAATCGACGGAATCGGCCACATCGATAAGGTGCTGGATATCGACCAGAGTCCTATTGGTCGCACGCCCCGCTCGAATCCGGCAACGTACACCGGACTGTTTACACCGATCCGGGATCTCTATGCCCAACTGGCCGAGTCGAAGATCAGGGGGTACGGGCCGGGCCGGTTCTCATTCAATGTGAAGGGGGGGCGGTGCGAATCGTGCCAGGGCGACGGACTGGTGAAAATCGAGATGCACTTCCTCCCGAACGTCTATGTGCCGTGCGACCTCTGCCGGGGCAGGCGATATAACCGGGAGACCCTGGAGGTGCTCTACCGGGGCAGTTCGATTGCCGATGTGCTGGGGATGACTGTGGCGACGGCGCTGGAGTTCTTCGAGCACCAACCCCGGATCCACCGGAGGTTGGAGTTGCTGAACGATGTCGGGTTGGGATACATCCACCTTGGTCAGAGTGCCACGACGCTGTCGGGGGGCGAGGCTCAGCGCGTCAAGCTCGCCACAGAGCTGAGCAAGCGGGACACGGGCCGAACACTATATATCTTAGACGAGCCCACCACCGGCCTACATTTCGAAGACGTGCGGTTGTTGCTAGAGGTACTGCATCGGTTAGTCGACAAGGGGAACACTGTGGTGGTGATCGAGCACAACATGGAAGTTGTGAAGACGGCCGACTGGGTAATAGATCTTGGGCCCGAGGGTGGGGATGCCGGGGGCACGGTCGTGGCATGCGGATCGCCCGAGGACGTAGCGCAAACCCGGCGTTCGTATACCGGGCGGGCCTTGAGGGTGGTGCTCAGCAGATGAACTATCTTACAACAGGGTGGGAGCACTTTACTGCACCTGTCGGAACTGACACTATTTGAAACGTCGGTCGTATGGTGTTGCGGTTAGGCAGCTAACGTCCCGTGAAAGGATGAGACCATGGGCGCGATCGCCCCGTTCCTGGTTCCGATAGCTTTTTTCTTCAGCGTGGCAGCGGTGTTCATCCTGCGGGGTCCGTTCGGGAAGGCCCTGGCAGAGCGGATGTTGGCTCGGAGTAGTGGTCGCAACGAGCTGCCACCGCAAGCGTAGGTCGCTGTGCCCGATTTCATCTGGTTCCAGAACGTAGTACTACCTCTTGCAGGGATGGGCCTAGGGGCCTTCACTCTATTTGGCTTGTATCGAATTGCGATGCGGCAACTCGACCGGGGGGAGAAACGACGGCTCGGCAATCTAGACGAGTCCGTACGGGCCGAGCTCGAGTTGCTGCGGGAGCGCTTGGAGGTTGTAGAGGGCAACTCGATGCGCCTGGAAGAATTGGAAGAGCGGATGGACTTTGCTGAACGGCTTTTGACCAAGCCAGGTCAATCCGCGCTCCCGGGGCGTGACTGATGGAAGATTTTCTCGCCCTCCTGTTCGGTGTCTGTGTTTTCGGCGGAGGGACGTTTTGGCTTCTCAGTATTACACCTATCGGTCGTGCGTTGGCCGAGCGCATCCGGGGAGGTGGGGCGAAGCCTTCCGGCGCTGAGTTGGATCGGATCAAGGAATCCCAGGCCGCTTTGCTGGAGGAACTGGAGGCGCTCAGGCAGGAGGTGGCCGAAGTGTATGAGCGGGTTGATTTTGCCGAACGTTTGCTGACTCAGCGCGAGACGCTTGAACGCTGATGCGTTCATTTGTGAAACATTTTCCGTCGGCCGGCGTAGTGGCTAGCGGGGCGCGATCCTCGCGCGAGTGGCGGCAGCCACCAAAAGTACCGATCTTAACGGGAGTTTGGGCCAATTCGGTGCTATCTTCTTTGCGGTGGCCTTGATAGTATGCTCGCGGTGGTTCTTGCGATCGGACCTCTCGGATGCGATCGCGGATTCGGTGAGACGAAGGCATGGGGGTGGGCTGGACTCCGCGGCTCTCGATCGAATCGATGAACTGAGCGAGAGGATGGAAGAGGCGCTTGGTGAACTTCGGGCCGAGGTAATGGAATTGAGCGAGCGCATGTTGGTGGAGGTGCGTGGGCGGAAGGCGCTCGGCGATGATAGAGCTTACAGATGACTTTTCACGACGGCTTACATGTTCGACAGATGAACTACTGCTTGGTTAGTTCCGGATACAGATAGGGAGGCGTAGCGCGTCAATGGGAATCTTCCAGCGCATCTCAACACTGCTAAGGTCAAATATCAACGATCTCATTTCCCGGGCCGAGAACCCCGAAAAGGTACTCAACCAGGCTATCGACGATATGCGTTCTCAGCTCTCAAAGGCGAAGCAAGAGGTAGCCGGTGCCATCGCCGACGAGAAGAAACTTCAAGCACAGGTTGAGAAGGAGAAAGCGCAGGCCCAGGAGTGGGAGCAGCGGGCCATGCTGGCTGTACAGGAAGGTCGGGACGATCTGGCCAAACAGGCGCTGATGCGCCATGGCGAACACTTGCAGAATGCGCAGAGTCTCCACGAGACGTGGGTTAGGCAGAAGACCGAAACCGAGCAACTGAAGAACTCGCTGCGGCAGTTGAACGACAAGATCGAGGAGGCGAAACGCAAGCGGAACATCCTCATCGCTCGACAGAAGCGGGCCGAGGCCCAGGGCAGGATTCAGGAGACGATGAGCAGCATGAGTGAAAAGAGCGCCTTCGAGAATTTTGAGAGAATGACGGCAAAAATAGAAGAATCCGAGCGGAAGGCGCTTGCTGCTGCGGAGTTGTCGGAGGATCTTTCGGGAGATTTGCTGGAGAGGCAGTTCGATGCCTTGGAATATCAGGGTAGCGCTGACCAGCAACTCTTGGAGCTCAAGAGGAAGATGGGACTACTAGGACCCGGGGAGGTGGCCGACCGTCCGCAACTCGAGGCCGCGCAATCGGATGTGTCCGAGGCTGAGATCCTGGAAGATGAGGCTGATGTGTCTGAGGGCAAGGAAGAAGACGTGAGCCGGGAGAGCTGATGCCGGAGGCAGGTGGGCGTGGTTTGGCGGCGACACTGGTCATCCTCTTTGTCGCCGCTTTTTTGTTGGTTCTGTTTGGCCGGATAGCCGAGCCGGTTCTCCTTGTCTTTCTGTCGTCGCTGTTTGCGTCTTATCTCTGTGCCGTAACCGGCACTACGATGGTGAAGCTTCACCTTCCAAGATCGCTGGCGCTTCCACTGGCCGTGGTTTTTTCCCTATTGGTATCGGCGGGAGTCGGGATCTTGATATTACCTCCCGCGTTCGAGCAGGGGCGGGAGCTCTTCGCTGAGCTTCCCGGTTACGCGCAGCGCTTCGACTCACTGCTCACCCAGCTCGCCCAACGGTATCCGATACTCGAGCAAGCGATTCCCCGGCGGTCAGAAGTGGGATTCGTCGATTCCATGATCGCGGATGCCACGGGTTTTTTGCGCGCCTCATTCGTCCCCTACCTAACCGCCGGAGGCCGGCTCGCGGTGGAGATTGTCAGCGTCTTCGCGATGGCCATCTACTTGGCGCGCGATCCGGTGAGCTATCGTGAAGGTTTCATTGCGTTGCTGCCTCCCAAGTTCCGGAGCATGGCACGGGCGATTATCGCTGACTTGGGAAACACCGTGCGGGCCTGGATCTGGGCTCAACTGCTTTCGATGCTCGTACTGGGTGCGCTGACGGCACTCGGCCTGTGGGCACTAGGAGTTCCCCATGCGTTGGCGTTTGGGCTCTTTTCCGGGGTGGCCGCCATTGTGCCGTTTTTTGGAACCCTATTGTCCACTTTGATGCCGGCCCTGCTGATGCTGGTCATAGCGGGCTGGCCATCGGCAACGGCCGTGATGGTGCTCGGTGCGGGAGTCCATCTCCTGGAGGCGAATGTCGTGGCTCCGATGATCTTCCAGGAGCGACTGAATCTGCCTCCTGTGCTCACTATAATGAGTGTGCTCATCATGGCCCGGTTTCTCGGGGTGCTCGGGCTCGTCGTGGCCGTCCCGCTCCTGGCGGTCACGGTGGTCGTGGTCCGACACATTCTTATCTGTCAGATATACAAAGACTATGATGTCGAGTGCCTTCCGTCCGCGGTTCTCGTCGGCCAGACAGGCGAACGTCGCGCGGTCTCAGTAGCCCCTTAAGCTCTCTCCAAAACAACCGAGCACCGGCACGCAATAAAACGTGCTTGCACGCGTTTCTTTGGTACCACTGTTCGCCGGCACGAGTTGTACTGTTTGCACACGCCCGATCGGCCTCCAGAGTCACGCTCAGCGTGAAGGAGGCGACGATGAAACGTCTAATAACGGCGGCGTTCCTGATCGGTATGATTGGCCCCTTGGTCAATCCCAAGCCGGCAGACGCTCAAGACGGCAAGCTAAAAAAGTGCTTACAAGAGGCAGTCTATTCATGCGATCAAGATTTTCAGGGCAACGAACCGGAAACGATAGCGATTCGTGGTTGGTGCTACATGATCCGTGGCGCCATCTGCAGGGTGTTCTAGGAAGCACAGCCCTTAACCCACGGGCCGATCGGGCAAGGGCGGGGGGGCACGTACCCCCCGCCCGGCACACGCGATGACGCGCCTGGCTCTTGCTGCGAAGGCCGAAATCGTTCTCGGGGCTCATTTGGTCATTCGTCACCGAGCACCCCGGCTGGCTGCCCTGCTCTGTCTGGTTATCCTCGGGCTTGTCGTTGTGCGCGGTATAGCCGCCGGGGATCCGGCAGAAGCTGACGTGGTACTCTTAGTGGCCGGAACGTTGACTGCGGTTGGCGCGTCGCGCCTCCTTGCGCCAGGAGCAGCCCTGGCAGGCGCCCGCGCCAGCGGATCCAGTTGGTGGTTGATTGCGGCTGGAAGAATTGTCGGGTTGCTGCTTATCGCACTTCCGCTCGTCGCCATATCGGCGGTAGTCGTTGGGGGCGTTTCCCGTCACGGCGTGGCGGCCGGTAGGCTCGGATCGATCGCCATGACATATGCCGCTGCAGTAGCGGGGGCCGTAGTTGCGATCACTCCGCTCGTTGGTTCATCGGCTGCGGCAGCCGTTGGACTTGTTGGCGCCTGGTTCGGGGGAATCGGGCCGTCGAGCGTCTCGATGATGCTCGGTCGGTGGCCGCTGGTTAGGGGCCCGGCTGTTCTCATTTGGAATGTATCCCCGCTCAAATGGAGAGCCGCCAGGTGGGCAGTCGAGGCCAACTTCTCGGATGTATCAGTATTGATCTGTTGGATTGCGCTCGGGATCCTGCTATCGGCGTGGACCACCGCGGTACGTTATCGAGGGGAAGTCCCCCCGGCTGGAGACGCACCGTGAGTGGCATCACCGTCTCCGGGGCCACGCGTGCCTTCGGGGCGGGCAAGCGGAAGCGATTGGCGCTTCACGGCTGCTCGTTCGAAGCCGCCAGTGGAGAGATAATCGGTGTGGTCGGTCCCAACGGGGCTGGAAAAACCACTCTCCTGAGATTGATCGCCGGTGAAATACCGCTCACGTCAGGTTCGATCACGGTGGCCGGGAAGCACGCGGGTTCGCGCGAGGCTCGACGTGTAGTGGGTTACGCCGCCGACCCGCCTCTGGTTCCCCCCGAACTGACGGGGGTCGAGTGGTTGCAGTACTTGGCAAGTCATCATGCGTCGGGTCCTCAGGAGCGCACGCGATTGGTGCGGTGGTCGGTGCAACTGGGAGCGCTGGAGGAATTCGGAGGGCGTCGAATGGGTCAGTACTCCCGTGGCATGAACCAGCGCCTGGCGCTGGCCGCCGCGGCACTCGGCGGAAGTGTGGCCCTGGTGTTGGACGAGGTGATCAGCGGAGTCGATCCCCTCGTCGCAAAGAGTCTCAGGTGCCGGATTGCTGAACTCGCTGCTTCGGGTCGCATAATAGTGATTGCGTCTCACGACCTCGCCACCCTCGAAAAACTGGCTACCAGAGTACTCGTCTTGTGGCGCGGGAGACTCGCTGCCGATGTGGCCGTGGGAGATATAGTCTCTCAGCGCGTGGCCGAGCTCTCTCTGAGTGGTTCAGGTTTGGCGAGCGCCGAGCGATTGCTCGCCCGATTCCCCGGGGCAGTCAGAACCGGCGAAGGCGTGGGAATACCTCTCACCGGCGGACTGACCATGGAAAGCGTCATCGCGGCCTGCCACACCGCACGGATTGCTGTGGCGGCGTCCCGGGTTCGCTATCGGGCCCTCGAGGACGTCTTGGAGTGCGCGGCTCGCCGGTCGGATGAGCGGCAGGCATGAGCACTCTGATCAGATCTTGTTCGCAGCTCGGTGCGGCACTGATCGATCCCACCCGAGCGATGCGGGACGCTGTCGAGCGGCCGAGGGCGGTCGCAATCGGGGTGACTATTGTCACGGTGGGGGCTCTGCTTGGTGTCGCTACACTGCCACGTCAGATGGCGGTACTTGGTGAGGCGCTTCAGTCGTCTAATCCATTAGTAGAATCGCATTACCAGGTATTGCGTGCGGGTCTGTTGCGGTTGATTTGGGCCGACCGGCTGGTGACTTCACCGGGACTGGTGATCGCAGCGGCGTTTGTGGTGTTACTGGCCGAGCCGATGCTTTCCCTCGCCGTTGAGCGCAAGCGTGTGCTCGCATCCGTTGCTGTACTCGGGCTGACCCCAATGCTGGTACAGCAAGTTGGTGAGCTCGCGGTTGCATATCTTACTAGCCTTGGCGCTCATCCGACGCCGGGCGACGCTCTGAATCTCCCGCATGGTTTTTCGACCGGGATCAAGCTGTTTTGGGGTGGGCTGGCTCCTCCACCCCAGTGGGTCGAATTGCTGGATGACAGACTCAACCTAGTAACGTTATGGTCGGTGTTCTTGTGGTCGACTGGTCTCGGAGCGCTCGAGGGGAACGGTGTGAGACCGGTGCACGTAGGAATACCGCTGGCGGCCATGGTCTGTGCGGGCACGTTGACATGGATCGCGGGTCCCACAGCACTGGCGCTGGTTTTGGGCGGACCGTAGCGGTTGCGTTGACTGCTTTGGCGAGCGTCCCTAGCTTTAGCCGCCGAACTCATTGAAACAATTCATCTTAAGCATACTTCAGCCATCGAGTACCGCGCTATGGTGCTCCAGTTATACAACACGTTGAACCGCCGAGTGGAGCCTTTTGAGCCACTCCACGCCGGGCGTGTCACGGTGTACACCTGCGGTCCTACGGTCTGGAACTATGCACACATTGGCAACTTCCGGACGTTTGTGTTCGAAGATCTTCTGCGCCGCTACTTGGAGTACATCGGCTACGAAGTTTTTCACGTGATGAACTTGACCGATGTCGATGATCGGACGATTACCGCTGCCGCCGCAGCGGGCGTACCGCTCGAGGAACATACTGCTCCTTTTGTTGCGGCATTTTTCGATGATTGCGTCTACCTGAGGCTCAAGCCGGCGGACGTATACCCGAGAGCGACGCAGTATATCGGCCCGATGATAGAGTTGGTGGAGCAGCTGCTCTCGAACGGGCTTGCGTATCGGCGAGACGATGGGTCGGTCTACTTTGCGCTCAATCGGTTCGACGGATATGGCAAGCTGTCTGGAATAGATGCTGGCGGTCTCAGAGCCGGCGCTCGCATCGACAGCGATGACTACGAGAAGGAAGATGTGCGCGACTTCGCCCTCTGGAAGGCGGCGGCTGCCGCGGACGAGTCGGTGGGTGCTGCCTGGGATGCACCCTTTGGCCGAGGGCGTCCGGGCTGGCATCTGGAGTGTTCTACGATGGCGCTGACCGAGATCGAACGGCGGTACGGGGTAAAAACACTGGACATCCACGCTGGGGGGGTGGATCTGGTGTTTCCGCATCACGAAAACGAAATTGCGCAGTCAGAGGGTGTTACGGGCTGCCCTTTCGCGCGATACTGGGTCCACGGTGAGTTTCTCACTGTTGGCGGCACCAAGATGTCGAAGCGGTTCGGTAACATCTTGACTGCCAGGGATTTGCAGGAAGAAGGGGTAGATCCTGGGGCGGTTCGGCTGCTGTATTTTTCTACCCACTACCGCCAGCAGCTGAGTTTCTCGGACGAGGCTCTGAGAGGAGCGACGGAGGGCGTGAGGCGGTTGGGGGAGTTCCATCAGCGTTTGACCGATTTTGGGGGTGAAGGGTTGGGCACGGGATCCGGGTCCCTCGAGCTCGTTGATGAGCTGGAGCGGAATTTTGGTCGTGGGTTGGACGACGATCTGAATGCCCCGCAGGCTGTGGCCGCGGTGTTTTCGTTCGCCAGGGCAGCGAACCGGGAGATCGACCGTGGCTCCTGGGGGCCATCGGAGGCTCGGGCAGCCCTGGGAGCGTTCGACCGTGTGATGGGGGTTCTGGACATTCTGCCCGCCAAGGCAGAGCTGGGTGCCGATCTCCGGACATGGATCGAGGAGCGCGTGTCGGCCCGGGAGGCGGCACGGGCGGCTCGCGATTTCGAGAAGGCCGATGCGATTAGGGAGGAACTGTTGGCCGCGGGTGTCGAGTTGGAGGACTCGCCCCAGGGCACCCGCTGGAAGCTGCCTCGCAACTGAACTGGCCGGGTATGCGAGAGGCCCCTGGGGCAGTTGATTGTTTGCGGCGGGTCGGTTATCCTATGTGTCTCGGGAAAACCGGCTTAGCGCTGACGTAGCTCAACTGGCAGAGCAGCTGATTTGTAATCAGCAGGTTAAGGGTTCGAGTCCCTTCGTCAGCTCCGTCAAATTCTGGAGGTAGGGAGCGATGGCTGTCCCTACAGGACCAATCCACCCCGACTGAACGTAGCGGGGTGGTCTGTTGATGTAGGGGTAGGTGTGGGTTGAGGACGAGCTGGGTGGGGTGCCCGAGTGGCTAAAGGGAGCAGACTGTAAATCTGCCGGCGAACGCCTACGTAGGTTCGAATCCTACCCCCACCACTTGGCCGGGATTGTATGGGGGAACCATTGGCTGGTGGGCTGGATCGTGATTTCGCGGGCGTAGCTCAGACTGGTAGAGCATCAGCCTTCCAAGCTGAGGGTCGCGGGTTCGAGCCCCGTCGCCCGCTCTGTTCGCTCGCGTAGCTCAGTCGGTAGAGCGCGTCCTTGGTAAGGACGAGGTCACCGGTTCAATCCCGGTCGCGAGCTTGGAGTTGAGACGGATATGGGCGGGTCCGGGGTGCCCGGTCGGAAAAAAAGAGGCGTTGAGTTTCAGGCTTACACACTTGACACGCGGGATCTGAAATATGGCGAAGGAAAAGTTTGAGCGTACGAAGCCGCATGTGAACGTAGGCACGATTG
>JBHHZE010000003.1:0-114558 GCA_046757925.1 Gemmatimonadales bacterium
GGCGATACGGCGGAGGGTCTCCCACATGTCGCCCACCTTGGGCGGGATCGGATTCCCTTCATCATCCGTCGCAAGCTCCGGGATCGGAAAATGGTAGCCTGGGTTCAGCTTCAGGGCCGCTTTCTGTGCGGCCTCGCCCAGTTCGTCGATGGCCAGCACCGCACTCTTGCCATCTTTTGCTTCCTCGATCGCCACCCATTGTGCCATCCTCCCTTCATGAGCTTGTCGTCGTAAACCAACGCTCCTCGACAAGTCCGCTCGGTTCGCTTCACGAACCCGCGTTCTAGAGCCAACAGTTCGTCAGGTTTGGTTGCGGTGTCATCCAGTTCAAAGGCCGCTGCGTACTCTGCCTGTAACTCGGCGCGACGCGCGTCTTCCTTGTTCCACTGTTCTTGCAACGACATCGTACACGCCTCCTTTATGCGACGGTGTTACCGGCTAGTTCGGTTGTGAACGTACTTCGTATAGCAGCGTTGTCCGCCGCTAGCGCCTGTTCGATCCAGACGCCGATGTTCTCGGTCGACGCCAGGTTGTTGGTCGGGACGGCCTGCTGTACGGAATCGTCGACGAACGTGATTCCGCTCGGCGCCGTGACGCGGTTCGCAATCGTTGCCGTATCGCCCTTGGTCGCCGCAACACCCTGCCGGATCACCGCTGCAGGGTCAGCCGTTAACTGCACTTGAGCAGTCGTCAAGGTCAGCGAGCCGTGAGCGTTCCGCCAAAACATCTTATCGTACCTGGTCACTGCGCCCGACTGCGAGGCCGCCGCTATGAAGAAGGCTGACGCTCCACGTTCACCGATCGGAATCGCGTAGACAGTCGCACCAGCTATAGACCGTCTCAAGGTAACAGTGCCGACGGCATCGGCATTCAGCAAAACCGATAGGACGCGTTCAAACGTCGTTGCTGGTGAGAGAATGACTGCTGTCGTGCCATTCAGTGTAGCTGTAGCCGTTACAAACGCTCCCGTTGCGTCTCGGCCGTCAACTGTAACGACCTGCGTAGTGTCTCCTGCCGCGCTCGAGAGCACTTCGAGGTCGTCGTTTGCTGCCAGCGGTGTGAACGCTGGCCGGTTGTCGATGTCGATCCCTCCACCCCCTGTGGAGGTGTCGTCTTCCGGTCGACTCAACGCGTTGTACGCGATTAGGTCTGCTGCTACTATCGGCATGGTCGTCTATCCCCGTTGATTGTCACAGTTCTTCTCGACGGCCGCATCGAAGAACCTGGACCGAGCAGATCGCCACTTTTCAGGCCGCGTTTGCTCGATCAACTGGTCCAAGGGCAGGCTCAAGCTCATCCGACCTCTATCCCTATCGGTGGTATTTTTTCCTTACCGCTTCTTTAGGTCAATCACCGTTATCGCGTCTCTAATCGCACACCCCA
This sequence comes from Gemmatimonadales bacterium, assembly GCA_046757925.1. Classification (GTDB taxonomy): domain Bacteria; phylum Gemmatimonadota; class Gemmatimonadetes; order Gemmatimonadales; family GWC2-71-9; genus JAZDCZ01. The sequence goes on from JBHHZE010000003.1 coordinate 1,384, forward strand.
ACCCTGTCCATAGATCATCCCACTCTTCCGGATCGACGTCCCAACTCGGTTCCGATGCGTCTTGTAGTGACCTGATGGCGCCAAGTATAGTGTTGAGTTTCCGAACGTCTACCCGTACCGACAGATTACCTAACGTCGCCATTTCACCCTCTTTATTCCTCGCCACATAGTACAAAACTCCGGTCGCTTTAACAACTATAAACCCGCCTTCGTTGTCGCCTTTTTCCGCTGGCGGGCTGCCGTCCCTTTCGAGTGATCGAATGCATACTAGTACCGTGTTCTGTATCGAACTCACTAAAAAACTCCCTAACCGTTCGTTCGGATTCTTCGAGGATCTTGCGGATATACACGCTATTATGCTCGCCAGATTCCTGGCGACGGCCGAACGGTCGCTGTTCAGATCGCCCTTTCATGCTTGCACCTCCGTCTCTGGTATAACACCTGGGGGAAAACCTGGGGGAGCGACGGCGTTTATTCGGGGGTGTTGGCGTAACTGTGCGCTACTATAAGAATACTGAAGTCGACCATATGGATACTTCCGTTGCGTTATCATAATCCGCGTGTCGGGGGTTCGAGTCCCTCCTCCGCTATTATGTTCCTCCTCAGCCATGATGGTCGGGTGGAGGCGTGCCTCGCCCGTACTGCCCGCTTCCTCAAGTGCCTCTGCCGCTTGCCATCTCGGAGGCCCGCCTCGGGTTTTCGCGGATGTATCGCCTGATCCTGCCAAGAGATTCGTCGTCTCGCACGATGCTCTCGTAGTAGTTACGCAGCCAGACTTGCGCACCTGGTGTGCCGCGAAGTCGATTGATTTTTCGGGTAACCGCAGACTTGTAGGCTCCAATGATCGCCCCTAGCGATCCGGGTGCGGTACCTCGGGCGCCGCTCTGTTGGCGAATGTGAGCGTTCGGGGAGGATTGCAAGTGGCGAGTGGGGTCCAAGAGGATAATGCTATGGCAATGCTCAGGCATGACCACAAATTCGTCGACCCGCACATACGGAAAGTGCAAGGGGATCTCTGACCAGCACTTCTCCGCTATTGCACCGAAGACGTTCAGGCGCAGGTGTCCATCGACGATCCTGCCGAACAGTGGCCGGCGATGTAGCGTACAGATCGTTACGAAGTAGGCTCCTGGACCTCGGTAATCGTGGCCAGACAGTCTGATGGAGCGTCGTGACGGGCGCGTGAGTTCGGGAACCATGCTTGTACCGAGAGATACAGTAGCCGATCTGGCGTCATTCTATGTACCAAATCGTCGCAGGGGTTATCGAAAACGTTCAGGCTTGGTTCGCCGACCTCCAATGTCAGTTCTCCACCTCAAACACTCGCCTTAAAACCCGGAGCTGCGCGGGCGCCCGTCGCCTGCTCGAACGCATAAGCCAGACGCAGCAGCTTGGGCTCTGAGAACTCCCGCCCGAAAAACGAAATGCCGATCGGCAGTCCGAACGCTTCCCCTGCGGGGACTGTGATGTTGGGGTAGCCCGAGACCGCAGCGGGACTCGAACTCGAACCCAGAAAATGATCTCCGTTTATGAGATCGATCGTCCACGCCGGGCTACCGGTGGGCGCAATGAGAGCGTCGAGATTGTGGCGGGCCATCACGGCATCGATGCCCTCGGAGCGGGTCAAACGCCGGCTTTTCTCGAGCGCGGTAGCATACGCGGGGTCGGTCAACGGTCCCTTCTCCTGTGCCATGGTCATGATTTCTTGGCCAAAGAACGGCATCTCGCGATCGCGGTTGCGTTCGTTGAACGCGATGATCTCTGCCAGGCTCTTTACCGGCGCGCTCGGGCCGAGTGACTCGAGATATGCGTTGAGATCCGCCTTGAACTCGTAGAGCAGTACGTCGAACTCCGCGTCACTCCAGTCGCCCGCAGTGTCAATGTCGGCCGGGTCGATGATATCCGCACCAAGTAACGACATGCGGCGAACGGCTTCTTCGACCACGTCGTCGGCATACGTGCTGTATCCGAAGTACCGCTTGCGCGCTACCCCGATCCGCGCTCCCCGGAGGCCGTCGGCATCGAGGAACTTCGTGTAGTCACTCACCCCCCGACCGGCATGCGTCTTGGTCGCCCGATCCTCCGGATCTATACCCACCATCGTGCCCAACAGGATGGCGGCGTCGCGGACCGTGCGGGCCATAGGGCCTGCGGTATCCTGGCTGTGAGCGATAGGGACAATTCCGCTGCGGCTAACGAGCCCCACGGTCGGTTTGATTCCGACCAGCCCGTTCGCCGCTGAGGGACAGACGACCGAGCCGTCGGTCTCCGTGCCGATTCCAACCGCTGCATAGTTGGCCGCGATAGCAGCAGCGGTTCCCGAACTGGACCCGCACGGACTGCGATCCAACGCGTAGGGATTGCGGCATTGCCGACCGCGCCCGCTCCATCCACTCGAAGAATTGGTGGATCGGAAGTTCGCCCACTCGCTCAAGTTGGCCTTACCGAGAATGATCGCTCCGGCCTCCCGGAGTCGCCGCGCCACGAACGCATCTCGAGACGGAATAGATCCCTCGAGGGCGTACGACCCGGCGGTCGTGGTCATCCGATCGGCGGTGCCGATGTTGTCCTTTACTATCACGGGGATGCCGTGAAGCGGCCCTCGCACACCCGCGTCCGCTCGCTCGCGGCCGAGTTGCGCGGCAATGTCGAGGGCGTCGGGATTGAGATCGAGCATCGCGTGGAGTGAGGGTCCGGCGTGGTCCAGTTGCTCGATGCGGTCGAGGTACATCTCGCACAACGAGCGCGCGGTGAACCGACCGCTCTCCATGCCCTCACTGAGTTCCGCGATGGTGATCTCATCGAGTTCAAAGGCGGGCACGTTTGCCGCAGCAGGTTTCTCGCCGGTGCGCCGGCCCGATTGGCAGGCCGTGACAGAAGCAGTGGCGAAGGTTGCTCCACCAATGGCGCTGAGTTGCAAGAAAGTTCGACGGTCGAGGCCCGATCCGTGACCGGGCGTGCGAGACTCAGATGTCATGACGAGGTCTCCCAAAGTGGCATAAAGAAACGCGGATTGTGATGCTGTTTCGCCGTGGCCGGGTGGCTTCAGGCGCGGTATTCGAATATCGGGTGGCGATCCGGGAATGTCGAATGCCACTCTCACGCCTCGCGGCGTCTTGCGTAATCCCGGTGATGGAGCGTACCATCCTACCTCTCGATTCTATCAGGTGACCCATGCGCCTGGTTCGACAACAACTGATCTTTGAGCCGATGTCTGGAGAACTAATGAAACGCACGAGTGCACGTATCTGGTTCACACTTGCCGTGGGTGTTTTGGTCCCAAGCGGGGTTTGGGCCCAACACGCCCAGGAAGCCCAGAGCGACTCGACTCCTTCTCGTAGCATGAAGGAGCCGACACCAGCCCGGTGGGCGAGTCAGCATTCGACCGTGATCGATGGGAAGACGGTCAAGTACGAGGCCGTGGTGGGCAGCATAATCCTTCGCAATAGTGAAGAAGAGGCCATCGCGGAGGTCTTCTACACGTCCTACACGCGCACCGACGTGCGCGATGTTTCGCATCGCCCGATCGTGTTTTCGTACAACGGCGGCCCGGGCTCGTCTTCCTTCTGGTTGCACATGGGGGTGATGGGGCCGAAACGCGTGAGGACACCGACCACCAAGCATACCGGTCCTGCGCCGTACACCATTCAGGATAACCCCGCCACTCTGCTCGACCGTACAGACATTGTCATGGTCGATCCTGTGGGCACGGGCTTCAGTCGTCCGCTCGGCAAGGCCAAGGGCAAGGAGTTCTGGGGCGTGAGCGAGGATGCCCGTTCGCTCACCCAGTTCATTCAGCGCTACATCAGTCAGCACAAGCGGTGGAATTCTCCCAAGTACCTGCTCGGCGAGAGCTACGGCACAATGCGGTCGGCCGTGCTCGCCGGCACACTGCAACGTGCCAACATCGACCTGAATGGGATAGTTCTAGTCTCAGCGGTCCTGGATCTTCAGACCCTCATCTTCTCACCTAACGACGATTTACCCTACGTGGTCAATCTGCCGACATACGCAGCCACAGCCTGGTATCTGGATGCACTACCCGGGACTCGGCCGCCGGAGTTGAAGCCGTTTCTGAAGGAAGTCGAGGAGTTTGCGGTCAACGACTACGCTACGGCGTTGCTAGCAGGGGGCACGCTCGACGCCAACATGCGCAACAATATCTTGGACCGGCTGCATGCGTACACCGGTCTGAGCCGCGACTTCCTGGACGATGCCGACCTGCGCGTCACGGCTCCGGAGTTCGAAAAGGAACTCCTGCGCAACCGGGGGAGCGTGGTGGGACGGCTGGACTCCCGGTTTACGGGGCCCACGGGCGACCTGCTCAACCGAACCCCGTCGCAAGATCCGCAGTCTTCGGCGATCAGCGCCGCCTACGCGGCTGCGTGGAATACCTATCTGCGAGAGGATCTGGGATATGACGGTGAGCGTGAGTACGTGCCCAGCGGCAACGTCCAGCCATGGAACTGGGAGTTCGGCTCCAGCGTCGGCTTTGGGCAGCGTGGACTGACTAACGTGGGACCTGCATTCCGCCAGGCCCTCGAGCGAAACCCCAATCTCAAGGTGCTGCTGGTGACCGGGCTCTACGATCTGGCGACCCCGTACTTCGCGGCGGTCTGGACGATGGACCACCTCGGGCTGACGCCTGAGTTGAGGGCCAACATCTCGCGCGCCGACTTCGATGCGGGTCATATGATGTACGTAAACGAGGATGTCCTTCCAATTTGGCGCAAGACGATCTCTGAGTTCATCGATCGGACTTCGGGCAAGTGATTGGATGAGCTGCAGCGGATGATCTACTACGAGCGCGGATTTTTCCATGAAGAATCGGCGTCCAAAGAATCATCCGCGGCAACTATCAGGCATCGGTACCGTCAACCCGGTCTAAGCGTTTGCTGGAGACCGGCGGGTTCCTAGGATAGCTTACCCCGCATGACCGACCAACTGGAAACGCTGCGCGAGGCGCTGCAAGGCCGCTACGATCCCGTTCGAGAAGTGGGGAGAGGCGGAATGGCCACGGTCTATCTGGCCCAGGACGTGAAGCACAATAGACGCGTTGCGGTCAAGGTGCTGCGACCGGAACTGGCCGCGTCGATTGCGGTGAATCGGTTTCTCAAGGAGATCGAGATCGCAGCGCCGCTCAACCATCCCAACATCGTGCCGCTCCTGGACTCCGGTGACTTGAACGGCGTGCTGCATTTCGTCATGCCGTTTGTGGAAGGCCGCTCGGTCCGCGGCCTCCTGGATGGCGAGCAGCCGATCACGCTGGCGACCGCGCTTGCGATCACCAAGGAAGTGGCAGACGCCCTGAGCTACGCTCACCGCAAGGGTCTGGTCCACCGGGATATCAAACCGGAGAACATTCTCCTCTCGGAGGGGCACGCGGTGGTTGCGGACTTCGGGATCGCCAAGGCCATTAGTACCGCGGGCGGCGACAAGCTCACCCGCACGGGGTTCCCCATCGGTACCGTGGGCTACATGAGTCCGGAGCAGGCGGCCGGCCGCACCGATCTCGACGAGCGAACCGATATCTATAGCCTTGCCAGCGTCTTCTATGAGATGATGGTCGGTGAGGCGCCCGGCATGTGGGTGACCGACGAAGCGATGAAATACCGGCGTTTCGTCGACGCTCTCCCCCTGCATCGGGAGCGGCTCGACCGCCTCCCCGGTGCTATCGAGCAAGTGCTAGTGCAGGCGATGAGCATGAATCCGGAAGAACGGCATGCTACGCCCAACGACTTTGCGGCCGCTCTCGAGCAAGCCGTACGGCGCAAGCCCCAGTACAACGAGGCCCAAGCACGGTCCGTGATTCGATACGCGGCGGAGCAGCAGCTGGACCATCCTACCGAGGAGGGTACGCTGTCGCTGGCGGCCATCGAGCGCATCGGCGCCGAGGTCGGACTCTCGCCGGATCGGGTACGAGACGCCGTGCAGGCTCTCGCCAAGCCACCGGCGATGTCGGCGCGGGGAGGACTCTTCGGTGCTCCATCGAAGATCGACATGGAGCGCACGCTGGGCGCGGAACTGGCAGTCGAGGAGTTCGAATCCTTGCTGGAAGAGGTGCGGGCGGCCACCGGTGAGGTGGGCCGCATCAACGAGACGCTGGGGAAGTCTCTCTCGTGGAATTCTCTCAGCTTCCAACACTCGTTCGAGGGAACGGGGCGCCTCATTCACGTGATGGTCAAACCGAAGGATGGTAAGACCCGCATCCGGATCACCGAGAGCGCGGGGGTGCATGAGGTGTTCCTGGCGTTCGGCACGGTGATAGGCGGCGGGGTATTGGGCATCATCATCTCCGGGGAGGTGTTGGGCGGGGTTTCGGTCTTGATGGCTGCTGCGATATTCGGCACGAGCTGGGGTGCGCTGTACCTCGCCGCCCGAACGTCGTTCCGCGGTTTTATCAGGCGGCGGAGGCGGATCCTGTCGGGCCTGTTGGATCGTCTCTCGAACCACGTCACAGCCACGGCACCCCGCTCAGCGCTAACAGTTACCGGATCAGACGCACCACCGACGGACGGACGATAGCCAGCGGCATTCTTCCTGGCCGATCCCCTCCGTCCGCGGCAGTGTGTTGCACGGCACCGGCGGCAACGTGGCGCACCAGGTAGATTGCACGGAGACGGGCCCTAAGGGGGTTGGCGACATGGAGGACATCAGCCTCACGTACTCCTTCACCTTGGAGGATGGCTCACAGGAAGTATTCGAGCTCACTCTGGATGCTGTCACGCTGGAACTCAAGAGCGGACCTCCCGCAGATCTGCCTCCATGGACCGAACTCGGGTTCCACCAGTGCCCCAGTTGCCCGCTTGAGTCAGACACCACGCCCCACTGTCCTGCGGCGGCCCATCTGGTCGGCCTGATCCAAGGCTTCGCGCGCGTGCTCTCCCACGAGAAAGTCCGCGTCGAGGTGGTTACCGAAAACCGTACTATCATTTCGGAGCGGGCTGCTCAGGAGGCGATCAGTTCGCTCATGGGTCTCATCATGGCCGTGAGCGGCTGTCCGCATACGTCGTTCTTCAGGCCCATGGCACGCTTCCATCTGCCCTTTGCAACGGAAGTGGAGACGGCTTATCGGGCGGCTTCGATGTACCTGTTGGCGCAGTATTTCGCACAGCGCGCGGGCAAGGACAGCGACCCGGAGTTGGAAGGCCTGCTCAACATCTACAAACAGGTCAGGGACGTGAACGGAGCGTTCGTCGAGCGATTGCGCGCCGCCACAGAGGCGGATTCAGCGATCAACGCAATCGTGGTCTTGGATATGCTGGCCTTGAACCTGCCGATGGCGATCGGGAACTCATTGGAGCAACTCAGGCATTTGTTCGAACCGTTCCTGGATGACACCGAGGAGGCTACGTGAGCCCATGCCTTCGTCGGATTCGTGTGGCGGGGGTTCGATCGTTCGCGTGAGTTGCTAGGAATTGAGATGTGCGATGATTCGCTCGCGTTCTGTGTCGGAAAAGTCGCGCGCATAGAATCGCGAAAACGTGTAAGTGCGAAGGTTCGTTTGCGATCCGGCAGCTCCTGCCTTTACGAGTGCCCGTGCCGTGGCGAACATGCCGGATGCCATATGAAGTCGTTCGGCGGGCGTCTTACGAGCCATCATCATGCGCACTCTGTCATCTGCGCAGGGTGATGTGTCCGTCACGCTTGTATTTCCTCCAGCAATTCGATCACGCCAAGTTGCGTAGCCCACTGCCGGAGATAGTTACTATCTATCTCGACGTCAGCGTCGAGCATCTGTTTGACATCGCGGCGCTGAAGTTCTGATCCAGACTCCTGAGCCCATTTGAGCTTTGACAAGATGAGGTCCTCCGCCGCCACGACGTTGAGCGGCGTTCCCTCGATGTCGATCACCCTACGCCTTCCGAACTCGGTTCTTCGGTATACGTCATCTTTCCGAACGATAAGGTCGCCTCTGATAATCCAATCGTTGTGTATGATGTTGAACATGCCACGCGTGGCGATCGCGCCAGCCACCGCGGTCCTATCGATGTAGCAATCGGAGGAAAAGAGCTGCATGAAGGTATCCACGTCTCGGTCGGTGCACTCCACTACTACATCCTCATCGCGCGTCATGCGAGGGGTGGTGTATACCGCCATGGCCATCGATCCGGTTGTCATGTATTCAAGTCCCGCAGTGCCAAGTCGCCCCGCGATCTGCCGCAGGAATTCGAGCTGCTCGTCCATTGGACCAAGATACGAGAGACTCGGCTGAGTAACCAGCGGCCCTTCGCCGTGGCCTTACGTTCGGGTAACCACGGAGGGATCGATGCCACGGACCGACGGGACACCCGAGATCTGCATCGCGATCCGCAGCTCAGCGCGCAAGATGTCCAGCACACGCTCTACTCCGTCTTGGCCGAAGGCAGCGAGGCCCCACAGGTAGGGCCGTCCAATACATACGGCAGTTGCGCCCAATGCTAAGGCCTTCAAGATGTCGGTGCCGCGGCGGAATCCGCTGTCGACCAGGACGGGCATCCGGCCGCCGACCGCGCCGAGCACTTCGGGAAGGCTCGTGATGGTCGCCCGTCCGCTCGCAGTCGCCCGCCCGCCGTGGTTGGAGACGATGATGCCGTCCCCGCCGGCCGCGAGGCAGCGCTTTGCGTCGTCGCCGCGGACGATGCCCTTCACCAACACCTTCATGTCGGTGGTGTCCTTGAGGCGGCGTACGAATTCCCACGTATAGCCCGGTGTATCGAAGTTCACTCGACTCATGTCGAGCCCGTCGAACATTGGCTTGCGTCTGAGCCAACCCGTGGGGAAGCTCATGGGGTCGTCGCTGGGGGGAGCGGCTTCGTGGCAGGCCGTGCAGTCTCGTGTGTCCCTCCGAATGTAGCGCTCGAGAGTCTCACGATTGCTTCCTACCGGCAGGTCGACCGTGAGCACCAGGGCAGGGCAGCCGGCGTTCTCCGCCCGACCAATGAGGGCCTGAGCGATCTGCCAACTCGACGTGGGGTAGAGCTGATACCACACCGGCCGTTCGCGCACGGCATTCACGTCTTCCACGGATGTCGTCGTCACAGTCGAGAGAATCTGGTGATGTCCCTTAGCGCTCGACGCCTTGGCTGCAGCCAGTTCGCCCTGAGGATGGAACGCCTTCTGGCTTCCCGCGGGTGCGAGTACGATAGGAGTGTCCCATTTCTCGCCGAACAACTCCACGCTCATATCGATGTTCGATACGTCCACCAGTCGCTTGGGGCGAAGCTGGAACTCGTGGAATCCCTCGCGATTGGCCCTGAGTGTGGAGTCGTCGTCCACGCCCGTGGCCAGGTATCCGTAGTGGGCCGGAGGAAGCACCGACTGTGCAACGGTCTGGAAATCGAACACATTGATAGCTTCGACGGCAGACGTGATGCGTGACGCGAGCTCCAATGAGTCGCCGGTAGCAGCGTCGCGGTCGAGCGCGTCATCGGCACAGCCCGGCAGCAGGGAGAGCAGGGGGCTTCCTGCTAGGAAGCGCAAAAAGGCACGGCGTGAAGTAACGGAGTCAGTCATTTCCCAATCTCCGATTGATGTTTCAATGGTTAGCAGTAGGTTCCCAATTTCAGGTCAATACTTGATTATCTCTCCTGGAAGATGCGGGGTCAGCTGCGGCGCGACTCGTTTGTGGCTTGCCTGCTCGTAGGCATAGGCAAGCTGTATCAGTGTCGGCTCGCTGAAAGGCCGGCCCAGGAATTCGATGGCGATCGGAAGCCCCTGGGAATTCACGCCCGCAGGCATCACGATCGCCGGTAGCCCCGTTATCGCGCTTATCGGATTGTCCCTCGGGCCCCTGTCGCCCGTACCGAGCGGAGGCGCGGCCAGTGACTTGAAGGGATGCACGAGTGCGTCCAGGTGGTGTTTGTCCATTAAATCTACTATTAGCTTGCGCACGGTGAGGCGATTCTCGAGACGCGACAGATATACCGGATCGAAGTCGGGCGAGTCGACGGAAAGTGCCAGCCGGAAGAACCGGTCGAGGGCTTTGAGATACTTGCCCGTCGCCATGAGTTCCTCCAGACTGTGGACCGGTGTGTCGGGCCCACGGTTTTTCAGGTACGCATCGAACACATACTTGAACTCGAACACGCTGGCTCGAGCTTGTGGGAAAAACGCGACGAGGTCCATGCCAGTGGTCAGCCCGTCGATTACCACGGCGCCCTGACGTCTAACAAAGTCGATTTCCTGTTCTATGAGACCGTTGATTTCCTGGAACTCTTCGCCCCTTCGGAACAGGTCACGAAATACGCCGATGCGTGCACCGCTCAGGGCCGTGGAGTCCAGAAAATCGGTATATGGACGGGGATCGAGCTTCCCCAAACTCTCCCAAGTAAAGAGGTCTTCGGCGTCGAAGCCACGCATGTAGGTAAGCATGGTGGCGGCGTCGGCCACCGACTTGGCATGCACACCGATACGATCCTGCGTGTAGGAGATCGCTATAACGCCGGTGCGGCTCACCAACCCCTGGGAGGGCGCTATGCCGACGATGCTGTTGTTGCTGGCGGGGCTCCTGATGGATGCGCCCGTCTCGGTCGCGATGCCGAGTGTCGCAAATCCAACGTTAACCGCAACACCCGGTCCTGCGCTCGAACCGCCGGGATTGCGCGAGAGGTCGTAGGGGTTCAGCACCTGGCCCCCCAACGAACTCAGTCCCTGCGAGCCGAGATTGAATTCGTCCAGATTCCCCTTGAGAAAGATAATGGCACCCGCCGCGCGCAGCTTCCGAATCACGGTCGCGTCGTGGGCGGGGTAGGTGCCGGCCAGCGCGAGATTCCCGCCGGCCGATGGAATGTCTTTGACGTCTACCACGTCTTTTGCGATGATGGGGATTCCGTGCAGCGGGCTCCGCAACCCGCTGATCCGTCGTTCCTCGTCCAATTCACGGGCGATCTCGAGAGCCCTGGAATGTATTTGAAGTACCGCATTCAGTTTGGGGCCGCTCTTGTCGTATGCTTCGATGCGGTTCAGGTAGAGCTGTACCAGTCGTTCGTACGTGAGGGCACCTGCCGCGACCGCCTGCTGGATGTCGGCAACGCTCGCCGTAAGAAGATCGAACGTGCGCTCTTGCGCACGCATCTGCGTGCTACCGGCAAGTACCATGATGGTCACGGCAATGCATCGCAACATTGTCGTAGACGACATTGGACGGGTCCACTTGTGGAGGATCATTTCTGTACTCCCGTATCTCAGCCAGCGCCCTACCGGTTGAGTGCGGATTCTAGCGCCGGCAGCCGAACTGATGTTCCGAGAACCTATCCCGTACTGCCCGCGCTCGCCAATCCAACCCCGTTTGTCGTATGCGCACTCGGCCCAGCCCGAGGACTCCCACTCCCCTCGGTGACAGCCAGCGCGTACAGGACTAGCTAACGTGACGGTTGGCGACGATCTTTCGGCCCATATGCAAACACGACGCACGTTCCTCGGCCGCCTTGCCGGTTTGGCTGCTACCGTGGGTTTGGCTCCACGGGAACTCACCGCGCGTAGCTCGGCTCCGTACATCGAGCACAGCGAGCAGAACTTCGATATCGCCGTCATTGGAGCCGGCATGTTTGGATCGGCCGCCGCACGCTACCTGTCAGCGGTGGCAGAGGGAATCGCCCTCATCGGCCCGCAAGAGCCAAGAGATGGCGAGAGTCATTCGGGCGTTTTCGCCAGTCACTATGACGAGACCAGGCTCACGCGCGTGGTCGATCCCGATCTCATTTGGGCGACCCTAGCAAAGCGTTCGGTGGCACGGTACCGTGAACTGGAGCGCGCCAGCGGCATCGAGTTCTATTCTGAATCCGGTTACATGATGGTGACGCCGGGCGGAGGCGCCCGGGAGTGGTTCGATTTTCCGGCAATGCGCGCTGTGGCCCGCGATCTGAACGTTGAGTTGAATGAACTGGACGACGTGGCACTGAAGAATCGGTTCCCGACGCTCCGGTTCACGCCGGGGTCGGTCGGGTTGTTGCAACAGAGGGATGCCGGAATCATCAATCCTCGCCGCCTGGTTGCGGCCCAACAGAAGGTAGCGCGTGCTCAGGGTACCACGTTGATTCGTGAGGTGGTCGTCGGCCTTCGCCCCACCGGAACTGGAGTAGAAATCCAAACTCGATCGGGGGACACTCTGAACGCGAACCGCGTGTTGCTGGCTACCGGCGCTTACGCAAACGCGAACAACTTGTTGCCGCGCGAGTTGGACATGCAGATCCGCGCCGCGATGGTCATGTTGGCGGAGGTCCCTCAGGAAACCGATTTTGACTGGCCGAGCATATTGTACGTGAAAACAGACGGTGCCGAGCCGTTCTGGGGACTGCTCATGCCGCCGGTTACGTATCCTGACGGGCGCCGCTACGTAAAGACGATGGATGATTACTACGGGCCACGTTCGTTGAGCTCGTCTGCCGAGCTGGGCAGCTGGTACCAGAGCCACGGCCATCAGAATCATTATAGCGTATTGCAGCGTGCGCTTGAGGAAATCGCACCGACGCTACAGATCTCCGGCACTCGCTTCGTGCCGTGCCTCATTGCCGATAGCGCCACACACTACCCCTACATCGACATGATCAGCGAGCGGATCGGTGTGGTGGCAGGCGGAAACGGGAAAGGCGCAAAATCGTCTGACGAAATAGGACGGCTCGGGGCCGAAATGATTCGTACCGGAGACTGGCCCCCTTCGCTTCCAGAGGCACTGTTCTCAGCGAGAATCATGAAGCGGTAGAGACTTACATCAGACGAGCGTCCAGTCAGCTTCGAGCCATTGGTGCCCAGAGGGGTCGTGTGCACCTCGACATCGGGCATTTCATGGTCGATATTCGTGAAGTTCTCATGATCACCGTCTGGCGGGAGTGGGGGTCGTAATGGCAGCGAACGCAGCTGATGAGCCGGGGGCCCGTTCTCCGAGTGACAGGGATGTCGATGCATACGGGATCACGCATCAGGGTCTGGTGCGTAACAAGAACGAGGACCATTTTTTCATCGGCGCGCTGTCTAAAGAGGGATTAGTAGACCGCACGAGCCTCCCGCCCGAGGGCCGCCCACAAACAGATGGACCGCCACTTGTGGCACCGGACAGGATGGTCTCTCTAGCAATCGTCGCGGACGGTGTTGGGAGTGGAGGTGGTGGTGAAGAGGCCAGCCGAGTGGCGGTGCAGGTAATTGTAGAGCACCTCGCTCAAAATTTCCGCGCAGCGGATGCGGCAGAGAGCAGTGATCCAGAGGTGTTCATACGGCTCCTGTCGGATGCGGCGCTCGAGTGCCACGAGCGGCTGGTGGGGCGCTCCGAGGAGGTTTCCGGATCCAGACGGTTTGCCACGACGCTTACGTTATGGCTGGGTCTCTGGCCGCACGGCTACTTGCTTCAGGTGGGTGACAGCCGCTGCTATATGTTTCGGGATGGTAAGCTCACGCAGATCTCGCGCGATCAGACGATGGCGCAAGAGTTGATCGATCAGGGAGTGCTTACCCAGACGAGGGCGCACAGCACGCGATGGGCGCACGTACTCTCTAGCGCTATTGGTGGCCAGCAGGCCGCCCCGGTGGTCACCAGAATCACGCGCGCGTGGGGGACGGTGCTGCTGCTATGTAGTGACGGTCTCACCAAGCACGTTCCAGACGAACAGATTCGAGACCGGCTCGCAAACCTCACCAGTGCCAAACAGGTATGTGAGGATTTGCTCCAGGATGCGCTGGACGACGGCGGCAGCGACAATATCACTCTCATTGTGGGACGGACGATCGAACCGGCATAGGCGAGGATGAAAATAGGATTGGTGGGTTTTGCGGGCTCGGGGAAGACAACGGTTTTCAATACGCTGACCGGTCTCGACGTCCGGGTGGGTTTTGGCGGCGAAGTTCGTCTCGGCACGGTGAAGGTGCCGGACGAACGCATAGATATCCTGTCCAACATCTATTCACCCAAGAAGACCACCTACGCCGAGATGAGTTTTTGCGACATCCCGGGAGAGCACGGTGCTCAGCACAAGGGACTGTCGCCCAAAGGTCTCCAGCAGATTCGCGATCAAGAGGCTCTCTGTCTCGTGCTCAGAGACTTCGAGAATCCGACCCTGGAGGGGAAAGCCGATCCCCTGGCCGATCTCGAAGCGTTTCACACCGAATGTCTCTTGGCCGACCTCGGGATTGTCGAGAGAAGGTTAGACCGGGGGAGGAAAGAAGGTGCCGGTGCACAAGAACTGGCCGCCTTCGAGAAGATGAAAACAACGATGGAGCAAGAGCTACCGCTTCGCTCGCTCTCTGCAGGCGAGCTGGACCGCGAGTATCTCAAAGGCTATGGAGTGCTGACCGACCGACCGCTACTCGTGGCTCTCAATCGTAGCGAAGAGACGGCTAGTGAGGCACTCCCGAATGAGCTTGCATTGCGGCTTGCGGAACTGCATGCCGCGGGCCTGGTGCTCTCAGCCAGTGTGGAGGCGGAAATAGCGAGCCTCGATCCAGCAGACCAGATCGCGTTTCTGGAAGACTTGGGGCTCCAAGAGTCGGCACTGGCTCGTTTCATCCGAACGGCCTATGGCTTGCTCGATCTCATATCGTTTTTCACGGTGGGTGCCGATGAAGTGCGAGCCTGGACGATCAAGCGCGGCACGAATGCACGTCGCGCGGCCGGTCGGATACACTCGGATCTGGAGCGCGGCTTCATCCGCGCCGAGGTCATTCCCTATGATGTCTTTATGGAGTTGGGATCCGAGCAGGCGGTCAAGGACGCCGGCCGATTGCAGGTTGAGGGGAAGGACTATGTTGTGTCGGACGGTGATATCATGCACATACGGTTCAATGTTTAGTGTGAAGGACGGACAAGGACGGACAAGGACGGACAAGGACGGACAAGGACGGACAAGGACGGACAAGGACGGTCGGAGACGGTTAGGGATGGGCTAATGTGGCCGTTCTAAGTGAACGGATCAGCTTTGCGATGAGACGGCTGGCGTGCTTTCGCTTGGCCAACAATCGATCGTAGACGGTCGAGTCGAGATAGCGTTTCTCTTTTGCGACGAGCAGAAGGTAATCCACCTCGCCCAGGGATCCGGCCGCTATGCGAGCGTACCGCAGCGCTTGCTTCGGTCCGTACAGTGACTGGCCCTCTGCCAGGTTCGTGGGTACCGAGAGCGATGCTCGCCTCAGTTGGGAGCCTAGTTCGAATCGTTCGTGCGGTGGGAAGTCTTCCACGCTGCAACTAACGGCCATGGCAAGTTCGTGCGCTACCTGCCATGCCCTGAGATCACGATAGTGGCCCACTGCTATTGCTCCCGCGAAGTTCACTCCAAGATGCGACAGTAATGCGGAACCACCGTACCAAATTCCTGACACTACGTACCGATTCTATGCAATCCAGCATCCCCACCGTCTCAGGCCGGGCTCGACCGTCCCCGACCGTCTCTCTCAGACCGTCCTAGACCGTCCTAGACCGTCCTAGACCGTCCTAGACCGTCCTAGACCGTCCTACATCTGAAACCCCACGGCACAACGCTCGTAAGTAATTCAGATTCGACGATCGACCGCGAAGCGGTCGCTTCTCTCGAGCAAAGGTCATCGATGGATTGGGTATTCCAAGACATAAAGTTCGCCCTCCGTTTCCTTCGCAAGCGGTGGGGTGTCACGGGTGTTGCCATCCTGGTGCTGGGACTCGGGATCAGTCTCACGGCCAGCATGTACGCGATCATCAAGGGAGTCGTGCTGTCGGGGCCGGACTACCCCGAATTGGATAGGATCGTGTTTGTCCGGACAACGATTCCCCAGAGTCAGTTCAATCAATCTGTGAGGATCCATGACTATCTGGACTGGCGCGAGCAGCAATCCGTGTTCAAGGAGATGGCCGCCTATTTCACGACGGCGGCAAACCTCTCGGGCGACAACCAGCGGGCCGAGCAATACCGCGGAGTCCGTCTCACGGCGAGTACATTTGCTCTGTTGGGAACACAGGCGATACTGGGTCGCACGTTTGCGCCAGACGAAGATCTTGTGGTAGCCGAGCCGAAAGTCATCCTCGGCTACCATGTTTGGGAGCAGCGCTACGACAGGGATCCCGATATCGTCGGCAAGACGATCCGCGTAAACGCCCGTGCTACCACGGTCGTGGGAGTCATGCCGCGTGGCTTTCGGTTCCCCGAGGAGCACGATCTGTGGATGCCGTTGGCGACGGATCCGACGAGCCTCGATCGGCGGGGGGGGCCCGGTCTCTCCGTGCTCGGCCGGCTCGAGGACAACGTCACCGAGGGACAAGCCGCCGTGCAACTTACGGCCATCGCCCGGCGTCTCGAGCAACAGTATCCCCAAGCGAACAAGGACATCGTGCCCGTGGTCGAGCTGTGGCGCGATGCGCAGTTCGTAGACGATGATACCAAAGGACTCCTCTATACGATGTTTGCGGCGGTCGTAGGGGTCCTCCTCATTGCCTGTGCCAACGTGGCAAACCTGCTGTTTTCCATGACGATGGTGCGCACTCGGGAACTCGCGGTTCGGACGGCACTCGGTGCGGTCCGACGGCGGGTGCTACAACAGCTGTTGACCGAGACGCTGGTGTTGGCGTTCGGGGGCGCAGCGCTTGGGCTGATGCTTTCCAAGTTGTCGTTGGATCTCTTCACTCGTGTAGTCGCTCCACTCAGGCCGCCACCGTGGATGGAATTCGTTCTCAGTCCTTCGGTGTTTCTCTTCATTCTCGGCACCACGTTCTTTGTGGCGCTGGCGTCAGGTATCCTACCGGCGCTGCATGCGACGAAGGTCGACGCGAACAGCGTGTTGCAGGATCAATCACGCGGCAGCTCGAGCGGTAACGTCGGGAGATGGTCCACGATCCTGGTAGCGTTGGAGGTCGCTCTTTCCTGTGCGTTGCTGATTGGCGCTGGACTGACAATGCGCAGCACGCTCGAGGTTGGTGACTCGGATTTTGGATTGGACCGAAGAAACATCTTGACCGCGGACCTGGAGTTACCAGGAGCGACCTATGATGATTCGACCAGTCGCCAGCAGGTTACCGACCGGCTGCAACGTGAATTGGAGATCATTCCGGGCGCGAGCAAAGTTGCTATTGCGTCGGCACTGCCGGTATTGGGAACGTCGCTCCGCTTCTATGGTAGCAGCGACAACGACTATGCTGATGACGGCGACTATCCGTTTGGTGCGTTTACACGCGTAACGCCGGCGTTCTTCGACGTCCTCGGCGTTCCTATCCTTACCGGACGTAACTTCGAAAGCACCGATGCCCTGGGTACCCAACCTGTAGTGATTGTCGACCAACGGTTTGTGGACCGCAACTGGCCCGGCGAAGACGCGATCGGCAAGCAAGTTCGCCTCGGTCGTTCGACTTCGAAGAACCCGTGGCTCACGGTCGTGGGTGTTGTCCGGTCGTTCGACATGACCGAGCCGCTGCAGTTCGGCGGTAGTTCGCCGGAGGGTATGTACGTGCCAATCGCTCAACAGCCGGTGAGCGGGCTCTCGGTTATGCTCAAGATGCGTGGTGATCCGTTGAACGCTGCCAGTCAGCTCCGCACGATCGTGGCGAATGTCGATCCAGACATCCCGGTCAACCAGGTCAACACATTGGACAAACGGATACGCGATGCGTCGCTGGACTTTGTGATCATCGGTGGAATGTTCGCGACATTCGGTGTAGTGGCCCTGATCCTGGCGTCGATTGGCCTCTATGCGGTGATGGCCTCTTCGGTGAGCAGACGTAGATCCGAGGTCGGGATCCGTATGGCACTGGGAGCGAACGGCGGCAGGATTATCGGCCTGATACTCCAGCAGGGCGTCAAACCGGTTGGGGTCGGCATGGTTGTGGGTCTGGGGCTCGCGGTATTACTCGGGAAGTCGCTGTCAACCTTTCTCTTCAACGTGAGCTTCGTCGACCCGCTCACGTTCGTGGGGATCCCGCTGTTACTGGCAGGCGTAAGCATAGCGGCGCTCCTGGTGCCCGCCAATAGGGCGGCCCGCGTGGCACCGGTGGTTGCACTCAGGGCGGACTGAGGGAACGTTGCACCGAAACCGGATCTTACAGCGTGTTCAGCATGCCATACCTCAGTCAGCCGCCTATTCCTCCGCCGAGACCTTGTAGGATCCAGTCTTGCGAAGCAGAGCTAGCTTGGCGCGGTCGCGTGCGGCCTTGCTACCGCTGATGGCAAAGTTGAGGACTGTTCTCGGTCCCCTTGTCTCGGTGAGAATCTCGTCGACGGCCGCACCAGCCTGCTGGATCAACCGTTCCAGCTCGTCCACCGAGTCCGGGTCTGCGACCTTGACCGAGCAACGGGTAACTTTCGCTTGTCCTTGGAGGTAGGGTTCTAACCGTCCCAGACAGCCGAGCACGAGCAAGACCAACAGGGTCACTCCGGCGGCCTCCAAGATCCAGCCAGCACCGATGGCGATGCCGATGGCGGCGACGAGCCAGATGGTCGCCGCACTGGTCAAGCCAGTCAGGGCTCCCCGGTCCCTCAGAATGGTGCCGGCACCGATGAAGCCCACACCTGTGACAATTTGGGCTGCGATGCGGCTCGGGTCGCCGGAAGTGCCGGCCAGGTACATCGAAAGCTGCGTGAATAACGTCGCGCCGACACAGATGAGAATGTTGGTTCTGAGTCCCGCCGCCTTCCCGCGGATCTCCCGCTCGAGTCCGATCGCACCGCCGAGGATCACGGCCAGGAGCAGAGCCCATAACAGATCCAGTCGCAGCGCGCTGATGAATTCCTGCCAGGTCAAAGGTCCGTCTCCGGCGTTGAGTCCGTTGAATGGGGAGCGAGAGAATGTTGGAATATCCGCTAGGGGATGTCGAATGTCTAACCGATCTCGTAGCCTCCATGTTTGCTGTTGGGCTCCACCAGTAGTCTAGTTCTACCTGCCGCCCAGGCGTGATTCGATCAACAGCCTGCGCAAATCCTTGGCCGGCCGATCGTACTTGGGACTCACGGCTTCGTAGATGTTTCGCGCGCCGGCGGTGTCTCCTGTGGCTAGCATCGCGGTGACCCCTCCTTCGATCAGGAGATCCGCCGGAACCCACTGCGTGTAGTCGAGAGGTCTCCAAATCGCCGTGCTGGATTCGTTGAGGATTGCAACCAGCATGCTCACGGCCTCCGGAAAGTCCCAAGTCGCTAACGCCCGTTCGAATCCGATGGCATGGCGAATGCTGCTGGGCCCGCCGTGGCGGTCGATGTACTCGAGTGCCTCGCCATAGAGTTTCTCGTCGGGCACCCCCGCCAATCCCCTCGACCGATCGGCTTCGAGCAGCCGGAAGTGATCGAGCCAGGTCCACCAGTCGCTGGGCGGCCGATCGGAGCCGACGAGTTCCAACCAGCGTTCGTGGTGGTATCGCGCAGTTCTCAGTTGTCCCCAATCGGGAGCGGCACGTAACCGATCCGAGCCGTCTATCTCGCGTAGCACGGCTGCCCGGGCCCGGCCGATGAGCCGGGGGATGTTCGCCGCCAGCGGAGCGGTCTGCTTCAACGGGCCCATCCGATGTCCCGTCGTGGCCGCCGCAAGATTGAAACCTTCAGTGGTGAGCTCCAGGAATCCGGTCGCTTGGGCACTCTGGAATCGGACGCGTTCGGCCCGGAGATCCAAGACCGGATGGAAATCCGAATTCGGATGGTCCCAATCGTCGAGCAAGGGCGTGAAGACGCTTCTATTTGCGATGCGCGTTGACTCCAGATCGTCCGCCGTGAGCGGCAGCATGTGGCACTGTTCCTCGGCGTAGGCAGGTAGCTGGAACAGCGACCAATCGGGCTCGACCGGCGTCGCGGCCTTTGAGGCCACTATCAGCATGTCCGCCGCACTAGTCTGAAAGATCGAATAGGTCGGAAACTCCCGATGGATGGCCGCCAAGACCGAGAGGACGAGATCGTCATCGGTTTCATAGAGGCTGATCCACTGGCCGAACACCCCGGTATCGGTCAGATGTTGGGCTATATGTCGGTAGAACTCCGTCGTGAAGAGGCCCGCGACTCCGCTCACCCAAGGATTCGACGGCTCCGAAACCACCATGTCGTACTTGCGGTCGGTCGCCGCAAAGTAGGTCCGCGCATCTTCCAAGACGATGTGCGAGCGTGAATCCTTGAAAACACGAGCGTTGGCGGGAAAGAACCGGACAGAACCCTGCACCATTGCAGGTTCGATCTCGATAGTCGTCACCTCTTCCAGGTCCGGATCGCCCAGGAGGTAATGGGCGGTCATGCCGGTGCCGTGACCGATGACGGCCACATGACGAGCTTGTCGAGCGTGGGCGAGTGTGATGAGGCCGGCGAGTATCTGAGTTGACGCATCTCCCGAGAGCGGTTCGCGCGGGGTGGACTCCTTACATGTGCTCAGCCATGAGAGCGGCAAGGAACCATCAGCTTTGCCGTTGGTCGCAATGACCAAGCGACGGGGTTCGGATGTTTCGTACACCGATACCGTGGCGGTGCGGCCGTCCTTGTAGAAGCGAACCTGTGACAGCCAGGGAGGACGCGGAGTTCCATAACGGAAGACGCCGCCCGAGAGGATCTCTCGTTCGACCCCCGGGGTGACGAGCATTGCCGTGACCACGACGGCCGTGGCAGCCAGGGCGGCCGGCCCCAGGAGGCGCCGTCGCCGTGCGGACGGGGCGGCGACAATCAGCAAGACGGCGCCGATGGCCATATCGAGTGCAGCACCTCCGACGATCAGGTTTCTAACGCCTATCCACGGGAGAATTATCAATCCGGCGATTGCGACGCCGACGACGGAGCCAACGGTATTGGCGCTGTACACCTGCCCTATGGCTCTCTCTCCGTCTTCACCGACGACGAGAGTCCGTGTAATCAGCGGAAGCGTCATCCCGGCACAGATCGTAGACGGCAGCATGATCGCCAAGCTGGTAGCGTACTTCCCGACGCTGAATCCGGCGTAGCCGGCGTCGTTATGTTCGAACGCCTGCATGAGCCAAGCGGTCCACTCGAAGGACCACGCGTAGAGAAGGAGCGTGGACAGCGCCGTAAACCCCATCACCCACTGCACGATGCCGAGTGCCCGGAGCGGATCGGTGAACCCGTCTGCCCGGCTTCGAATCAGGAAGGACCCGACTGCGAGACCGAATATGAACGCCGACAGCATGATCTCGAAAGAATGTGTGGCGCTGCTCAGGACGAGCGACAGCATGCGGAGCCAGCCGATCTCGTACGCAAACGAGGCCACGGCCGTGCCGAAACTCACTGCGAGGAGGAGCGTCCGCAGTCTGATTCTCACGCGACCGGTGCCGGGATGTTGGCTCGGGCGCTCGGTACTGGTCGTAGCCTGTGCCGTGTCGGCGGGCACCGCGGGGAATCGCCGGGTCATGGCGAGCGCAACGATTGCGACGAATACGTTGATGCCAGCGGCGGTGCGGACCGTACCGGGTAGACCGCCTGACGCTAGCAGATAGAAGCCGCCGATGAGCACGCCGACCGCGGCTCCCATGTTGTTGGTAAAATAAAGGAGACCGAGCACGCGTCCCGGCGAGCGCGGGATGCGCCGGATGATCGCTGCGGCCACGAGGGGGAAAGTTGTTCCCAGCACTATCGCCTGCGGGAGGATGAGGGCAGCGGCCAACACCCATTTTGCAGCCGTTAGGAGAGTTCCGGGTCCGAGCGCTGGAAAGACCATCTGGTATGCGAGTTCGCTGGCGGCAACGAACAGCGGGTGAAACAGGAACCCGACGACCCCGACCGCAAGTTCGGCGACCGCGTATAGCTGTAAGGGATCGCGTAGCCGGTCAGAGTAGGCAGCGGCCACGGCGGATCCCACTGCCATGCCGCCCAGGAAGATTGCAAGCACCAGAACTTGGGCGTAGGCGGTGTGGCCGACCAGAAGCGCCAGATATCTCGACCACACGGACTCGTAGATGAGGCCGGCGCCGCCGGAGAGCGTGAAAATGATGCCCGCGAGCACTAACACTTGCGTGTGTCCACTATTCCCTGTGGTAGGATAGCGAGCTTGCTTGGCCAAAGTGATGGACAATGCTGGCACGCCGCGGTTCGGGGCCGCTGAACAAGCAGGCGCATGTATCTGAAGCGCGATTCCGAGACCGTCGCAATAATCATAGTTGCGATGGCGTCGATAGCAAGCGGCGTCGATCACATATGTGTTGGACCGTGACCGACATTCGACAAGCGCGCCCCGAACGGCTACTTTGACCGTCGAGCCTCGCTCGGGAAAGCCGTCGGACCATGACTTTAGAGGTGGGACATCACAATCGCACCACGACGGTCCTGTATCTCGTCGCCGTACTGTCCGGATACTGGAGCGCAGTGGATGCGCAGGAACCGGCCGGGCGTCGCAACCTTCCGCCCGCACCGAGCTACGAGATCCGCCGAGCTTCGGGCACGATCGAGATCGATGGCGTGATGGACGAGGTGGAATGGGACCGGGCCGATGCGATTGCTCTCTCCTGGGAGTTTCTGCCCGGCGACAACATCCCGGCTCGGGTGGAGACGGTATGTCGGTTGACCTTCGACAGCAGTAATCTCTACTTCGGTTGTCACGCATCGGACCCCCGCCCACAAGAGATCCGAGCTCACTACGCGGACCGGGACGACCGCGCCCGCCTCCCACAGGACGACCATGTTGTCTTGTTGATCGATCCGTTCAACGACGAACGCCGCGGCTTCCAGTTTCGTGTGAATGCGGCAGGGGTCCAGATGGACGCCGTGTTGGTCAAGACCGAGGGCTTCGAGGACTTCTCCTGGAATGCGATCTGGACGTCGGCCGCGCGGATCATGGGAGACGGCTACGAGGTCGAGGCGGCGATACCCTTCCGCTCGCTGCGGTTCCCCAGTACTACGGATGTGCAGACGTGGGGAGTCATCATCGAACGGTCGTATCCCAGAAACCTGCGCTATCGCATGCGGTCTGCGCCAACAGATCGCAACAGCACGTGCATACTGTGTTGGGCAAACAAGGTGACGGGCTTTCAGGATATCGCGCCCGGGACCAACGTCGAGGTCGTCCCGACGCTCACCGCCCTCCGCACCCAGATCAAGACGCCATTTCCGGGCGGCAGTTTTGAGCCCAAGAAAGAGACCGGCCTGGCGGACGTCGATCCGGATTTCGGTGCGGACTTGCGCTGGGGGATCACACCCAACATGAGCCTCAACGGCACCTATAACCCGGACTTCTCGCAGGTGGAAGCGGATGTGGCGCAGCTCGCGGTGAACCGCCGGTTCGAACTGTTTTTCCCCGAGAAACGACCGTTCTTCCTGGAAGGTGCCGACTTTTTCCTGACCCCACTCCAGGCGGTCTTCACTCGCACCATAGCCGACCCGGACGGTGGTGTGAAACTCACCGGAAAGACCGGTGCCAACGCAATCGGCATCGTGACGGCCCGCGACGCAACCACGAATCTCTTGTTTCCCACCAACCAGGGATCGTCGGCCGGCGCAATCGTACAGGATGCGTACAGTGGTATCGTACGATACCGCAGGGACGTCGGTCAGTCGTCGTACGTGGGCGCGCTATACACCGGTCGTGGCGGCACGGACTACCAGAACCAGGTGTACGGCGCGGACGCGTTCTATCAGATTTCGCGGTCGAACAGTTTCCGGCTACAATACTTGCGTTCGAACACGGAATATCCCGATGTGGTAGCTCAGGCGAACGGCCAGCCGGCCGGCAACTTTACCGGCGGCGGACTCTCTGCGCAGTTCGCGCATGCGAGCCGCAATTGGTTGTTCACGGCGCGGTACTCCGACTTGAGTCCCGACTTCCGCGCCGATCTGGGATTCATCCCCCGCGTCGATGTCAGAACCGGGTCCACATCTTTCGGCCACGTGTTTTGGGGACCAACCGGTGGCTGGTTTACCCGGATCCAGACGATAGCCAGCTATTCTCGAACAGAGAATCACGACGGCGCGCTGACCGACGACGCAGTTCGAGTCGATGTGGCGTACCAGGGTCCGTCACAGTCGACCGCGGCGCTCGGCGCAGGGCGACTGACCCAAGTAGTGCGTGGAGTCAATCACGATCTCAATCGGGCGAACGTCTCTTTCCAGGTCCGTCCCTCGGGATCGGTCGTCTTCGGTGCGGGGTTGAAGACGGGTGACTTTGTGGATTTCGTGAATAACCGCACGTCGTTTGGACTGAGCTTCACCCCGAGCGCCCAGTTCGACATAGGCCGGCGGATAGCGTTCACCCTCAGCCACGTATTGCAGCGGTTGAACTTCAACGGTCAAAAGGTGTTCACCGCCAACCTCACCCAAGGCAAGCTGCTGTATCACTTCAACACCCGGACGTTTGTGCGCGCCATCGTCCAGTACCGCATCGTCCATCGCGATCCCGCCTTGTACACGGTACCGGTGGCCGCCACGACTGAAAGGGCCTTCACGCAGTTCTTGTTCTCATATAAGGTCAATCCGCAGACGGCCTTGTTTTTGGGATACACCGACAACCTAGAGGGCTCCGACCAGTTCAGCCTGGAACGGAAGGATCGGACTTTGTTCCTGAAGTTTGGTTACGCCCTGCGTCCCTAGGAAGTGCAGAGTGCAGAGTGTAGAATGCAGAATGGTATTTGACATTCTTCATGGCTATACGTCCAACTCAGCAATTAGTTCGAGTGACTCGCGCAGCCGGCTTCCCAGACTCTGACCGATCGCCGAGTATACGGTCATGGCAATTTCCGGCGTGTGACGGGCCAGTTCCGTGAATGCCTCCATGGTCAGCTCGTAGCAGATCAAGAGTTCCTTGGCTCGTATGTCGGCGGACCGGGGTCTACCGTCTAACAGCGACATCTCACCGAACACCGTTCCCTGCGTCAAAGTCGCAAGGCGCCTATGTCTTGCCTGACCTGGGATGGGGATCGTTACCTCCGCCGACCCGAGCGAGATGAAGAACATGGAGTCGCCCGGTTCTCCCTGACGACACACCAGGTCTCCGGGTTTGAACTTGATCTCGGCCAGATAAGTGGCGAATGTGTAAGTCTGTTTCTCGTCCAGGCCCAGCCAGCGCCCGATGTCGGTCGGCGTCCAGCGGAACATCTCTACGACGGTGGCGCCGAGTCCCAGAAGCAGGCGATCCTCGAAGGCTTCCAGCGCTTCGTCTGTGGTCTCGAACATGTAATGCGCTGAGACAGGGCCCGAGACCGTCAGGTTGCGAACGGCTTCTCCGTCGCTACCCACTCCAGCGACGTAGCTAAAGCCGACATGCACGCCGGCTTTTCGCAAGCGCTCGTGGATTTGACTCAGAACCCGGTAGCCCGTCACATCGACACGACGGACGCGCTTCATGTCGACTACGATGAACTTGACACCACCCTCCGCGAGCTCGTCCAGCGCAACCGCTATACTGTCGGCGGACCCAAAGAAAACAGTGCCCTCGAGCTCGACCACGGCGACGCGCTCGGCTTGTTCGATGAGAATCTCAGTACGGTGCGCATCTCGCCGGGTCTTGGACCGTACGGCGGTGCCGCTGCGCACGTTGCGGATCGGCGAGCGACTCATCTGTACGACGAAGACGAGAATGGACACCGCGACTCCGGCCGCGACCGCCCAAACGAGGTTCACGGCGACGCCCACCGCAACTACGAATGCCATCTGGGCCACGTTCACGAGCGCGTCGTGGTTGCGACCGTCCGCCGAGCCGAACGCGTCGCGTACCAAGCCGAAGCTCCACCTATCGAACAGCCCCACGGCGATTACTACTATGAGCCCCGCTATTGCGGATCTGGGAAGAAGTCCGAGCGGCCCGGCCAGTGCAATCACCAGAAGCAGGATGGTGAGGGAATTGAAAACACTCGAGAGCCTCGTGCGACCGCCCGCTCGGTAGTTTACTGCGATGCGCGCGAAGATGCCCGAGGCTGGGAGTCCGCCGAACACGGCACCGGCGACGTTTCCCACGCCCTGTCCAATTAGCTGGCGGCTGGCATCGAGTCTTTGATTGGCCATGCTTTGGAGG
The DNA here is from genome assembly GCA_046757925.1 of Gemmatimonadales bacterium. Taxonomy (GTDB): domain Bacteria; phylum Gemmatimonadota; class Gemmatimonadetes; order Gemmatimonadales; family GWC2-71-9; genus JAZDCZ01. The sequence continues at coordinate 27,223 of JBHHZE010000003.1, forward strand.
GCCACGAGGTTGATGAGTGCGCTTATCGAGTCGAGTACCGCCATCGCAGCGGCGCCGGAAAGCACTATGGGGGCAAACCCGAGCCAGTCAGTTGACAGAAAGGTCCCGGCCAGATCTGCCAAATACGAGGGCCGGGGGATAGCCGAAGGAATCCTGCCGAGTAGCGGCCCGAGTCCGGCCTCTCCCACCGTGTAGACCAGTGCGTGGTGGAGTGCGGCACCCGCTACGAGCGCCACGGCGGCGACGGTGGCTCTGGGAAGCAGTCGGGCGCCTTGCCAGGCAACCACTGCAGTCACAACCGCGACCAGCAGAGTGAGCGGCTGGGTGTCTCTGAGATGTTTCCCTAACGAGAGAATGCTGTGGTGTTCGATGCCCAAAAAGGGCCAGATCTGTGTCCGAATCAGGAGGATTGCGGCCGTATTGCGAATCCCGGCAACCACCGGATATGGTATGAACTTTACCATGCCACCGACTCGGAACACGCCAAGCAATGCCTGCATGACCCCGCTCAACAACACGGCTGCGAAGGCGAGCGTGAGCACAGTCTGCACTCCACGGGGTGATGCTAGATCGAACTGTCCCGTGCCGAGCAGTTGAGTGAGGAGCCCTGCAAAGAGCATGGCGGTGGTGGCGCGTGGTCCCGAGACCATCCCGGGCGCGCCTCCTGTTACAGCCCCTATCGCGCCGGCGATGATCGAGGCGACCATTGCGGCCAGAATACCTACACCGAGATACTCCGGACCGAGCGGGCCGAAGGCGATGATGCCCGCTGCCGCGTTCCCGGTGATCGACACGATTCCGGACGCAACTCCACCGGCGGCATCGCCGGACAGATGTGCGCGCCACGAGCGGTCTGACGGAGTCACGCTTGGGATTCTTGGCCCGCGAGGGCTGGTGACAGCGGTATGGACAAGAACATAACTCAGGGGAAGATTATACCCATGACTCCGTGATTTGCGAGTCCTAGCGTGGGTGCCGTGCTCACACCTGGAGGTGAATCGATGGATAGTCGTCATTGGCCGGGTCTGGATCGCGAGTTCATCACTCGTCTTGACGGTATTGTTCGCAGTGAAGAGGGCATCGAGTTCCGAGAGTCGTTGGGGCAGAGCTGGGTTTACTCCGAAGGGCGACCCCTTCCGCTGGGCACCCCGTTGTTGATCCGGAAGGACGCCGTTAGCGCGCTATGTCAATTCGCCCCGGCATATCACGCGGCAATCGAACGTATTATCACGGCATACGCTGAATCACCTGAGATCCAGGAGGTTCTCGCGGTTCCGGATGATCTGAGCCCCGATCTGGATGCCGACGAGACGCCGTCGCACTGGCGGGTGCATCTCTGCCGCATCGATCTCCTCCCGGATCCCGACGGCGGCTTCTATGCCATTGAGACCAACGCCAATTGTCCGGGTGGACTGCTCTTCACCGGGATCGCCAGCAGGCAGTGGCGGAGTTTCCTCGAGCCCCGGGGATTCGACCTGCCGGCCCCCATGCCCAACGAGGCCGAGAACTGGATGGCCAAGTGGTTCTTGGACATTGCCACTGAGGAGACCGGTGAGCGGCCCGAGTTCGTGGCGCTGATCAGGAGGAACGGCGGCAACCGTCTGGAGCTCCCTCAGCTTGCCGAGAAGTTTCGCGCGGAGGGTGTCGAGGCGGAGGAGTGCGACCCTCGTAGGATAACCTTGGGACCCGGTGGCAATGCCATGCTAGGCGATCGTCCGATCCGGCATGCCTATCTCAAACTGGGGATGCAGACCTATCGCGCATTGAGAGGACAGATCGACGATTTCGTATCGGTGGTGCGCAGCGGCAAACTGTTCGTCCAAAACGGGCAGCGCGGGCGTTGGATTGGGGATAACAAACTGTGTCTTGCGATCCTTTCCGACCCTTCGTTCCGACACTTGTTCGACCCCACTGTGTGGCCCTTACTCGACAAGCACGTGCCCTGGTCCCGCAATGTCGGGTTGTTGGATCTTGATGAACTGCGTCGGATTCGCGACCACCGCACCGAGTTCGTGTTGAAGCGGCCGTTGGACACGCGTGGCCGCGGCGTTGTGGTCGGTCGGGAAATGGACAATCCCGAAGAATGGGGCGACGCGTTGGACGTGGCAGTTGGTGAGTCTTGGTTGGTGCAGGAGTTCCATCTCACGACGGACATGGCCGGTGGATCGGGAGCAGGTGAGTCTGCTTGGCACGACCTGGCCATCGGTCTGGTCAACGGGCAGCCGCACGGCGCATTGCTCAGAACCAGCGGCGAGCTGCGGTTGAACGTTGCCCGCTCGGGGTTCGTGCACCCGACGTTCTTGGAGCAGTAGAGAAGATGTGTTGCCGCAGATAAGCTACCGCGGATGATCTGGTGAGAGCGCGGATGGTAAGGATGGGCTGCCGCTGATGGATCGATCAGGGGCGCGGAGCTCTCGCCTCCCGGTAGTTGTTGCGCCGGTCCGTGTCGGGCAGTGCATGATCGGGGTCTAGTTCCACCGATCGGATGGATTCCGCTCCCTCTATGCGATAGCTAAACCGCGGGCCCTGGTTCCACATCTCAACGGGCAGTTTGATCAACTCTGTGCGCCCACTCGCAAACGTGATTTTCATTTCTACGGGCATCACCATTTCTCCGCGATTGGAAAGCACGATCTTCATGCCACCGTCTACATCCTGCCCCACCGAATCCACGGCCTGATCCAATCGTGCCGTCGTGTAGATCCACCCGCGCCAGAACCAATCCAGGTCCATACCGGATCGATTCCGCATCATGCGGAAGAAGTCGGCCGGACTGGGATGCTTGAACGCCCAGACCCGGATGTACTCGCGGAAGGCACTGTCGAAGCGCTCCCGTCCCAGCACCCGGTTGCGCAATACTTGCAGCATCAGAGCCGGCTTCTGGTAAGCCGTCCAAAACAGATCGCGCACCTCAGCTGGCCGCGTGATCATCGGTTGTTCTTCACCAGGAACGGCGTGTTGGTCGTAGAGGTGCAGGGCGTAATCTTGAATCGAGTCTCCATACGCCTGGCCCGCGAAATACTCGGCCGCACCCCCGCGGTCTATGAATGTATTGAATCCTTCGTCCATCCAGGGGAAGAACCGCTCGTTGCTGCCCACGACCATGGGGAACCACTCGTGACCGAATTCGTGAGACAGGACCCACTGGAGGTCCTCGCGCGTAGGGCTGTTGGGCACGAACGTGAGCATGGGATACTCCATGCCTTCGATTGGCCCCTCTACGGTTGTCGCCTGCGGATAGGGGTAGCGAAACCAGTGCTCGCTGAAGTGCCGAATTGCCTCGCGCGCCATGTGATTAGCTTCTTCCCAGGCCGAGGCCTGTGGCCGGTAGAACGTGTGAATCAGTATCCCGTTCCACGAACTGGCATCCCAGCGCAGGTTGGGGCCGGCGGCAAACGCGAAGTCACGTACGCTGTCGGCCTTGAAATGCCATATGGCATCGCCGCTGTGATTGGGGCGCATCTTGAGTGGGTCACCCGCCTCATCTACCGTGACGATTGCGACGGCGCGTTTCGAATGAGCCGCTTGCTCCAGTCGCTTGCGCTGTGCTGCTGTCAGTACTTCCGCGGCGTTCTGTAAGGTGCCGGTTGCGGCAACCAGATAGTCGGCCGGCAGGGTCAGCGAGACGTCGAAGCTGCCGTACTCCAGATAGAACTCACCCGCACCGATATAGGGTTCATGATTCCAGCCGCGTAGATCGTCGTATACGGCCAGGCGAGGATACCACTGTGCGATCTCGAACAGGGTACCGTCATATCCCATTCTGGCGGCACCGTAAGGCGGAACGGAAAAGCGCCATGCTATCTCTAGCGTGAGTGTCTGGCCGGGTTCAAGTACACGAGGCAGGTCCACGCGCATGGTGGTGCCGAATACTCGGTGTGGCAACTCGTCACCGTTAAGGGCAAGCCGGTCGATCGTGATGCCACCCTTGAATCCCTTACAAGAGAAATCGAATTCCGCACCCAGAAACACAAGCGGCGGTTGGTCGAGTTGGTTGGCGACACTCGTGGGCGAGCAGATATTCTGTTCCAGATGGAACCACAGGTACGGCAGCTGATCTGGTGACTTATTCACATAGTGAATGACTTCTCGACCCCGAAGCTCATTCTGCGTGGGATCGAGCGTGGCTTCTATCTGGTAGTCTACCTGCTGTTGCCAATAGGCGGCACCGGGTCGCCCACTGCCCGTGCGGTATGCGTTAGGCGCAGGCAGCCGCAATTCGCGAAAGGGGGAGGTGTCACTCACCGCACTCTGTGCGTGAAGTGAGGGGGTTGGTCGGACAGCCGCTATCAAGAAGGACAGCACGGCGATGGATCCCAGCGATCGTTGAATCATATCTGCTACATCTCCGGCCGGTTGAGATCGTGCACGCAGCCCACCTTTTCGGCGGCCGTCATATTCCCGTATAGCTTCACCTGGACGCGGCTCGCATCCGGCGCGGTATCAGAAGGTGTGGGTCGGCGAGTCATGTCTGCAATATGCAGCGAAGGGGTGATGCATGCCAACGGCCCCTGAGTCTAGAGATCGCCGCCCCAACCGGAACTCCTCGCACATGGTTGCATTGTGTCCTATCTTTGCTTTCTCAACCGAGATCTCGTCCAAAGGTGGAGCAGACCGACCATGAATGATGGACAGGGAATGATGCTGTGGCACGGTATGCGCTGCCTCGTGCGACACTCGTTCCACACTTCGCCAGTTCCAGGTAGTGACGAATTGGTTCGAGGAGTTGAAGCGGAAGTGACGGCTTTAGCGGTGATTCTACCCGATGAGGCAGCCGACTTCTACGAGCCACGCCGCCAAGCCAAATAATCGTTCGTCATAGCATGAACATCGTAGGATCGCGCGTGCATTGCGTCGATGATCTCCTGGCGCGCATCATCGCCGGCCAACGCGCGGTACCATGCTTCGGCCATGATCTTGGCGCCGCTCTCGTTGGGATGCAACCGGTCTTCGGTAAATGCTTTGGGATGTTCGCGAATCGTGAGCGACCAGACATCGGGGCCCTCGAAGATGAAGTCGCGACCCCGCCGGAGCAGGTCAGCCAACGCAAACCGCTCGTTGCCCACTTCGGGTTCGTAGCCCTCTTTGTAAATGTGCATGGCGATGTACACTCGCTCGATTCCGTCTTCATGGAGCTGAGTAGCCAGGCGCTCCATCGCGTCGGCTCCAATTTCGATCCCTCTTGCGTCGTTGGCCGACGTGACTGGGCCAAGCCGTGTTGCCCGCGTGGGGGTTCGCTGGAGGGATTGCTGGAGAATGGCCACGGTGGGAGGGGGTGCGGAGCCACGTAGACGGGCCTCACTGCCGAAAAAGTCGTTGCGCATGGCTCCGTATGTATCTTGAAAATCCTGCGAATCCGGAGGTGCGATCCACCGGCCCACAGGGGACCCTCCTATCACGGCGTTGAGTATGTGGTACGTACGTTTGCCACCGCTGTGTTCGTCCAGCATTTCCTGGAGCATTTGCGGCCAGGCGTACGACGTGGAGTAGCCGACAACTACGAGAGATTTTTCCACGCCATCAAGAAGACTGCTATTTCGGGACGCGGCCGTGTCGTCGGCCCCACCGTATGCACCGCAACCTGCGAGTGCGACGGCACTGGCGATCAAGATGAGACCTCGAATGGACGAACTATGTGTCACGTTTCCTCCCGCGAAAAGAATTGAGATATTTGCTGGCTTCGTGCAGTGCGGGAACTGAATGTACTAAACAGTCCCTGTCTTCGCAGAGCGGGCTAAAAGAACTGGACTTCCGGCACCGGCACTCCATGTGCATGGAAGTACGGTACCAACTGTCCACGTGTCCAGGTTGCGTGCTCGATCGCTTCCATGAACACCCGCCACCTTTGGATCTTGGCGCCGAAAAACTCCACGGTCTCGGTGAACTCCTCGTCAGGTAGCTCGCGTGCCGCGTTCAGAATCCAATCGTAGGCCTGCGCTACGGCCTCAGCGAGCGCATCGTTGTCGTTCAAGACCACGGCCGTGTCCCCGAAAGTACGAGACTCTATCCCCAGGCCCGATGCCACCCACGCGTTGTCGGCCGCGTGGACAACCTGTTCGGCAAAATCGCGCACGTCGGCGTTGGGTGCCCAACGCAGGGCCGAGTCTGGAATGGCGCGCGCGAACTCGATGTCCATCTCCTTGTTTTTCTCGAGGCCTTCGACTATGAACGCACGCACGGTGGCGACGTCCAATTGATCGTCCGAATCGTCCTCGACCTCGCAGGATACAAGCGATACTGCAAGGAAGATCCAAGCAGCAGTTCTGGTTGGGGTGAACTTCATGGTGTCTCCTCTTACGCTCGCGGTTGGAGTCGGGGAGCCGATCATTCACCGTGCGCTCGGCCCACCAACTGAAGCTAGCGTGGGGTTTGCAATTGCGACAGACGATGATATGTGTTCCGAGGAATGCGTTTGACCCACGCGCGGAACCCGGGTAGGTTGCTCCTATGAAGGCATTGTCGCCGTGCTCATGGGCTGTTGCCGCACTCGTGTTGGCCGGAGCGGCCTGTTCCGGGCACGCTCCGGCGGATGATGTTTCACCCGTGGGTCTCAGCTACAAGATCTCGACATACGCCTATGCTGAGTACGGAGATGATGTAACGGTGATCGTTGGCACACGTGCCGCCCGGCACCGTGCCGATGCGCTCTACATGCCGGTCGAGATCGCTGTCGCTTACCGGGGGAGCGGGGGCATCAGGATTACGAGGGAGTCATTCACGCTGTTGGACGAACAGAGAAATCGCTATGCGGTCGTCTTGTCGAGCGAGCTTCTAACGAACTATGACTTCCTGGAGATGGATCGCTCGGCTCTCGCCGAGTTGCCCACGGTTGCTCGCACGAGCTTTGGTGCATATCGGTACTACCCAGATAAGTTCACGCCGACCAGGTCACGCAGTGCCCGAGTCCCCACAGACCTGACGAGCAACACGATCGAGTTGCCGTACTTCTTCTACTTCACCGATTTCATCTACTTCCCACGGTCTCCCACAGGCGTGAAAGGCCATCGCTTCACCATGCTGTTTGAGTCAGCGGATCTAACGGAGCCTATGAGCGTGGATTTCCTCGTGAATTAGTCGATACCGGACGTTACCGACCCATCGGTCTCAGCTCCTTCCATCGTTCTATGAACTTGACTGCGGCATTTACGAATCGCATCGTGGCCGCTTCTCCCTGTGCTGCGGTCGATTCCTGTAAGTCCCGCACACCCCAAACACCGGTCGAAGACATCTCACGGGCGGACGTATGTTTGCCGGTTTCCTCGGCCTTCAATCCTTCTGCGAGAAAGACTGTAAGTGCGGTAGGGTCTCCGGCCAGTACCGCGGGTACCATTCGCTCCATGTGTTCGGGCATCGTGAGCGTGGCCGTCTTAGCACTCGTGAGGTCCACCAGATTGGGTGCCAGATACATGATGCTCGACGTTTCACCCACGCCGCCGTGGCGGTCGAACACCGTGCTCTGCGGCGCGGACGGGCGCGCCATGAATGGAGCCGCCGCCGCTCCCAAGTCGACAGCGATCCCCGAAGTTTCTTGATTGATACGATCGACGACAAATGTGGTGATTGCGCGGTTGCCACCGTGCGCGTTCAATATGAGAAAACGCTTGAACCCGTGATGTATGAGGCTCTTCACGGCCTCCACATACACCGCCTGGACCAACTCTGCTGGAAGCGTCACCGTACCGGCGAACCCCATGTGATACGGCGACTGCCCCGGAAACAAGATCGGTACCACGAGGGCGTCCGTCCTTTGAGCGATCAGCTTGGCCCGCTCTACGCCGCCTATGAAATCAGAGCCGATCGGAAGGTGCAAGCCGTGCTGCTCCAGAGATGTGACGGGGATAATCGCCATGTCCGATCGCGTCAAGAGATCTTCGACCTCGGGGCGCGTCATGTATGGGAGATAGTTTTTGATCTTCGATTCCGACCAGAGCGGGTTGATCTGAGCTCGAAGGCTGGTGGCCAAGATACCGGCCACGAGGAGCGCGATGCCGATTGGGTACCTCATGGGAGTTCTCCGGAAAATGAATGTGATGCACGCAGCCAGGTGTCTGGATGGCTCCTCACGACATGTGCCATCGCAGTTTTGAGGAGGCGAGTCCCTATGGGCCCGGTAGCAGTGCGATCGACCGGATTTCGTCCGATCCTAGGAAGCGGTCGTCCTTGTTGGTGTACCAGCTCCGCCTGCGCGGCACTCTCAAACCGTTGGATTCCACCACGCCTTCCAGAACTATGTACTCCCCGTCGTTCTTGGTCTCGTCGTGGTTGAAGCGGCACCCAATCAGGGCTGTGGTTTCCGGGTCGAAGAAGAAATACCAACTGTCCGTCCCGATCTCGGGATCGTAGGTCACGTGGAGTGCAAGTGCGGGTTGCCCATTGAACATCGTGTCAATGAGTGCCGGATCGATATGCGTGCCCGGGTCCCGGAGTTTCATCGGGAGACCGGTGAGAAACCCGTAATAGCTACGCCAGTAAAAACCATCCTCCCGATCCAGTCGCATTTTCTTGCGTGTCTCGACGTCGGTACTGGAGTCGCCGTTCACTGTCGCAGTCCATGTGGAGCCGTCGGTGTGGTACTCAAAGTCTGCGCCCGCGTAGCGGCCGCGAAGGTCGAACTTCGAGCCGTCCGGATAGAGTGTGAGGTCGAGGTCCGATCGCTGGGATCCGTCGGCGCCCGTACCGAACCATTTGATGTGTACGGTGCTCTCCCCCCATACACCAGCCGGATCGTAGTATTCAATTGCGCGTGACAGAAGCGCTTGAGACGCGGTATCAACCCTGCCATCTTGTCGGTCGCATCCGCTGGTGCTGAGAGCCCAGAAAGCGAAGGCGCTGAGAGCAGCATATTTCTTCATAATATGACCGAAACTAACGTGGAGCGGCCGATAGGGCGAGTTCCCGGCGATATCTTGGCATTCCCATCTGCCGCAGTCACGCTATTTTCTGACAGGCGAAAACCAAACAATCTCATGCGATGAGTATGCCGTGCGAAGTTTCTTAGCTGTCTTCACAATGAGCCTTGTGATCGTGGTGCCCGCACATTCGGTGCAGAAGCACGCGCAGAGTGCCTCGCTGCCCACGGTGATAACCGACGCCGAGCGCATGGAGGTTGCGGCGGTCGAAGTCCACGTACCTCCGCACATAGACGGTGTGTTGAGTGACAGTGTTTGGGCCACGCACGCTCCTGTGACCGGATTCATTCAGGCCGAGCCGTATGAGGGGCGGCCGGCCACCGAGCGCACCGAAGTGTGGGTGTGCTTCGACTCGCATAACCTGTACATCGCCGCGCGACTGTATTACCGCGACCCCGACGAGATTGTCGTGAGTGACATCAAGCGGGATTTCCGCAGCGACAACCAAGATACGTTCGAGGTCATTCTCGACACGTTTGGCGATCGTCGCAACGGATACGTGTTCGCGACGAATGCGGAGGGTGCCAGAGCTGACCGGCAGGTTACCAACGAAGGTAGGGAGATCAACTCTAGCTGGGATGCTCCTTGGACGGCCAAGGCACGTCGTTCGGGGGAAGGTTGGATGGTTGAGATGGCGATTCCGTTCGAAGGTGTACGATCGGCAAACTCGGAACACCTGGTGTGGGGTATCAACTTCAGCCGCCGGATCCGGCACAACAACGAGGTCGTGTTCTGGGCGCCGATACCGCGCGCGTACGCACTGACCCGGTTGTCCTTGGCGGGCAACCTGACGGGTCTCAAGTCGATAAACCGCGGGCGCGACCTCCGCATAACACCCTACGTACTCGGCCGCACGGTACGAGAAACCGGAGGAACATCGTTCGATCAGAAGGGCGACGGGGGAGTGGATATCAAGTACGGCGTAACGAACGGTCTGACCCTGGATCTCACTGTGAATCCCGATTTCGCACAGGTCGAGGCCGACGCTCAGCTGGTCAACCTGACCCAATTCAGCCAGTTCTTCCCGGAGAAAAGAGATTTCTTCCTCGAGAACTCCGGGCTGTTCTTCATTGGCGACACCCCACGCAATACGCGCGTGTCCACGGCTCCCCGCGGCGACGAAGACCTTCTAGTGTTTTTCAGCCGCCGTATGGGGCTTTCAGAGGACGGCAGACCGATTCCCATCGACGGTGGTTTGCGACTTACCGGACAGGCCGGTGATTTTCAGATTGGCGCAATGGGACTGCGGACCCGCGAGACAGCCGACGTCAACGCCAACGACTACGGCGTGTTCCGGTTGCGCCGCAATCTATTCGCCAATTCGGACGTCGGAACACTGATCATGACCCGGGTGAACGCCGACGATGCGGGTGACTACAACTACATCTATGGAGGTGATGCAAACATTCGGTTGCCGGGGCGAGTGGACTGGAGTTCGTTCTTTCTCAACACGGAAACACCCGGCGTGACGGGTCCGCGGTATGCATTCCAGACCTCGCTCAATCGTGAGGCTAATTTCGTCCACGCCAAGTTCGGCCTCCTGGCCATCGGTGACAACTTCAACGACGAGTTGGGATTCGTGCGTCGCACCGGCGTGCGCAAGTGGTCGATGGATGTCGGGATCCGCCCCAGGTTCGCCGGCCTCAGACGTCGCGGCGTGCGCGAGATGCATCCACATTTGGTATGGAAATACATCACCAACCAATCGGGCAAGATGTTGGCCAAGTCCTTCCACAGTGGTTACACGTTCTTCTTGAACAATGGCGGATACGGAGAACTGTCGGTGAATCCAACCACCGAGACGTTGTCGTCTCCTCTCAGCGTGAGTCGGGACGCGCCGCCGGTGCCCGCCGGACGTCATGACTGGACGACGTATATGCTCCGCATGAACTCCGACGCCAGCAAACCTGTGTCGGTCAGCCTGACGGGCATTGTCGGTGGACTTTGGACGGGAACTCAGCGCACCATACGTGTGACCACGACCGTGCGGCCTTCGTACAAGATGTCAGCGAGTCTGGGGTTGTCGCGAACGGCGGGGGACCTCAACGTGCCGGACGGCGATTTCGTGAGTGAGATTTGGACCATGCGCGGGAACGTTTCCTTCACCACTAACATGTTTGTGGGTGCGCTGGTGCAATATCTCGCCGACCGTGATCTCCTGAACGTCAACGTGAGATTCAACTTCATACACGGTCCGCTCAGCGACCTTTTCATCGTTTACAACGAGCAGCGTTTCACATCCGATACCAGCCTTGCTCCCGGTCGCTCCGTGATACTCAAGTTCACGCAGATGCTGGGGTTCTGACTGCAGATCGGTTCTTACAGGCCGCTACTGGATCCAGCTGAACTGCGCCGATCACCGATACTGCGGCAGTCCACTACTGCTACGGCTGCTGACCCCCAGGTCCGCGTGCCGTTCCCTCACTACCTGGATCGGATGCTCCTTCCCAGACCCCGGTCTCCGAGTGGAATCGGATCGCCTGGACGCGGCCGAACGAGCCGGCGCGGGGTGTCGATGTCACCTTGAATCCCATTTCCTTGACCACCGCGACTTGATCCTGCGTCCAACCCCTGGACGGGAGTGTCTCCATCGCGATGCCGTCAAAAGCGAACGTAGAATCGAAACTCGGATGCACTCGCGGCGCCGCCAGGGCATCCGGCAGTGACAATCCGTCGTCTATCACGCGACTGGCCACCTGGACAACCGACGAGATGATTCTGAGCCCGCCAGCCGCGCCCAACACCAACACCACTTTGCCATCCCGCAACACGAACACAGGAGTGATACCGGAGCGAGCGCGTGTGCCTGGCTTAGTGGCACCACTGAGGTAACCGCCGAGCGTCACCGCGTAGAGGAAGCCGAGACCAGGAGTTGCCACCTTCGACCCCATGATGGGGCCGACAGTCTGGGTGAGCGATACGATCATCCCGGCACTGTCCGCCACCGAGATGTGCGTGGTGTAGCCGCTGTCGTCGGGAGGGAAGAACCGCGGGGATGGACTGCCACCCGTATGGGCACCCACCGAATCGCCGATACGAATCTTTTTCGCCTGACTGGCGGCCCACTCCTTGGAGGTTGCCCTCTTGGCCGTCGTGTCCGGTCCCAGGCGCCTGAGGTCCGGTATCGCAAGGGCGATCGCCTGGGCGGTTATGGTCGCCCACTCCTCGGCGGTGTATTCGGCTCGGCTGAAGTTCTCCATGATCTGGAGAGACTGAACGGCTATTGCGCCAGACGCGGGAACGTCCATCGCGACCAGGTCGTAGCCCCGGTAGCTGCCGTGAACGATGCGGGCGTCTTCGGCACGGTAGTTGGCCAACGACTGCAATGTTACCAGTCCGCCGTGTTCCGCCATGTCTGCCGCAATGGCGTGCGCAATCTCGCCCCGATAGAAAACGTCGGCGCCGCCCCTGGCGATCTTGCGGTACGTCTGTGCCAATACGGGTTGTCGCAGTAGGTCGCCAGCACGATATGGTGTCATATCCGGCTTCAGGTAGGAGGCACGTGCACCTTTCGATTCAGCGATCTGTTTGGCGGCCAACGTATGAAACCAGGCCTGGCCCGGCAGGAGCCGAAAGCCGTTCTCGGCATACTCGATCGCAGGTGCCATGACCGTTTCCAGTGGAAGCGAACCGTGCTCTTTGTACAGTCGGATGAGGCCCGCCAGTGCCCCCGGAACGCCAATAGTGGCGTAGCCGTACGATGCGGTGACCCCTTTACTCGAATCGTAATCCGTTGGCACCTGTGTGGTACCATCTATTCCGTAAATGCGGCCGTCCGAGTTCCGTATGAGTATCTGATTGCGCCCGCCGATGCTGTTCATCGAGGGACGCACCACCGCTACGGCGAATGCAGCTGCGGCCGCAGCATCTGCGGCATTCCCACCCTGTTCGAGCACGTGCACTCCGGCCCATGTGGCCAGAGGATGTGCCGTTACCACCATGCCCGCTGTGGAGCGTGCCGTCTGGTATCGGCCCTGCGCCATGAGAGTGCCACACCAGACACTCATCGACCCGAACACGCTTAGGAGCACTATAGCGATCACATGACGATTGGTTACGCCTGGCCTAGATCTCATTCGCTATCCTTGTAGAAAGATTCGGGAATGTAGCGGCGACGCATACGTCGCCGCTACATCCTGTCACGTCTTCAGTTGGATGTTTGCATTGCAGATGCATTACGTTTGTCGTGAGATGGAAGATCAGATTACGCTGCGAGTATCGCGGGAATTATACCGAGCGCTGACGCGTCAGGCGCGTAAGCAAGGGGTTGCCAAGTCGCGGCTGGTGCGCGAGGCAATCGAAACCTACCTTGCTGCCACGAGCGGCGAGGAAGCTCCGACTGCTACATGGGATAGATTGGCGCCGTTGATCGGGTCGGTGTGTCTGGATCGAAGTGCGATAGAGCAAGATGCGCTGACTCGGCAAATCAGTGAGCACAACTTACCAGGCTGATGCCCGACATCGATGCGCGACGTGCTGCTCGACACAGGGCCTCTCATTGCGGCGTTGGATAGATCAGATCAATGGCACCTCGCCTGTGTCGATGCCTGGCCCGACTTGGTCGATCGCTGCGTTACGACGGAGGCGGTAGTAACCGAAGCGTCGCATCTCGTTCAGCGGGGCGGTGCGTCCGCAGGGCTGCCACTCGAGTTCTTGCTAGCCGCCCGTATCCCCATACTCGGCCTGGAATTACATCTCCATCGGCAAGCGGCGCGCCTAATGACACATTATGCCGATCTTTCCATGGATTATGCGGATGCTACCCTGGTTGTATTGGCGCAGGCTCTCCAAATCGCAACCGCGTTTACGACGGACCGAAAAGGGTTTGCGGTTTATCGCGCCGCCCACAACCGAGAGTTCGATATCGTACCGATGTAGCGGCGACGTATGCGTCGCCGCTACATCATAACAGCTTCTAGCTGCCGGACACCAGCACTGGCACGCTCGAATCGGTGTTCGTACCGTCGCCGAGCTGGCCGTTGAAGTTCCTGCCCCAGCAGTAGATCGCGCCGCTGCCGGTGATCACGCACGCATGAGATGTGCCGAGGTCGCCCTCGCCTACGGAAAGTCCTCCAACCACTTGTACCGGAACGGTGCTGGCGGTCGTTGTACCATCACCCAGCTGTCCCGATGAGTTGTCGCCCCAACAGTACACTGCGCCGGCTACCGTCGCACCGCAGGCGAAGCTCGAACCGGTCGCCGCTCCTTGATCAAACACAACATTGCCCGACACCACTACCGGAACATTGCTATTGGTGGTGCTTCCGTTACCCAATTGGCCGTTGGCGTTGTTGCCCCAGCAATATGCTCCTCCGGCTAGAGTGCCTGCGCATGTCGTTTCGTTGTTTGTGCTGGGTGTATCGAAGGTCAGTCCGCCCGCAACCGCAACCGGCGCGTTGCTCGCAGTGTTGGTCCCGTCACCCAGTTGCCCGCTGGTGTTGTCTCCCCAGCAGTACACGAGGTCGGCAGTGGTCACGCCGCAGGTGTGAGCGCGTCCGGACGCGCTGAACTTAGACGCACTGATCTCAAAGTACAGCAGTTGACCCGCCACCGGCACAGGCACGCTGCTGCTGGTGTTCGTACCGTCCCCCAACTGGCCCTCCGTATTCCTACCCCAGCAGTACCCTTGGCCGGTCGTCAGCACCCCACATGTGTGCTGGTTGCCGGCGCTGATGTTGGCGAACAGACCTCCTCCCGACACCAACACCGGTACGTTGCTTGAGGTTGTGGTGCCGTCGCCGAGTTGGCCCCACGCCGTGTTGCGGCCCCAGCAGTAGGCTGCCTGGGCGGTAGTGATCCCGCAGCTATGGTCGCCTCCCGCCGTGATCTCGGTGAACGTGAGACCGCCGGACACCGGCACCGGCACGTTGCTCGCAGTGTTGGTGCCGTCGCCGAGCTGACCGTTTGTGTTGTCCCCCCAACAGTATGCCCGTCCGATAGCATCGATCGCGCAGGAGTGGGCCCGTCCCGTGCCTACCAAGGTGAACTGCTGTCCACAGCTGGGAGTGAGTATGGCACCGCCCTGTGCGTCGAAGTCGGCACCGCTGCACGTGGCGGGGGAAGTGATTCCGAGACTTATGTTGAGTTGGTTCACCGTCGGGTCATCCGAGTCCGTCGCCCGTACGTACGCCCCGACCCCGCGAGTTGGTGCCGTGGCAAACGTCAGACCCGTCATACTATAGGTCGATAGTGCGCCGGGATGGACGATGTTGAACTGTACCTCTCCGGGGCTGTAGTTGACGAAACTCACGTTGGACACTCGGCTAAAGAATCCGAACGACGGGAAACTGGGTGTACCGTTCCACTCCAGCAACACGTGATCGAGCACGAGATCCCCGATGGAAAGCCCCCCGACTGCCAACTTGTGGCCGTTCCCAATGATGGTGGCCGGTTGCCCCGGAAACTTCGTGAGGTTGCTGTGTGCGAAGACATCGCTCGCCAGAGTGATCGTGGTCGGGTTATTGGGGATCTGTATGTGGGCGAAGTGTGATAGCGCCACTCCCGGCCCGATGCCAGGATTCTCGAACGAGATCGTCTGCGGTGTGGTGTTGCCGTTGAATATGACAACAGTGTTTCCGCCCGCATGGAAGCTCTCCGGGCTGTTCGTACCCGTTTGGGTAAAGTTGCCCGCTACGGAGATCTCGGCATCAGTCAGCAATCCGGCTATCGATCCTCCGCCGAACACGATGTTGCCCAGCACATTCAAGATCTCGTAGCTGGTATCGAACGTGGCGATCAGGACTCCGTTGTCCTGGGTTATGAAATCGCCGTTCACCGTGATCTCTGTGCTGTTCATGTCGAGCGCCCCGTTCTTCGACACCACTAGATTCCCGGCAATGCCTGACTGAACGGAAAACGAGGCATCCAACTGGGCCGGACCCTGCACCTCGACGTTGTTGTATGGAATATCGGTGATGACCTGATTCTGTGGCCCCGTACGCGCAAAGATCACTGTCCCGACGTTGAATGTGCCCGTCGGTGTGAGAACGCCGCCGATGGACAGTTGTCCCGATGGCATCGTCACGGTTCCACCGGTTATCAAGTCACCGGGAATCTGGAATGTGCCGGCGCCCTGCAACGTTGCGGTCGCACCATGTGTAAAGGTCCCGCTCACGGCGAGCGTACCGCTCTGGACGTTGACCGTGCCGGTGTTGTTCAGGTCGGCGTCGAGCGTCGCCAGGCCGGTGCCGACCGAACGCCTGAGCGTGCCGTTGTTTACGAACGATGGCCTGGTGCCACCAAGCGTGAACTGCAAGGCGACATCGCCCTGGATATCGAAGATCGCGCCGGCGGGGTTGGTAATGACGGAGCCGTTGCCGCTCGAAATGTCACCGGCCGTCCACGTCGCCGTGCCGCTGTTGAAAAACCCCCTGGCGTCGAGCGTCTTGGCGCCGCCGCCGAGGATCGCAGTACCGGTAGAGGCCAGGCTCACATCCCCGCCGCCGGTCCACGTCCCGCCCGTCCAGTTGATGGAGGTGGAGACGGCGAGATCTCCGGGTCCGCCCAGCGTCCCGGCACTCATCGTGAGGGAAATCGTGGTCGCAGGGGCCGTGATGTTGTTGAAGTTCACCGTGCCACCCATAACGAGGGTGCCGGCAGCGGCGGCGTAGCTGCCGCTTACGGTGGCGGCACCGCCCGCAAAGTTCACAGCCAATGTGCCTGCGATCCCTGACCCTGCGCTGAGCGTGTGTGTGCCGCTCGCAAAGGTGAGGGCACCGCCGGTCACGGAAGATATCGATCCGTCAATGACGGAATTGCCGTCCAGCACGAGCGATCCCTCGACGGTGACAGTGGCATTGGCACCCACGCTCGATGTGCCCATGACCGCAAGCGCGTTTCCGCCCAGCGCCAGCGTCTGAGTCCCGGTAGCACCGCCCAGTGTAAGGCCGCCGAGCGTCACTGTTGGCACATCCAGTGTCACCGTGTACGTACCTGTCAGATCGATGATGACAGTGCTACCCGCTCCTGGCACCACACCAAGGTCCCAATTGGCCGGATTGCTCCAGTTTCCGCCCGCGGGATTGGTCCACCGGACGGTGGCGGCCTGCGCCGTGGCGTTCAGTGTGACGGTGGTGTCGTTGATGGCGGGTATGCGGGCCGTCGCCTGCATCGGGCCGGCCGTGCCGCCAAGTATCCAGCTCACCTGGGCTATACCCAATGTGTCGGTCAACACCGAATCACCGGACAAGGATCCGTTGCCGGCCGCAGCGGCGAACACGACCAGCGCCCCCTCCACTCCCAAGCCGTCCGCCGCGGTGAGTCTCACGCCGACGGGCAGGGGAAGGGGAGATCCGATTGCCGCCGTCTGGTTGTCGCCGATCTTGGTTATGCTGCTGGGCCTCGGCTGCACCATCACCGAAGCCGTGTCGGCAGGACCGGTCAGCAGTTGCGCAACCACCGGCACGGTCCCGCGCTTCGAGCCTGCGAGAAACGCGCCCAGCTTGTCGTCGGGGAAGGTGCCGCCCGCGGTGTCGAGGCTGTTCCAGCGAATCGGCGTTCCGGGGATCGCCTGTCCCAGCGTATCGCGTGCCTCGGCCTGGAGTGTCACCACCTGGCCCTCCAGGGCCATTGCATTCGCCGTCGTAATCACTACCGTCGCCGCATTGGACCCCGGCCCCGTGTAGGTCAAGGGAACTTGCGTAACCTGAGGACTGTCCGCCGATGTCGATGCGGTCACAGCAATAGGGCCGGCGCGAAATACCGTGTCTTGGGAAGCGTCGATCAGCGCGAGTCGGAGCAAGAACACCTCCGACGGGTCAGTCAACTGGACCGTGATCGAGAGATCCACGGAGTCTTGTCCCGCCGTGAGAGCCACAACAGTGTCGAGGGCTACCGTCGCCGTAGAATCCTCGCGCGTCAGCGTTATGCGTATCTTCTCGACAGGCAGCATGCTGGCCGCGATGCTCTGGAACACCGGCACGATGGCGACGTAGCCCGTGATCGGGGATTGTGGACCCGTACTATCGTCTCGGCAGGAGGCTGCCAGAAACAGGGTGGCTACAACGATACTCAGACCGATAAAGGGCCTGCTGAGGCCGAGCTGCTGATACTTCACTACATCCTCCGGAGGAAACGAGCTGATCGGCCGCGCTGAGACGGCTTCGCCAAATGTGACCCGCGCAATTCATTTGCGCAAGCAAGATCGGGACCACGGACTTCCCACTCGACAGAACACCCCACATTATCCGATGTCTCAATCACATAGAGTTGAAGTCCGATCACCCGAAATCCGGAGATTCCATGTCCTTATTTTGCGGTACCATTGGCCTGGTCCTCGCTGTCATCCTGTCCAGCGTACCGGTTCGAGCGCAAACTACGTCGGCCATTCTGTTCGAGGGTGTCACACTCATTGATGGAACCGGTAGGCCCCCGGTCGCAAGCGCTTTCGTCTTGGTGGACAGCAACCGCATTACCCGCATTGCGCGCACTCCAATCCAGGTGGCGGCTAGCGCCAGACGAGTAGATGGGCGGGGCAAGTTCCTCATTCCCGGCCTGATGGACATGCACATCCATCTCCGCGGCGGGTTCGGGCGTGACGGTTCGGATGAGGCAGCGGGTATCAGCGCGCTGCACGGCTTTCTATACAGCGGTTTCACGTCGGTATACGATGCCGGCAACGACCCGGACTTCATCTTCGGCTTGCGGGCAAAGGAAAGGGCAGGGGAGATCGTGAGCCCGCGCATCTTTGCGAGTGGCGGAGTGGTAACGGCGCCGGGCGGTCATGGAGGTGGGGAAGGGGCCACGCAGATCGACAATTGGCCCGAAGCGATTGCCAAGCTGGACGCACATCTCTCGCGCGACCCCGACATCGTGAAGTTCACCTTCGATGAACATGGCTGGGGTACGCGGCCGCTCATTCCGTTGCTGTCACCCGAATTGATGCAGAAGGCGGGCGCATATTTCAACGAGCACGGTGTACGCACGACCGTTCACATTTCCCACGAGTACCGTGCGCGGCAGGCCATTGCCGCCGGAATCAACACGTTGGCCCATCCGGTGATCCAAGGTCCCATCAGCGAGGGCTTTGTGAAGCTGATGGCTTCTACAAAGACCCCCATGGTTTCGACGCTCACTATTGGGGAGGGATACAGCCGGTTGGTGGAACATCCCGAGTTTCTCGATCAACCGCTGTACCGGGCGGTTTACGAACCGGAGTTGATCGCGCGTCTCAAGACCACCGTGCGGGACCAGTACGCTCGTAGGAACTGGACCACATGGATGAAGGTCATGACTCCTGTGGCGCAGGAAAACCTACGGCAGATCAATGAAGCGGGTGGAGTGATCGTGTTGGGGTCGGACCAATCGAGCGGCCCCGCATCCCATAGAGAACTGGAATTGATGGTTGCGGGCGGTATCCCCGAACTCGACGCCATTCGCATCGGAACACTAAATGCTGCCATATTTCTCGGCAAAGAGCGCGATATGGGATCGGTGGAAGAGGGAAAACTGGCGGATCTGGTGCTGTTGGGTGCCGATCCCATCGCCGACATCAAGAACATTCAAGAGATCGTTATGGTCATCAAGAACGGCCAGATAATAGATCGTTCCGCTTTGGACCTGCCGGTGAATCGTTAGCATGCCGCCCCCTACCGCCAAGCACGATTGAGCTTGCAGCGTTTAGGTCGGATGCGGGTTGAATCAGCGCCGCAAGAGATATCGATCGAAGAATTTGGTGGCCCGCCGCACGTAGTCGTACCGGCTGGGCTCGGTCTGGATGGTGTGCGGCTCTGCAGGATAGTACATGACGTCGAACTCTTTTCCCAGTTCGATGAGGCGCTGCACCAGTCGGGCGTCGTCCTGGAAGTGAACGTTATTGTCCACGAGCCCATGCGTTAGCAGTAAATGATCTTGCAATCCTTCCGCATAGTATATGGGGCTGGATCGCTTGTACGCTGCAGGATCCTTGTATGGCACTCCGAGTATGCGGCTCGTCCACCCGTCACTATACTGAGCCCAGTCACTGACCGAACCCCGAGCCACTCCGGCGGCGAAGATACCGGGGTAGCGGAACAGTGACATCAATGTCATGAATCCACCGTACGACACCCCGTAGATGCCGATGCGTGTCGAGTCGATCCCCTGCTGCGTGACCAGGTAGTTGGCCGCCGCCACTGCCCCATCCACGTCATTGATCCCCATCGAGCGAGCGATATCGGTGCGGTAGTCCCGTCCGTAGCCAGCACTGCCGCGGTAGTCGAAGTCGAGGACCGTGTAACCCTGCTGCACCAAGTAGTTGATCAGTCCCAGGTGCAACGCATAACCGTACACCGTCCAGCCGCGATGCGCGAACTGGCGGTAGCCACCGCCGTGCACGTGGATTACTGCCGCGTGCTCGGGATTCGGCCGGGCAGGCTTGAACAGTGCAGCCCAAAGCGGTCCGCCGTCGGGGTGGTCGAACGATACGATCTCCGGCTGAACCAGCGGGTGCGAGAGGTAGTTGTCTGTACCACTGACCGTTACTCGACGGAGTTCTGTTTTTGCAGTGGCCCGTCCAATGAAGAGGTCGGGCATGTGCGTGCTCTCACTGTAGATATCGGCGAATCGTTTGCCGTCGGGGGAGAGTTGTCCCGAGTGAGCACCTGGGCTGTGTGTGAGCCTAAGGAGTTCGCCGCCCGCTGCGGGCATTAGATATAGGTGATCCTCCGATGGATGTTCACGGCTCGTCTTGAGCAGCCACGTAGTCCGATCGCGCGAGAGCGTTGCGCCGCGCACCTCCCAATTGCCTCGGGTGAGTGGCCGTATGGAACCGTCCGATTCCATCAGGTAGAGATGGCTCCAACCGCTGCGCTCTGATGCAAACACGAATCGGTCTCCGGGCAACCACTGTAACAATGCCGGTTGTAGATAATTGGCTTGAATTGGAGGGCCGCCGATCCATGCATCGTCGTGATCGTGCGCCAGCACACGCGTGTGACCCGTTTCCAGGTCCACCTCTGCAAACCAGATGTCCTGGTGATCCTCGCCGATGAACTGCACGACGGCTCGATCGCCCTCGAGACTCCAGTAAGGTCCGTGAGCTACGGTATGCCGGTCGCCAGCCTCTGGCAGATCAATCCACCGTACCGTTACGCTTTCGGCCTCCACGGTGGGGTCGAAAGGCACGATCCCAAGCCGCACGATATCCCGTGGTTCGCCTACCTTTGGACGTGCATCGCGAACTCCGGAGTACCCGGAGTCATCCAAGTAGTCCATGTACTTTGTAACCGGGCGTCTGGTGTCACGCTTGCGAGTGCGGAAGGTGACGTACTTGCCATCGGGTGACAGCTGGATGTTGTCCACGATGAGCGACGCGGGCACCGGGATCGGTTGCGGCCGGCTCGGGTTGAAACGTCGATTGATCTCTGCAGCCTCCTGTTGCTGCTCGTGTTGCCGGCGGACGTGTTCGAACAGTTCGCGTTGCTGAGCCGCCAACCACTTTGCCTCGTCCGTCTCGTCCTTCGGCTTGACCGCTACCTTCATTGCCACCACAAGTAGAGAGCCGCCAGAGATCTGGTATCTGTAGAGTGCGTCATCGATCTCGAAATCGATCGCGCTGCCATCGTCCGTCATGCGGACACGTCGGGCCTGCTTGGGAAGTGATACCACACGCTCGACCGCGCTTCGAGCTTCCTGGTCATAGAGGTAGATGCCACCGGTTCCGACCCAGGTGGCCCTATGGCCGTCTCGGGCCCACGACACAGGCCCCGTGGGTATTTGACCGACCTCTGTCGCGGGAACTTCCTCGACCCAGCGGCCCCTGCGGTCCGTCCTGAACCAAGGGTCGGCAGCAGCCAGATCATTTGGTTGGGGATGTAGGTTCCAGCGGAAGTAGAGGTCAGTGCCATCCGGAGCCCACTTGAGATCACGGACTCCTAACCCCAGCCAGCGGTCGTTGCGGGATACGTCGCGTAGGGTGAGACGTCTAGTTGCGGCGGTTTCCGCGCTGAGACCGGATTGCCGGATAGGTGTGGCCGTGCGGCTCTGTGCAGGGAGTGGAGCGGCCGCTAACGCGATAGCCGCGAGTGTACCGAGCCATTCTTTCACGGAAGCATCGTTCCCGCTATGGTTGCTTGGTCGGTGTCGACATGCCCCCTACGATCTGCCAGGTGTTCCCCACCCTCATCCAAGTGTGTGTGATTCTTTCCCAGTGATCTCCGCCGGCATTACCGGCGTTGTCAACCCAGCTCGATCGTACTACGTAATCCGTGACCGCAACACCTCCGAATACACGGACACTCTCCACATGGAGTTCGTAGGATTTCAGCGTCGCCCGTTCGACACTGCTTCTCACATCCGGTTTCCGTATCGGGACAGTCGACCAACTGGTCCACCCGGCAAAGTCGTTGTGCCACAAGCGCATGTACTCTGCGATGTCGCGGTCACTCAGGTGGCGCCATTGCGCTTCTTCCAAGCTCCAGATTTCTCTCTGCTCGACCGACAACTGCGGCGCCTCGGGGGGCGATTCTCTAACGACAGGAGCGGGTTGCGCCCTCACTTCCGGCCGCTGGTCTGGAACCGGGTCGGCCGGTTGAGCTGGAGGTTCCGGTGGCGTCTCGACTCGAGCAGCTACGGGCGCAGTCACCTTACGCTGTAGCACGTACATTGTTGTCACATTGCTCGCTCCGGCATAGCGGGCATCCTGCTTGATGACCCCAACGAGTTCCGAGTTTCTGGTATACATGAGGACTCTGCCACCCGCTGCCAGCGCCTTGATCTTTGCGTTCTCCAATTCTTCGGCAAGAGCTTCATCGTAATTGTCCCTACTCCTGATCTCTACGTCGAAGCGCGACAGGATATCATATTCGGCCAGGAGCCGGACCATCTGCTGGCGGTCGAAGTCGTTTGCGTCGATAATCTGGACCTCCACATCTTCCAGGATCGCCGGGTGGAATTCTGAACTGAGAGGTACGACGTTGCTGCACCCGGCCAATCCCAGGGCTGCAAGCATAGAGGTGCAGATACCGATACGGAACTTGCAGGTCATTAGGAAATCCTTCGCCAAGAGACAGGTGATCGAACGCTCAATAAAGGTACCCAGGTCTCTTGCCCGAGTTTCGTTCGACTCAATGTAATTGGCCATGCCATTGCCGTCACGGGCTCAAGGGAACAGCCGTTGGAGAGTCCACTTGTCTCCTTCTCGAGAGAATCGCAAGCGGTCGTGCAGCCGATTAATGCGGCCCTGCCAGAACTCGATCTTCTGCGGCTGGAGCCGGTATCCTCCCCAGAAGGGAGGTAACGGGACGTCGCTGCCCGCAAACCGTTGTTCGTATTCGCGAACTCGGTTGTCGAGTTCGTCGCGACCGCTCATAGGAGCACTCTGTTTGGACGCCCAGCTGCCGATGCGGCTCCCCCGGGTCCGGGTGCTGAAATACGCCGCGGCTTCGTCGGGCGAGAGGCGGGTTACCGGGCCCTCGACTCGAACCTGACGCTGTAGAGTGGGCCAGTGAAATACCAGTGCCGCTTGGGGGTTCTCGGCCAGCTCCACCGCCTTGCGGCTTGCGTAGTTGGTGTAGAACGTGAAGCCACGCTGGTCTACGTTCTTCAGCAGCATCATTCTGACGGACGGTGAGCCGTCCTTGGTGCTGGTGGCAACAGCCATGGCTTCGGGAAGCAGGATACCGGAGCGCTTGGCAGTTCTGAACCAGTCGGAAAAGAGCGCGATCGGGTCGTTACCCACATTGGCTTCCGAAAGGCCGCCCAACGTCCCGCGACCGAGGTTCAATAATCCACGAAGACTGGAAAAGAAAGACATGTCTAAGCGTCGCAAGGTTAGATCAAAAACTCCAGTGCCAACACCAAGGCGCCAACCGCTCCGAACACCACCCCCAACGCCTTCTCCATGGTCTTGGCGGGCATGTATTTCCCGATTCGACTCCCCAGGCCGCTGCCGAGCAGGACACCGGGAATGCTCCAGCCAACCACCTGCCACACGGGCTTGGCGGCCAGGGCGTGTATTCCGGCGCCTGCGGCGGCCACGATGGCCAAAGTGAAAACGCTCGTGGCAACGGCCACCCTGGGCGGAACCCGACAGCGCACAACGAGTTGCGTCGTCGAGATCTCCGGCAGGCCGGCACTTATCATTCCGGTCAAGAGTCCACCTGCGGCCGCCATGAGTACGCCGGGCGGCCTCCAGCACGTTCGGTACTCATACACAGAGCCGTCTGCCCCGCGCACCACCGTGGTTCCCTTGTCCTGCGACTTCCGATCTATGAAGGCCAACGGCTTCTCGCCAGGCTCACATTCCTCGGGTGTGCGTACAAAGACCAGGAACCCGGAGAGTGCCAGGAGTCCCAAGCCGAAGATGGCCTTGAGAATTCGATCTGAGATGAGGTCTGCTGCAATGGCTCCAATGACCACGGTGGGCACCGCGCCGAGCAACAGCCATTTTGCAGTTGCGTAGTCGACCAGCTTGGCCTTCACGTAGGAACGCAGGCCGTTGCCCATGCCGAAGACTTCGGTGAGGAGTCCGGCACCGACCGCCTGAGCGGGAGAAAGGCCGACGACCAGCATGAAAAATGGGCTGAAAAAGAGCGCGCCAGACACACCCGAACCAATGGCAATGGTGGAAAACAGTACCGAAGCGGGAAACACCCACCATAGCTCGAGGTACGTCTGTGTCAGATCAACTCCACGTCTGCCATGATTTCGACCAGGGCGGGGACCTCGTGTCGTATCGCACCGGCAATTGCCTGGTCCAGGTCGCTCGTCTCTGTAACCCGCACGCCGTGGCCGCCGCACAGCTTGGCGTACTCGGAGAAATCGGGATTGTGCAGCGATGTCTGCCACACTTCCCACTCCGCCGCACGCTGCTCCTTGGAGATCTTGCCCAGCTCGCAGTTGTTGAGCAAAACGAGCGTGATGTTCATTCCGTATTTGACGGCCGTTGTGAACTCGGCCATGTATTGGCCGAATCCGCCGTCTCCGCTGACGCAGAGGACCTTTCTCTCGGGTTGAGCGGCCCATGCGCCCATCGCGGCGGGGAAACCGAACCCGATCGAGCCCAGGTATCCCGACATCAGCACGCTTTGGCGCTTGCACTCGAAGTAGCGGCCGAACGAGTAGGTATTGTTGCCGACGTCCACGGCAATGACCGCATCCTCGGGGGTCTGCCGAGTGAGTGCCGCGAAGATCGCGGCAGAATTGATTCCCTTGCCGCGGTCCTCTTTGGCTCGCCTTTCCTTCTCTGCGCGCCACAGCGCCCAGCGCTCGGCCACATCCGCCCGGCTGTCGACGAGGTCCAGTTCCGCGGGCAAGCAATCCATGAGGTCCGAGACCGTGACACCGATCTCACCCCACACCGGGAGCGTTACCGGGTGGAACTTGCCCAGGGCCATACGGTCGAAATCGACCTGCACGATCTGTTTGGACTTGTCAATGCCAGTGTGATCGGAGAACGACGCACCGAACACCAGCAGCAGATCCGCCTCGTTCATGAACCAACTGGCGATGGGAGTTCCACTGCGGCCAAGCACCCCGGCCGCGAGCGGGTGTTGGTCCGGTATCTGTCCCTTGGCTTTGAACGTGGTGAGCACCGGCGCGCCCAATCTTTCGGCGAGCGCGATTATTCTGTCCATCGCTGTGCGTGCCCCGAATCCTACGATAATGGCAGGCCGGTTGGCGCCAGCGATCAGGTCGCAGGCTCGGGCGATGGCTTGGACTGGGGGTGTGATCGTCGTTTCGGCGAGCCGCCCGTCTGGGCCGGATGCTGTGGCTCCTTGTGGTGCGGGTAGGGTCTGCACCTCATCGGGGAATATCAAATGTGCCACGCCGCGCTCGATGATCGCGTGCTTCAACGCCAGGCTCATCAGCTCTGCGTGATTGCTCGTTTGCAATACCGTCTGACTCCACGCGGCAACCGCTTCGAATGCAGAGGACTGATCGATCTCCTGAAAGGCTCCCGGTCCCAATACCTGCGTGTTCACCTGGCCGGTCAGTGCCAACACGGGCGCCCGATCCACATGCGCGTCCCACAGCCCGGTCAACAGATTTGTGGCGCCGGGCCCGGCAATCGTCAGGCAGGCCGCAGGCTTGCCACTCAGCTTTGCAAACGCCGAACAAGCAAACGCCGCGGCACCCTCATGCCGAATCCCGATGTACTTGAGTTTCCCTTTGGTTTCTTGTGACCTGATGGCGTCGGCCAGTCCCAAGTTGGAATGACCCACCATGCCGAACACATGTGTGACGCCCCAGTTCACCATCGTTTCGACCATGAGATCGCTCACGGTCTGGGCGTGCGCGACAGGTTCAGCAACTGCCACGTATATGCCGTCTTCCCGCACTTCGACCGCATACGTGATGGCGGGATCGTGACTGTCGTCGGGGGCGGCACCGGTGATAGGATCGAAGTCCCAACCGTGCCACGGGCAGCGTAGTGCACCGTCTTCGATCGAACCCTCGCCCAGTGGTCCGCCCTGATGGGGGCACTTACCATCCAGCGCTCCGTATTGGCCGTTGAACCTAGTCAGCGCCACCGTCTTGGTCCCGGCGGCAACCGTTTTGACGCCGCCGTCTGGGAATACATCCAGATCGGCGACTCGGTGCCACTTGGTGACGGTCTCTTCGAGTCCCGCATCCCGCGTTGTGTGGCGCTCGTCGTCTCGAAACTCTATGTACCAGTGGGTTCCGTCGCAGAACGGTTTGTTCTTGGAGCCGCCGCAGCGACACAGAGCGTAGTGCTCTTCGGAAACCCCATCGCAGCGGGGAACGTCACGGAGTTCCACGCCGCCGGTCACACGATAGGGTCCGTCTTTCGATATCTGGATAGCAGGTCCCCGGCCAACGTCCCTGTGCTCCACGCCGTCGAGTGTGTAGCTCAAGGCGCCCGACGGACATTTCTCGATTGTCTCGACAATCTCTTTGACCGACGCCGCGTCGGGATCGATCCAGGGTTCCGTTTTCATGCGCCACACCGACGGCAGGCCGTCGGTGCAGAATCCTGCGTGAGAGCAGATTCCTCGATTGTCGTGAATGGTGATCTGTTTGCCTACGTAGGTATCCCGCTTATCGGGAATCCGGCCTTCGAGTTTCTTGTCCTCGAATCCAACTTTGGCATGGGTTCCATCACAAAACGGCTTGTTCTCGGATTCTCCGCAGCGGCAGAGTGCCATCGTTCGCTTGGTCGGGATCGGATCGCCGCTGGAATTCAGAAGGGTGGCAAGTCCCTTGACCATGAGTGGGCCATTTTCCGCCAGTGCTATTGTGGGCTTGATATCCGTCTTCTTGGTCGCCATATCCAGCTCTTTCGGTAGACATGGATCTGCCTGCCGCTTGCGGTGCAATCGATACTCGGTCGCTCTGGTACGATGCGCAGGTAGTGAGTTTACACTGGTAGGCTCGATAGGGAAGGGCTTGGCGCTAGCCACCGGCCGCCGTGCGGGCCAGGGTCTCGAGCGGTTCCTTCAGCTGATTCACAATGAGGTCGCAGCCCCTCACATCATGCCGCTTGGACAAGTATGTGACCTCGTTATACCCGATCCACACCTTGCCCACGCGGTCTTCCCACACGAGCAACTTCATGGGGAGATCTATCGCGATAGTTTGGCTGCACTGGATCAGCTGAGTTCCCAACCGGGGATTTCCGAAGATTATCAGCTGCGTGGGACGCAGCTGTTCCCCCACAGAACGGGCGTTCGCCGCATGATCGATTCGCGCCAACACGCGGAGTCCGCGGTGTTCGATAGCGTTTACCGCACGGTCGGCGGTCTCGCCCACCGTGTGTGTACTCGGGAAGCTCTTGAGCCCCTTGGGCTTGGTCGTATGGGTTCCGGGTGTCGCTGGGGACAGAAACAGTGATGACAGTACGACCAACTGAAAGGTTCGGATCATGCGCTCTCCGGGGCTCTGGAGTTCAACCTGCCAGCGACGGCCGAGTATCGATGCTGGTGCGGTGCCTATGGCGTGACTCTTCGAGTCTACATGGGGACACTCGATAGGGCTTCTATCTCTAGCGCTGTCTCACCGGCGTTTATTCGGTGAGAGTGGCTTCGATTTCCAAAGTACTAATAGCCAGCTAGCGCTGTCCAAACACTGGTATCGGTGAAGTTCGTGACGTGGCTGTGCCATACCGCTGACGGGGGTGACGCCATCGCCAAGCACTCCCTCCAAGCCCCAGCAGTACATTCCGCCTGCTACAGTTAGACCGCAGCTGTGTAACACACCGACCTCCAGCGACGAGAACGAGAAACCAACCGCCGCCGGCGTTGGTGTGAAACTCACGTCCTCGGTCCCGGTCCCCAGTTTACCTCGCAAGCCAAGGCCCCAACAGAATGCTGAGTTCGTCGCGTTTAGAGCGCAGACGTGTTCATAGCCTGTTGAGATGGAGACAAACTTCTCGTTCGAATTGACTGCAACCGGTGCAAAGCTGACGTTCAAAGTATCGTTACCGAGCCATCCGCCACCCCAGCAGTAGGCCGTGCTGTCTGTGCCGATACCGCACGTCTGATGTTGGCCTGCGCTGATGTCCAGAAATGGCATCCCCATCGCAGCCAGTACGGGTGTCAAAGAGGGATCCAGGGAGTGATCTCCAAGCCTCCCAAAATTATTACCTCCCCAACAATACGCGGTGCTGTCGGTGCTGTCGGTGCTGTCGGGACTGACCGATACCGATGCGACGATCTGGACCGGCGGTTGTGTCGGGGCCGCCTCACCTCCTCCTCCGAAACCCGACATTGCTAAGATGCTGGCAGCTACGGACCAAGTGCGGAGCCATTCCCGAATACCTCTTTGTGATGCAGCACTCTCCGGGGCGGCGATCAACGGCGAGACGACACATGTTACGGCGTCACTAAGAAAAAATCAATCACATGGGGATGCCCGCCGAGGAAATACTGGATGGCATTGGTTCCGTCAAGAAAAGGGGTTGGTTATCGGCTTCTCAGCCCTCAAAAGTGCAAGTAAGACTGGACTTTCACTGACAATTCCGTGGAACCGGCGGACGGCGACCAGATGTCGATGTTGGCAGCGATCTTGTTCCTGCCGGTGAAGTGCAGCACGAACCCCGGCGTGAAGAGCCAGCCGTCGTCGTCAGGTGCGTCGGTGTCGGGATCACCGTAGCTGAACCGCGCAACCGGCTCTACCGCTGTCACGTAGGGGCTGCCCGTTATTCCGGCCTTGTAGCTTACGATGCCTTGAGTCGAGACGAAGGTACTGGGGTCGGTGCCTATCAGCTTCTTCCAGTTGTCGCCGCCCACAACGCCACCTCTGATGTGCAGACCGCTGTCGAAACTCCCAATCTCGATATCCCCACCGACGGCGGTTCCATAATCGTTGTCGGTGGTGCCAGGCCTCACGTAGTCGTGAACACCGACGTTGGCGCCAAAGGAAACGCCCTTCTTGGGGGAGAATCCCACTCGACCGGTGTATGATTTCGTTCCATTGGTGTCGGCTGCATTGGCTCCGGTGCCATTCGTAATGGAGGCCGCATAGGAGAATTTGCCACTGGATGTCTTGCCATCTACTTTCACGCCGATGTCACGGTCGGAGTACTGAAGTTTTTCAGTAAAGCGCGATAGAGAACAGAGCCCGCCGGGCCCCGAACAGCTATTTAGCCCGTCTATTCCACCGGCCCTCTCGATAACCAGGATCTGCGTCGAACTGGTGAGTTCGAACAGATCGAAGGGACGTTTGAATTGCCCGGCCGTAACGCGAAACGTGGGGCTGAATTCCAATCGCACGTACGCGTCTTTGAGATTGACCTCACCCTCGCCATAGTCCGGCTGGATCTTGCCGCTTATGAATTCGTTGACCTCGACCTCGGCGGTCAGTCGTGCACGCCGGATCAAGAATTGGGAAGACCGCTCGCCGTCCACAGAGGTCGTAGCGAACTGGGAGTGAACCCGTCCCGTGACCGTGATAGCCAGGGCCTTCGAATGAAACTCTACTTGTGCGTGAAGCGCTTGGGCAGCGGTCGCGAGGAGTATCGAGCCAAGCGCGGCGGCAATAGTATGTGACTGTGTTTGCATCGTCCCTCGTGGTTCGGGCATAGCCATGTTGAATTGCGGCGGCAAGATAGAAACTGTTTGTGAAGTCTTTATAACGCTTCTGTAAAGCCTTTATAAAGTTTGGGCCGGGATCGGCATGGTGGGTAGGCGTACGTAGAAGGTAGTTCCGGTGCCGGGTGCGCTCTCTACGCATGCTGTGCCACCGTGTGTGAAACAGACGTGCTTTACAATCGAAAGCCCCAGTCCGGTCCCTCCCAGTTCTCGAGATCGCGCATCGTCTACCCGGTAGAACCGCTCGAATATTCGCTCGTGGTGCTCGGGCGCTATCCCGATGCCGTCATCTTCGACTTCCAGTAAAGCGCCCTCTCGATCGGCGCTGAGGCTGATCCTCACGGTGCCCTCGGGAGACGAGTATTTGAGAGCGTTATCCACGAGATTGTTGACGGCCAGCTCCAGCAGTTCTGCATCGCCATGCACTCGTACGGGGACCTTGGGAATCTCGCTTTCGAGGTAGACGGAGCGCGACTCTGCCGCATTCTGAAAGCTGGTCAACGCTGTGCGCACGACATCACGGAGATCCAGTTCCCGGGCTTGGGGCGAGAACCCGGATGACTCTATTCGCGCCAGCGTAAGCAGATCCGACACCAGGAGCGAGAGCCGCCGAGTCTGGTCTTGGATTTTCTGGAGGAATTGCTGGCGGGTTTCCTCCGTCATGTCCTGGTGCTCGATAACGGTGTCGACCATTCCTTTGATGGCTGTGATAGGAGTCTTCAGTTCGTGAGAGACGTTTGCCACGAAGTCGCTGCGAATCGTTTCCAGCCTTCTGAGTTCGGTAACGTCATTGAGTACGAGTATCGCTCCCTCTATGGCTCCGTCGTCACCCTGAAGTGGCGAGCCATGAATCTCGAATATGCGTTCGAGCGTACCATCCACGATTCTAAGTTCACTGCGCACCTCATCCTTGCCGGCCAAAACGCTCTTGATCGTGTCGGATAGTTTTGGAAGGCGCGAGATGTCGTCTATAGATCTTCCGATGCTCGCATCCGGCGCTACCTCCATGAGTTTGGCCGCTGCCGCGTTCGCATGGAGTACTCTGTGTTCGGTGTCCACCGCAACTACGCCCTCCAACATTCCACCCAGGATCGTGAGCACCTTGGTGCGATCTTCGGATATCGCCGCCACCCGAGCCTCTAGCTCATGCGCCATCCGGTTGAATGCGTGGGATAGGGCTGCGATCTCGTCGCCGCCTCGGGCGTCCACTCGCTGGTGATATTTTCCGTTCGCGATCGACTTGGCTGCCACGGTCATGGAGGCCAGCGGCTCCGTCACTCCATGCCCAATCACCAAGCCCACGGCCAGGGCCACTATGGCGGCAACCACGGCGCCGGTGGTTACCCTGCTCCTGATGTGCGCCACACGATTACTCACGTGACTGAGAGGTAGGGCAGTGCGAACGAACCCCACCGTGGCGGAATCGTTCCGTACCTCCACCGCATGGTACATCGTCTCTCTGCCAACCGTGGTGCTGAAGCGAACGGCTGTTCCGCTTCCGCTGTCTGCGGCGGCGAGTATCTCAGGGCGGTTCAGGTGGTTGTCCATGCCCGCCGGCTCGCGCTCGGAATCTGCCAGCACCGTTCCGTCGCTGGCGACTATTGTGAGCCTGGTACCAAGGCCTCGAGAGAGCTCGCGGACGCGTTGTTGCGCCGAAGCGCTAGGATGCTCGAGACTCGGCACCGCCAACGCTCGCAGCAGGAGCGCCTGTTCACGTAGGAAACGCTGTGTCTCGTCGATCGTCTCTCTCTCTATGTGGCGAGATATCGGGATTCCGGCGGTCACAACGGCTATCAGGATCAAGGCGGCGTAGCTGGCGTAAAGTTTCCAGAAGAAGCGCGATCGCAACACGGTCATGTGTCACGATCCTTGAACCGATAACCGACGCCACGGACCGTCTGAATCAGGTCCCGGTGTTCCCCAAGCTTGCTTCGGACGCTGCGGACATGCACGTCGATGTTCCGGTCGATCACGTAAGCGCCGTCACCTATCACCCGGGAAAGCAACTGGTCACGGGTGAAGACCCGTCCTGGATGAGAGGCTAGGAAATGAAGGAGTCGAGTCTCGGTGGGGGTGAAATCTACCGGCGTTCCGGCGATCACGATCTCGTGCCTGGAAATGTCTATGACGATGTGCGGCAGTACTATCCGCTCTTGCTGATCCCCGTGCTCTCGCACGGGGACCCGGCGCGCGACTGCCTTGATCCGGGCGATCACCTCTCTCGGGCTGAAGGGTTTCGTTACATAGTCGTCCGCCCCAACGCCGAGCCCGAGCACGATGTCGCTCTCCTCCGCTTTTGCAGTGAGCATTATGATAGGGATCTCTCGCGTCAGGTCATCCTGCTTGAGTCTGCGGCATACCTCGATCCCGTCGAGCCCCGGCAGCATGAGGTCGAGCAGGATGAGATCGGGAGCCTCCCGTCGGGCAACGCGGACCGCTTCCAGTCCGCCTCGGGCGCTCAATACGGTATAGCCCTCGCGTGCCAGGTTGTACTCGAGCGTGGCGAGGATATCGGCTTCATCTTCCACGACGAGGATCTTGTCGACACTCATTGCTCCTAAGGTAGCCTAAGCCCGTAGCGAAAAAAGGGGGAGGCGTCTGAGAAACAAGCGTTCCTTGGGCACCACGATCGTCGCGGACGACAGATAGGGGCCCTCCCGCCGCACGGTGCGAGACTGCATTTTTCAGCGCGTGGTCACAGGGCGTCAATGCGACCAGGGCGCCGCAGGACCGGGTGCGTAGCGAGATCCTAGCGCGGGAGGTTAGTTGGACAGAGAGAGCGCGCAGCTGGTTCAGGCAACACTGGGGCAAGTGCTGCCCAATTCTGAGGTGACCGCGGCGGCGTTCTATGACAAGCTGTTCGAACTGGATCCCTCAACCAGGCCGCTGTTCACGGGCGACATGCGGGCACAGGGTCAGAAATTCATGAGCACTCTGTCATACGCCGTGCATGGACTGACCAGGCTCGGAGCCGTGGCCCCAGTTATCGAGCAGTTGGGTCGCGACCACGTCCGCTACGGCGTGGTCGACGAGCACTATGACACGGTCAAGCGGGCTCTCCTCTGGGCGCTCGAGCAAACGCTTGCGGACGACTTTACACGGGACGTGGAGTCGGCTTGGAGCGAGGCGTACGATATTATTGCTGAAATCATGAAGGACGCTGCTCGGTCCGCGTGATGCCCAGCCGTGCGTGCCGAAGCCTCGAATCGCGTCGCCATGGGACTCACTCGGCGAGGGTCAGCCGAGCGGATCAGTTTATGTGATGTGGATACACCTATAGTCAATATTGACAAGCGGTTAGGTGCGGTATTGTACGGGTCGCCTCCAGTCCTATAATTGAACTATCAGCGAAGCGACGCGTCCTATTGAGAAATAGTGCGACCGAGTCGAAGCAAGCCCGAGGCCGTTGTCTCGGGCTTGCTGCGGTAACGCTTGTAGATCGGTGAACCCGCGCGTGGTGGACTTGGCGGGCGACGATGGCGACGTTCATCGGGTTCAGGACATCGATCCGACCAAACCGCCAGCTCGTTGCCGCTCGGATCGGTGAAGTGAAAACGTTGTCCGCCGGGAAACTGGAATATCTCGCGGACAATTGCCCCCCGCAATCGGTCACGCGGGCCTCTATTCCTCCCAGGTTCGTAGAGTAGAGCACGACCAATGGGCCTCCTGCCGTGACTTCCGGCTCCACCCTGAAGCCGCCCGCCAATCGGCCGTCGTTGAAACTCGTGTATTCCGGACCACAGTCGGCCAGTCGATCCTTCACTGCGTTCCCGCTCGATCTGCCCGCATCCATGATATCTTGTTTATTATGAATTACTTACTGATTATCATGTATTTTTACTTGACAAACACGATTTCAGGCTTTATTGTTTGGATATTGGTTCGGCTCGACGCACACCTCGGCACAGAAGGGAGCCAATCATCGTGATTTCACCACAACTTTCTCAACCCGCTGGGAAAGGCACTCCGGTTCTATGCTGGGTTCGGTCTGACGATCCTACTATTCCAGCTTGTCGGTCTCCTGATGTACTTCATCAACGTCTGGCCCCGGGTACGGGACACCCTGTCGACCGGAGTCACTCTCTTCGTCGGCATGGCTGTGGTCTTGGGGTTCGTCCGCTCCTGCCTCTGGATCTGGATCTACTGGTCTGGTGCCGGGGCTCTTTCCATTCTCCGGCTAGAAGGGGAGTCACCGAACCTAGCTGACCGCCTCGCTCCGGTCCTCATGACTGTAACGCGACTGCTGGTCGTGAGCTGCATCCTGGACTTGCTCTTCGTTCCCGTCATCTTCCTGAGCGATGGGCTCTTGCCGTTCTCGGTGTCTGGTTGGTGGCTTGGTTTAGTTGATCTCGCAATCCTTCTCTTCCCACAAGCCTTCGGTATTGCCGCGCTCATCCTGGCGTTCTTGACGCACCAGTACGGGCAGGTCCTGAGAGAGCGCAGCCAGATGAAGGAAGAGATCGAGCTTACGATCTGAGGACCCTGCCATGCCAATAGTGATCAACCTTGACGTGCAGATGGCGAAGCGCAAGATGAAGCTGACCGAACTCTCGCACCTCGTTGGTATCTCGGTGCAGAACCTGTCGGTGCTGAAGACCGGAAAGGCGAGGGCCATTCGCTTCTCCACATTGGAAAAGCTCTGCCAGGCTCTGGAATGTGCGCCGGGCGATCTCATCGAGTACCGGGCGCCGCCGGAGGCGGCGAAACCCTGAGTTGCAGTACTCCGTCCCAAGGAACCGGCCTACGTCCGCGGCTCTGAACAAGCCGCTCGGTCGTACCGAAACGGCAGCAGCGGCCGCGCCGGCAAGCCCACCCGCGACCTCGAGCTACCGGGGCGCAGCAGCCTCAAAAACCTCGAGCATCTGTAACTCGGGCGCGGGATGCTTTACGTCGAACTGCATGTGCGTGTGTCCACAGATCACTACCGCGGCGTTCGTCGCCTCGAAAATCGGTCTCAGCCGATCCTCCGGTGTCAAACGCGTGAAGACTTCTTTGTCGTCCCGCGGCGTCGCGTGGCAGAACAGCACATTACCCAGACCGGGGATGTCGATCCTTGTGGTTTGCGGCCACGACTCGAACTCCGACAGGTACTCGGCCGGAAGCTGGTTCGCAACCCAATGCATGGCGTCACGAAACCGCTCGGGAACTCGGCTCAACTCGTCGCCGCGGTTGAGCGCTACGATATCGCGTTCACCGTTTCCCTGTATGAACCGGACGGGAATGGACAGCTCCAATAGCACCGAGACCGATTCGCAGGGCATAGGGCCGGGGACGACGTCACCACCCACGACCACCACTGCTTGAGAGACGCCCTCCCGAAGAACATCTGGCGCTGCGTGTCGCCGAGACCGATGAGTGGCCCGAAATACGGCAGCGTGTGCCAGCTCTTAAACGAGTTTTGCACTTCTTCGTAAATCATCGGTCCAAAGTCTTCTTCCAACTGCGGGTCCCGAAGCCGCTCGGGGAAATCCACAGTTGCGGGATATACCCACACCCGGTGCGCCGCGGTGGGCACCACCGGGCGCCCGCTCACAACGATCTCCCGGATCAGCTCGCTTTTGCCAGCTCATGCCGCCGTCCGCACGTCACGATGGCCGAGTAGCTTCTTGTGATTGCGCCGCGCGCATGTTGATCCTACCCTTATCCGGACGCCCACCCAACTGCTCTAGCTCGGGAGATTCCAAGACATGCGCCGCGGCATCAACATATTGACGGTTCTCGTAGCTGTTCCATGGACGGGACAGCTTCCGGCGCGTGACACGGTACCGGTCGAAACATCCGCGCGGTCATTGTTCAGTGTGGTTCTGAGCCCAGCTGCAGCGAGTCAGATCTCGCAGTTGGGGCTGGAAATTCCCGTCACCGGCCGAGTGTTCGCGATCGTCTCGCGGAGTGGTGATAGCGAGCCCAGGCGTCAGGTGGGCGTTACCGGCGTCCCGTTCTGGGGAATGGACGTCGCAAACTTGAGAGCAGGAGACTCGGTCTCGCTGCACGGAGGCGCACCGGGTGTCGTCGGATATCCGATTCCCATGCAAGAGTTGCCGGCCGGCGAATACTATGTACAGGCGTTCTTGAACGTCTATACACGCTTCGCCAAGGCGGATGGACATACCGTCTACATGCACATGAACTCGGGCGCAGGTCAGAACCTGTGGCGGGCCCCGGGTAATGCCTACAGTGCGCCGGTGCGGGCACAGTTGGGCGGGGACAAAGCCGGCTCTGTCACGCTTACGCTCACAGAAGTCATTCCACCGATCGAACCAGTTCCTGCCGGTGGATCGCTGCAGCAGGGGAATCCGCAAGACACCGAGTGGATCAAGTTCGTCAAGATCAAGAGCGAACTCCTGTCGCGGTTTTGGGGGCGGGATATGTACGTGGGAGCCAACGTGCTGGTTCCCCTCGGGTTCGACGAAGATGGCGACAAGCACTACCCGGTGATCTATCTGCAAGGCCATTTTCCCGGACGCCGCGCACCGTTCGGTTTTGTGCCGGGCGATAGCGGCCGCGGGCGCAGCGCCGGATTCTCCGACTTCTGGGTATCCGACACGGCTCCAAGGGTACTGGCGGTCACGTTCCGCGAGGCCAATCCGTTTTACGACACATCATACGACATCAACTCGGCCAATGTGGGTCCCTCGGGAGATGTCGTGGTGAAGGAATTGATCCCTCTGATCGAAAAGAAGTTTCGGGCGATCGGCGAACCGTGGGCGCGAGTCTTGGCCGGCGGCTCGACGGGCGGGTGGGAAGCGCTCGCCCTGCAAGTGTTCTATCCCGACGAGTTCGGCGGCACGTGGGGCTGGTGTCCCGATCCGGTCGACTTTCACTACTATCAAATCGTCAACGTGTACGACGACGACAACGCCTACTTCTCGGGCAACGAGTGGCAGACGATCGAACGACCCAATGCGCGCAGCCCCGACGGTAACATCCGCACGACGGTGCGGCAGGAAAACTTATTCGAGCTGGCCAAAGGCTCCAACAGTCGCTCGGGCGGCCAGTGGGCGATCTGGGAAGCCCTGTTTGGGCCGGTCGGTGCGAACGGATACCCCCAGCCGATTTGGAACATGTTGACCGGTGAAATCGATCACGACGTTGCCCGCTATTGGCGCGACCACTACGACATCAACCACTATCTTCGGAACAATTGGCGTACGGTTGGGTCTAAGTTGCGTGGCAAGATCCACGTGGCGACGGGCGACATGGACAGCTATTACCTGAATGACGCAGTGTACTTGCTCCAGAGTCTTGCCGATTCTGTCACCAATCCGCCCGCCCAGGCCAGCTTCGAGTACGGTTGGCGGAAACCGCACTGCTTCATAGGTTACAGTAAGAACCACCCGGGTGAAGACTTGGGATACGCCGAGTTCATAGCGACGGCTGCCGAGTTCATGAAGGCGAACGCCCCCGGCAGGTGAAGCGTGAGAGGAGAGGTAGAACCAATGAAAGCCAATGTCCTGCTAGTACCCAACGTTTTTTTGCTGCTTGCGCTGACTGCGTGTTCTACCTTACCCCGTGAGGCCCGGTTCGACACGGCACCGCGCGAGGATCCGAGGTTGCGCCGGTTCGGAGACGATCCCTACTACCAGGGCGGCGTGACGGTCGAGCTGGATGAGGCTTCGTACGTGGCCGTGTTCAATGTGTTCCACGATGGGTTCGTCCAGGCATATTACCCGTACAAGAAGTGGCAGCACAATTTCTATCCGGCCGGCACGCACCTACTCCGGGGCGGCGAGCGGGCGCAGGAGGTGCCCCTGGCCATCATCGTCTCTCCCGAGCCGCTCCGTCTGTCCAAGCTCAACGAGCATTTGGCGCAGGACGGAGGGATAGGCCACTTGAACGCGAATCCGGGGAACGGGTATCAGGCCACGTACGACTTCGGGCGGGGCTCGGTTGAAGAGACGATCCAGGCCATAGCCCGGGCGATCGTACCAAACTACGAAGGGGACGGTTGGGCGGTGTTCTACTATTGTGGCAGCTGCTGAGCAGCCTCACGGTGTGGGGCGCGGGCAGATGCTGAAAACGCGCTGCCCGAGAAGAGGCGATAGGATTGCTGGCCGAGCGCCCCCGCGTGCAACGCGTCCGGCGCCCGCTCCGCTCGGCCACGCACGTCTCCCTTGGTAAACTATCTTCGGACACACCACACATTAGAGAGAATACCGTGAGTGGAAGCGAACTATTCTTAGAACGCCTGACCTCGCCGGACGTTGCAGCCGCACTCGCGTCCGGCAAGACCACCATAATCGTTCCCGCTGGAGCCGTGGAGCAGCACGGCCCGCACCTGCCGCTCTTGGTGGACGCCGAGCACGGAACCAGGCTCGGGCTCGAGGTGGCGCAGCGGATGGGGAACGCGCTGGTGGCCCCCACGATCCGCATCGGCTGTTCCGAACACCACATGGCGTTTCCCGGCACCATCTCTTTGGAGCGGGCCACGTTCAAGGCGGTGCTGCACGACTACTGCGTGAGCCTCTCGCGACACGGGTTCAGTAAGATCTGCATCCTGCCATCCCACGGCGGCAACTTCCGGATCATTCGGGAAGCCATCGCTGAGTTGAACGATGCGGTGGGGCCGGACTGCCACGTCGTAGCGTTTACCGACCTAATGGAGGTGGTGGCGGTGTGGAGTCGAGTGGTCGACGAAGAGCTAGGCCTGGGTGACCGAGTGGGCGGTCACGCGGACATCGCCGAGAGTTCCGTCATGATGACTCTCGCTCCGGACCTGGTGCGCCCGGAACGCGCCGCGCAGGGCTATATGCCCGAGGCCGATGAGGCGGTCATCGATCGCATCATCGCCGACGGTCTCGAGTCTGTGACGCCCAACGGGATCTTGGGGGATGCGCGGGGCATGTCTGCGGAGCTAGGCGAGAAGTGCGTCACCGCGCTCGCGGATACGCTGGCCGAGTATTTTAACAACTGCTAGAGCTTCGCAATCGGCTATTTTACTTTTTCCCAGCGTATCTTAGGGAGATAAGACGAATGGACCGCAGAGAAATCCTCGCTGCTGCTGCGTATGGTATGATTGCGGCCGGCCGGCCCCAATCGTTTAGAACTTGGAAGCGGCCCCGGTTTGCGCTGAACCCGTTCACTCTGGGAGTGGCGTCGGGTGATCCCACCGCGGACGGAGTTGTATTGTGGACCAGGCTCGCTAACGACCCTTTGAACGGGGGCGGGATGCCGTCCGAAAACGTGGAGGTCGGGTGGCGCATCGCCACGGACGAGGGTATGGCGAATGTGGTCCGTAAAGGAACCGCCGTTGCCACTCCGGGCTTGGGGCATTCGGTTCACGTCGAGTTGAGCGGGCTCGAACCCGAGCGGTGGTACTGGTACCAGTTTGACGTTGGTGGGGAGGAGAGTGTGGTGGGCCGCACTCGGACCGCTCCGCGATTTGCGGCTTCGGTCGACAAGCTGCGCTTCGCGTTTGCCTCCTGCCAACATTATGAGTACGGCTACTACACGGCGTATCGCCACATGGCGGGAGAGGACCTCGATCTCGTAGTTCACCTGGGAGACTACATCTACGAGTACGAAGGTCGGGATGACCGTCCGCGCAAACACACGGGTCAAGAGATCGAATCGCTGTGGGACTACCGCAATCGGTACGCCCTGTACAAGACCGATCCCGATCTACAAGCGGCGCACGCAGCGTTCCCGTGGATCGTTACCCCGGACGACCACGAGGTGGATAACAACTACGCTGACTCGATATCGCAGGACAATGCCCCCGTGGAGGCTTTCTTGCGGCGACGTGCCGACGCATACCGTGCGTACTTCGAGCACATGCCACTACGTCACCGTTCGTTTCCGCAGGGCCCGGATATGCGTCTGTACCGGAGGATGAGCTACGGTGCCCTCGCCGAGTTCTTCGTGATGGACACTCGGCAGTACCGCACCGATCAGCCGTGCGGCGATAAGAGCGGACCGCTCTGCGCCGCGGCCCTGAACCCGAACGCCACGTTGATGGGACGTGCACAGGAGGCATGGCTGAACAGGAGCCTGGCCCTGTCTGCATCCAGATGGAACATCCTGGCGCAGCAGGTCATGATGGCCAAGGTCGATCGCATGGCCGGTGAGGAGGAGGTGTACAGTATGGACAAGTGGAGCGGATATGAGGAGGCCAGGAACAGGCTGATGCGGTACTTGGCCGAGAGTGGGACGTCCAATCCCGTCGTGTTGACGGGTGACATCCATACAAACTGGGTGAACGACTTGAAGCTAGACTTCAGGAATGAGGCCTCGCCAACGGTCGCCACCGAGTTCGTCGGGACATCGATCAGCTCGGGGGGGGATGGTCGCGATGGGGCCGAGCGTGCCGAGGGTATTCGCGGTGAAAACCCGTTCGTCAAGTTCTTCAACGCTCAACGCGGCTATGTGCGTTGTGAAATAACACCCGACTCGTGGAATTCGGACTATCGGGTCATGCAGTATGTCTCGCGTCCCGGCGGTCCCATCTCGACTCGGGCGTCCTTCGTGGTTGAAAACGGTAGGGCAGGTGCGGAGCAGATAGGGTGAAATTCGGCGGTTAGGACGAGAGTCGCTGGTGGGGTTGCGTCGCCCAACCGGCTCCCGCTATCGTTCGACCGCAGGCGATGGAGTTCGCCTAATGTGCGACCGTCCAACCCCGGTCGCTGATGACTCCTCCCACCGGCACCAGGGCCGGCGGGGGGCGTTTTGCTGAATTGGAGGGGGCATGTTGCTGATCTACGTGGCGTTGGGTGGGGCCGTCGGAGCCGTTGCGCGGTACGGTTTGAGCGGGTTCGTCCAGCACCGGATGGGCAGCGGATTTCCCTGGGGCACGCTGGCAGTCAATGTCGCGGGATCGTTACTGTTGGGGTTCATCGTGAGGCTTTTCCATGGCTCCACGGTCACCCCGGAGTTGCGCGCGGCGGTGACCATCGGACTCATTGGAGCTTTTACCACCTTCAGTACGTTTAGCTACGAGACCGTGGCGCTGCTCGATCATGGGGAGTGGTCTGGCGCAGCGGCATATCTGGTGGGAAGTGTGGTGCTGGCGCTGGCCGCCGCGTTCGTCGGGATGGGTCTTGGCAGCTATATCTTGCAGGCGAGGGGGTGAGCGATGCCGCATCGGTTCAAGGGTGAGCGGACTCTCATGAGGATATTCATTCCCGAGAAGGATCGGGTACGCCAAGGTCCTCGGGCTGGCAAGCTGCTGTACGAGGCGTTGCTCGACTTCTTCAAGGAATCGGGTCTGGCGGGCGCCACCGTGTTACGAGGCATAGCGGGTTTTGGCGCAGACGCCCATGTCCACACTGACAAGATCCTCAGGCTTTCGGTGGCGATGCCTATAGTGGTGGAGGTGATAGAAACCGAGGAGAAGATCCAAGAGATTTTGCCGGAGCTGGACCGAATGATCGGCGGTGGTCTCATCACGTTGGAGCGGGCACGTGTCATCCTCTACCGGCCCGAGAACGTACCCGATACGGAGCGGCGACGCCACCGGATCGAGGGATTGGAGTCTGACGATTAGGCGCGACCAATGACGCAGTTGGATCATCTAAAGGAGGGAGTGTTGGCATTGATCGATACGATGAACAGCGAACGTGATGACGGTGAGGACCGATGGGAATAAGTCAGGATATAGAAGCCATCCAGGACCAGATTACCCGGGAAAGCGCGTTCGTCGGCAAACTGACGGACGAAGTATCCCGCGTCATCGTAGGTCAAAAATACATGGTCGACCGCCTGCTGATAGGATTGTTGGCGAACGGTCACGTTTTGATGGAGGGTGTTCCGGGGTTGGCCAAGACGCTGACCGTGCGAACTCTGTCACGGGCAATTCAGACCAAGTTCCAGCGGATCCAGTTCACGCCGGATCTGCTGCCGGCAGACCTCATAGGCACGCTGATCTACGATCAGCGAAGCGGGAACTTCACGACCAAGAAGGGGCCGATATTCGCGAACATCATTCTCGCGGATGAAATCAACCGCTCGCCGGCCAAAGTGCAGTCGGCTCTGCTCGAGGCCATGCAGGAATATACGGTGACCATTGGCGAGAACAGTTTCGAACTGGACGATCCCTTCCTGGTGCTGGCCACGCAGAACCCGATCGAGCAAGAGGGTACGTATCCGCTCCCGGAGGCACAGGTCGACCGGTTCATGCTCAAGCTGTCTATCGGGTACCCCAACAAGGACGAAGAGCTGGAGATCATGCGCCGGATGACAGGTGGCGCCGAACCCGAGGTGTCGGCCGTGGTGACGCCGGAGGAGATCATCCGGGCCCGCAAGACTGTCGAGACGATTTACATGGACTCCAAGGTCGAGCATTACATCGTGGATATAGTCTTCGCAACTCGCGATCCCAAGTCGTACGGTCTGGACGATCTTGCCGATCTCATATCCTATGGCGGTTCACCCCGGGCGTCGATCTGTCTTGCGAAAACGGCGCGCGCGCACGCTTTCTTGAAGCGCCGCGGTTACGTAACGCCGGAGGACGTGCGTGCTGTAGGTATGGATGTGTTACGCCATCGTGTCATCGTTACGTACGAAGCGGAGGCCGAAGAGGTAACGTCGGAGGACGTGGTGAGAAAGGTGCTCAATCGGATCGAGGTGCCGTGACCGGGGAGTTGGTATGATTCCCAAGGAGATTCTCAAGAAGGTCAGGCGTGTGGAGATCTCCACACGAGGTATGGTGAACGACGTCTTCTCGGGTCAGTACCACTCGGTGTTCAAGGGTCGAGGGATGAACTTCGCCGAGGTGCGGGAGTACCAGTTTGGCGACGACGTGCGAACCATCGACTGGAACGTCACCGCGCGCGTGGGATCCCCCTATATCAAAATCTTCGAAGAGGAGCGAGAACTCACTGTCATGCTGGTGGTGGATGTGAGTGGATCGGGTGATTTCGGTTCGGTAGAGCGTATGAAGGGGGAGATAGCGGTCGAGATTTGTGCCCTCCTCGCGTTTTCGGCGATCAAGAACAACGACAAGGTAGGGCTCATCATTTTCAGCGACCGCATCGAGAAGTTCGTGCCGCCCAGGAAGGGACGCAGTCATGTCCTGCGGGTCCTTCGGGAGTTGCTGTATTTCGAGCCGGAGGGTGGCGGAACCGATGTTGGGATGGCGCTGGAATATCTGACGCGGGTGATACGACGGCGTGCGGTTGTGTTTGTCG
Source organism: Gemmatimonadales bacterium (assembly GCA_046757925.1). GTDB lineage: Bacteria > Gemmatimonadota > Gemmatimonadetes > Gemmatimonadales > GWC2-71-9 > JAZDCZ01. The sequence goes on from JBHHZE010000003.1 coordinate 70,222, forward strand.
TGTCGGACTTTATCGCTCGCGACTACGGGCGGCCACTCAACATAGCGGGGCGGCGTCATGATGTGGTGGCGATCCATGTGTCCGACCGTCGTGAACGCGAGATACCGCCCGTGGGTATCATGGAGATAGAAGATGCCGAGACGGGTGAACGTCTGTTGGTGGACACCTCCGACTCGAGCTTCAGGGAAACACTCGCCGCCCAAGTGCGTGCATTCGAGGAAGAGCGGCGCAAGATGTTCCGCAAGATGAACGTGGATTTCATAGAAGTGCGGACCGATCGGCCGTATTTCGAGCCGCTGACGCGGTTCTTTGCCCAGCGGGCCCGGAGGTTCCGGTGAGCATCATGCTGCCCGCCGCGCCAGCGCAGCAATCCGAGGTGAAGGTGAGCGCCACCGCCACGCCGGACAGCATTACGGTGGGTGATCGTGTCGCTTTCACGGTTACCGTCGACCACGTTCCGGGCGTAACCTTTGAATGGCCCGAGCGGCCGGACAAAATGGGGCAGTTCGAGGTTCTGGGTTTTCGCGTTCTGGATTCGCTGGTGACGGACGGGCGCGTTCAATCGCGGGCTCAATACGAACTGACCGTTTTCGAACTGGGGGTGTTGGAGATCCCTCCTCTGGGCATTCCAGTGGGCGCGGCAGACTCGTCCGGCGAGGAGGTGATTGAGACCGATGCGCTGAAGGTAACGGTCTCCAGTGTCGGTGTTGCCGATTCGGCAGATATCAGAGGGATCAAGCCGCCGCTGGGAATCCCTCGATACTGGTGGCTGCTCGCGCCCTGGATCGCGGCGCTATTGGCGCTCGCGGCAATAATCTACTGGCTCATCCGCAGGCGCATGAGGCGGGACCGCGGGGATGTCCCGGCCGTAGCACCGCTGCTGCCGCACGAACTGGCCTATCAGGCCCTGGATCGCTTGGAGTCGTCGCCGTTGCTCGAACAAGGTGAAATCAAGCGGTATTTCATCGAGGCGTCTGAAATCGTGCGCGTCTATATCGAGGGTCGATTCGGAGTCATGGCCATGGAAATGACGTCCTACGATGTCCTCTTGGAACTCGAATCCCATGGTGTCGGTCGGCGCGAACTCGATGCACTCGAGGATTTTCTGCGGCGCGCGGATCTCGTGAAATTTGCCAAGCACCGTCCGAGTCCGGACCTTTGCCAGGCGCTCGTTCCGGCAGCCCGCCGGTTTGTAGACGAGACGAAAGAATTTTCCGACGCCCAGCAGGAGCCCGAGTTGGTAGGGGCGAAAAGCGATGTATAGGTTCGCCGATCCACAGTATCTCCTCCTCGCGTTGGTCATCCCAGCGATGGGGTTATGGTATTGGCGGAGGACATCTCGCAAGGGCGCAACGTTGCGGTATTCCAGCGTTAGGCTTCTGAAGCAGGCGACGCGGGGTGGGGCGGCACGGTACAGGCACGCCCTGTTTGTTCTCAGGGCCCTTGCGCTGGCTGCGCTGATAGTCGCTTTTGCGCGTCCCCAATCCGGCAGTTCGGGCCGGGACGTCTTGACCGAAGGAATCGACATCGTCCTGGCCATTGACGTGTCCAGTTCTATGCTGGCAGAGGATCTCAAACCAAACCGGCTATATGCCGCAAAACACGTGGCCGCGCAGTTCGTGGAGGGCCGTGGCAGCGATCGGATCGGGCTGGTGATTTTCGCCGGTGAAGCGTTCACGCAGGCCCCGCTCACTCTCGACTACAACGTCATCTTCAACGTGATGGCGGATCTCGAGGCCGGCATGATCGAAGACGGTACGGCGATCGGGATGGGCCTGGCCACGGCGGTCAAGCGGTTGAGTGCAAGTGAGGCCAAGTCCAAGGTAATAATCCTGGTCACCGACGGGCGTAACAACAGGGGCGAGATCGATCCCGTTACCGCAGCCCAGATGGCCCAGGCCTTGGGCATCAAGGTCTACACAATTGGAGCGGGGACACGCGGAGAAGCGCCGTTTCCGGTGTACGATCCGGTGAACGGCAAGCGTTACGTCAACGTGCGAGTCGACATAGATGAAGCGCCGCTCAAGAAAGCAGCAGCTTTGACCGGAGGGAAATATTTCCGCGCCACGAACAGCGGGAGTTTGGAGAAGATCTACGAGGAGATAGACCGGCTGGAGAAGACAGAGATCAAGGTGCGTAACTATACGCAATACAGCGAGTTGTTTCCGTACCCCTTGGGATTGGCTCTACTGCTGGTTCTGATGGAAGTCACCCTGAGCAACACCAAACTGCGTAAGATCCCTTAGCAACATGTTCCGCTTCGCTCTCACCAAGTTTCTGATCCTCTACGTGCTGGTACCGCTCATAGGAGTTTTCTTGTGGTATGGTTTCCGTCTGAAGCGTCGTGCTCTTGAGCGATTTGGTTCTACCGCACTCCTGGCAAAGCTCAGTCGATCGGTCAACCGCAGCGGTCAGATCGGCAAAGCCGTCTTGCTCGTGGCCGCGGTACTCTTCGTGGTGACCGCCCTGGCTCGTCCTCAGTTCGGAACCCGCGTGGAAACCGTGAAGGGCGAAGGACAGGACATCATTGTCGCGCTCGACGTTTCCAAGTCGATGCTGGCCGAGGATGTTGCACCCAATCGTTTGGAAAAAGCGAAGCATGCGGTGAGTTCGATGATCAGCAAACTCGACGGAGACCGAATCGGGCTGGTCGCATTCGCGGGTGAGGCTTTTGTGCAGAGTCCGCTCACGCTGGACTATGGTGCGGCAGAGATGTTCTTGCACGCCATGGAGCCGGATCTCATCCCGGTGCCGGGTACCGACCTAGGTGACGCGCTGGAAAAGTCGTTGGAAGCGTTCGGTGACGAGGGTGGGAAACACGAGGTGGTGATACTGATTACCGATGGAGAGGACCATATCGGCAACATCAAGCGGCCATTGGAGCGTGCGATGGACGACGGCGTAATCATCTACACGGTCGGTATTGGATCGCCGGAAGGTGTACCAATTCCCGACATCGACTCACTTGGCGTGCGCCATGGTTTCAAGAAGGACGAGAAGGGCGAAGTGGTATTGTCTCGGCTCGATGAGACCACGTTGCGTGAGATCGCACAGAAGACCGGCGGTCGGTATTTTAGGGCCACAGCAGGCGAGAGCGAACTCGATACCATGGTGGACGAGATAGCAGCGATGGACAAGAAAGAACTTGCGTCGCGACGGTTTACGAAGTTCGAGGAGCAATATCAGGTGTTTGTTGGATTGGCTATCGTCTTGTTGACCGCTGAGTTCCTCGTTCCGGAACGACGGCGTTCGACGCACGAATGGAGAGGTAGGTTCCAATGAGGTTTCGACGATACGTGATCTATTGTGCGGTGTCTGTATTGGTGCCGACCGGTCTCGTTGCCCAGGCGGGTAGGGCGAAAGTAGAGCAAGGGAACAAGCTATACGCCGATGGCAAATACGGCGAGGCACGAAACAAGTACCTCGAGGCATTGAATGAAGTGCCGAACTCGCCGCTGATTCGTTTCGATGAGGCCAACACGCTATACGAAACGAAGAAATACGACAAGGCAATGGCAGCTTATCGGGATGCGCTCAAATCGTCTGACAGTAGCCTACAGTCACAGTCGTGGTACAACGTGGGGAACACGCTCTACAGGAGCCAAAAGCTCGAGGAGAGTCTCGAGGCTTACAAGCAATCTCTGAGGATCGATCCCACCGATTTCGATGCCAAGCACAATTTGGAACTCGTGCTGAGGAAGCTCGAGGACAAGAAGCAACAGCCCAAGAAGAACGACGAGAAGAAAAACCAACAAGACAAGCAGAAGAAACAGCAGCAGCAGAAGAATGACGACGACAAGAATCAGAATCGGCATAAGCGGAACCAGCAGCCACAGAATAAAGACAAGAACAGAAACAGCGAGAATAATCGGCAGCGGCAACAGCCGCCTCCCCCGGGCCGGATGAGTCGGGACCGGGCGGAGAAGTTGCTTCAGGCCATCAAAGAGGATCCCAACAAGGTAAAGCGGACACTCAGAGCCACCCGTCGGGTGAAGGTGAAGAAGGACTGGTAATGATGCGGTCTACGGCGGGGACGATCGCTCTGTTGTTGACGGTGGCGGGAGCGCCGCTGGTTGCACAGACGGTGTCGGTGACCTCCTCGATCGACCGTTCTCCTGTGGGGTTGAACGAACAGTTCACACTTTCCATTAGTGTGTCAGGCACCACCGAGCGGCTGGGGTCGAATCCGGATCTCCCGGACATGAGTGCGTTCGCTGCATATCTGGGCAGTAGTTCTGCCCAGTCTGTCCAGATCATCAATGGCCGGACTCTTGTCTCCTACACGCTACAATATCGCTACCAAGCGACGGCGGTGGGATCGTACACGATCGGGCCGGTGTCGGTGTTGGTCGGAGGCAAGGCGTACCGTACCCAGCCGATACGACTCGAGATCAGCAAGGCCGCTACGGTGCCGGGCCGGCGGCAGCGCAACCCCAGCGCACCGCAGGCCGGCGGAGCCGGAACGCCGACAATCGGCGACGATGACTTGTTTCTCAAGGCGACCGTGAGCAAGCACGATGTGTATGAGAACGAACCGGTCGTCGTCGAATACAAGATCTACACCCAAGTTGCGGTCACGTCATACAGCGTATCGCAACTACCCTCTACCACCGGATTCTGGGCAGAGGATTTTCCCCTGGGAAATTCACCGGAGACGCACACAGAGGTGGTCGGTGGGAGAAGCTACACCGTTGCAACCCTCAAGAAGATGGCCCTATTCCCAACCGGAGTCGGCAAACGGACGATCGATCCCATGGTCTTGGAGACCGAGATCCGCGTTAGGCGGCGTTCGCTAGACCCCTTTGACGATTTCTTCAGGAGCCCCTTGTTCGACCAGACCGTTTCCAAGGTCATTGCATCAAAGCCGTTCACTATAACGGTAAGACCTCTACCGGCCCGGGGTAGGCCGGCGGGCTTCAGTGGTCTGGTGGGGAAGCTGAATATCTCGGCGTCTATCGACAAGGTGAAGGCCGAAACGAACGAGGCACTCACGTTGAAGGTGAAGTTGAGCGGGGAGGGCAACATGCGGACATTGCCTGAGCCCAAGGTGGCATTCCCACCGGATGTCGAGACGTATCCTCCGAAGGTAGAGGAGAAGATCGAACGAGAAGGGAATCGAATCACCGGTACGAGAAACTATGAGTACGTGTTCATTCCACGTGCTCCAGGGAAGCTCGAGATTCCGCGTATTCGCTACAGTTACTTCGATCGTACCTCCAACGCCTATAAGACTGTAGCTACCAGGCCGATAACCGTTGACGTGACGGGCGATGTCGTAACTGCGCCTATGGTCGCCGGTCGCGTTAGAGGCGAAATTCAGCCGCTACGGGAGGATATCAGGTTCATTCGAACGGAAATGCCCGCGTTGCGCCGAGTGGATCACTCTCTGTTCGACGAGAAGTTGTTTTGGGTCGTGCTGTTGGTACCGCTGGTTTCGATAAGTGGAGCACTCGCCGGTCGCCGACACCTGGATCGACTGCAGGGAGACCTGGCATATGCTCGTCATCGCAGAGCTAGCAGGCTGGCGAGAAAACGCATGGCCGCTGCACGGGCGTTGGCTAGAGAAGGCAACCAAGCCGAATTCTATGCGGAAGCCGGCCGGGCATTGCTGGGATTCCTCGGTGACAAGCTCAACATCGCAGAGGCAGGATTCATCAGTGACGAGGTACGGGCACAACTACGACAGAAGGGAGTATCGGAGCGGGCTGTGGATGCATATTTCGAATGCATCGCTGTCTGTGATCTCAAACGATTCTCGCCGTCCGCTGCGGCGTCCGCCGAGATGCTGGAGTTTATCGAGCGCACAGAACGTGCGATGTCAGATCTCGATGGAGAGATCGCAAGATGATGGCTCGATGCGTGACCCTGGTCCTGCTATGGATGTGCGTGGGTACGGTCGAATGCGTTCTCGCCCAAGACCCGGACAACCGCTTGCTCTTCAACGAGGCCAATGGCCTGTATCAACAATCTGAGTACGGTAGGGCACTAGAGACTTATGAAAAGATTGTGAAGGCGGGCTACGTAAGCGGCATCCTGTTCTACAACATTGGCAACTGCTATTTCAAACTCGGCGATCTGGGCAGGGCGATCCTCAACTATGAGAGAGCTAGCAGGCTTCTGCCGCACAACACGGATGTTGCAGCCAACCTGGCACTGAGCCGGTCGCTTACTACTGACGAGATAGTCCCCCTTCCCAAGTTCTGGCCATTCCAGATACTGAGCTGGTGGGTGCATCTGCTGCCGCGCTCGTGGCTGATTCTCGTGGTCGCCAGTGGATACACCGTTACCACCGGTGCGCTGATCGTCCGAATTCTTACCGGACGCCGGTCGCTGCAAGTATGGGCTACGAGAATCGCGGGCCTCGGGCTGGTTGTGTTGGTCGTCTTCGGTGTGAATCTCGCAGTCCGGGAACTGGGCATCGGCGTACATGAAGAGGGCGTGATCCTCTCGCGAGAAGTGCCGGTCCAAAGTGCTCCGAGCGATGATGAATCCCTCGAACTGTTTACGGTCCATGAAGGCACCAAGGTGAGGATAGACGAACACTCCAACGAATGGCTCGAGGTGGTTCTGGAGGATGGAAAGGTGGGTTGGGTCAAGACGGAGTCTCTCGAGATTATCTAGGCGGTTAGAGTCCGGTGTACCGCTACCAACCATTGTAGCAAGATCCACAATGTGCAGATCGCGACACCAAGTCCCGAAACCACCATGATTGCCGGGAAGAGGATGAATATCTGGGAGAAGTCGCCCGCCGTGGCTCCGGCATAGCGAGTCCATCCCGCTGCCGCTCCGCGCAGCAGATACGAGATGAGAAAGACGGCCAGGAACGTGTTCAATGGAGGAACGGCTCGGTAAACTCTGCGACCGAAGCTCCCGTCGGTGCGATCGGAGGCGATGTACCAGAGAGTGTACGAGAGCGCGGCCCAAAGTATCATCGAATCGATGCCTATCATGCTACCCATTGAGTGAGCTACCACAACGTGGGTGCCGTGAATAAGAGCGTTCAGTGGGGGGACGGAAATCAATAGGGCGACGATGAGCAGCGAAAACGTCCATACCGTGGCCGAATGAATGAAGGAGCCAGCCGTGCGGTGTTCCGGTGCCACTCCCGGGCCCCGACGCAACGACAGAAGGTCGAGGAATACCTTGGCAAGGATTATCACTTCGAGCATGCTGACTAGGAAGCTGATCCAGTGGATCACAGGCGTCTGCGGCAGGTGATAGGTATGGTGCCCGTAGTTCGTGAAAGTGTTGAGGGCGCCGACGACGAAGAGCGCGAACGCGGTACGGGAGTGGGCGTAGCTGTCGTCGCCGGAAATCTTTCCTGCGACGTACATGAGAGACCCATAAACGATCTGATTGAACGCGCCCACCAGGGTACCGTTTGATTTCCATTGGACCGCAAGATCCCGCTCGGGCCTGGCGCTGAGGAAGTCCAGAAGATAGAGATGGCCTTCCGTAAAACTGATTACGAACAACCCAATACCGATCGACCACATGTATATGTAAACCGGTTGTCCCTTGAGTCCCCCACCCAAGTAGGAAAAGTAATTCCAGGCAAACAGCAACCACCCCGCCACGATGAGGACGGAAAAAAATGGATGGTACTCCAAGTATTCTCTACCGGTGAAGTGGCCGGTAAGTAGGGATATGAGTATACCCACCCCCGCTGCCGACCAGAGCACCAGTTGCCATGCAAATCGCTGCCGAGTTGCTGTTGACAACGAGCCGTGATTGGCGTGGAGGTACAGGTAGACTACCGATGCACCACCCACAAAGACCCAGGCAAACGCGAACGTTTCGTGAATCGCCCTGAAATGCTGGAGCGTCAACCCGGCCGATCGCAATGTTGGCTCCAGGTCTGTGTATGTAAGCGCCGCACCCAATCCGCTCATGATAGTGAGAGCGCATGCCGCGATCGCCAACAGCACGAGCCACGCCAGTAAGTGATATCGACGGCGCGGCTCGCTCATTTGTACTCGAACCACGGCAGCTTGCTCCACGCAAACTTTTCGTGTACTACCAAGTCGTTGTTCAGTGCCACTAACTCCGACCGGTGTTGCGAGAACCAGTTCAGGTAGGCACTTAGGTCCTGCACCTCTTCGTCACTGAGGTGAAATGGCGGCATGTTGCCCCGTCCCTGGGCCAGCACTTTGCGTAACGCTGCGGGTGAGCGATCCGTGGCCCTGGTCGATAGGTCCGGCGCATGGTACATCCCCACTGTAAGAGGAACGTGACATATGCCACAGGCCTTGGCCTGCCAGATTTCCTTTCCCGCAATCGCTCTGGCCTCCAAGTCCGCACCGGTCTGTGCCTTCCATCGTTCGATAAGTAAGCGGTATTGTTCGATGGGGTTTGCGTCGCGCGTCGGTGCCAAGGGCCGGGGCTGCGAGCGTCCTGTACGGTTCACCCCCCGCAGGAATGCCACGACAGCACGTTGCTCGTCGGGCGATAGGTGGAATGCCGGCATCTTACCCGAGCCGGACGTCAGTATCCAACTCACCTGCCGGTCGGGTGTGTCGTCAGTGACACGATTTGTGAGATCGGGTCCCAGAAATCCACCAAACCCGTATATCTGGTGGCAAGCCTGACAGTTGTGTTCCCGCCATATCCCGAGCCCGGACCGTTCCAGATCCGTAAGGGGGGTGTTACTGCTGTGTCGTGGGAAATCGAGATATGCTACCGTGGAAACTATGAGATATGTGACAACCAATAAGCCAACAACCGCCTCGCGACTGGCGCGGCCACGGCTCGGTTGGCAACATCGTGTTTTCACGCACCACATCTCCGGTTGGAAGCAGTGTACAAACTATCCTCCCGCCACATTTCCGGCTAGTGGTGCGCACGATTGTTCGCGAGAAACGATGTGTACGCGGCGCCGTGTCGAGTCGCTAGCGAATCTCAAATGTCAGGGTGGCCCACTTGGACTCGTAGTCTACTACGCCATCATTTGAGGGTACCATATTGATGAACTTGACATACCACCTGCCCGGCGAGTCGAGTCGAAACGTTGCAACGCCATTGTTGTCTGTTCGGGCGTCGCGTTGACGGATCTCGTTGCCACCATGCTCTCCACCGGCCAGAACCAGTTGCCCGGTCACAGGACGACCGTCGACCAGGCAGCGCACGCGTAGTTCTGATCCGGGGTGCAGGGAATATGGGTTGTCAAGGGGAACAATTTCGGCCGGATAACCCAACACCTTACCGTAGTCGTCAGTGCGCTCACGTCCCACCTGGAAGACCGCCTTCACGTGCTTGGAGTAACGTTCGCGCACGTCCTTGTCCAGCTCACCATCGCGCTCGCGCATCGCAAGGACATCGGGGATACCGTCGTGTTCCAGATACTCGTTGAAACTGGAAGCTTTCAATTCAAAATCTCTCGGACGCGTAGCCACACCGAAGACGTAAGTACCGGGCATGCCCGTTTCGATTGTTAGATAGGTAGTGTCACCTGTCGCATTCCAAGTGGCCGTAGGCACCTGTGATACTGTCGTGTGAGACGCCAGGCTGACCGCAGTGACCCTATCTCTCGCGATGGAGTTCTCGCTCGAGTTGAACGTACCGTTCAATATCGGGATTCGAACCGAACTGTATGGTTTCAGAAAGTAGGTCTCCAATTTGACGAACAGATCGTGCGCGTACAACACGGTGGCTATACAGGTGAGCGCCGACAGAGCGATTACGACACGTGGCTTCATCACAGCTCCCCGTGATCGAGTAGATGGTGAAGAAAGGCACTTAGTTCCGAGCGGTGGGGCTCGTCTGGTGCGATCCGACTGCTGCCAGTAAGTTAACACGATGGAGCAAAAGCGACGCTCGGACGGTGTCGTGATCGAGACGAGCCTCCCAAGGGTTCTTCGTTGGCCGGTCGCACACTCGATTGTACTGGTCCTCTTTGTGGTCGGGTCGTCGTTTGGTTGGCTCGCGATTCGACGGCTGCAGTCCCTTCCGCGGGAGACGGAGAGAACACTCCGTAGGCATGGCGCTGCCCTGGCGTTGCGCTCTCTCATGCACGAGTTGGACGGCATCACTCGAAGTTATTCTGCCACTGGCGATTCCATCCTGCTTTATCGCTTCGATGATCGGGGCAAACAGTTGCGGCAGCTCAAACAGGAAACCGAAACGCCGGACTGGCCATCCGCTGAATACGACGGCCGCAACGTTGGTGCTGCAGCGAATTCAGCGGTTGAGTGGCTGGATACCTATGCAGTTCCGGCGATTTCGCTTACCACCGAGGGAGGCCGAACGCTCGCCACGGACACGCTTGCCGCAGGAGAACGCGTGTTTGAAGCCGTCGATGCACGGTTGGATCGACTGGTCGCCGCTGAGGAGCGGGAGATCGGGGAGGTTTCAACTTCGGCCTCGCGGTTGAGCAGGTTCGGCCTGCCCACGCTGGTCGGAGCGACTGTAGTAGCACTCGTGATGGTCTTGGTAGCCGTGAGTATGCTGGAGAAGGTGACAGCGCGAGCCGTTAGGCGCAGAACCGAGTTGGCTCTCGTGTTGGATGCCATGCCGTACGGATTTCTGGAGTTGGATGCAGACCTTCATGTGCAGCGGTTGTCGTGGCGCGCTGCTGAAATACTTGATGTCGAACGGCGGGGACTCGAGAGCGTTGCGCTTACTTCCCTGTTCATGAAGGATAGTAGAGAAAAAGTCGCAAACCATCTGAGGCGACTGAGTGGAGAGGAACGGCGTGTACGGGATACGGTGATGGGTACCTCTCGGGTCTATGACGGAGCCGAAATCGAGGCGAAGGTCCGACGCTCGGATGGTGAGGTACGAAGTGTCGTACTCACGGGTACACCTCTGCCGGCTCCCAGTGAAGGAATCGCGGTAGTCCTGCGAGACGTAACGCAAGAAAAGCTGGCCCAGGAGCAGCTGCAACAAAACGAGAAACTGGCGACCATGGGTACATTGGCCGCCGGAGTGGCGCATGAACTTAACAACCCGCTTGCCGCCATCGCCACCTTTACCCACACGATCGATGTTTCCCGACTCTCGAGCGATGACGCCGACGTAATCCGTACCATCGCCGACGAAGCTCGCCGTGCAGGCGGTATCGTGCGCAATCTGCTGGGCTTCTCGCGGCGGCGACAGCCGGAGCGGAAATGCGTTGATCTGGCGGCAATCGTTGAGCGTGTCATCGACCTTCGACGTTATGAGCTGGATAGGTCGGGAGTCGAGATCCAAGTCGACTGCCCGGAGGATCTGCCGAACGTTTTTGCAGACGAGTATCAGCTACAGCAAGTACTCCTCAATTTGGTTGTGAATGCACATCAAGCGATGATGGATAACCGTGACGGTGGGCACCGCCTTACCGTACGGATGTCTGGGAGTGTTGCTACCGGTATAACGGTTGTGGTGGAAGATACGGGACCAGGCATTCCCACCCATGTGTTACCGCGGCTGTTCGAACCCTTCTTTACTACCAAGCCGGACGGAGTCGGTACGGGACTGGGGTTGTCAGTGAGTCAGGGCATCGTGTCGGAACACGAGGGTAGGATCTGGGCGGAGAACAGAGAAGAGGGGGGCGCCAGGTTCATAATCGAGCTCCCTGCAATGGAGACGTCAAAGGAAGGCACCAAGCCGCTAGTCGGCTATCAGATAGTGGATATAGGATCGCGCCGCATCCTGGTCGTTGACGACGATGCCGCTAACCGTCGCGCACTGGAGCGCGTTCTCTCCCGGTTGGGCCACACAGTGGCAGTGGCAGAGAATGGTTTGAGCGCACTGACGAAGCTGCGGGAAGGAACGTTTGAGATTGTGATCAGCGACCTACACATGCCCGGCATGTCGGGCGCCGAGCTGTTTCATGCCGTGCAGACCGAACGGCCGGAACTGGCCAAGCGGTTCCTCTTCCTGTCGGGCGACACCGTGAGCCAAGAATCGCACGCCTTTCTGGAATCGGCCGGTTGTCCGGCGCTGCGGAAACCCTACGAACTCGATGACCTTCACCAAATGTTGGCCCGGGTGGTGACGGGGAGCGTACGTGCCCGAGCCAGCAGTGCGCACTGGCCGGGCATCACCTAGGATCAGTGCTCTGTCGCCAACGTTTCGTCGGTATGCGGAGCGCCCACTACGTACTAGCGTAAATCGGGATGCGCTCAACTAGTAACCAACGGCTACGGCATCCGGGTCTCGGGGATCGGCCGCGCCCAACCGCTCTTGCGTTGCCGGGTCGATCATTATGCAGTTGGTGCGACCCTGCCGCCCGCCGACCCGAACCGAATGGCCCATTCCTTCCAGCAACTGCAATTGGTGGTCGTTGATCCCGTCAGCTTCCACGCGAATCTGATCGGGCAGCCATTGGTGGTGTATCCGGGAAGCGTTCACGGCATCCTGAATATCCATCTGGAAGTCCACTATGTTGAGGATCACCTGCAGAACACTGTTGATGATCGTTCGACCGCCCGGACTACCGACCACGGCAACTAACTTGCCGCTCCGCGCAACTATGCTGGGTGTCATGCTCGAAAGCATTCGCTTCTCGGGCGCAGCCAGGTTTGGCTCGGTGCCGATCAAGCCGGCGGTAGTCGTCAAGCCCGGCTTGGCATTGAAGTCGCCCATCTCGTTGTTGAGTAGGAACCCCGCTCCCGTAACGGCAATCTTCGACCCATAGCCCTGCTCCAATGTGTAGGTCACCGACACGGCCATGCCGTCAGCATCGACGACAGAGTAATGCGTGGTCTGGGAGCTTTCGTAGGGGAGCTCGATATCAGACGGGTGTGAGGGCGTGGCCTCGGTTTCACTGATGCCATCTCTCAATTTGCTGGCATACTGCTTGTCGGTGAGACGATCTATGGGAACGCTTACGAAGTCAACGTCGCCCACCAAGCTTGCGCGATCACGGAAAGCCCTGCGCATGGCCTCCGTGAGATGGTGGATGTAGCCGGGACTGTTATGGCCCATGGATTTCAGGTCGTATCCTTCGAGGATGTTGAGCATCTCCACGAGCGCTACTCCGCCGCTACTGGGAGGTGGCATACTGATGATTTCATATCCCCGGTATGTGCCTATTATGGGGGTCCGTTCTTTGGCCTGATATCGCTCGAGATCCTCCTCGGTGATGATTCCGCCGCCACGTTGCATTTCGGCAACCAACAGGCGGGCGGTCTCACCTCCGTAGAAGCCGTCTCGGCCGTCGCGCGATATGCGTTCGAGTGTGCGCGCAAGATCGGGTTGTCGGAGGATATCCCCCGTTTTGTAGGGCTCGCCGTTGTTGGAAAACGACTCCACGCTTGCCGGATACGGCGCGAACCTGGGAAGTGCGGACCGCAGCGAACTGGCGAGTCCCGGCATGACGGTAAAGCCATCGCGTGCCAACCGAATGGCCGGCCTTACGAGCTCCTCCCATTTTGACTTTCCGTACGCGGCGTGTGCCTTTACAAATCCCGCCACGGTGCCTGGTACGCCGACCGATAGGTAGCTGTCATGGTGTTGCGCGCGCGAGTACTCCCCATCCTTATCGAGAAACATCGTGGGATTGGATTGCAGGGGAGCCTTCTCACGAAAATCAAATGCTGTCGCTTTGCCATTGGGAAAGCGAATCACCATGAATCCGCCGCCACCGATATTTCCCGCCGAGGGGTGAGTCACGGCTAACGCGAAGCCAGTCGCCACCGCCGCGTCCACGGCGTTGCCACCCTGCCGGAGTACTTCGATTCCGGCCTTGCTTGCAAGCTCGGTGGCAGACACGACCATGCCATGTAACGAGCGCACCGCCGCACGGGAATCGAGCGGATCTACTGTGAAAGATTGAGCCGGCTGAGTGAGAGGAACGCGCCCATCATTCGAGGCCAGTAGCAGTCCTGTCAATGGCAGCAGCGCAAAGACAGCGCGGCTATGCAATACGGTACGCCTCAGTCGATTGATCATGAAAGGGTTCCAGTAGCGTGAGGATATTTGCAAATTAACGGCGACTCTCGCCAACGGTAAGGTACGCAGAAACAGCGCTAGTATGGCACCACGCAACCGCTCGGCTTGTTGCCCTTAGACCCCCGAGTCCACACGATCAAGACGCCGTCCTTCACGCGATCGCGTTGGCCCCGCTGGAATTCCAGCGTCGCAGCGCGGCCCGGCTTGAACTCGACACACTCGATGTTATACGAATTGACGTACTGCGGCAGCGGACCATCAATCACTCGGCCGTCAACGACGAAAAGTGGATTCCGCACGCCTCGCGCCCTGATTACCGTGACCAGGGCTTCCACTCCCCGCTCCCGATACCCGGCCACGTGCAACGAGCGAGTGCTCTTAGTGCGTTTTTTTTGCATGATCTTGAGGCTGTCCACCTCGTCTTGGGCGAAGACACTTGTCGTGGCGATGCTCAGGCCGACGGCCACTGCGATGGCGACCGCCAAGGACCTCGTGTGGTTAGTTGCTGGCATTTTGGGGACCCTCGGTGGAAGGCTGATATCACTGCTCACTCAAGCAAACACCTGAACACCGCCTACTGTTCCATATGTTGACATGCGAAGTCCGACGGCTAAATACTGTTTACGCGGGCCTAACTATAGGGAACTCAACAGATGCCAGATTTCAACGGTGACGACAGGAGAGCGACAGAGCGACGCCAGGGCGATCGCAGGCGCCGCCAGGAGCGAGTAGGGCAACGCAGGGGTTCTAACGTGAACGTGGACGACGATAGACGTAGCGGTGATGAGCGCCGCAAGGAAGATCGCCGGAAGGGGTGGAAGCGACGCAGTTCCGGCGATCGCAGGTCTACCTGACCTACCTTCCGGGCCCTGGGGGAAAGCGCTCGGGCATGTCTGCTACCACGTAGGCCATTACGGCCATCACGGCGACGCTTAGAGCCATCTCGTGAGGGTCGAGTTTGTCTATTGTGTCGGCGTCCGTGTGGTGGAACCAAAAATAGCGCGACCCGTCTACGCGCAGTCCCCCGACGGGGACTCCCGCTCTCTGCAGCGGGCCCACGTCCGCCCCGCCGCCGCCGCGAGTCACGCTCGCGTCTATCGGAGCAAGCAGGGCTCCAATGTCCCGGGCCATCGCGAATGCCTCATCCGTGCCGCTGAAGCCAATTCCTGACGGCTTGAATACACCTCCGTCGGACTCCATTGCGAACACATGGCGATCCAACTCGTCGGAGTGCGCATCCCGATAGCCTTCGGCTCCCCGCGACCCGTTTTCCTCGTTGGTCCATGCTACGACGCGCACGGTGCGGCGGGGCCGCAAGCCCAGACGCTTGATTAGCCGGACAGCTTCCCAGGCTGCCACAACGCCACCACCGTCGTCCATCGCGCCCTGGCCCACATCCCATGAGTCTATGTGCCCGCCCAGTACAACGATCTCCTCTGGATTCTGAGAGCCCGTGATCTCGCCGATCGCGTTTCGCGATGGTACGTCCGGCAGCGTCTGAGCCTCCATCTGGAGCCGAACGATTACCCTTTCGCCCCGGTCCTGCATCCTCTGCAGCATTGCAGCATCTTCGGGCGTGATCGCCGCATGCGGGATCTTTCGTGTGTTCTCATCGTACCGCATGACTCCGGTGTGAGGAGTCTGAATCGAGTATGGCGTCACGGAACGGATCAGGCTCGCCACCGCGCCCACTTTGGCAGCTGCACTCGCACCGCCGACGCGGTAGCGCACCGTCCGGCCGTATCCCACAAACGGAGCGTTGAACAGCACGATCTTCCCCGCGGCCTCGTCAGCACGTTGCTCGAGTTCTTCGAAACTACGGACGACCAGGACTTCCGCCGTGATGCCCTGGGGTGGAGTGGCAATACTTCCGCCCAGACCCAGCATGGGGAGTCGTCGGTATCTCGGTTCGATCAATATCGCCGACTCACGGCCCCTGACCCATCGGGGCACCATCACTTCCTCGCCGTGTACGTTCGCGAGCCCGTCCTTACGCATCTCATCCAGCATCCAATCGATGGCCCTTTCCAGGTTCTCCGATCCGCTCAGACGGTTGCCGAAGCGATCCACCATCACTGATAGCCGCTCGTATGCAGCGCTGTCGCCGAGCGCGGCCTCGATGATCTCGTTAGCGGTCTTGCGGTATCGATCTGCGATCCCGGATTGTGCGTGCAGTTTCGTCACGAGTGGTGCGCCACTCGTGACGAGGAGCGCCAGGCTGGCAACCAGCAAACGCGGTGTCGGTTTCATTCGATCCTTCTAGAGCGTGTTCTGGATTGTCTTAGAGAATGCTTTTTTCAGTTCGCATGAACCGGTTCGAACGCCGAGTCACGGAGACCCGGAAGCCTGAGGTATTGCACCGCGATCCCTCACTTGGGAGAGGACCCTTTCCATGAAATCAACCCGTTCGTCGAGCTCTCCCAACTCGGTGCGGAGTGTCTCCAACTCGTCCAGTAGCATGTCCATTCGCTCGCCGCTGATTCGCCGACGCGCGTCTACAGGGCCCTCTGCCCAATTGACGATGCGCCTGCCGTCGACGTCCCGAAAGCTGCCAGTCAACACTAGGATCCAGTCGTATAGCCACCAAATTCCCATGCCTCCGGCAGTGAGAAGTTGAAGAATCCCGGTGCCGATTTTGCCGGCGTAGAAGCGGTGCCCCCCGAACATGCCGGTTACAGTGACTAAGGCGATGGCGACCGCGCGTGACCGGTCCGATATCTCCGGTTCATTCATTCTGACCTCAGTGGAATATCACTGCCAGAAGAATAGGGTTTTTCCGGTTGAGCGGAAGCCTGGTCTGCGGGGACCAACCTACCGCCGCGCGTGCGGGCGTAGGCGATGAACAGAAGCGCACTGCGTGAATAGTTTTTCACGCCACCCGCTACCCGGTTGCTCCGGAGGTACGCATCGTTCACCCTCGTCCCGATCTCAGTGCCCCGGCCGCGGAAACTTTCCCAATACTCCTGCGAGGCGTCCACATCCCTCCTAATGCCGGGCAGCATCATGGACACGAGTTGGCGCCACTGGTCTCTGTCCGTGCGACGAAGTCCGCTCATCAGCTGTAGTTGTGCAAAGAGATAGGCTGAGTAGCGGGCATATGGATCTTTGGCGTTGGCGCACGAGATGTAGCCCCAAAAGTTGGCTTCGGCTTCACGTGCGGTGCCTCTCTGGTGTGCCATTTCATGGGCCAGCATCTTGGGAACGTCCATGGCGGGGATCCCACTCCGAAGATTTGCCTCTGCCGTAAAGGGGAAGTAGAAACCTGCCACTCCGATCCATTCGTACCAATGGGTGAATAGGGGTGTCTTCGGTGGTCCGTATTCCTTGGAGGGCGCGGGGAGACCCAACTCGCGTCGGCCCTTCTCCCAACCTCGTTCCAGAGATACCGCGAGCGCTCGGCGACCCATGGGGAGCTCTGTTGGGTGCCCCGCATCCGTGGTTCCATGGATCTCGAGGTACGCGGAGTTGCTGGCCTCGGTGAGCTGCGTGATCAGTGCGGCCAGCTCTGTCACCGATGCGTCATCTACAGTCGTCCAGCCGAGTCGCTCCTGCAGCGGCGGTCGCGAATAGTTGAATCCCCAGAGTACGTAGAACAGTGCGACCAACGCCCCCGCGTCCTGTCCCAACCGCAGAACTCCGGCAGCCGCGGCATTCCTCCACCGGCGCGAGCCGCGTATGACATCTCTCAGCGCCGGAACCGCTCTGACTGCCTGACTGGCGATCACCCCGAGCACGACCGGCTCCGCGAGCGAGATGGGAACGAACCCGGTCGCCAGAGACAACCGGCGTGCCAGGAACGGCCCCAGCCACTTGCCGTAGGTAACTTCCGTGACACCGGGGATCCAGGCGGCAACGATCGAGACCAGGTAACAGACCAGACCGAAGGCAAGAAAACCGAGGCGCCGTCGGATTCTGAGTGGTCGATCTTGTGGAAAACCCAGGACTTTATTCATAGATATTGCTGGTTCTGGCGGCAAATGCCCGCACGGACTCGACGAAGTGTCAGTAAATTGTTACCGGAGCTTAACGGTTCTCAAGATTTAGGTACAGGTGACCATTCATGTGTGGGCGGTACACTCTATTTGCATTGCCCGAAGAACTCGCTCGAACGTTCCACCTTTCCTTGGAAGACGTTCGGCGGGTTTTCGACTGCGGTCCGCGTTACAATATCGCTCCCACCGACACCGTGGCGGCGGTCAGGGCGGAGGGTGATCTCCTACGGCAGCCGATCAAGCTGAAATGGGGGCTCATTCCACATTGGGCCGGTGATACCGGCTTTGGCGCCCGCACGATCAACGCACGGGCGGAGACCGCAATGAACAAGCCGACTTTCCGGAATTCGTTCAGGGAACGCCGCTGCCTGATTCTGGCGGACGGATTCTACGAGTGGCAGAGTGTGGGCGGGAGAAAGCAAGCCTATCACATCCGCCTGAAAGGTGGACCGGTGTTTGCATTCGCTGGCCTGTGGGATCGCTGGGAGGGCGAAGGGGAGATCGTCGAATCCTGCGCGATCGTCACGACTCAGCCGAACGCACTGCTCCGTCCGATCCACGATCGTATGCCCGCGATATTGAACGTAGAGTGCCACGACGATTGGCTGAATCCCGGAATCCAAGACGTGGCACGGTTGTCGGAGATGTTGGGGCCATTTCCCGCAGAGGAGATGGAAGCGTTCCCCGTGAGCAGGCTCGTCAACAAACCGGCGAACGATGTGCCCGAGTGTATTGAACCGATCGGAAGGGCGGATGATTGATGTAGCGTCGCTGCGATCCTTGATCATCGGGACGCTTACGGTGGTATTGGCCCTCGTCATGTCCAGTCACGTCGTTCTGCACAAACGCGATCCCCGTGCGGCCGTAAGCTGGGTCGGCTTGATATGGCTGGTACCGATTCTGGGTTCTGTCTTGTACGTGCTGTTCGGGATCAACCGGATCCGGCGTCGGGCGGAGGCCCTGCGGCTCATGGGAACCGGCTGGAATGGGTTCGAGACCGACTCTTCCAGTGAGTGGCGTGTTGTCACGAACAAGTTGTCGGGGGACGGAGGCCACCTGGCGGGGCTCGCCAGGATGGTCGGGCGCGTGGCTCACAGGCAGCTCATGCCGGGCAATCGGATCGAGCCGCTCGTGAACGGAGACGAGGCTTATCCCGCCATGTTAGGGGCAATCGATGCAGCCGAGTGCACGATCTGTTTGAGCACCTACATCTTCGATCACGACGAAGTAGGAGAGTGCTTTGCGGAAGCCCTCGGCCGGGCTGTCGAGAGGGGGGTTGCCGTGCGGGTGCTCATCGATGCCTTCGGGTCACGATATTCCTGGCCATCTATGGTGAGTGCCCTGCAAAAAAGGAATGTTCCCGTAGCACGTTTCATGGAGGCTGTCGTGCCATGGCGCATCCCGTTTCTCAATCTCCGAACGCATCGAAAGATTTTGGTGGTGGACGGACGACTGGGCTATACGGGGGGAATGAATATCCGTGCCGGGCATGTCCTCAAAGACTCTCCTCGACGCCCGGTCCAGGATCTCCATTTCTCAGTGGAGGGCCCCGTAGTGGAGCAGTTGGCACAGGCGTTCGCGGAAGATTGGGCGTTTAGCACCAAAGAGGTCCTGTCAGGGCCCAACTGGTTCCCTGGAGTGGTTGAGGTAGGACCGGTTCTCGCCCGCGGAATCGTAGATGGTCCGGATGAAGATTTCGACAGGCTGCACCTCACCCTGCTGGCCGCCGTGGCGACCGCGCAGCGCCGCGTGTGTGTGATCACGCCATATTTCCTACCGGATCGCGAGCTGATCAGCGCACTCAACGTCGCCTCGATGCGGGGGGTGTCAGTTACCATAGTGCTTCCCTCCGTGAACAACCAGCCGTTGGTGAAGTGGGCTTCCACGGCGCACCTGTGGCGCTTGCTGGAGCGTGGATGTCGCGTCTTTGTCACCCCGCCTCCGTTTGATCACACTAAGCTCATGATCGTCGATGGAGCGTGGACACTCCTGGGATCGGCTAACTGGGACGACCGCAGCCTGCGTCTCAACTTCGAGTTCAACCTCGAGTGCTACGACGCGGAACTGGCCGAACGTCTCGATCGCTTTGTCACAATCAAGCTGAGCGACGCCCGGGAGATCACGAAGGCGGACGTGGACGCTCGCACGCTTCCGGTTAGACTGCGTGACGGCGCTGCGCGGCTGTTGAGTCCATATCTCTAAGATCGACTGCCGGAACATGGGTGCTAACCAGGGGTTCAAGAACTGTGCATAGATTCAGTGTGCGGGCTTCAAGTTCGCTTTGCCTGGCGGTCTCGTTGATCGCCGTCTTAGCATGCGGTGACAACGCTACTACGCCACCGCCGGGATCGACTGTCAATGGCCGCGTGATTATTACGGGTCCCACGGCGATAGTTCAAGGCGACGTCGTGCAATTCCAGGCCGAGGTACAGGACGATCGGGGTAACGTGGTTCCGTCAGCGCAGATGATGTGGTCGCTGGAACCCACCACCGCCGGCCTTGTCTCCCAGACGGGCAAATTCGTTGGTTACCGACCGGGCTCGGCTAGAGTCGTGGTTGCAGCTGACGGCGCATCTTCGGCGGCCAACATAGAGATAGGTGCCAGGGGTCTGAATCCGGGTGCCCTTCAGCTGCTGGGCCGCGGCAGCGTCACGGACCGCTTTACTTCGGACATCTGGGTTCACGGGAACTACGCGTACACAGGAACCTGGAGCACACGATCCGCCAACGGCGTACCCCGCTCGGGCAATCTGCTCTACGTGTGGGATGTGAGCAACGCTGCACAGCCGAGCCGCACGGATTCGATTGCGGTAGATGCCAGAACCGTCAACGATGTGAAGGTGCGTGCTGACGGCTTGATAGGTGTAATCACCCATGAGGGGTCGAGCGATGGCACGAACGGGATCACCCTATTGGACTTGACTGACCCGGCTCACCCAACTGTCCTCAGTCGATTCACCAGTTCGCTCGAATTCGGGGTCCACAACGCATGGATCGACGGGAATTATGTATACGCTGTGGCGGATGGATCTGCGGGCGGACTGAGAGTCGTTGATATAACCGATCCGCTCAACCCCGATCTGGTAGCGCAGTTCTTTGGTGGTGCCAGTTTCCTGCACGACGTATATGTGCGCGATGGACTGGCCGTGCTGTCGCACTGGGATGCAGGGCTGATAATCCTCGATGTCGGTAGCGGAATTGCGGGTGGGGCGCCGGCAAACCCGGTCGAGGTTTCCAGGGTGGCTACGGCGGGTGGGCAGACACACAACACCTGGTATTGGCCCGCGGGGGGCTACATTTTCGTCGGTGAGGAGGACTTTCAGACGCCCGGGATGATGCACGTTGTCGATGTTTCGGACCTTCGCAACCCGAGGGAGGTTGCCAGTTTCGCGGTGGCGGATCATCCCCCGCACAACTTCTGGCTCGACGAAGCCAAGGCTATCCTCTACATGGCCTGGTACGAAAACGGCCTCCGTGCACTCGACGTATCCGGAGTATTGTTTGGGCGATTGGATCTGCAGGGCCGCCAGATTACGGCTGGCATCTACGGCACAGGGAATGGAGGCTGTGTGTCGGCCGCGGGTGCACCCACATGCACGTGGGCTCCCCAGCTTCACAACGGATTAGTATTTGTCTCGGACATGAACAGCGGACTCTGGATCTTCCAGCCGAGCTTCTAGTGAACGGTCCGTAACCAGGGTTCGCAGCCGCGCACTGACAGCGCCCGCGTGCGAAACGAACAGCCGCCCATCGGCGGCACCCGCGATGCGTCCTACCCGTCGTCGATTGCCCGCCAGAGCTTACCCTAGAGCGGTCAATCGGCGTACCTTCCAAACGATATGATTGCTACCAATCGCGGGGATTTGTGATGACGGCTGCAGAGCTATCCTTCGTGCCGTTACGGTTTGAGCGGCGGCCCGAGCGCGAGATGATTTCCAGCGCCAAAGAATTCTACGCACTGATGAGCCGGAGGCGTTCGGTCCGCTTCTTCTCGTCCGACCCGGTACCGCGTCGATGTGTCGAGTATGCGGTCCGTGCCGCCGCTACGGCTCCGTCCGGCGCACACCGCCAGCCTTGGCGCTTCGTGATCGTCGATGATCCTGAGCTCAAGAAGTCGATTCGGGAGGCAGCCGAGAGGGAAGAGCGGGATAACTATGACCACCGGTTTCCCGACGAGTGGCTGGAGGCACTGGCAGCCCTGGGTACCGACTGGCGCAAACCTTTCTTGGAGCATGCTCCCTACCTGGTGGTGGTATTCAAGGAATCGTACGGGTTGGCCGAAGATGGTGCCGAGAAGATCACCAACTATTACGTCAACGAGAGTGTCGGAATTGCCTGTGGTATCTTTGTAGCGGCGCTGCATTCCATGGGGCTGGTAACCTTGACCCACACGCCGAGCCCGATGGGCTTTCTCTCGGAGTTGCTCAAGCGTCCGTCAAACGAGAAACCGTATATCCTGTTTCCAGTGGGATACCCCGCCGATGGTGCAACCGTCCCTGACCTAAAGCGCAAGGTGTTCCGAGAAATCGTCCAGTGGAACGACGGGACGGTCTCCCATGCAGGATCGTTGGAGATGGAGGAGACTTGACGCATGCTCGACGCTATCAAGACATTCTTCAACAAGGATATCGATTTCGCGCCCTCGGGAGACGAGTCTGACACCGAGACTCCAGCCACGGGGTCGCGCGACTCGATCCAGATCGCGGCATGCGCCCTGCTGCTGGAGTTGGCACACGCCGACGAAGAGTTTACAGCCGACGAACGGACCCACATTGAAGAGGCGATGGTACGCCATTTTGCCGTTGCCCCGGACACTGCCGCCGAGCTCATTGAACTTGCGGAACGGGAACGCACACGGGCGGTCGATCTTTACCAGTTCACTCGTCTGATCTCCGATCGTTACGACCTTGGCCAGAAGATGGTGCTGGCCGAAGTCATGTGGCGGGTTGTCTACGCAGACGGTGAGCTTGCCAAGCACGAGAGCTATCTGATGAGGAAGGTGTCGCATCTCCTCGGTCTCAAGCCCGGCTATCTGGCGGAGGCCCGCAAGAACGCGACCGGAGTCGAATGACGGACGATCTCGCTGCACGGCTGCTCAGACATGTGCGGGACCGGCAACTGTTCGAGGTCTCCGGCACCGCGCTCCTCGCCGTGAGCGGGGGGCCGGATTCGGTGGCACTGGTGGGTCTCATGTCCGGCTTGTCCGGCGAACTCGGGTTAGAGCTAGCGGTAGCTCACGTGGACCATGGAATTTTGGAAGAGAGTTCCAAGGTCGCTCGGCAGGTCGAGAAACTGGCTGCTCGATATTCGCTGGAGTGCCACGTTGCGACGTTGTCTTTGGGCGGTGATGCGACCGAAACCAGGGCTCGAGCGGCGCGTTATGAGGCCCTCCGGGCGATCCAGAAGCGCTTGGGAACGACGTACCTCATCACGGCCCACCATGCCGACGACCAGGTGGAAACCGTGCTGTACCGGTTTATGCGTGGCTCCGGCACGGGCGGATTGGCCGGTATTCCCGACATCGGACCCAATGGCTTGAGACGTCCTCTATTGCCGTTCCACAAAGCCGAATTGGCTTTCTGGCTCGAGAATCATGCACCCGACTGCGGTTTTTTCGAGGATCCGAGCAATCTGGACGCACGTCATGACCGCTCCTGGTTGCGTGCAGAGGTCTTGCCTCTGCTCAGCGAACGTTTCGGACCGGAGCTCGAGAATCGGCTGCTGCGAGTGGCAACTCATGCCGCCGCGGAACGAACTGCTTGGTCGCAGATTTTGCGGGTGCTTCCGGAGCTGGGATTTCGGGGCAGTCAGGATCAGGTCGAGGTTGATCGTGCACCGTTTCACAGGTATGATAAAGCATTATCAGACGGTATCTTGCGTGCCCTGGCACGAGAGGTCGGGTGCGTGATTGGAGCCAAATCAGCGGCCCGTCTGCGAGAGTTCGCGAGAACGAGTTCCAGCGGGCACCGACTGGAGTTGGGTTCGGGCTGGGAGGCGGCGATTGCGTTTTCCCGGCTCCGCATCTCCAGAGTCCCATCGGGGGATGCCGGCCAGCCGGAGCCTGTTCTCTGGGGTGGTGCGGACAGTGGGGAAGCCGCGTGTCTGGGGTGGGAGTTCACCTGGGTAAGGGAGCCGGCCGAGGAGTCGAAGCGCGACTCCTACAGGATCTGGGTGACGTCCGGGAGCGGTGAGATCAGGGTATCTCACCCGGGCGACAGGATCTTTCCACTGGGTGGCGTCGGGAGGCGCAAGGTGAGGAAGGTCCTCATGGAAGCGCGAGTCCCATGGCGCGATCGGGCATCGTACCCGATTGTGGTGCGCTGTGGCGAGGTATTGTGGATACCGGGCGTATGCCGCTCTGACGTGGACGTGCCCGACGTTGGCGAAGAATCTATTAGGTTGGAGGCAAGTGCAGCAGGAGCTTCTTGAGTTGACGGGAGGGCACCCCGTCGATGTGATCTTCGACGCGCAGACGATCCAGCGCAGAGTGGGGGAACTCGGCCGGGAGATTGGTGAATACTATGATACTGGGGATCTGCTCCTGGTTGGACTGCTAAAGGGGAGTTTCATGTTTCTGAGCGACCTGGCGCGGGCCATTCCGCGGCCGCATCAGCTCGACTTTTTGGTCGCTGCCTCGTACGGCTCGGGCAAGAAATCGAGTGGGCACGTCAGGCTGCACTACGACTCTGAAGCCGACGTGGCTGGTAAGCGAGTGCTCTTCGTGGAGGATATTGTAGATTCAGGAGCTACGTTGAACCAGTTGGTTCGGTTGTTTGAGACGCGCGATCCGGCGAGCCTCGACGTGTGTGCTCTGCTGCACAAGCGAATAGCTACGTCGCTCAAGTACGAGCCGCGGTTCGTGGGGTTTGATGCTCCGCCCGAGTTCCTCGTAGGGTACGGGCTCGATTACGCGGAAGATTTCCGCCACTTGCCGTTTATTGCGGCCTTGAAGGACTAGATATGGCAGAACGATTGCCGCCCAAGAAAGTTGGCTGGGGTATGAGGAGCAAGAACCTGCTGTTCTGGGTGCTGGTCATCTTGGTCCCGCTGGTGTTTTACCAGATGCTGGGGCCCAAGAGAGAGGAGTCGGTGGAACTAGCGTACTCGACGTTCCGTCGCGAGCTCGACCAAAACAATATTGCAGACGTAGAGATCACGAATGGCAAATACCTCAAGGGCACTCTAAAGCAACAGATATCGGATAACGGAAGAGATGTGCAGCGATTCAACACCGTCCTTCCGATCCAGGATTCGGAACAGCTGCTGGAGCGAATCGAAGAGAAGCATATTCCAATTACTGCCAAGGAGCCCAAGCCGTCGTTTGGAAGCATCTTCATTCAATTCTTGCCGTGGGTCGTTCTTATTGGACTCTGGATCTTCTTCTTCCGCCAGGTGCAGCAAGGGGGGAACCGGGCTTTCTCGTTTGGTAAGTCGAAGGCCAAGCTCCTCACAGCTGACACGCCCAAGGTCACCTTCCAGGACGTGGCGGGCGCGGAAGAGGCCAAGGTCGAGCTCGAAGAGATCATCGAGTTCCTGAAGGATCCGCAGAAATTTCAACGACTCGGTGGCCGGTTGCCCAAGGGCGTGCTGCTGGTTGGACCGCCGGGTACGGGGAAGACTCTGCTGGCCCGCGCGGTGGCGGGCGAGGCCGGGCGTCCGTTTTTCTCCATGTCGGGCTCAGATTTCGTTGAGATGTTCGTCGGTGTGGGTGCCTCGCGAGTGCGAGACCTGTTCGAGCAGGGGAAGGCTCACGCTCCGTGCATCATTTTCGTCGATGAGATCGACGCGGTAGGCAGGCATCGTGGAGCAGGACTGGGTGGTGGACACGACGAACGGGAGCAAACATTGAACCAGCTCCTGGTCGAGATGGACGGGTTCGAGTCTAACGAGGGCGTGATCCTGTTGGCAGCTACCAACCGGCCCGATGTCTTGGATCCCGCGTTGCTCAGGCCCGGGCGATTCGATCGACAGATTGTGGTGGACATGCCGGATGTCCGCGGCCGCGAAATGATCCTCAAGGTGCATGTGCGCAAGATTCCCCTCGGCAATCAGGTCAAGCTCGATGTGATCGCCAAGGCTACCCCCGGTCTGGCAGGAGCAGACCTCGCGAACATAGTCAACGAGGCCGCCCTGCTAGCGGCACGCCGCGACAAGCCGGCGGTGGAGGCGGAAGATCTCGAGGATGCCAAAGACAAGGTCATGCTTGGGGTGGAGCGCAAGAGCCTGGTCTTGGCCGACGAGGAGCGAAAGCTCACCGCCTATCATGAGGCGGGACATGCGATAGTCAGCCTCCGAATACCGGAGCTCGATCCGGTGCACAAGGTGAGCATAGTGCCAAGGGGCAGGGCGCTGGGTCTCACGTTCTCGCTGCCGGAAGAAGATCGGCACAACTATACCAAGGTCTATATTCTCGGCCGCCTTGCCATGGCTTATGGGGGTCGAGTCGCTGAAGAATTGATTTTCGGTCTCGACAAGGTGACCACGGGTGCGGCTCAAGACATACAGCAAGCCACGGAGATGGCGCGAAGAATGGTAACGCAGTTCGGTATGAGCGATGCCTTGGGGCCTGTGGCTGTGGGTGATCAAGAACACCAGATCTTTCTGGGGCGCGAGTTCGCACAGCATCGGGACGTATCCGACAGTACGGCTGAGCTGGTCGATGGTGAGGTGAGGCGGATCTTGGAAGAGGCATATAAGCGGGCCCAAGACATTCTGAAAGGCGATTTGGACACGCTTCACCGTATGGCCGAAGTATTGTTGGAGCGGGAGACTATCGACCGCGAGGAGGTGACTCTGATTGCCGAGGGCAAACAGCTTCCGGAACTGAAGCCCGAAGTCGCTGAGAGTGCCGCGGGTTCGCCGTCCCGGCCTAGCGAAGAGAAGGCATCTCCGGCCGACTCAGGCCCCGTGCTGGGGAGTCCGCCGGCCGAACCTGCTGGGGCGTGACTCGGGCGGAGGTGGCATCTCGCACTACGAACGACGTGGTGCGAGATGCTCTGATCCGGCGAGGCATGCGGCCGGACCGGGCCACGGACACCGTCGAAGCTCTCCCGCTGGCGTCCATCGCCGATCTCCTACCAGGTCACGCGCAATCGGGACTATGCCGTGCACTCGCTGACGCGCCGCCGCCGGACCAACGGGGTGCCGACTGGATGACCGCTCGCGGTACGGTCCGACTCGACGGGCCGGTGATCGTGGGGATTCTCAACGTGACGCCCGATTCGTTCAGCGACGGTGGCACATATATGGATCCTGCCGCTGCGTTGGACCATGCCGCCGTAATGATCGCGGAAGGTGCCGACATGCTTGATGTGGGTGGGCAATCGACTCGCCCAGGAGGAGCGCGATCCGTTCCCGTAGATGAAGAATGGCGCCGTCTGGCACCTGTCCTTCGCGAACTGGCACGGCAGCATCCGGAGTGTCCGGTCAGTGTAGATACCGTCAAGTCGGAGATAGCAGAACGAGCGTTGGATGCAGGCGTGTGGGCGATAAATGACGTCTCCGGGCTGCGGTTCGATGCACGGGTCGCGGATGTCTGTGCCAGGCACAACGCCGGACTCATCCTGATGCACTCGCGCGGTCGATTCTCGGAGATATCCAGCTACGATCACACCTGCTACACAGACGTGGTTGCGAACGTCGCGCATGAATTGGCGCTGGCTGTCGGCCTAGCACAGGAACGCGGTGTCGGTCGCGAAGCATTGGTGCTCGATCCCGGGTTCGGGTTCGCAAAACTACCGGAGCAGAATTACTCGCTGTTGGGTGGGCTTCCAACTCTTAAACGCGGTGGTTTCCCGGTGATGGTGGGTCCATCGCGGAAGCGTTTCCTGCGCGTGTTGGTGCAGCACGCGACGCTTGGTGCCGACCGAGTGACTGCGGCGGTTTGTCTGATCGCGTTGCTGCTGGGTGCCAACTTATTTCGGGTCCACGCCGTGCGGGTCGTGGGTGAGGTTCTTGCGTTCGGCCGCGTGGAAAGTTAGAGAGTAGATAAATGCCGTTCGAACACTTTGGGTTCTTGTTCCCGGGCTTGAGCGACGTGGTGCAGATTCTCATCGTCGCATACGTCATCTATCGTCTGCTAATGTTCTTGGCGGGCACACGGGCGTTCCAGATTTTAGTCGGCTTGATATCTCTTGTGCTGATCTATTTTGGGGCGGTGCTCCTCAAGTTCGACATGATTACAACCCTCCTCGGTCTTGTGTTCACGTACGGAGCGTTCGCGGCGGTGGTAGTCTTTCAACCCGAACTACGCCAGGCTCTGGCGCGGCTCGGCACGTCACGCGCGATCCGGTTTCTGACGGGCACGACCCAGAAGGCCGTGGCGGACGAGATCGCTGAGGCAGTGGGTAGGCTTTCGCGTAGCGGAACCGGGGCGATCATCGTTTTGGAAGGAGAGGTGTCCTTGAACCCCTATTTGGAATCGGGCACCGAAATGCAGGCGAATGTATCGGCCGATCTACTCGCCACTATATTCACTCCATACTCTCCCTTGCACGACGGAGCGGTGATCATTCGCGGCGACCAGATCGTGGCGGCCGGGTGTGTGTTGCCATTGACGCAGTTCCCCGTGACCGATCGGACGTTGGGGACCCGGCACCGCGCCGCCCTGGGTCTATCCGAGGAGACCGATGCTGCGGTCGTAGTGGTTTCTGAAGAAACAGCCAAGATCTCCATTGCAACTCGGGGTCTGCTGCGTCGAGGCGTAAGCGCCGATCTGGTGAGAGATGCTCTCGCCGGACAAGACAGGCCCTCACTTGCGCTTACCGACGCTCCAGGCGAGGCTTCTCCTGCTTAAAACCCGGTTTGTTCTACAATGAAACCCAGCCTTACCCCGGTGGCGGCACAGACAAGAGTCGCCTCTGAATCCGAAGATTCGCCCATTGTGCCGAGCGCGGCCGTGGCGCACGACCGGAGGCTCCAGTGCGTGGCCGCAATTGTCCTCTTTGGTGTGGTATTGGCGGGCTACGTCTGGACACTGGCACCCACGGTCACGCTGTGGGACGCCGGTGAGTTCATCGCAACGTCCAAGATATTGGGAATCCCGCATCCGCCCGGGACCCCCTTGTTTACAATGATGGCGAATGTTTGGGGCCGTGTAGTTGCGATCGGCGGGTTTGCCTACAGGACCAACCTGATGACCGCGACATTCAGTGCGGGGGGCGCGGCCCTATTCTTCCTGCTGCTCCTGAGAACTCTGCGCGGCCGTACTCATGGGCTGCTGGGCGACCGGACATTTGCCTTGGGTGGTGCCGCCGCCGCCGCCATCATTTCCGCATTCGTGTTTACTGTTTGGCAGAACTCGAACGAGACCGAAGTTTACGTCGTCGCCACATTCAGCATAGGTGCCACGGCGCTGCTCGCCTGGCTTTGGCGTGAAAATCGGGGCCGGCCGCGTGCGGCACAGTTCCTCCTACTTGCGGTTTATCTACAGGCGATCTCGTTGGGGAGCCACCTATTGGCCTTGCTCGTCGGCCCTGCGCTGATCGTCTTCGTCGCCCACGTGCTCAAGACCGAGCCCCTGGAGTTCGAACAGGACAGGAGGGTGGAGTGGGCCCAATGGGCCATGTTGAATGGAGCGTGGCTGCTGATGTTGGGAACGGGGCTGGGCAACTCCGGCATTCTCTTGTTTGGGGGCCTGGCCTTTCTTGGCGCTGCAGGATATGCGACGAAGTTGGGCGGCGTCAGGTTCGCTGCAATGATATTGGGCGTCGTGCTGTTGGGAGCAACGGTCTATGGATTTCTCTATATTCGCGCTCAGCACGGCCCATTCATCAACGAGGCGGATCCCGCAACGTGGGAGAGCTTGAAAGCCGTGATAGCTCGCAAGCAGTATCCACCGCGCTCACCATTCGACAACCCGATTTTTCCGTCCGGGCCGGATAACCCGGGTAGGTCTTTGACGCTCATCATGTTGCAGATACAAAACTATCTGCAATACTTCGATTGGCAGTGGGCGAACGGACTCGCGCCTACGGATCCGGTGTTTGCCCGCAACACGCCGCTCGTCGACATTCCGTTTCTAAAATGGATCCCGGCCAGGATACCATTCACGCTTTTCTTTGTCACACTCGGCATCTATGGTGCCAGGATATTGAAAGAGCGCGATCGGTCGGTCTTTTGGTTGTTGATAACACTGTTCGCGGTGACAGGACCGGGCCTGATGGGATATATGAATTTCAAGCCCGGCTACTCGTTGGGTTGGAACGTTTTTCCGGGCGCTGACATGCATGAGGTGCGCGAGCGGGACTATTTCTTTACGGTGTCCTTCCAGGTGTGGGGTATGCTGGCAGGAATAGGATTGGCCGGCATCTACCGATCAATGCGGGATCGACTTGCGCGCCATGGTGTCAATAGCACACTTGCGTCATCGGTGTTTCTGATTGCGCTGCTGCCATTCGGTCTGAATTTCAAAGCTGCAAGCCGAAAGCATGGTCCCGAGGCAGAATTCGCGCGCGATTTTGCATACGACCTGCTGCAATCGGCCGAGCCGTACGGGATCATCTTCACACTTGGCGATAATGATACCTTTCCCCTTTGGTATGCCCAGGAAGTGGAGAAAATCAGGCAGGATGTGTCCGTGGTCAACCTGTCGCTGGGCAACACCGCTTGGTACATTCGCCAATTGCGAGACAACCCGGTGCGGCCGTTCGACCGCGAGCAGGCTCCATGGTTCGCGGGTGCGGCACCCGACAGCGCGCCCCCGCCGTTGCACTCCATGTCGGATGCGCAGATCGCGACTCTCAGAGCGAGTCTGTTGAGCAGCCCGGTGCACTTCCGTGAAGGGCGGATCGATCAAACCTATCAGGCGAATACGCCGCTTTATGTGAAGGATGTCCTGATCCTGAGATTGGTGCAGGAGAACTGGCGCCGGAGGCCGATCTATTTTTCGCTGACCGTGGGGGACGACAGCTGGCTGCAACTGGGACAGTATCTCACCCAGGAAGGTTTGTTGCTCAAGTTGAATATCCAGAGTCCGCCCGATACAACACGGCTTGGGCCGGGCATCTTGCGGGTTCCGGTCGACGTACCACGGACGGACTCGCTGGTTTGGAAAGTTTATCGCTACGCCGACTTATTCACGGTGGACAGCCTCGAGCTGGATCCCTGGAACCGAAACATTGCGACCAACTTGAGCTTTGCTTTTTACTCGCTGACTAAGGCCTATGTGGCACGGGGCGATGGAGCCCGCGGTCTAGAGAATTTCCAACGTGCATTTCACCTCTCCCCACTTTCGCAATCTTTGATCGTGCCACCGGCGCCCGCGGCCGCACCTTCTCCGGTTTCTGGAGATACACCTATAGGCAGATAGCCTAAGCGGGCCGGAGAGGCTTGCTTGTAGCCGGATAGTCATCACGCTAAGTTTCCACGCTATGAAATTTGCGGCACTCTCCGAGAACTTGGCTCGCGTCCGGGAGGAAATCGAGCACATCAAAGTCAAGGAGGGGAATTCTTCAGAGGTCAGGATCGTGGCAGTGACGAAGGGACATCCCGTGGATGCGGTCGTCGCGGCACACTCGGTGGGTTTGGCGAACGTAGGCGAGAATCGGGTGCAAGAAGCGATGGACAAGATAGATGAAGTGCGGCAGCTGCCGTTATGCTGGCATTTGATTGGGCACTTGCAGACGAACAAGGCAAAGTACATACCCGGAAATTTCGATCTCGTGCATTCGGTCGATTCGGTACGATTGGCCCGGGCACTACACAAGGCTGTTGTGCGGAGCGACCATGCGGTGTCGTTGGACGTATTGGTGCAAGTGAACGTAGCGCGTGAACCACAAAAGACGGGATGCGACCCGGAAGAGGTGGAGGAGATTTGCTCGACGGTGCTAGGGCTCCCGACACTACGACTCAGAGGACTGATGACAATGGCACCGTTTGTGGACGACGAACGCGTTCAGCGCGAGGTATTTGCGGATCTGCGCCGGCTTGGCGAGAGGCTCGCGTCGTCAGGTGTGTCACATCCCGAGCTGTCCATGGGAATGTCACACGACTTCAGATCTGCGATTGCTGAAGGAGCAACCATATTGCGTTTGGGTACAGCGTTATTCGGAGAAAGACCGTGACGGAGTCAGAATTCCGTCTCACACCGATAGATGTGCGATCGCAGGAATTCCGTAGGACGGCGCTTGGGTACAATGCTGTGGAAGTGGAGGATTTCAAAGAACGTGTCGCCGAGGAGATGGAGCGACTGATAAAGGACCGCCTAGTATTGGAAGAGCGGTTACAAAACGCCCGTGAGCAGCTCAAATCGCTCCGCGAGCGTGAGAAGGCCATTAATGATGCCGTCATGATGGCACAGGAACTGAGAGCGGGGACCCAGGAGGCGGCTCAACACGAGGCCGACCTGATTATTCAGGAGGCCCGGATCCGGGCCGACAGAATTGTGGACGAAGCCAGGGAAGCGGAAGATAATGTGATTCGTGGTACCGAGGAGGTGCAGCGTCAATTTCGGGCGTATCTCGCCGCGTTCCGGCGGCTACTCGACCGTCACCTGTCGGAACTCGATGTTCTGGCACAGCACGAACAGGACGGTTCCCCGCCGGAAGCACAGCCGTGACGGCCGAAATGAGGGCAGCGATAAACCGCGCGGTGGATGTCGTGATGCGGTCGTGTGATATCGAGCCACAGGTGGCGGTGATTCTGGGTACGGGATTGGGCGGCTTGGCTCGAGAGATCGAGGTCAGTGCGGAAATTGCATATGGGGACATCCCGGGGTTTCCGCTTTCCACTGTCGAGACCCACAGCGGAAGATTGCTGGTGGGGCAGCTAGGTGGCAAGTGGGTCGTCGCGATGCAGGGGCGCTTCCATCGCTACGAGGGATATTCGATGAAACAAATCACCTTCCCCGTACGTGTGATGCGTGCGATGGGTGCATCCACATTGGTGGTGTCGAACGCCTGCGGAGGAATGCAGCCACTATGGTCGCCTGGCGATCTGGTCCTCATTGCCGACCACATCAATCTCCTGGGGGACAATCCGCTCATAGGGCCCAACGATGATGCGCTGGGACCGAGGTTTCCGGACATGTCGGAGCCTTACGACCGTGCGCTGCGAGAATTGGCCCGTTCAGTGGCGCGTGACATGAAGATCGTTTTGAGAGAAGGGGTGTATGTGGCGGTCCCCGGCCCCAATCTGGAGACGGCCGCGGAGTACAGGCTTCTTCGGAGTATCGGGGGAGATGCGGTTGGCATGTCGACCGTACCGGAGGTGATTGTCGCGGTCCATGGTGGTATGAAAGTGCTCGGTATCTCTATCGTCACTGACGCATGCATGCCCGACGCTCTCGAGCCCGCCGACATAAAGAAGATTATCGCGACGGCGCAGAAGGCCGAGCCAAATCTCAGCGGTTTGGTTACCGGAGTTCTGCGGCGTATGAACTGATGGGATACGAGCCACTGGAAGCTGACTTGAGCAGGCTGGAGCAGCGACTGCTCGAGCAATGGCGGGCCGAAGACTTGTTTCATCGCAGTCTTGCCGCTACGGCCGGTGGCAAGCCGTTCGTCTTTTACGAAGGGCCGCCAACTGCGAACGGCAGACCTGGCATTCACCACGTGTTTGCACGCACCATCAAGGATCTCATCTGCCGATACCATACGATGCGAGGAGAGTCTGTTACCAGGATCGCGGGGTGGGATACGCATGGGTTGCCGGTGGAGATCGAAGTGGAGAAACAGCTGAAAATCAGCGGCAAATCCGATATCGAGGCCTATGGGGTTGCAGAGTTCAACGAGCGGTGTAAGGAGAATGTTTTTCAGTATAAATCAGATTGGGAATCACTCTCCGAACGGATAGGGTACTGGCTCGATTACGACCGACCGTACATCACCTACACGAAGGACTACGTGGAGACCGTTTGGTGGCTGCTAAAACGACTGGCGGAGAAGGGCCTGCTGTACGAGGGACACAAGGTCTTGCCCTACTGTGGGCGGTGTGGTACGGCTCTGTCCAGTCACGAAGTTGCCTTAGGGTATGACACCCACCGCAGTCCCTCGATATATGTGCTGTTCCGCCTCAAGGAACGCAACGACACATCGAGGTTCTTGTTGGTGTGGACTACGACCCCTTGGACGCTGCCGTCGAATGTTGCGATAGCGGTCAATAGCGGTTTTCGATATGTCGAGCTGGATATCGACGGCCGTCATGTGATTGTCGAGAAATCGATCGCCGAGCGAACAGTCGTGCCAGGTGTCGGAGGCGGTCAACCGCTTGCCCAATTCTCCCAAGTAGCCGATTTTCCGGGTTCTGAGCTGGTTGGTGCCGAGTACGAGCAGTTGATTGACGCGGTGAGTATCGATGCCGGCGAACGTGCGTTCCGCGTGGCGGCGGCCGATTTTGTGACGAGCGAAGAAGGAACGGGTCTGGTACATATCGCTCCTGCGTTCGGCGCGGACGATTATGCGGTTGTGGAGAGAGAGGGAATGGCGTATGTCAATCCCGTAGACGAAACCGGAGCTTTCGCCGGGACCTCGTTGGAAGAGATCAATGGAGTGGGAGTCTTCGACGCCAACGGTATCATAGCCGAACGCTTGCAGGAAGACGGAAAGCTATTCGGGAAGTACCAACCCAAGGGTTACGAGCACACCTATCCTTTCTGTTGGCGCTGCGATTCGCCGCTCATCTACTACGCTAGAAAGTCCTGGTTCGTCCGGACGACCGCGTTCAAGGATCGGATGATCCAGATCAATCAATGTGTGCAGTGGCATCCTCGGGAGGTTGGGGTCGGTCGATTCGGTGAGTGGTTAGAGAACAACGTAGATTGGGCGTTGTCGCGCGACCGTTTCTGGGGTACGCCGCTACCCGTGTGGATCTGTGATCGTGACGACACTCATCGTGTCGTGATCGGTTCCTATGCCGAACTGGCACGGTTCAGAGGCCGGCCGCTGCCTGACGACTTCGATCCACATAAACCCTACATCGACTCGCTTGAATTTGCTTGTACAGAGTGCAGCGGAACCATGAACCGGGTACCGGAAGTGATAGACGCGTGGTTTGATTCCGGCTCGATGCCGTACGCTCAATGGCATTATCCCCATGCGCAGAACCGTGAAGAGTTCGAACGTCACTTTCCGGCTGACTTCATTTGTGAGGGATTGGATCAAACGCGGGGTTGGTTCTACTCGCTGCTCGCCATAGCGGCTGGGGTGTTCGAGCAGCCGGCGTACCGCAACGTCATCGTGAACGGCCTGGTGCTGGATCCGGACGGCCGTAAGATGTCGAAACGGCTTGGCAATGTCGTCAGTCCTTTCGATGTTGTCGAGGAGTTTGGGGCCGATGCCGTGAGACTCTACCTGATAGCCAGTAGCCAGGTCTGGCTCCCGAAGAAATTCGACCAGAAGGCAATTCCAGATGTATCGCTCGGGTTTCTGCACCAACTCCGCAACACCTATGGCTTCTTCTCACTCTACGCAGAAGAGTGGGAACCGCGGGACGCAATGTCTTTGCAAGAGCCCCCCGCGGTAGACCAATGGTTGCTCAGCAGATTGGACCGGCTGGTAGACACTGTGCATGAAGCGTGGTCTGGATACGATGTCACAGGCGGGATTAGGGCGATTATGGAGTTCTGCGACGTGGATCTCTCGAACTGGTACGTGCGGGTGAACCGCTCACGTTTCTGGGCCCCCGATGCCAGCGCTGATCCCTGCGCACTGACTACCTTGTATGAGGCACTGACTACGGTGAGCAGGCTACTCGCCCCAGCCGCCCCTTTTCTCAGTGATGCCATTCACCGCCAACTGCACGGCGAGTCGGTTCATCTCGCCAAGTTTCCAGAGAGTCGGGGACGCCATTTGGAGCGGCTGGATCGCGCGATGGACGCGGTCCGAACCTTGGCGTCGCTTGCCAGACGTGCACGCGAAGACGGCGGCATCAGGGTGAGGCAACCACTGGCCTGCTTGAAGGTGGCGCTTCCAGCGGCCGTCAGAGGTGCTGAATTCGACTCGTTGTTGGACATCTTGGCGGCCGAGGTCAACGTGCGTGAGGTCCTCATAGCCGAGTCCGACGTGGATCTGGTAAGCTTGAGAGCCAAACCGAACTTCCGCACGTTGGGAAAGGTATATGGTAAGGACACGCCTGAGGCGGCACGCGCAGCGCAGCTGCTCGAACCCGGCCAGCTGCGGGATCTGGAAGCTGGCAAGGGCCAGGAGGTGGTCGTAGATGGAAGGACCTTTCGCTATGAACCGGATGATGTCGTAATAGAGCGTGACGTCGTGACCGATTGGCTGGTGCAGAGCGAGGGACCGTATGTCGCTGCGCTCGATCCGAAGGTCTCGCTGGAACTGGAGCGCGAGGGCCTAGCCCGGGAGATGGTGAATCGTATCCAGAGGCTGCGCAAACAGGCCGGATATGATTACGATACACGGATAGCCGTGAGCGTTCGCGGCTCAGATGGAGTCTTGGCAGCGATCGACGATTTTGGCACATTTATAGCCCACGAGACGCTGGCTAGGCAGGTGGAAGTAGATTCGGAGTGGCCTGACGCCGATGTTTGCGAGTCCGTTGAGATCGATGACCTCGTGGCGGTGATATCGCTCAGGAAGTACCTGGAAGGAAACGATAACCCGAAAGCAAGTAAGGATGACGGTAACGGCGCATGAATAAGAAGCAGCTGGCTCATCTGGAAAAACGCCTTCTGGAAGAACGTGAGCGGGTGACCAAGGAACTGGGCTACTACGGTGAGCAATTCAGTGGCACGCTACAGAGCGCGGACGGCGATCTGTCTGCGTATTCCTTCCACATGGCCGACCAGGGAACAGATGCGATGGAGCGTGAGAAGCAATTCCTGTTCGCGTCGAAGGAGGGCCGATATCTCTGGCATGTCAACGAGGCCCTGAG
This sequence comes from Gemmatimonadales bacterium, assembly GCA_046757925.1. Classification (GTDB taxonomy): domain Bacteria; phylum Gemmatimonadota; class Gemmatimonadetes; order Gemmatimonadales; family GWC2-71-9; genus JAZDCZ01. Next base: position 106,917 of record JBHHZE010000003.1, read on the forward strand.
GCGACTGTACCGCGATCCCAAGACGTTTGGATGCTGTCATGACTGTGGTGAGGAAGTTGGTTTCGAGCGACTCGATGCCCTACCACATGCCAGGCTGTGCATCAAGTGCAAAGCCAAGGAGGAAGATGGCAAGGAAGAGTAGCCGCGTATTGTTCTGGCTGGTGGGTGTGTCGATAGTAGTGCTGGACTTTGCTTCTAAGCAACTCGCGGTGGCTCGACTGTCTCACGGCTCGGTGCCCATCGTGGGTGAATGGCTCAGCTTCCGGCTGGTGCACAATCCTGGCGCGGCATTTGGCATAGATGTTGGTCAATATTCGCGCTGGATTTTCATGGGGCTGGCCATCGTTGCGCTCATTGTGCTAGGGGCCATGGTACGGCAGACCTTGCCGGAACAGCGTTTCCGTCTCTTCACACTCGGTCTCGTATGCGGTGGGGCAGTCGGCAACCTCATAGACCGCATCACAAATCCTGCCGGTGTTGTGGATTTCATTGACGTCTGGATACAGCGCTTTCACTGGCCGACCTTCAACGTGGCTGACATGGCTGTCAGCTGTGGTGCCGTGGCGCTCGCCACGATCTTGTGGTCGGAGGGCAAACAGGAGCAAGAGGCAAGCGGAGAGCCTGCCAGCCCGGCCGAAGTCTCGTCCTAGGCAGGTCGCCGACCGCGTGGAGCGGCAGTTAGACTTTCAGGTGGTGGCCGCGGTCACGGAACGGCTCGATCGATTTCTCGCCGACCAGCTTTCCTACTCTCGCAGCCAGGCTGCACGTCTGATCGCCGATGGGGCGGTGGATGTAAACGGGGACCGGGCTCGCTCGTCGAGAACGCTCGGACGGGGAGATTTGGTGTCAGTCCGGGTCCCAGTCGAGCCGAGTGTCGCTCCACGTCACTTGGAGCCATACTCGGTTCCGCTCGATATCGTGGCAGAGAATGATGCCTTTGTCGTCCTGAACAAACCTGCCGGACTGGTGGTGCATCCCGCTCCGGGACACTGGAATGACACTCTGCTCAACGCCCTGACCGCCAGAGGAACCAAGTTGTCCGCGGGAGCGGCCAGGCCGGGCATCGTGCATCGCTTGGACAAGGATACCTCCGGCCTCATGGTCTTGGCACGAACAGACTCCGCCCATGCAGGTCTGGCTCGGGCGTTGGGAGCGCGGCAGATGAGTCGAGTCTATGCGGCTTTGGTATGGGGGCACATCGATGAGCCGGTCGAAATCGACGCCCCGATTGGACGCCATCCCAGAGACCGCAAGCGTATGGCCGTTCTGGCGACGGGCCGCACCGCCAAGAGTAGAGTTGAGCCGATAGCCCGGTTTGATGTCTGCGATCTCGTGAGAGTGAGGCTCGAAACGGGGCGCACTCACCAGATTCGTGTGCATCTCAATCACATCGGGCATCCTGTTGTGGGCGATCCCGTCTACGGCGGGGGAGGAAGTCGGCGGATGACCGGTGCCCAGCGAAAACGAGCACAAGAAGTGGACGGAGCGGTGGGCAGGCAGGCCCTTCACGCGGCGTGGCTCAGCTTCTCCCATCCGATCAGTCGTGAGCCCTGCGATTTTCGGGCCGATTGGCCGGCCGATTTGGGAGATGTTCTGGCGGTCGCCAGTAACGATTCGAGATTGCTTGATCGCGCTAATGTCCTAGAGTATCTTGGCTTCTTCTGCTGAGGGAGCCGATCTGTCCGGCGTGCGGTTGCTGGTCTTTCGTGTGGCAGAGTTGGCATGTGCGGTCAGGGCAGTTCTAGTCAGAGAAATCGTACCGGGCCTGTCCGCTACGCGAATACCCGGCGCGGTTGATGCCGTTGTCGGGCTGATCAATGTTCGCGGTCACCTCATGACGCTGGTAGATTCGAGGCGTGCCCTGGGTTATCCTCCGGAAGAACACCACGGGCCAATCATCCTTCTCGACGTAGCTCGGCAGACCGTGGGGTTGAAGGTCGATTCGGTGGTAGACCTGTTTTCGATTACGGGCGACAACCTGGTTGACAGCTACGACCTACCGGGAATTGACTCACGTTTTGTGGAGGCAGTGGGCCGCCGCGATGGTGTATCTTTTGTGCTCCTAGATATCGACGCATTACTAACTCCGATCCTGATCGCGTAAGGGGGGATGGTGAGCAATACCGTACTCATCTGTGACGACGCCATTTTCATGAGAACGATGATCAGTGACATCCTGAACCAGGCCGGGTACGAAGTCGTGGGAGAGGCCGAAAGCGGGATCCAGGCGGTCGAGCAATTCCGGCTGTTAAAGCCCGATTTGGTAACGATGGATATTGTCATGCCGGATATGGGGGGAATAGACGCGGTCCGGGAAATAATGAAGATCGACAGCGGGGCCAGAATCCTGATGTGTAGTGCCATGGGTCAACAAGCTCTCGTGGTCGAAGCCATACAAGCCGGCGCCAAGGACTTTGTGGTGAAACCTTTCCAGCCATCCCGTGTGCTCGAAGCTGTGCAGCGCGTGCTAGGTTAGAGCATGGACCTATCGCAGTACGGAGAACTTTTTCTCGCCGAGAGTACCGAGCATCTCGGTGCCATCAACCAACAGCTGTTGGAATGGGAGCGGGATCCCGCGACACTCGAACCCATAAGGGGCATATTCCGTTCGGTGCACACGATCAAGGGAATGGCAGCTACCATGGGCTACTCGTCGGTCTCCAATCTGGCGCATCATGCCGAGAACCTGCTGGACGTGCTCCGCAGCGGCGAGAAGAGAGCCTCCGAAGACACCATCGAGTTGCTGTTCCGCACTGCGGACGCTTTGGAGCGGGCGATCGAGGCAGCAGTAGCAGGGAGGAGTGCCGAGTTCGCCGAAGACCTGATAGCGGTGCTGGATGAAGCGGCAGGCGGCTTCAGAGAAGTCAAGAGACGGCCGTCTCTGGAGATCTCCGCCCCCTCTGCCGCCCGATCCGCAGGGCCGGGTGTAGCGGTCGAGGTCCTGTTGCGACCGGACAGCATTTTGAAGGGTGCACGGGCTGCAGTGGTACTGCAGCGAATGGATGAAATCGGGAAAGTCCTTGATGTCCGGCCGTCACACCTTGCGCTCGAATCAGACGATTTCGGTGGGCGGTTCAGCTTTAGAATCGAGACGACCGCCGGCGCAGATGTCATTACGAGAGAAATCAAGGCTGCGGGCGACGTCGCCAGCGTAACGGTTGGTGCTGAAGATTCGCGCCGAGAGACCGGGACTGTCGGCAGGACGCGACACGTCAGAATCGATCTCCGCCGACTGGACGCGCTCATGGACTTGATGGGCGAGTTGGTGACAGCAAGAGACCAACTGCTGGCGGTGTCCGCGAAACTCTCGGATCCCGCGCTGGACGATGTTGCTGCAAAGATCTCCCAACTTGCGGGAGTGCTCCAGTCGGAAATCATTCAGGCTCGGATGACGCCGGTGTGGCAAGTATTCGATCGCTTTCCCCGTCTAGTTCGGGACCTAGCACGCGAGCTGGGCAAGTCAGTGAGTTTCCAGGTAGAGGGTAAGGAGATCGAGCTGGACCGCGCGATCCTGGACGACATTGCCGATCCACTAGTGCACTTGCTGCGCAACTCGGTGGATCACGGGATCGAGACCCCGGATGAGCGGGAGCGCAATGGTAAGCCCCGAGAGGGTCGGATCGTCCTTACGGCGCTACGCGAGCGCGCCACGGTGGCAATCAGGGTGAGCGATGATGGGAGGGGCATAGATCGACAAAAGATCCTGGCTGATGCGAAAGAGAATGGGCTGGTCGCATCGGACGTAGATTCTTTGACTGATGAAGCGATGCTCCGAGTGCTGGCCCGGCCGGGGTTTAGTACCGCCAAAACTGTTTCGGCGGTGTCGGGACGCGGTGTGGGGATTGATGCGGTTGTTGCACAGCTACGGGCACTCGGTGGCGGACTGGAGATTCGAAGCGAGCCCGGTGAAGGTACGACGTTTACCCTGCGACTCCCCGTGAGTCTGGCAATAGTCCGGGCGTTGATGACGCAGGTGGGGGACGAAAACTACGTGTTACCGATCACTCACGTCGCTGAGACTCTGGATTTGGATCCAGCGGCCGTTACGCAGTTGGAGGAACGCGCAGTCCTGTCGCTCAGAGACGAAGTGGTCCCGCTCCTCAATCTCCGAGAACTAGTGGGTGTGTCGGGGAGGCCCCCCGTGCGCAGCCCCGTTGTCGTCTTGCAAATCGGAGATCGACGTTCTGCATTGGTGGTGGACTCGGTCGCTGGACAGCAGGAGATTGTGGTAAAATCGTTTGAGCAACCCAAGGGAATGCTGCCGATATTCGGAGGGGCAACCATACTTGGTGATGGGTCGCCCGCTCTCATTCTCGATGCCGGCGGACTGGTGTAGGAGACACGACATGAATGATCTGATCAATTTGGAGCCGCGGCAGCTCGACGCGCTGAAGGAGGTTGCCAACATAGGTGCAGGACACGCAGCGACCGCGCTCTCGCAGCTCACAGATCGCCGAATCATGATCAATGTACCCACCATCACGGTTACCGATCTGGAGCAGATCTCCGATGTCTTGGGGAATCCTCAAGAGATAGTCGCTGCGGTACTGATGCACATGTTGGGAGATCTGACAGGCAGGAATCTATTGATGATGCCGGCCGCGAACGCGAAGCTGCTGTGCGATCTGCTACTCAAGAGAAGTCCCGGCGCGACTGAGTCTTTTGACGAGCTGGAACGCTCGAGTCTCAAGGAGGCTGGGAATATTCTGGGTGGTGCATACATGAACGCGCTCTCTGATTTCATGGGCATGATGCTCCTGCCCTCGGTTCCGAGCCTGGTCATAGATGTAGCCAGCGCAGTTCTTACGACCGCCCATCTAGGTTTCGGCAGTGAACGTGACCAGATGTTTTGCGTCGAGACGGATTTTCACTTCGATGAAGCGGAGCGAACGCTGACCGGACATTTCCTTCTCCTACCAGATCCGGCATCACTCAAGGCCGTTCTAGATGCGGTCAAACTGAGCTAAAAAATGGCGTTGGGCGATCAGGAACGAGCCGCGCTCCTGTCGTTTGCGCACCGGATCGATCAGTCAGACGCCGGTGCCCACAACAACCTTGGTGCTCTGTACTATGTGAACGGTCTCGTGGATGAAGCCGTCGAGCAGTTCTCCCGAGCCCTAGAACTGGACTCCAAAATGCTCGTGGCGCAGCGGAACCTGGAGATGGCGCGTCGGCGCACCGGCTTCTATGATCAGCGGATAACACAGTTGCGAGAACGGTTGCGGGCGAGTCCTGACGACCGCGGTAGTAGATGGGAACTCGGCAAGGCACTTGCGGCGATGGGACAGTTCGAGGCCGCGGCCGACGAATTCCGCGCGCTCGTTGCCGAGGACGAAGAGGATCTGGCGGCGCTCATCCAGCTGGCACTGGCGGAGAAGAACACCGGTCGGATGGAGGAGGCCACGCGACTCCTGGAGTGTGCTGCTGAACTCGACCAACAAAGTGTCGTAGTACGATTCTATCTGGGTGAGGTGCTCTACAATCGCGGTCTCAACCGCGAGGCATTGGATAAACTCAGAGCGGCTGTCGAGTTGAATCCCGAGCACGCCGATGCGCATTATCTCATGGCCTTCGTGTTGGGCGACTTAGACCTCCATGAAGAAGCGGCGGCGGCTACGAAACGTGCCATTCAGCTCAATCCGGCCTTCAGTCGAGCCCATACCAACCTCTCGCTGGAGAGGATTACCAGCGACCGCTCGGATGACGGCAAGGTTCCTCCGGCCTCTGTCCGATCATCAGGCGCAGGAGCTGCAAACCCACACCTCGGTCTCGGGCTGGCGCTGCGACAGCGCGGCTACTACCGGGAAGCCCTTAGGGAGTATGGGATAGCCCGGGAGCGTGGCGAGGACAGTGTTCAGGCCCGGCAAGCCATGGCGGAAGTGCACCTCTTGCAGAGGGACCCGTCCGCCGCTCTCCAACTATACGACCAACTCGTTGCAGAAGTGCCCGACTCCGCAAAACTCTGGAACGAAAGAGGCGTAGCTCTCCATCAGTTGGGCCGATCGGCGGAAGCCATCGAGTCTTACCGACGGGCCGTAAGACTGAAGGAAGGTTACTCGCTTGCCTTGAACAACCTCGCGATTTCGTTGATCCAGCACGGGCGCTCCGAAGAGGCACTAGACACATTGATGGAGGCGGTTAGAACGGAGCGTCCGTTGCCAATCCCGCAACTGAATCTCGGGTTGTTGTTGTTCAAGCTGAATCGCCTCGAACTTGCTCTGAGCGCGTTCAAGAAGCTCCTCGACAGCCCAGGCCCGCAAGCGCTCGCCTGGAACGGCATTGGAGTCGTTCTCACGGAGATGGGCCGCAAGGAAGATGCACGGAACGCCTTCGCTCGGGCGGTAGAGGAGGATCCTGAACTGGCGGAGCCACATTACAATCTGAGCTTTGCCCTGTCAGCTTTGGGGGACTATGACGGCGCTCTGCGCGAAGTTACTCGGGCCCAGACTCTCAATCCTTATTATAGTCCTCAAAAATTCCGCCTGGCGATCGACCTGCAGTACGAAGACCCCACGATATCTCATCTCCCTGAAATATCAGCGGAGGTGACTGCCGACGCCGTCCGGCCTCTGAGCTTCGATCAGGGGCTCATCGACACGCTGTTTGCAGAACTCGAACAGCCTGAATCGCAGACGGGGCCACCGGCGTCGCGCGACAGACTGTCGCTGGCGAAGGACTATCTGAACAAGGGATTGCTCGATCTCGCGGCCGCAGAACTCGGTCGCGCCACAGGCCGTGGAGGGGACAGCGTGGAGGCCCAAGTCCTCTCCGCCCAAATCTTTGATCGGCGCGGCCTTCACGGCGAGGCCCTCGAGCGATACCGGGCGGCAAGGGCACAAATGTCCGATCGTGCGGACGCGCGGCTCGGCGAGGTTCGACAACTGCTAGCGCTGGGTCGCGGAGCCGAGGCCGTCGAGGATGCCGCTTCACTGGCCAACGAGCGACCGGAAGACGCCGATATTCTCGTAACGCTCGCACGAACGCGGCTCGCCACGGGTGATCCGGCAAAGTCCTTGGAGGCGCTGCGGCTGGCGCGCGAGCGAGCACCGCATCGAGCAGATATCCTCAAGCTCGAGGGTGATGTTGCGGCCGCCATGGGAGACGCGGAGGCTGCGCAGCGAGCCTACGAGGCCGCATTGCTGCTGAACCCCCGACTGGCCCAGGCCCATGCCGACCTCGGCCGTATCTGTGAGGAAAAGCAGGACTGGACCGGCGCCGAGCGCCACTACAGGTCCGCCTTGGAAGCGCTTCCCACGTTTGCGGCAGCGGGTCTAGCGCTGGCACGAGTCTATCGAACCACAGGACATCCCAAGATGGCAGTGAATCTATTGGCGGATATGATGGTGAATGATCCATCTGACCTCGCGGCGCTACTGGCCCTTGGGCGCTCCCTGCTGGAGGACGAAAGACTCGAGCCTGCGCTGCAGGCCTTTCGACGGATTCTGGCACACGACGATGCAGACGTTGGGGCGCATTTCTTCGCCGGCGTGGTACTCGCCCGACTTAGGCAGTATTCGGATGCCATTGAACACTGGCAGCGAGTGATTTCCATCTCTCCCGACGGCCCGTTTGCCAGGGAGGCCAGAAACCACGTGCGCTCCGCGCTCGAGCAGGCGCAGGACGAGGTCGTAGTCCTCCGGCC
>JBHHZE010000004.1:0-106019 GCA_046757925.1 Gemmatimonadales bacterium
CCGTCTCCCGCAGCGTGCCTCTGTGAGCCTTGCCGTAGTTGGGATAGCCGACCACTGCGCGCGAACTGCAGCGCGCAGCGGGACACAGCCGGCACGACAGCGAATCGAAGGCTGCTACCGACCAGCCACGGTTAGACGGCTATCCTGTCTTCAACCTCCCACGCCGTAATACACCCTGCTATCGCACTCGCGGCCGTCGTGTAGGGACTGGCTAAGTAGAGTCGCCCCGGACCCGAGCGACCGGCAAAGTTGCGGTTGATCGCGCTGATCGTGACGGTCTCTTTATCGTACGAAACTCCGGGACCGGCGTTGATGCACGCACCGCACGACGGTTCGATGAAGGTCGCACCGACTGCGTCGAACAAACGGAGATACCCCCGCTCCTCACAGTAGCGTCGCACTTCCTGGGAACCACACTGAATGAAACAACTCACGTCCTGATGTACGCGCTCGCCGCGCTCCAATGCGCTGCGGAACACACGCGCGTACATATCCATATCCGACTTCTTGCCCGCGGTACAGGAACCGGCGTAGGCTATATCCACCTTGACCGGTCCCCCCAACTCGTCGATGAACAGACCGTTACCGGGATCACCCGGCAGCGCGACCAGCGGTTTGAGATCGCTTGCCGTCAAGTCGATCACCTTCTCGTATTCCGCGTCGGCGTCGGACTCGAGACCCTCCAACAACTCCTCCGCCTCGGCCCGATCCATTCCGCGCTCGTTCACAAGAAACTCTACGGTGCGGTGGTCAGGCTTGACGATACCGGTGAACGCGCCAACCTCGGCCGCCATGTTCGTCATGGTTGCACGCTCATCCACGGACAGTTGCTCCACCGCCTCGCCCGCGTACTCGACTATCTTGCCGATCGCGTGCCCATCCTTCACGTAAGGCTGACGCAAGATCTGCAACATGAAATCCTTAGCGGTCACGTTTTGGGGCTTATCCCCGCTCACGCGAATCAATACCGAGGGAGGAACCTTGATCCGCACGTCCTTGGTGAGCCACGAGTTGAAGATGGCCGTGGTGCCGACACCAAACGCGAGAGCGCCCATCGCACCCGCGTGCGGCGTATGGGAATCGCTCCCGATTATTACCTGACCGGGCAGCGCGTGCTCCTCCAGGATTTTGGAGTGACAGATCGCCTCGGAGCCCTGCGGAACCGCATTGCGCCCCAAACGAGGAAGCTCACCGTACAGCTTCACCCCTTGGGTTTCCGCGAACTCTTCCTGTTTCTTCTTCAACTCCAACGCAACGTCGAGCAGGCCCTGTGACTTGCGTTCGTCGGTCATCGCGAGAGCCAGAAACGTCAAATGGTCGCGAAACAAGAATACCGAGGCGGGATCTACTATGCGCTCTTCCTTCCCGACATGGGTCTCCCAAAAAATCGCGGACATCGGGGTCACGTATTCGTGGCTAAACCGAATGTCGGTCCGAAGGAAACCCTCATCCCCCGGCTCGACAGTAGCAACGCCCACCGCGTCGTTGGCGAGATCGGTTACCCAATGGCGCGCGATTATCTTTTCGCCCATGGTCATGGGCCGAGGGCGAGCCGCCACTTGGGGCACCCGAACCGAACCCCGAATGCGAGCAACGTTGTACTGGAAGAGCCCGCCGTGCTCGATGATCGCGCGAGTTATGTCTCCGTGTCCACGGGTGAACTCGCTGAGTGGAATCGATTCACCTTGGCGGATCCTGTCGATGAGACCGAAGTCGGTACTCGTCAAGATCCCTAAGTTCTGGCAGTTCTCGCCATAGATACGCTCGATGTTCTCGGCTATCACCAGGCGGATGCCGGCACACATCTCGGCGTACGGCGATTGCTCGCGTGAGGAGCCCTTGCCACGACGCTTGCCGCTCACCGAACAGATGAAACCGCCGGCTTTCACACTGCCTCGGTCGATGGGGAACTCGCCGCCTGCCCTGAGTCCCAAATAGGGAAAGTCCCCCAGCGTCTCGTCATAGTAATAACAGATGTAGGCGGGTGTTATTTCATCGGTCGATATGTCATCACGCAGGGGAACGGCTTGAGCGACCGAGAGATCTTCGCCATCCAACTGACGGCCCATCAGCCCGGCATCATCCACCAAGAACAAGACCCGACCGGGAAAATCGATCCTTGGCGGCCGCTTCACGATCGTGCGACTCTTTAGATCACTGTGCATTAGCGAAAAGTCACCACTACCTCGCATGCTAGCAACCTCCGGGTTAGCATTCTGCTGCCATGCAACGCCGACTCAGCTCACGAGCTACTGTTTGGCGTGCTGCGGCAGCGTGCGGTGCAATCCAATTGCAGATCGTCGCGATCGCGGCAGCGCAAACGGTGGAACCCATTTCCGTCGAGGTCACGGGAGCGTTTCAGTCCCCGCGGATCGACGAAAGCTCCGGTGTGGCGGCAAGCCGCAGGTACCCAGGGCTGCTTTGGACCCATAACGATTCCGGCGATAAGCCGGTGCTTTATGCAACCAACCTCAGCGGGGACGACTTGGGATCTGTACGAGTCCGCGGCGCACATGCCAAGGACTGGGAGGATATCGCCCTGGGCCCATGCCCCGCAGGTTTGGAGGCCGGCTCGTGCATCTACATCGCCGATACCGGCGACAACAGCGGAAAACGGCGCACCGTAGCCGTCTACGTGGTGCCCGAGCCCTCACTCGACAGTTCCGGTCACGTGGCCGCGGACCGCACGGCCCGCTCCCACAGGCTGCGTGTTACCTATAGAAACGGCCCTCACGACGTCGAGGCTCTGGCCGTGGCCCCCAGCGGAGATCTCTTCTTGTTCACCAAGGGACGCTTCGGTCCGGCGTTGGTATTCTTCATATCCCGCAAAGAGGTGCCGACCAAGAAGGCAACAGCCAAGCAGATCATGGCGCTTCCCATCGTAACCGGACGGCAGCTGGGCAGGCTGGTGACAGGCGCTGCAATATCGCCGGACGGAAGAGAGCTGGCGGTTCGGACTTACACGGAGCTGTACTTCTACCTGAGAGAGGGAAATAGCGGACTAATACCGCGAGGTCCGCCCTGTTGGCTCGGTACAGTCCAACTACAGGGCGAAGGAGTGGACTTTCTAGATAGCGAAACGGTAGTACTGACCAGCGAGTCAGTTTTCGGTAGCAGGGGTACGATCGCCAAGGCCGTCTGCCCGGCTCGGACGTACCCAAAGTAGATACCGCTGGATCTTGCCAACTGGTACTGGCCGAATCGGGTCACACGGAGTATGTTCCCGCGCATCCTAGGCCGCAACTCCATCATCTGGCAGCGAGATCGTCCTGGAACTACCGAATTCCCATAGAGTCCCAGCCACTTGGCTCAGCGAGAACGCCTGCGCCCCAATCCGTCTGCGTTTGGCCACCGAGATCCTCCCTCCTGGCACCGTCTCAGACGAAGAACTCCTGCGATTAAAGGAAGAGGTAAGACAATATCGCGGGGTTAAACAGCTTCTTCGCAAGCAACGCTCCAACGGCTCATGGAGTGGGAATATGTTGGGAATTGCCCCATCAAAGTCCCAAGGCATCAAGGATATCGGGACAGTGGCACGATATAGGCAACTTCTAGAACGCGGGTTGCCCCAGGGCCATCGGGCCTATCGCCACGCGGATCGCCTGTTGTTCCGGATTCTGTCTCGAGATGACGACCCGAGCCTGTTGTTCGAGTACCAGAAACCGGCAAGAACGAATATCGCACTGGGAATCTGGGCACGAGATCTTCTGCGTGAGGCGGCGACTGCGACACTGGCGCAAGCAAAGCGCATCGAAGACCCGCGGGTTCGTGGCTCGGCACATCGAATCGTTACCAACCTGGCGCGGTTTCTCCGCAGTGATCTCGCAGAGAAACCCATTGTTCGGAGGGGTGGACGAAACATTTTGCAACCGGAGGCAGTTCCGCCTACGATTTTTTCCGTCGCCACTGTCGCCTTCATGCCGCGTCTACAACGGGAACGGGCAGGTTTTCTGGACCGCCTCGAGTTGTACCTCACCAAGCGGGCCCCGAAGCGAACCTACGTGATCCGGTTCGGTCGCAAGATCATCAAGCCGACATTCCAGATTCTGGGAGAACCACTCCATGCCGACAGCGCCGGCAATCCCAAGGATCTTCCGTTCGCACTTCATTGGATTGAACTGTTGCTGCGGATGGGAATCTTCGAGCGCTCGGCCGTGGCAGGCCGGATTCTCTCGCGACTCCTGAGGGATTGCGATAAGGACGGTGTGTGGCACCGTCCCAACCTCCGAACCCTGCCCAAGAGTCCCTCGAAGCTGGCCGACTTCGCGTTCCCACTCGAATTGGACGGCCGCACTCAGGAGCGCAGACGGACCGACGTCACATTTCGGCTTGCGCTGCTTGCCAAGCTCGCCGGCTGGGACCTGGAGTTCAATTAGGACGGCCCAGCACCGGGACGCCACTTGCGGACATCCCATCGATTCAATAGCGTAGTAGTAGTTACTACTTCGATATGGTCGATCTTATTCCTTTCGGGTTTACGCCCACCGAGAGCCGTGTGTATTCGGCAATGATGGACTTGGGGCCGACCACTGCTTACCGGCTTGCCAAGGAGCTGAACCTGGCCCGTGCCAACACCTATCAGGCGCTCGATGGACTCGCGAGCAAAGGTGCCTGCGTGGTCATTGCGGAAACGCCCAAGCGGTTCCGACCCGTGGCTCCCAGAGCGTTGCTCACGCTCCTCACAAAACAGCAGGCTACACGACTGGACCGGCTCGAGTCGGAGCTGCTGGCTCTTGGCAAGAAGGGGGAAGAAAAAACAGTACGGTTTTCCGGTCGTCGGGCGTTCGAGGCCGTTGTTCTTCGCAACGCCGTACATGCCGACTCGGTCAGCTGTATAGCATCGTCTCACGTACTGCACGCGCTGACACCCATCTGGCGAAAACGGGCAGCCGACGGCAAGCGCACGCGCCTCTGGGTGGTCGGCGAGGTCGACGGTGAGCTAGCGATTGAAACGGAGGGCTCACTGCCGGCGGAATCGGTCATGGATCTGTTCGGCAGCCCTGTGGCCTTGTTGCTCACCGCCGACCATGCGATTCTGGCACGCGAGATGTCTGATGGCAACCTCGACGGCTACTGGACCTCCGATTCACTCCTTGCAGGCTCGGCTCGTGCGGCTGTGACCCTCCTGAGCGCCACTTGACCTGACCAACGGCAATCACAATCTTGGTCGTATCATCCAACTGGCTGGTTTAGTATGACCGGCAGGGCGGCGGAACCGCGACATGTAACCAGCAGGGATAGAATAGCTTCGGCCGCGAAACGGGAGTTCGCGGAATTCGGGTTCGCGGGCGCACGCGTGGCCCGGATAGCCCAGCGATCCCGCCTCAACAAGCAACTGATATTCTATTATTTCGGCTCTAAGGCCCATCTCTACGAGGCCGTAATGAGTGAAGCCGGATCAAAACTGACGATTGCCGGCTCACCTCCCCCCGCAAGAGTGACCGCTCAACCTTCCAGCCGCCGGCTGCGCGAGGTGCTGCGCTCCATTCTGGCGTCGCTCGACGAGAGTCCTGAAGTCGTCAGACTGCTGCTAGGCGATGCGGCGAATTCCACGCCAGCCCAGCAACTGGCCGATCGTACCATAGCGCAGGTCACATCGCTGGTTTGCGACATCGTTTCCCAAGGCCAGGGACTGGGCTACTTTCGTGACGACCTGGACCCGAGTGTCATGGCACGCCACACGATCGCACTCGTGTTGGGTCACTTGGCTTTGGAGAGCGCGCACGGGGCACCAAGCACCACGCCTGGCGAGCTATCGACTCAAATCGCCGACCACCTGCTACAAACCCTTACTTGGTGAGGCCGGCATCAATGGGGACTGCCGACCAAGTCCACTTTCTTGGGTCCACTCTGGCCAGGCACGGATTTGGCCGAACTCTCCCTGAGCGCCAGTGCAAGAACTTCCTGCAACGTCTCCACCGGGTGCGCGCCGATTCGCTGCCGCTGTTCGTCGGTCAGATCTTCCAGGTCGGCTATGTTCTCGTGCGGAAGAATGACCTCTCTGATACCCGCCCGCACGGCTCCCAGGACCTTCTCCCGCACGCCTCCGATCGGGAGCACCCGTCCTGACAAGGTGACCTCACCGGTCATCGCAAGATCGTGCCGCACCGGAACTCCCGAGAGAGCGCTCACCAGTGCCGTAGCCATCGTCACTCCAGCCGAGGGACCGTCCTTCGGGACGGCACCGGCCGGTACGTGAATGTGGATGTCCTTGCCGCTCAGCATCTCGTAGGGAATGCCGAGTTCCTCGGCATGAGATTTGGCATAGGACAGTGCGGCCCGCGCGGATTCCTTCATGATATCGCCCAACTGACCGGTGAGCACGAGCTTGTCCTGACCCGGCATGACGCTCACCTCTACGAACATGATGTCGCCGCCCGCCGGTGTGTAGTACATACCGGTCGCCGTGCCGATCTGATCCAGTTCCGCGGCACTCTCGGGGTGCACCGTGCATCGCCCCAGTAGGTCACGGATATTGTCCCCGTTCGCCTCGAATCGCGTCACCTCACCGGTGGCGACCTTGCGCGCGATCTTCCGGGCCACCTTGCCCAGCTCCCGTTCTAGCTGGCGCACGCCCGACTCTCTCGTGTAGCCCGATATGGTAGTGGCTATTGCTTCGTCGGTTATCTCGATCTGGTCGGGCGCGAGTCCGGATTCACAGATCCTGCGGGGAACCAAGTATTTCCGCGCGATGGCCAGTTTTTCGTCCTCCGTATAGCCGGAAAACTCAACCACCTCCATTCGGTCCAACAGCGGCGCCGGGATGTCACCAAGGAAGTTGGCGGTGGCGATAAACATCACTTGCGAGAGGTCGAACGGCACTCCCAGATAGTGATCGGTAAAGCTGTCGTTTTGCGCCGGATCCAGCACTTCCAGTAGAGCGGAGGCGGGATTCCCCTGAAAGGACACCCCGAGCTTGTCCACCTCGTCCAGCAGGAATACCGGATTCTTGGTGCCGGCTCGCTTGAGGCCCTCGATTATCCTTCCGGGCATTGCACCCACGTACGTTCTCCGATGACCGCGAATGTCGGCCTCGTCCCGCGCACCTCCCAATGCAACTCTCACGTACCGCCGACCCATGGCACGAGCGATTGACTTCGCCACCGAGGTCTTACCGGTACCCGGTGGGCCGGCGAACAACAGAATCGTACCTCGGGGACTCCGATCGTCTTCGTTACCGCTGGGCTCTGTGGCTCCCGTGCTGCTCTGCTGAAGCTGACGCACCGCCAAGTACTCGAGCACGCGGTCTTTGACATCGTGTAGCCCGTAGTGATCCTCATCCAGGACCTCTTGCGCCCGTCCCAAGTCCAGCAAGTCCTTCGACGATTCATTCCACGGCAGCTCGGCCACGGTCTCCAGGTAGGTGCGGATAACCTGCGCCTCCATCGACTCGCGCGGTGACCGGTTCAGCCGTCCCAACTCCCGGTCTATTTCCTTCTGAACGACTTCGGGCAGGTTGAGCGCAGTCAATCGCTCCGCCAGCTCGTCCACCTCCGCCGCTTCATCTTCATCCCCCAATTCGCGACGGATGGCCTTCAGCTGCTCGCGCAAGAACATCTCGCGTTGGCGCTCGCCCAGCTCTTCCTGGACTTGGGACTTGATCTCAGCCTGGGCTTTGACCACCCCTATCTGACGCTGCACGTGAACCAGCACACGGCGCAATCGTTCCTCAACCCCCAGCGTTTCCAACAGCTCTTGACGATCCCCCGGCGGCATATCCACGTATCCAGCCAGGAGGTCGGCAAACCGACCGGGATCCTCGACGCCGTCCAGCACCTGCTTGATCACCTCTTCGGGAATCCCCGTGCGCTCTGCCAGCTCCGCCCCCCTTTCCCGTACTTCGCGATACAGCGCCGCGAACGACGCGCTTTCGGGATCCACCGGCTCTAGATCGGGCACCTCTTGCACGGCAGCTTCCGCATAGCCGTTGGTGTCGTTGTAGCGTAGAACGACGGCCCGTTTCTCTCCGCGCAATAACAGTTGAATCCCGCCAAGGCCACGCTGGACCTGCCCAATGCTTGCCACCGATCCCATGGAAAACAGGTCACCCGGCTGAACGTCTTCGACATCGTTGCGCTGAGTTACGGCAAAGACCAAACGATCTTCGGTTTCCAAGGCCGCTTCTATTGCCCTAAGTGTGCGGGGCCGGCCCGCACCAATGGGCACGGTGACACCCGGAAAGATCACCATTCCCCTGAGCGGTAATACCGGCAGTGTACGGCGCCTCGTAGAGCTTTCCATCGTCATCTACCTCGCTCCTTGTTTGGCCAAACTCTTCCCGCCTTACACGTCAACCCAGTTAGAGGCGCAGTTATGATGTACGGCGCAGTTATCATGCCGGGCCACAGAAGCATCATCCTCACTGAAACACCCCCAAATCGGCGGGCGTTCCGGCCAACGTGACTGAGCCCAGACACCGCGGTGCCATATTGGCAGCATGGCGGCGGTTGTTATTCTGTTGGGGGAGTTACTTCCTAGGAGGCGCGGGGGGCAACGTTCAACAGTGATTTCAGTTCTGTTTCGGTGAGTTGTTCCAGCAGGCCGGCACGGGTGGTTACTTCCCGGCTCGCCTCCTTCCTATCCGACTCACAACTGAAGCGAATGATGTCCGCAGGTTCGGGAATGGACTTGGCACTCTTCTTGGTAGCGATGAGACCGGAAGTCCGCCCCACCCTCTCCGCAGCCCAACGGCGTCCTTCATCGTCTGTCAGCCAGCGCATCTCTCTCCACCATCTAGTCTTTCACAGGTTGCCAGTAGCCTATGAACTAGGTTAATCTATCCTCGGATCATACCAGACGCTACATGGATGATACTCAGCTCGGACCGCTCGCCGCTCGACTTGCCGATGCTCTCTCCGGTTCCTACGTCATTGAAGGCGAAATCGGAAGGGGTGGAATGGGTGTCGTCTACAGTGCGCGGGACACCAAGCTCAAGCGACGCGTTGCCATAAAGCTCCTTCCCCCGGATCTGGCGTTCCGGGAGGGAATCAAGCGACGTTTCATTCGGGAAGCGCAAACAGCGGCCCGATTATCTCATCCTCACATTGTACCAATTCATGCTGTTGGCGATGACGGTGAACTCGTCTATTTCGTCATGGGCTACGTGGACGGAGAGTCGCTGGCTCAGCGTTTGAGACGAAGGGGCAAGCTCCCCATTGAAGAGGCACGACGAATAATGAAGGAAACTGCCGACGCCTTGGGGCACTCCCATGCCGCCGGAGTCATCCACCGCGATATCAAGCCCGACAACGTCCTGCTGGAGGGGACACGCCGACGGGTCATGGTAACGGACTTCGGTATCGCCAAGGCTCTCTCTGAGGCCGGTGCCGGAACATTGACGGGCACCGGAGTTGCCTTGGGAACACCAACGTACATGAGCCCCGAACAGGCAGCGGGTGAGAAGGATGTCGACGCGCGCAGCGATCTCTATTCGTTGGGGATAGTGGCGTTCGAGATGTTGGCCGGCAAACCTCCGTTCAGAGCGCCGACGGTGCCGGGTGTGTTGATGAAGCAGATCACCGAGCTGCCGCCAGATATGATCCGCATTCGCGCTGAGATCCCCGAAGAGTTGGCGGCAACCATAATGCGGTGCCTCGAAAAAGATCCGGCAAGTCGCTGGCCCACGGCCGATGCTCTGCGACGGGCACTCGAGAGCAGGTCGTCCGGCCCCTACAAGCCACGGGCATCGCCATCCCAACGACGTAGCCACCAGCGACGGCCGGTTCCCGGGCGATCCCGCGGAGCGCCAAGGGAGTGGGGTGATTGGTGGGAAGAACGCGAGGGCCTGCGCGAACGACGCCCGGCGCGGTCGCCGGCGCGAGAACGCACTCCGGCCAAGAAGGTAGAGCAAGATGGTAGCGAACCGGGTATCGTGCGACGTTTTCGCTCCAACTTCGCATCCTATGTCTCCGTCAACGGCGGATTCCTCCTATTCAACGTGGTGACGGGAATTGAGTCCCCCTGGTTTCTCATTCCCGCTATTGGCTGGGGCATCGGACTCGCGTCGCAGTACGGCAAGCTATGGGCAGACGGCTACAGTATGAGAGACGTGCTGAACCCACCGCGCGCCAAGGACGCGATCCCGCGACCGGGCGATGTATCTCCACCCAAGAGACTGGCGGCACCGGGACCGGAACCGACAACTGACGAATTCGGCAAGCAGGTGGGCTCTATCGTACAGATGCGCAAGGACCGGGCAGCGATCGTGCAGTCGGTCGGTCGGTTGCCACAAGCCGAGCGCGATATGCTTCCCGAGGTAATCCAGACGGTGGATGCCCTGATGGAACGGGCGGCCCAATTGGGCAGAACTCTCAGTCAGATGGAGGGTGGGGTGAGCCGCGACTCCATCAGGGAGTTGGAAGAGAGAATTGCAGGGTTGGAGCAAGACTCTGCGGGACCTGGGCAGCACAGAGTCGACCTCCTCAGGAGACAGCACGAGTCCTTGACGGAGCTATTGGAGAGACGGGAGCGGTTGGAATCCCAATTCGCGAGCTGCGTGCTCGCAGTGCAGAATGTGAGGTTCGATCTACTGCGACTGCGCTCGGCGGGAATAGCGGAGGTGCTGAGCGATCTGACTTCTGCCACACAGCAAGCGCGCGCATTGCGCATCGACGTCGAGGCGGCGATCGGTGCCGCAGGCGAAATCAGAGAGGCCTTGGGTCGCAGCCCTCTCTAGAAGCGGTCTATCTCAACAATGGCGTCTACCAGATTTCTTGTCTGAGGAAGTATCAGGTCTTCCAGCTCGGGACTGTATGCCACGAAGGTGTCGGTAGAAGCAACCCGCCTCACGGGCGCATCGAGCCACGCGAAATAGTCGTCCGCTATTTTAGCGGCGATTTCTGCACCGTAGCCCCACGACAGTGAATCCTCGTAGGCGACAATGACCTTGTTCGTCTTCTGCACCGACGCTGCTATCGTGTCCCAATCCACAGGGTTGAGTGACCTGAGGTCGATGACCTCTGTGCTTATGCCACGCTCTTCGTCCAGCTGACGTGCCGCTTGCAGTGTCCGCTGGACCACCGCACCGTAGGTCACCACCGTGAGATCAGTTCCTTCATGTACCACTTTGGCTTTGCCAAACGGGATCATAAAGTTGGGACCCGGATTGGGGGCCTTGTTGTAGGTCTGTCGATACAAATGCTTGTGTTCCAAAAAGATCACCGGGTCGTCGCACCTTATCGCAGTTCTCAACAACCCGTTCGCATCCAGCGCCGTTGCGGGACACACCACTCTCAATCCCGGGATGCTGGTATAGACTGCTGCACCAGTTTGGGAATGGTAGATTGCCCCACCCTTGAGATACCCACCGTAAGTGGCCCGCACCACCACCGGTGCCTTGAACGCACCGTTGCTTCTCCAACGCACGAGCGCGAGTTCGTTCCGGATCTGGTGATAGGCCGGCCAGATGTAGTCGAAGAACTGGATCTCCACGACCGGCTTGATGCCTCGCCCGGCCAGTCCCACAGCTCTTCCTACGATATTGGCTTCGGCCAGTGGGGAATTGTACACCCGGTCGGGACCGAACTCTTTCTGTAATCCCCACGTAACCTTGAAGACGCCGCCCTTGCCCCTGACCTCATCGACGTATTCCTCTCGGGACACATCCGCCACGTCCTCGCCGAAGACCACAATGCGGGGATCCCGGGCCATCTCATCCCTCAGACAGCGGTTCAGGAGATCGACCATTGTCGTCGGGTTGCCGCCAAACTGGGGATCGTCTTCTGTATCGAACTGCTCTGCGGTCGGATCCACGTCTTCCGAGTAGACGTGGCGGTATATGGTTTCCGGCCCCGGTTGCGGGGAGGCGACGGCAACCTCGCTCGCCAGATCTACGTCCTCATTGGCCTTGGATTGGATGTCTTCTATCTCGGCTGCGCTTGCCACGCCCTGCTCAATCAACCGTACTGGAAACACGTCCACCGGATCCCGCGCCGCTTCCGCCTCCCGCTCCGTCGATGGCTTGTACATCACCTCATCATCCGACAGCGAGTGGGAATACGGTCGGATCACGTGCGCGTGCACGAGCGCGGGTCCTTTGCGGGCGCGACAATACGCCGCCGCTCTGGCAAGAGCGTCATAGGAGGCCACAGGATCACAGCCATCGACCTCCTGAATCGACAAGTTGGGAAAACCGGAAACCAAACGCGATACCGACCCACCCGCCGTCTGTACCTCGACCGGGACCGAAATGGCGTAACCATTGTCCTCGATCAGGAACAACACCGGCAATTTGAGGTTGCAGGCGGTATTCAACGCCTCCCAGAATTCACCTTCGCTAGTGGTGCCGTCGCCGGCTGCACACAATACCACCTCGTCTTTCCGAATCACGTCGTCTCTATCCGGAATGTCGGTAATACGGTGGTATCGGTACCACGCCTCGGCACAACCCACTGCACCGAGGAATTGCGTGCCGGTTGGGCTCGAGGAAGTAACGATATTCAGGTCCTTGTGCCCCCAATGAGACGGCATCTGTCGCCCACCGGAATTGGGGTCGTCTCCCGCTGCAACCGCTGAGAGAAACATTTCGGTGGGCGTCATTCCGAGTGTGAGACACAGGGCGCGATCGCGATAATACGGATAAAACCAGTCGTAACCGGCTCTTAGAACCTTTCCGGCAGCGACCTGAATCGCCTCGTGCCCGGCACCAGAAATCTGGAAGAATATCTTGTTTTGACGTTTTAGCTGGATTTCTTTGTCGTCGATCCGCCTGGAGGTATACATCAGGCGATAGATATCTAGAAGTTGATCTTTATCGAGCCGCGCCGCGGGCGACTGTTTCGTCTTTGTCTTGGATTTGGTAGGCATAATCGAAAAATAGCCCAGATCTTGATTGAGGCCAGCGGTGTCGGATGGGTCCTTCTATTTGCCGAGCTTGGCAATCTTGCCGAGTGCTTTGAGCTTCTCCAACGCCACATGAGATGGCGACTCGGCCTGCGAATCACATAGTGCGTCCCGAACATCGAGCAAGACCTCGAGCATGAGTTGTTCGCGTTGATAGGATGCGTCCAGATCCATCATCCGTTCGGCATCGCCGGATTCCTTTGCACGGCCGTAGGCTTCACGGTATATAGCTTCCAGATTGGCGAGTATTCTATCTCTCGAGCGCACACTCATCGTTTGCTACTCCCTTACGACCCGTGATGCTTCAAAGTCACCAACCCGCTCGGCACTTTGGGTAGAAAGTATGTCGCTTTCTGCGGCATCACCGCACCCGCATCGGCCACCGCCAGCACCTGATCTACGTCCGTCGGATTCAACAACACGCCGGCGGCGGCTTCACCCCTGGCTATCTCGCCGATCAGCGCATCGGGATCGGCGCTATAACCGAGCCAAGCCTCCGAGCCAGCCATGTGCAGCAGCCGCTTGACGATCATCTCATCCACACGGGCCACATCGAGTGAGGCTACCGCAGGTTCGTTCACGAAAGGCAAGTCTCCCAAACTCGCACCGCCCTTGAGCAATAACGCCAACGCGTTTCCGCTCGGTCGCACGACTACACAGGCGGTGCCCCTGTCCTTTAGGTCCGCCAGGTGCGCGACGCAGTTTTCCTCCGAAGAAAGCTCACGAAGGTGAAAACGTTCCCTCAATTCGTCGATAAACGGATCAATATCTATGCGATCTCCGTAAATCACACGATGCGTGGGGAGAACCTTGAGTCCGGGATCGCCCACCGGCACCACCAGCGCGAGGGTACGGTCCGCTCCGGGGGCTTCATCCATGTATGCCCCGGCCGTCTCATACCTGTGGTGGCCGTCAGCCATGTATAGTGGCCCGCAGCCGGCAGCTTCAGCGAGCTTCCGGCCCTCGACTGCACTCACTCGCCACAACCTGACGTCAACCCCGTTCAATTCACACTCGACAAGCGGTCGATGTCCGGTAACCTCTACCAATCCTTGCTGCAGCTTTCCGTCGTCATCTGGCGCGAGCATCAGCAACGCCTCAAACATCGCACCGGTTGCACGCATTAGGGCAAGTCTATCCTGCTTGGGCCCCGCGTGCGTCTTCTCGTGGGGCTTTACCACACCGGTTCCCATCGGTTCCACGAGCACCGCCCCAATGACTCCGGTCCGCGTATATACTCCACCTCCCGGCGCAGTGAAATCTTGTTGCACCACGTACACGCTTTCCTCGGAATCAGGCTGCAGCACACCTTGTTCCAGCCACTTGGCAAACAGTTTTCCAGCGCGTTCGTATTTGTCCTCATCTCCTGCGGGAAGGATCAAGTGCACAATGTTGTGAATGTTACGCTCAGCCAGTGCACCACGTTCCTCGACGGATATCACATCATACGGAGGCGCAATCAGGTCTTGCAGTCGGTCACCAGCCTGAAATCGATAACCAACGAATGGTGCAACCGCGGACTTTGAGTTCGAGCTAGACATAATCGTCCCGTATTTCCCTGTCGCAGCAATAGTGGTCGAGTTCACATTGCGTCACTACCAGTCGCGAGCGGCAGCGACGGCCTCGTCTAGCAGGCGTCTGTACGATGCCAACCGACTGGCCGCCATCTGGCCGTTCTGCGCGGCCCTCGCCACAGCACAGCCGGGCTCCTCCAGGTGGCGACAATTATCGAACCGACAATCCGTTTCAAATTTCTCGAGTTCTGGGAAAGCTGCAGCTACCTCTAACGGTTCCAGTCCCCAAAGACCAATGTCCCTTAGCCCCGGCGTATCCACGACAAACCCGCTTGGCCCGAAAGGATACATCTCCGCTGCAACCGTCGTGTGCCTACCCCCACCCGACTTCTCGCTCACCTCCGAGGTCCGTAGCTTGAGACCCGGTTGCATCGCATTAAGTAGACTCGACTTTCCAACGCCCGTCGGCCCAGTGAGTAAAGAGATGCATCCGTCGAGGTACGACGCAAGTTCATCGAGACCCTCCCGGTTGGGCACACTCGTAAGTACAACTCGATATCCTGCCGTCCTGTAGGGCAATGCGAGAACATCTGACCTATCGCACAAATCGCACTTGTTGACCACTAGGGTTACAGCCAGACCGTTGGCCTCTGCAACGGCCGTAAAGCGATCCATTGTATGCGCATTCCACGCAGGTCTCCGTGTCGCTCCCACCACCACTACCTGATCGACGTTCGCGGCTACGTGTCGCACACCTCTGTGCCCCCCTGGAGTACGGCGCTTGAGCACAGAGGACCTGGGCTCCACTTCTTCGACCGTGGCACCACCATCGTCGTGCTCAGTCACTACAACTCGGTCACCCACCAAGACTCGTTCCCGTCCCGACTGTCTCAATCGGCCGCGGAGGTTCGCTTCGACAATTCTGCCATCACAGCTAACCCGGTACAACCCGCCCGTCTTGGCAAGTACTATTCCCTGTATTCCCACTACCAGTCGAGCGTCTCTCTTGGCCTGGCTATCAGGCGATCCAGGTGTTCTTTCAGTTCGTACAGGGTCAGGTCTTCGATGGCACGGCCCGCCTGCTCCGGAGAATTGCCAAACGCCAGATACTCGGTTTCCAAGTGTCCATCCGGACCACCACGGCTCGACGACCAACGAATGAAGAGAACCGCGGCACCATAGCGACCATCTTCACACGGGGTCTCGTCCGCAAATACCTCCACCGAATACGCATTCCCGTCTGCCCCGGTGAACGCAGGCGGTCGATCGTGGACCGCGCGATACCCACCTAGGGTCTTATCTCTTATCGTGTTCGCGAGAGTCTCTCCTTCGTCATACTCGCCACCATGAAAACAACGTTCGCTGGCCGTTCCGCCAGCCTGCGCATGAGATAGGGATACCAGTTGTTTCCGAACGGAACGTAAACACGCACGTTGTATCCTTTCTCCCTCAGCGCTTGCTGCAAATCCCGTCTCACCCCGTAGAGCATTTGGAACTCGAAGCGGTCGGGCGAAACATTGTGACACTCGACAAACTCCAACGCCTGATCGATCAAGCGCTCATCGTGCGTGGCGATCGCCGGGTACTTACCATCGGTGAGCAGCCGTTTCATGAGCGTCAGATACGATGCGTCGACTTCCTGCCTCGTCCCAAACGCGACCGACACGGGCTCGGCATAAGCTCCTTTGCAAAGTCGCACGCGTGCACCCAGTGAGATCATTCTCTCCACATCCCCGCCCGAGCGTCGCAGATAACCCTGAATCACAACACCGGTGAGCTCGCCAAATTCAGGGTGCAGATCGTGCGTGAAAACGTCAAGCGTGCGCTCAGTATAGGCGGAACTCTCCATGTCGATCCTCACAAAGATACCGTGCTCGCTCGCCCGTGTGAGGATGGCCCTCATATTTTCTACACAAAGCGCTCGATCGATGTCCAGACCCAACTGCGTGAGCTTCACCGAGACGTTACCTACCACCCCGCTTGCAGCGATAGCATCGAGGACATCCAAGACGTCGTCGCGGGCTCTGTAGGTTTCCTCAGGAACATGGACGCTCTCACCCAATAGATCGAGACTCACCTCTATGTTC
Source organism: Gemmatimonadales bacterium (assembly GCA_046757925.1). Lineage (GTDB taxonomy): Bacteria > Gemmatimonadota > Gemmatimonadetes > Gemmatimonadales > GWC2-71-9 > JAZDCZ01. The sequence continues at coordinate 16,442 of JBHHZE010000004.1, forward strand.
CTGGAATTGAGCGTCTTGGCAGCCGCCACTGCACTTTCCACGGTCTCTCCGGCGACGAACCGGGAGGCGATACGTTGGGCTAAACTGTTTTGTTTGACGAAATTGAATGCGCCCCGGCGTTCGCTTAGCCAGAGGAGAAGCCCTTTGAGCATTATGAGCCGGGGAAAATCACGGGTGGGCGTAGATCGAAGCGCCCGATTGAGTGAGTCGCTCGAGCATCGGCGCTGGGGTGAACCGATCGCCATACCTACGGGCCAAGTCGTTCAAAGTGTCTACGACCGATGCACTACCCAACTCATCCATGTATCGCAGCGGACCGCCGCGGAACGGCGGGAACCCAATACCGAAAACCGCTCCAATATCTCCGTCCCTGGGAGACCTCACGACCCCCTCCTCCAATGCCCGTGCCGCCTCGTTGAGCATCACGAACACCAATCGGCGTCTTACATCCCGATCGGAGACATCGCCAGTCTTGTTAGAACTGACGATGTCGTACACTGCACGGTCGACACCCTTCTTCTTGCCATCTTGGTAGATGTAGAAGCCCCTACCGCTCTTTCTCCCCAACCTTCCCTCCTCGGTCATCCTACCTAGGCTCTCTATGGGCTTGATTCTGTCGCCGTACGCTTCGTACAGCACCGCCGACGCCTTGAGGGCCACATCGAGCCCCACTTCATCCAGAAGTGTAACCGGGCCTACCGGGAAACCGAACGTGGTCATCGACTTATCGAGCGTTTCGACCGGGACGCCCTCCTCCAGCATTCTGCCTGCCTCATTCATGTAAGGCGCGAGAATCCGATTGACCCAAAAGCCCGGCGTATCACGTACGACTATTACCGTCTTGCCCATCCTGCGGCCGAAAGCCACCGCCGTCACGGTGGCCCAGGGAGCCGTCTCATCGGTCACGATCACCTCGAGCAGCGGCATCTTCTCCACGGGCGAGAAGAAATGCATGCCTAGCACCCGTTCCGGACACTGCACTGCCTCTGCGATCCGCTTGATCGGTATCGTACTTGTGTTCGAGGCGAGCAGACAACGCTCGGACACTTGTTGTTCGAGAACCGTGAAGACCTCACGCTTGACGTCAAGGTCTTCATATACCGCCTCGATTACGAGATCCGATCGAGCAAATCCCGCCCAATCTACGCCGCCCGAAATGAGGCTCCGGAGCCGGCGGTAGTCGTACTTGGTGATGCGCCGTCGCTTGAGGCGCCGCTCGAGTCCCATCCTCGCAGCTGCAACACCCCTCGCGACATCTTCGAGTTTGGTATCTCTGAGCCTCACGTCGACCTTTGCCTTAGCGACTGCCACACCGGCGATTGCGGAACCCATGAACCCCGCTCCTACAACTGCCATGCCCTGCACCCGTTTCGCCTGAGGTGCGGCTCCTTCGACTCCAGGATCTTTTTTCAGTGCGGTCGACGCAAAGAAAATTTCGACCAGCCGTTTGGATACTCCGCCGATGGCGAGTTCGGCAAAATGGGCAGCCTCACTGTCCATACCCGCCTCGATGCCGTAGGCGAGACCGTGCGACACCGCTTCTAGAGCTGCTAGGGGAGCCGGGTAATGTCCCCCCGTTTTCTGGAGAACCGACTTGCGTGCCTTGGAAAAAACTAGTTTGCGCCCAAGCACATTCCGGTCGAGCAGTAGAGCGGCAACGCCGCCAGTCCCACGTCTCTTTCGTTTGCGCCCGTCCGGCAGGGACCTGGCCGCCTTGAAAGCAACTTCCTCGAGGATCGCAGGATGAACCAACTCATCGACCATTCCGCGCTTGAACGCGGCCTTTGCCGGAATCGTCTTGCCCGCGAGGATCATATCCAGGGCCACCCTGAGTCCAACCAGCCGCGGCAATCGCTGACATCCTCCGGCAGCCGGGATGATACCCAATTGGACTTCCGGCAGTCCCAGAACCGTTTTGGGGTGATCCGTGGCGATCCTGTAAGAGCACGCCAGTGCCGTTTCGAAGCCGCCACCCACGCACGCACCGTGAATTGCTGCGACTATCGGCTTCCCCAGATTCGCAACCTGGTTGATGAGACCCTGTCCGGCCTTGACCAGCGCCAGGGCCTCATCCCGCGTCGTTAGAGCGGTGAACTCATCAATATCGGCACCAGCGATAAAGTTGTCCGGCTTGCCCGAGATCAGGACCACCGCCCGTACGCGCTCGTCCGCCTGGAGGCACGGCAGTATCGATTCCAACTCTTCCTTGACGGCGCGCGAGATTTTGTTCACGGGCTGGCCCGGCAAGTCCAACTCCAGACGAGCTATCCCTTCGATTAACTCCTGTCTAAACGCTCCCATCCTACCGCCGCTCCAAGATCATGATGAAGCCCATACCCCCTTGCGCACACACCGATAACAGACCGAACTGCACGTCCCTCCGTGCCATTTCATTTGCCAACGTCAGTACCAAGCGTCCTCCCGTGGCACCGAAGGGATGTCCAATACTGATTGAACCACCCATCACGTTGAGAGTGTCCCAATTGACTTCCCCGATCGCTGCCGACCTTCCCAGCTTTTCTCTGGCCCATTCCGGGGACTCGATCGCCTGGATATTGGACAGGACCTGAGCCGCGAAGGCTTCATGCATTTCGACGAGACCTAGCTCCCCCCACGTGATGCCAGCCCGCTCGAACGCAACCGGGGCAGCATAGACCGGCCCCATGAGTAACTGTTCACCCGGATCCAGTGCCGCGACGGCATACGACCGAATGAACGCGATCGGGTCGTACCCGAGCGCAACCGCCGATTCCTCGCTCATCAAGAGCACAGCAGATCCACCATCTGTCAGTGGCGATGAGTTCGCCGCAGTGACGGTGCCGTACCGCCGATCGAACACCGGTCGCAACTTTGACATCTGTTCCAAGGACGTATCCGCCCGTATTCCATTATCTTGCTCAACGATTCTGCCCGGGCCCATGTCCATGAAAGGCGCGATTTCAGCGGTAAGTCGCCCATCCTTCGTTCCAGCCAGAGCAAGTCGATGACTGCGCAGCGCCAGCCGGTCTTGTTCGATGCGGCTGATGCCGTTCAGCTTCGCCATCTTCTCGGCAGACTGACCCATCGTTTCGCCCGTTGACGGCTCGGCGATAGCCGGTGAAACCGGTATCAGGTCTCTGGGTCGAACCGACGATAGGAGCCCGACGCGCTCCCCGAGAGTCCTGGCACGGCTCAGCTTTACCAAGATCTCGGAAAGGTGCGGCGAATGAAGTATCGGGATATTCGACAGGCTTTCCGCACCGCCTGCTATCACCACGTCGGCGTGACCGAGAGCTATCTGATCGTGTCCTATCGCGATCGCCTGGTTGGCCGAGGCACAAGCCCGATTCACCGATGCTGCCGGTATGCTCTTAGGGAACTGTGGCAGTAGACTCACCTCTCGGGCCAGGTTGGGCTCCAACGGGCTGGCCACGACCTGGCCAAAGTACATTTCGTCTACCAGGTTACCATCGAGATTGGTTCTGTGAAGCAATTCGACCACGGCCGCCCGTGCGAGGTCCACTGCCGAGAAATTCTTCAATACCGTTCCGGACTTGCAGAACGGGGTACGGCATCCGCCTACCACCGCCACGCGGCGTCCATTTCTCGTAGGGCTCATATTGTGGAAGTTAGTCGAACCTGGATAGAGTTTCCACGACGCTCTTGTGGCTGGCCGTCAATCGTCACATCATTTTGTCCGTTCCGCTAACACACTTGCGATGACTTTCTGATGCTCGTTGAATTCCTCCACGACTTCACGTGCAAGGATCACCTCGAGTGGTTTGACCAAATCGAGCAGTTCACAATCCATTAGGAGGTAATCTTCACACTTCGGTCCAGAATCGAGTTCTCTTTGCCCGTTGCGAAAAGTCTCGGCGAGGAACATGCCTCCCGGCTTTACGGCGTTGAGGAACTCGCGCATACGTCGGCGGTCGAGATAGTAGAACACCATAACGACGTCGAATTCACCAGGTGGCAGCGCGTCGCGTTCGAGATCGGCGTGCACCCAGTCGACCGACACGGCACACGCCCCGGCTTTCTCACTAGCCGTCCTGAGCTTCTCCGCGTTCGAGTCGACCGCCACGACCTTGGCACCGAGTTGTGCGGCGGCAATCGCGTGGCGACCCTCGCCACAGCCCACATCCAATACGGTCGAGCCGGGCCGAATGATCCCCTCATGCCATCGGAACCAAGTGCTCGTGATATCGACCAATCCGGCCTCTGACACCTAGTGACGCCTCCATTCTCGCATCAGACGCGGAGTGAGAACATCGCCGCGATGACCACCGAGTCCTTGGACCTGCTCGTCATCGGAGCCGGAATAACCGGCGCTGGTATTGCACGGGCTGCCTCGATGCGCGGGATCCGGACTGCCATTGTGGACATGGGGGACTTCGCTTCGGGCACCAGTTCCAAGTCGTCCCGTCTCGTACACGGCGGGCTGCGCTACCTCGAGCACGGTCACTTTGGACTCGTATTCGAGGCAAGTCGCGAGCGGCGGGTCTTGCTCCGGATTGCACCCCACCTGGTTCATGCTCGCTCGTTTCTGTTTCCCATTCACAAGGGGGCCCGGGTTTCCCGCTGGAAGCTCACGGCCGGCCTGTGGCTGTATGACATTCTTGCCATGTTCCACAATGTGCGGCGACATCGGATGCTCAGCAAGCAGGCCATGAAACGAGCCGAGCCCAGAATCAAGGATCGGGGCCTCAAGGGCGGCGCCCGATACTACGATGCGCAGTGCGACGATGCCAGACTCACGCTGGCGACCGTCCGAAGTGCCCACCGTCACGGCGCGTTGGTTGCCAACTACATCCGAGCAGACCAACTCGACGTCGCCGACGGTAAAGTGCGCGGTGCCCGCATCACTGATCTCACGACTGGAGCCGAGTATGCCGTACATGCTCAAGTTGTAGTCAATGCCACTGGTCCCTGGTCGGATAGAATGCGCGATCAATGGGACGACGACCCCGCCCTGCGACCTACCAAGGGTGCTCACGTAGCAGTGCCCAGGCACCGCATCGGCAACAACGAGGCATTAACAATAACCTCGCCGATAGATGGACGGGTAATGTTCATCATTCCGTGGGGCGACCTATCCTACATTGGCACCACGGATAGCTACTGTTCGGCTATTCCCGATACAGTCTACGCGACCGGCGAAGACGTCCTCTACCTCTTGCGCTCGGCCAACGCGCTGTTCCCAGATGCCCGCCTGACACCTACCGACGTAGTTGCTACTTGGGCCGGACTCCGCCCTCTGCTAGCGCCTGACAACCCACAGGATCCCCGGTCCGTGTCGCGGGAACACCGTGTGCTGGAGAGTTCGAGTGGGCTCGTGTCCATCGTGGGGGGCAAGCTGACCACCTATAGAGTCATGGCCACACAAACCGTAGACAGAGTAGCCGCCAAGTTGCGCCAACTCGACGGCAGACCGGTCCCCCCCCCAGCCGGAACCGATCGCGAACCGCTACCAGGCGGCGAGATTCAGAACCTGGACGTCTTGGTAGAGGAGACAAAGCGGGGGGGATATCCCCAAGAGACCGCCGAACACCTGGTGAGAACCTACGGCAGCGAAACCCCGGCTGTCGTCCGGCTCGCCCAATCTAACCCGGAATTCGCAACGCAGATCCATCCCGACCACCCCGCTGTGATAGCGGAGTTGGTCCAGGCAATCCGCTGTGAGATGGCCATTACCCTGTGCGATCTTCTGATCCGGCGCATCCACTTGTTTTACGAAACAGCCGATCAGGCTTGCGACCGGGCATCGCGCGTCGCAGATATAGCCGCAAGCGAACTGGGGTGGGACGAACAGCGTAAAGAGGCCGAGTTAGCAGCCTATTCTAGTGAAGTGGAACGCAGCAACGCCTTCCGCAACGAACTCCGGGGTCTACACCCGGTGTAACATCCTACTCAGTTACCCCCAAAGCCGGAAGCCTCCGCACGCGCGTCTCTCCGGCGCACCGAGGCACGATACTCCTCCGTCAGGCGATCGAGCATTTCCGTTCTGCGATCGTAGAGCCTCTTACACTCTCGGTGAGTTCGCTTGGCTAGGGCGTAGGCAGTCAATAGCGGGAGCCCGACGGTACTGTCCAGATAGCAAACAACGGTATGAGGTAGCTGGTCCGGGTCGAGCTTACCCCAGCTCACCGCCTCGCCCGGAGTCGCACCTGACAACCCCCCCGTATCGGCTCGGGCGTCCGTAATCTGTAGGTAGTAGTCATGTCCCCGCTCCTCGATTCCCAACACCTCCTGGATTTGAGGTTCGGTTTGGAGAATGAAGTTCTTCGGACTGCCCCCTCCCACGATTAGAACCCCACTCCTGCCACCGCCTCGCTTTGCGTCCAGCACGATCGCCGCCGTTTCGTTCACATCGGCTGACACGTCAAACCGCAGCCCGTGACCTGCTAAGGCAAGCTCTGCCACGTTCATGCCGATCGACGAATCGCCTGGTGACGACGTGTAGATTGGAACGCCACATTCGTGCGCCGCAGCAAGGACCGACTTGCCTCCCGAACCCAAAGCCAACTCGCGTTCCCGAACGTATCCACCCAGCCTGTAGTGGTACTCCGCCGTGCTCATAGGTCGGTCGAATTCCGGATTCATCGATACAGTGCGGATGAACTGATCGGTTCGAAGGAGCACTCTGTAGTCGAATAGAACGTCGTAGATGCGAACGACCCCGGCATCACGGAGAGCCACATCATCCGACGCGGGAGATCCCCGATGCATAGTGAATCCCAGTGCGAAGTGCGCATCGTGATACAGATTGGCTCCGGTAGAGACGATCCAATCCACGAACCCCGCTTCGACCAGCGGTATTACCGAAGACATGCCAAGACCTGCCGGTGTCATCGCACCGGTCAAGCCCAGGCCGACCGTCGTACCGTCTGACAGCATGCGTTCCGTAAACAAATGGCAGGCTTCACGTAGCCTTCCGGCGTTGTATGCGTGGAAGGTTCCGTCGATGAGTTCATCTATAGACTCTGTACCACTGATGGGAGACGGTTCGATCTTCGGCCCGCTGAGGTAACAGGATTTTTCAGCGGTCATCGTGACGAGTCCGTTTCACTCGACTCTGGCCGCTCGCTATTCATCGTCTTGTGCCAACTCTGCATCACGATTTCCACCACTTCCTGGGGGTCGTCGGTCACCTGGAACAGTGCCAGATCAGCCGGAGATATTTTGTTCTCAGCGCACACGACGTCCCGGAGCCAGTCCACGAGTCCGGCCCAGTACCGGGTTCCCATCAATATGATAGGGAGGTCACCGATCTTACCCGTCTGCGTCAAGGTCAAGACCTCGAACAGTTCGTCCAGCGTGCCGAATCCACCGGTTGGAAAGATGAATGCCGAGGAATACTTGACGAGCATAGTCTTGCGGACGAAGAAGTACCGGAAATGCACCATGCGGTCGACGTATCGATTCGCGCCCTGTTCGTGTGGCAACTCGATGTTGAGACCGATGGACTGGGCACCTGCCAGTCGCGCTCCGCTGTTCGCAGCTTCCATGATTCCGCCGCCGGCGCCGGTGATGATCGCAAAATTGCGCTCTCCCAAAAGCCGCGCCGTCTCTCTTGTGAGTTCGTACATTGGATCGTCCCTAGGGGCCCGGGCCGAACCGAAAAAGGTGACCGCCGAGCGGACGTCAGCCAGCTCGTCGAAGCCCTCGACAAACTCGCCGAGGATCCGCAAGGTGCGCCAAGGATCGGTGTGAACGAAATCGCGCCGCTCATCTAAACGTGGTGCTCGTAGGAGTTGCTCGTCGGCCGTTACGTGGTGCTGTTCCATTGCGCTGTCATCCCTTGCCGAGGATGCTGATCGCTGCGGCATTATCGTCCTTCAAGTTGTAAAAATATGGAGAGAGACGAACATGGCCCGGCCGTGCATCTGCTATCACCTTTCCCGCAGCAAGAGCCCGAACCTGAGCGTGGGGATCGGACGACGGGATCATCACTATGGCACTGCGTTTCGCCGAATCGTCCACGGTGCTGGGAGTCAAACCTGCGGCCCGGGCACGGTCGATCAAGTCGTCGGTCAACTCGGTAACAACGCGACGGACCGCCGGCACCCCGATCTCCTTTAGTATCTCCAGGCCTGCAAGTTGGGCATGGACTGCGGCAAGAGAGGGGGTCCCTTGCTCGAACCTCCGCGCATCCTCATGCAAGGTGAGTGACCGGATATCGAAATCGAACTGATTGCGGTGGGCAAACCAACCGGTCACACTGGGTGCGAGTTGCGCGATCAGTTCGTCACGGACATACAGAAAGGCGATTCCTGGTCCACCCAACAACCACTTTAGACCACCTGCCGCCAGGAAATCCACTTCAGCAAGGTGGGCGTCTACCGGAAGTTGGCCGACACTCTGGTAGGCATCGATGAAGCAGAGTGCTCCCTTGGCGTGTGCTATCGCCGCTACCGCCGCTATGTCCTGAATGGCACCCGTGGTGAAAAAAACATGGGAGGTCGCCACTAAGGCCGTGCGTTCATCTACTTCGGCAGCAATCGCTTCCACCGGCACCGTCAGTCCGTCCGGACTCCGGATTACCACAACTTCCACACCGTCAGCCTGCTTGGCCAGCCACTGATACGCGACAGTGGGGAAATCCAACGACGTGGTAATCACCTTCGGTCGTGATCTCAAGTCGAGGCAACTCGCCAGCACGGCCGTCGCGGTCGAAACAGAAGGATGCAGGGCAACTTCACACGGCCGTGCCCCGATAACGGCGGCGTATCCCGCCCGCAGTTCCGCAAGCGCCTCCCACCATACATCGTACCACGCGGACGCTCCACGAGCTTGCCATACATCCAGGAATTCAGCCACCCGCTCTCTGACACGGTTGGAAATGGCACCCAGCGAGCAGGAATTCAGGTAGATTTGCTCTTGGAAAACGGGAAACTCCGCTCGGTAGCTAGCCAGCGCGTGTGCCTCGGATGAGCTTGCGACAGTCATGACGGCCAATATAAGTGTGTGACGACCATGAAGTCAGAGAGAGCGACATGCCTCGAGAGGGACCCGTGAAGCGCCCAACCCAGAGAGTCGAGCGGCAGAGTTGGATCGGGCTCGCCGTAAGACTCACAGCACGGGCGCTTTTCAACCCCCGCGTCGCAGTGGATCTCCTGACGATGGTCTGGGCCTTCAGATCGAGGAACTGGTATTCAAGACCGCCGTTCCTTCCGTTACCCCCGAAAGAATACACGCGATGGCGGATGCACACTGCTTTCGGTGATCCTGACCGCGTACCGTCGGTCGAGGATGTTCTTCGCTTCGCACGATGGCGCAGGAACTTGCTGCGCCTGTGACAGCCAAGCGGTGGACGGAGATCGTCAAGGCCAAGGCGATCGAACTGGGCTTCGACTCTGCGGGCATTACTAACTTAGAACCGGTGCCCCACCGAAACGCACTCAGACGTTGGCTCGAGCAGGGTATGGCGGGCACCATGGGATACATGCATCGTCAGGCCAGACGTCGAATGGAACCCAAGAGAATCGTCCCGGAAGCTCTCTATGCGGTAGTAGTCACTAAGAACTACTTCAACCCAGACCCTCCACCTATTGAAGGCTGCGGGCGCGTAGCGAAGTACGCGCGAGGCCGGGACTACCACGATGCGCTGGCTGCACCCCTGGCCAAACTCGCCGCAGCCATCACAGCGCTCGGGGACGGAAGGACCGTAGCGCGATACTACGTAGATGCCGGGCCAGTGCCGGAACGGGAACTGGCTCAGCGGGCGGGATTGGGCTGGATCGGCAAGAACACCATGCTGATCGACCCCGTACGAGGCTCATATACGTTCCTCGCCACCATCCTAACCAATCTATCGCTCCTGCCGGACATGCCGTTCGAGGCCGATCGCTGCGGTACCTGCCGTAGGTGTTTGGACGCCTGCCCAACCAATGCGTTCCCAGAAGAACGTGTGCTGGATAGCCGCCGCTGTATTTCTTATCTCACAATAGAGCATCGCGGCGACATTGCTGAAGAGCTGCACGAAGCCATGGGATCGTGGATCTTTGGATGCGATGTGTGCCAGGATGTCTGCCCCTGGAACGAGAAGTTCGCCGTCCCAACTGACGACCCGGGGCTGGAGATCGAGAGATCGAGGGCGTACGAGGATCTGGATGCCCTTGGGAATATGACTGACGCTGCGTTTGAGCTACGTTTTGGCACGACGGCATTGTCACGGCCGGGCGCCGCCGGACTTCGTCGCAACGCCCAGGTTGCAGCGCGGAACCGTGCTATAGCCCAGTCGGGTGGTCGATAAACTCCCAGGGCAACCGGAACTTGCTGTCCAGGTGCTCCGCGAGAGCTTTCACACCGACTGTTTCTGTGGCATAGTGGCCGGCGTAAACCACATTGATATTCCATTCTTCCGCATCGAAATACGTATGATGGGCACCCTCACCTGTCAGGAGCGTGTCGACGCCCGCTTGGGCCGCAACTCGGATCATGCCTCCGCCTGCACCTGTGATTATACCAAGCCGACCGACCCGCTCAGGTCCGGCCGGAATCAGCATCGGACGTGTGTCGAGAAGGCTGGCCACAAGGCTCACCAATTCGCCGCGAGGTAAGTCGAGAACACCCGCCACACCGAGTGACACGCCGTGATAGTCACCGAACGGAGTGGGGTCAGCTAGACACAACAGGCGGCCTAGCACCGCATTGTTGCCGACCTCAGGATGAACGTCGAGAGGAATGTGTGCGGAGTAAAGTGAGATTCCGCCGTTGATGAGGGAACGAACCCGACTGCCATGCCTGCCGGCAAGGGGTTCTACGCCCCCCCAAAAAATACCGTGGTGGACGATGAGCAGATTTGCTTCCCGGTCGGCTGCAGCATCAATGGTGGCCTGGCAACCGTCAACCGCCACCGCGATCCTCGCCACCGGCCCGGGCACCTCAACTTGCAGGCCGTTGACCGCGTTGGGCTCGTCGGGCACTTCTGCGACGCGGAGATACCCATCCAGGTAGTCCACCAACTCGCTCAGGTCGATACCCACACCATCCTCCAGATGTAATAGTGCATAGCCACTGAGAAGACACTGACGTTACAGTGATGGCTAGTTTTGGGGTGGTGTATCGTAGCCGCGCTCACATTACGGGACGAAGAGCGTTCCTACGCGACCGAGTGTTCACCCACGCGAGGAGCCACTGGGGTACCGCGACGGCTCGATTGGAGATCTCCCATGTGAATGTTGCCGTTCACTTCCCCACCTTCGTGCACCAGTATGCGCTTGGTCGTTATGTCACCGTGTACCGTTGCAGTCGATTGGACCTCTACTCGCTCGTCCGCCTGAATGCTCCCGGTCACCGTGCCACCCACGATCGCCTCTCTCGTTTGGATATCCCCTTTGACCGCACCGTCCTTGGAGACGAGCAGCTGCTGCTGGGCCCTTATGTTACCCTCCACGACCCCGTCGATCTTCACCACGCCGTCAGTTCTCAATTCACCAATCACGGTGAGGTCGCCACCTATGATCGAAAGACCCTTCTCCCTTCCAGATCTCGGCTGTGTCTCACTCACTTCCTGAGTCTCCCCCGAGGAGAAAATCGCCATCGTTGCACTCCCGCCTTGCGTTCGAACTCGGATCTACAGATACGCCATTGTGCCGCACCTCAAAGTGAAGGTGCGGAGCCGTCGAATGTCCCGTGGATCCCGACAGTGCCACCACCTGACCTGTCGCCACCGCATCTCCCTCGGTCACGAGCAGCCTGGAGGCGTGTCCATACATGCTAGTGTAGCCCCCTGGATGGCTCAACTCAATGAAGAGACCGTATTCGGGGTCCTTGCCCGCTCTCCGCACCACACCACCACCGGCGGCCCGGACCGGCGTTCCCTTTGCCACAGCGATATCCACGCCGGCGTGGACCTCGCTCGAACTTCCGGCGCCCACCTGGCCACGCGTAATTACCCCGGTATGATCGAGGGGCCAGTGGGTCGGGAGTGACGCGCCGGGCTCGTGGCATCTCATGGCGGCGGGGGTTCGCGCCACCAGGGGCCGAGCTGTCGGCAGCGAGTCGTCGCCACTCGATAGCTCAGGCACTATGTCTACCCCCAGCATCGTTCGGATCTGACCATAACGAGCTTCGACATAATCGAGGTTCGACGCCAGTTCGCGCACCTGCTGATTCTCCGCGGACAGTCGCGCCACCTCCTTGGTGAGATCCGGCACGCGGGCCGCTGTCTTCAAAACGGGAGCGTACAGAACCGCCGCCAAAACTATCACTCCTGCCAGTACCAACGACACCGTGGCTGCAGCGCGGAATAGCCACACGGGAAGCGTAAAGGAACGAGAGTTTAGATCTCCTTCCTTGTGAATCATTATGGTAAGCCGCTTGTAGTGCTTGCTCATCCGTGGAATTGCCTGCCCAGGATCAGCTCGAGCAAGCGGGCAAGATCGTCGTTCGAATAGAAGCTCAGAGAGATCCGGCCGCCATTCTTCCCTCTGGAGCTGACGAACACGTCGGTCTTCAGGAAATCGCGCAAGGTGTCTTCGATGCGCCGCACCTCGGGCGATGTCTGGCGCGCGTTCTTGTCCTTCCGGGGCCGACGCTTGGGCACATGATCTCCCCGTGCACGTGACTCCGTATCTCGCACTGACAGTCCTTGCTCTACCACAATTCGGGCTAGTTGCTCCATCTCCTGCGAACTACCTAGCTGCAGTAGGGCGCGTGCATGTCCAGAATTCAGTTCTCCCTGGTGGAGAAGCTCTTGCACCATTCGCGGTAGCTTGAGCAGTCTGAGTGCGTTTGCTACGGTGGAACGGTCACGTCCAACGAGATCAGCAATGTTTTGCTGTGACACACTGAACTCGTCGACGAGACGCTTGTAACCCTGGGCTTCGTCTATCGGAGAGAGGGCATCCCGCTGCAGGTTTTCTACCAGAGCCAGAGTCAGTAGAGTGCGGTCATCGACTTCCCGTACGACTGCGCCGATCTCGTTCCATCCGAGTTCGCGCGCTGCGCGCCAGCGTCGCTCTCCGGCTATCAGTTCGTAGGTACCATTCTCTTTGTCGCGCAACACAATCGGTTGCAACAATCCAGATGCCTTGAGAGAACCGGCCAACTCAGTGATGGCGACCTGGTTGAAGGACTGGCGTGGTTGGTACGGATTGGGTCGGATCGAGTCGACCGGTACCTGCTGCAGCATTCCGGCTCGACGGGCTTCGGCAGTCGAAGTGGGCCCCAATAGGGCTTCCAGACCTCTGCCGAGGCGTTTGCTTTTTCCGCCGGTCGTCATGCCGGACGCTTCACGGTGGCTGGCGAGTACTTCGCGGATCCCGCATTCACACGCCGGATCACCTCCTGAGCGAGAGCTAAGTATGCCTTCGCACCGTTGGACCGCACGTCGTACATGAGAATCGGTTTGCCGAAGCTCGGTGCTTCCGCCAATCGCACGTTTCGCGAGATGACCGTCTGGTATACTCGTGTCCCGAAGTACTCGCGCGCCTCGACACCCACCTGTTTGGCTAGGTTGAGACGCGGGTCGAACATCGTTAGGAGTACTCCCTCAATAGCGAGCGCTGGATTGAAATTCTGTTGCACCAGGTTGATGGTATTGAGCAGCTGGGAGAGCCCTTCCAGTGCGTAGTACTCGCACTGAATAGGGATCAAGACGGAATCGGCGGCGGCCAGCATGTTGAGGGTCAAGATTCCCAACGACGGAGGACAGTCAATTATCACGAACTCGTACTGGTGTCGTATCGGAGCGAGCGCTCTACGCATCACGGCCTCTCGGCTCGTTCGATTCACGAGCTCGATTTCAGCACCGACCAGATCAGCGGTCGAGGGAGCCACGTCAAGCTGGGGGAATGCGACACCGCGGTGGACGACGTCCTCGAGTGAGGCCTCGTTCATCATGATTTCGTACAGTGAGTGAGGAGTGTCGCCAGCGTCGAGACCTATGCCACTCGTGGCATTCGCCTGGGGATCTGCGTCAATCAACAACGTATGCCGCTCGGCCACGGCGAGAGAGGCAGACAGATTGACCGCCGTCGTGGTCTTGCCCACTCCACCCTTCTGATTGGCGATCGCTATCACTCTACTCATGAAAACCCGTAATCCCTTATCAAAAAAAGACTTACAGCAATACCACGGGACGCTAAACGGGCGGACGGCATCGCCGGAAGCGGAATATATCAGTAACGCGGAGGGCGGTAAAGGAAAGCTGGGCTAACTCTCGATCCCTGTTTCACGTGAAACGCTGTCGAATCCTCACTTCTACGCCACTTCCTTTCCCAGTCTCACTACGGCAAGAACCAGGTTATGGAGGTCGCTGGGTGATACACCGGGAATCCGGCCGGCTTGCGCCAAAGATTCAGGCCGTACGCGTTCGAGTTTTTCGCGTGCTTCGGTACTTATGTTCTGAATACCGCGGTAGTCCAACTCAAGCGGAAGCTCGAAGTTAGCCATTTCCAGCAACTTACGAACCGCTTCGCGCTCGCGCTCCAGATAACCCGCGTACTTGAGCTCTATCTCCACCGACGTCCAGGCATCTTCAGAGAACGATTGACTCCGTTGGCTACCAACCCCGAACAGTTCTCGTAACCTCAGTGCGGGGCGGCGCACCAGATCTGAAATGTTCTGAGACTCGCCGACGGGATTCTCCCCAGCCGGCGTAAGCGCCTCATTCGCCGCTTCCGCCGAAATCCTCGTCCGCCGTGCCAATTCCAGCAGCTCGGTGTCCTCCGCGAGCCTGTCGTTCAACACGCGTTCCTCGGCCTCACTCAGCATGCCCAACCGCTGAGCCAATGGGCCCAGCCGCTTGAGGGCGTTATCCTGCCGCAACAGCAGGCGGAACTCCGCGCACGAGGTAAACAGCCTATAGGGTTCGTCCACGCCGCGCGTCACCAGGTCATCGATCAGGACGCCGATATACCCGTCCTCTCGGCCCAACACGACCGGCTCCAGGCCTCCCACATGCCGCGCGGCGTTAATCCCGGCCACTAGACCTTGGCCCGCAGCCTCCTCGTATCCTGTAGTTCCGTTGATCTGCCCGGCAAAGAACAGACCTGCTATGGCTTTGGTCTCAAGCCACGCGGTCAGCTGCTGCGGTGCATAGTAGTCGTACTCGATCGCGTAACCCGGACGAGTCATGCGTACTCGCTCCAGCCCAGGTACGGCCCGCAGAAACTCGAGCTGTGTCTTGGGGGGAAGAGAGGTGGACAGCCCATTCACGTAGAGTTCGCTGGTACCCAATCCCTCTGGTTCCAAAAACACTTGGTGCTTCTCCGCATGCGGAAACCGCACCACCTTATCTTCAATCGATGGGCAATACCTAGGACCCTTTCCGGAGATAGCACCGCCATAGAGCGCAGATTCGTGAAGCTTCCCCGTGATGATCCGCCTGACCGGCTCCCCCGCCCATGTAATCCAGCACGGCCTCTGGTCCGGACGACGCTCGCGTGCGAATTGAGAGAACCTCCCTTCATCTTCTCCGTCCTGCCTTTCGAGCAGTGCGAACTCTACGGAACGACCATCAACTCGGGGCGGCGTCCCAGTCTTGAATCGACCGACGGTGAATCCAAGCGCCTCTAGTTGTTGTGCAATTGCCACCGCAGCAGCATCGCCTACTCGTCCCCCCGCGATTCGGGTGGTCGTGCCTCGATGGATGACACCGCGCATGAAAGTGCCGGTCGTAAGCACGACCGCTGCTGCAGTGATTCTGTGACCATCACATGTTTCCAGTCCGACGACCCGGTCGGCATTTAATATCAGTGACGCGACAGTGTCCTGAAGCAGGTCCAGTCGTTTGTGCTCCTCGAGGAGCGACCGCACTGCCCGGCGATACAGTCCCCGATCACACTGGGCTCGTGGTGCCCACACTGCCGGACCCTTGGACCGGTTGAGCATGCGGAATTGTATTGTAGAGCGATCGGCAGCACGTCCCATGATTCCTCCAAGAGCATCCACTTCGCGCACTACCGTACCCTTGGCGATCCCCCCGATGGCAGGATTGCATGACATTTGCCCGATCGTTTCTAGGTTCGACGTTATGAGCAGCGTCCGCAATCCGAGTCTCGCGGCGGCGCAGGCCGCCTCTGACCCGGCATGACCGCCCCCAACGACTAGTACTTGATATCCGGTATACATGAGGAGTTGTGGTATGGAAGATACAACGCCGCCCCGCAGGGCGAAGCAACAACAAACTCCGTCGCCTGGACGGATCTCTATTACACTAGATAGACTTCTTCCTCACCCGAAGCGAACCCAGCGCCAGAGTTCGGCAAGTTTCGGACGCTTACCGTGGGCGAGGATTCCCACCCGGTAGATCCGCCCCGCAATCCACGTTACGGCGATTAGCGACGCAATCAAGATCAATACCGACCCTACCAGTTCGACCGGCGGGATATCCGCCGCTGCCCACCGCACCGGCGTTGCAATAGGAGAACTAAAGGGAACGAGTGTCAATGTCCGCGCAAGAGGCCCGTCGGGGGAGTTGAGAGCGATCATCGACAACATTGCAGGGATCACCAGAACCATCACCACCGGGGCTTGTGCCTGCCGCGCTTCTGCTTCGCTGTTCGACATCGCACCTACTGCTGCGAACATGGCCGCGTAAAGGAAGTAGCCCAGTACGAAATAGATCAGCAGCACGGTCACTAAGCTGAATTGTATTTCCGGAAGGGTGAACCCTGTGGCCCCTGCTCCACCGAGCCCCAGCATGCTGGTGATTAGATCACGCCGGGATACCAAAAGCCATCCCACCCCTGTCCAGATGCCGAGTTGTAACAACCCCACAGCACCAACGCCAACGACCTTGCCCGCCAGTAACTGAAACGGCTTGAGGCTCGACACCAGCACCTCCACAATCCGTGACGTCTTCTCTTCCACCACTGCGCCCATCACCTGTACGCCATAGAGCACGATTGCCATGTACATCAGGAACCAAACAAAATAGGCCACGAAAAATGCAGCTTCGCCGGACTGTCTCGTCGTCTCGCCCCGTCGAATCGTCACCGTTTCGAGTCGCAATGGTATCGTGGCCCGTGCTACCAGATCCGGATCGACACCAACTCGTCCCAGGCGCTCGGTCAGTACCGCCTCGCGCAGTATTCGCCGCAGAATTGCCATATCCACTTGAGATGAAACGTTGGAACCGCGGTACTCCACTCGTCCGTCCTGCACGGTCTCGTCCGACACGATTAGAAAACCGTCCAGTGTCTTGCTGCCCACAACGCCGGCAAGTGAATCCGCCACTTCTTCGAGGTCTGCAATGTCAACAGCGACCCGCGCTGCCTTTATGGGTGCCGGGCCGTTCAACATATCAGTCACTCTTTTTCCAAAACTCTCTGCCGTAGCATCTACGACCACCACCGAGCGCTCCCTTCCCCCCTTAGTGGCCAGCAGAATGGGAAGGAAGATCAGCAGGCCCATCAACACGGGCCCCAGGACCGTCGTGATCACAAACCATTTGTTGCGCACGCGCTCGACAAATTCACGCCGCACCACAACCCAGATCTTACGCATTAGGTGATCAACTCCTCAGCCGGTGCCGTCAGGGCGTCGCGACCAACCATATCGATGAAAATCTTGTTGAGGCTGGGCTCTGCGATCTCGAATCGCGACACACGAACCCCTGCCCGGACCAACTCTTCCAACAACCGCTGCGGATCCGCCCCATCGGCAAGTTCCAACTCGGCGTACTGTCCGTAGTCATCCAGACCGGCAACGAGTGTCCGATCGTCGAATATCCGTCTTGCGGATCGCGATTCTCCTTCGAGAGCAAGTACCAGGTTCCGGCCGCCGTGCTCTTGCTTGACGTCGGCCAGTCGCCCATCTACAACTTTCTCACCTCTCGCGATAATGCAAATCGAGTCACACAGTTTCTCCGCCTGCTCCATGATGTGGGTGGAGAAAAGAATTGTCGTCCCCTTGCGCGACAGTTCAACCACTACGTCCTTCATGGCTTGTGCATTCACGGGATCGAGTCCCGAAAACGGCTCATCTAGGATCACCAACTCCGGTCCGTGCAGCACAGTGGCAATGAACTGCACTTTCTGTTGCATGCCCTTGGACAGATCATCTCCGCGTTTGGCCATCCAATCCGACAGACCCAGTCGTTCCAGCCATTGCACAGACTCGACCTTTGCTTTCGCCCGGTCCACACCCTTGATCTGTGCCAGAAACACCAGCAGGTCCAAAACCTTCATTTTTCGGTACAGGCCACGCTCTTCGGGAAGATATCCGATCCAGTGGCTCAGATCCCTACCCGAGTTGGAGCCCTCGAACAGTTGAATCGAGCCGGAGTCTGGACCGATGATGTCCATGATCATCCGGATCGTCGTGGTCTTTCCGGCCCCGTTCGGCCCCAGCAGACCGTAGACCGACCCCACTGGAACCACGAGATCGAGTTCATGCACGGCCGTATGTCCGGCGTACCGCTTGGTGACTTGCGTCAGTTGCACTGCAAATGTCTTGTCCATGTATCCTTCACTTCGAGTTAACTTGAGCTGCACGCCGGCAGATGGTTCACGGTGCTCGGACCTCCGAAATCCGAATCGGCAGCACCGTTTCAGGACGTACGAGTTCCGTCCACCCGGAACCACCGACCCCCGAGAACCGTTAATTATAGCAACAGGGACTAATCTGCCGTTCACCACGGTCGCTGGAGTTTCTCGGGACCTGGGGTAGGGACTGCATTCTAGTCTCGTTTTGGCATTTGAGCAGGATGGCAAGGACAAGGTTCGAAACACATGCAATGTCATGATGCGCGCGCGATCCTGGGACCGGACTTGGGTCCGAGACCGGATTCTGGCAAGACTTCGAGTGCCTTCCAGCACGTGCGGGATTGCCACGATTGCACGAGTTTCTATGCAGCTCAGCAGGCAATTGCCAACCGCGTGCGCCAGGCTGGAGCTACGATTCTGGCACCGCCGACTGTACGGCAACGTCTCATGACAGGCTTGGCAGAAGTTGGTGCGGCACGAGATCCGCTGAGGCAGAAACGGAGTGCCAAGTGGATGCTGCTTCCCCTCGGCCTAGTTGCGGCGGCCGCTGCGGTTGCCGTACTCTCGGTCGGGCTACCGCGCCAAACTTCAGATTTTGCACGGCCTTTCGTGCAGCAGGCCATGGTCGGCCTTTCGAACGACGTTTCCATCGCCTCGTCCGATGCCGACGAACTGGGCGAGTGGCTGGAGGCCAGGATAGGTTACTACGTGCACATTCCAGCAATCTCTGGCGCCCAGCTCAGAGGTGGGCGGGTTGCCTCCTTGGGCGGCAGACCAAGCGCCGCCGTGGTCTATTCTATCGACGGGAACTTACTGACCTACTTCGCCATGGCACCCGGCGTATCCCTGAACGGCGAGCTGGCGGAGCGGGAAATAGAAACAGCCTCCGCCGACGACTACCAAGTGGCGTTCTGGACCGAACTGGGCGCTGCGAGAGCGGTGGTTGCACCCATTCCACTGCTCGATGTCGAGGCCGTAGCAGAGGAGTGCCGGAGACAGGCCTCGGCCGAGTCCTCGTCCTAGACGCTGCGTAGGCGAATCCAGACCCCCCCATCTTCCTGTTTCACTTCATAACACCCGATCGGTTCCGTAGCGGGCAGTTCCAAAGCGCTTCCGTCACGAATGTCGAACTGAGCACCGTGGAGACCGCATTCTATTACATAGTCGTCAACCATCTCACCGCCGGACATGGGGAACTCGGCATGGGTACATTGATCTGAAATCGCATACGTCTCGCCATTGACCTGGATCAAGCAGATCCGGACGTCTCCACCACATTCTACGCCCAGAGGTATGCCTTCCTCCAGATCGTCCACCGAGGCAACCAGTTCAAACCCGTCATCCTTCATTACGCCATCTCTCACAGGTGTGCGGAATACTTGGTGTCTATTCAGTTGTAATCGGTTGCGGTTCACCATCGAGCGCCGCCTTTAGCGTGTGCCAGCTGAGATTCGCACACTTCACGCGCGCTGGAAACTCTCGAACACCTCCGAGTGCGGCCAGTTTACCGAGCGATTTCACAGCGGAGGTGGAGTCGTGCTCGCCCATAACCATCGAGTGAAACTGACCAAACAGTTTCCGGGCCTCAGCAACGGACTTGCCCCTCACCGACGTCGTCATTAGGGAGGCCGAGGCCTGAGAGATGGCACAGCCCGAGCCCTGGAAGCCCACGTCCGCGATGACGCCGTCGTTTACTCTCACATAGACGGTTATCCTGTCGCCACACAAGGGGTTGTCACCGCTCGCCTCTCGATTGGCGTTGTCGATCACCTTGAAATTGCGTGGGCTACGATTGTGGTCAAGAATGACTTGTTGGTAGAGTTCTCTGACATCCATATCTTATCCGAGAATTGCCCGTGCCTTTTTCACTGCGGCTACAAGAGTATCTATTTCTTGCCGCGTGTTGTACAACGCGAAGGATGCTCGTGCTGTGGCGGGTACACCGTAGAAGTCCATGACGGGTTGCGTACAGTGATGACCCGTCCGAATAGCAACGCCCTCCTGATCGACCACCGTGCCTATATCGTGAGCGTGAACGCCGTCCACGATAAAAGACACAACGCTGGCTTTAGGGTCCGCCTGCCCAATGATTCGCAAGCCGGGGACCGCTGAAAGTTGGGTCGTGGCATATGTCAAAAGATCTTGCTCGTGTTCATGAATCAACTCCCAGTCCAGACTCGACAAGAAGTCTATTGCAGCCGCGAGGCCCACTGCGCCAGCAATATGCGGAGTCCCCGCCTCGAACTTACTCGGTGGGGGCGCATATGTACTCGACTCAAACGACACGCTCCGGATCATATCGCCACCCCCCTGGTAGGGTGGCATCTCGTTCAGCAACTCCTCACGTGCATACAGCACTCCCATTCCGGTAGGGCCGAACATCTTGTGGCTCGAAATGCAATAAAAATCGCACTCTATTTCTCGTACATTCACGGGCATGTGCGGCACCGCTTGAGCACCGTCCACGAGGACCGTCGCCCCTCGCGAGTGTGCCATTTCGCACAGCTGCTTCACCGGATTGATCGTCCCCAGCGAATTTGAGACATGGACCAAAGCCACCAGCTTGGTTTTCGAACTCAGGAGCCGCTCAAATTCGCCGAGCAACAATGATCCGGCTTGGTCCATAGGGGCGACCCGCAGTCGGGCTCCGGTCGCCTCCGACAAAATCTGCCACGGCACAATGTTCGAATGATGTTCCATGGCCGTAACGAGTATTTCATCTTCCGGCCCCATTCTCACGCGACCAAAGCTGCCTGCGACCAAGTTGATCGCCTCTGTACAGCCTCTTACAAACACAATCTCATGTGCAGAGCCGGCGTTGATGAACTGCTGGACCTTGACGCGCGCCCCTTCGTATGCCGCGGTGGCCCGCTCACTGAGTTGGTATACGCCCCGATGAATATTTGCGTTGCCCGTCTCGTAATAGTCCTTGAGAGCCTCGATCACGCATCTCGGCTTCTGGCTGGTAGCGGCGTTGTCCAAGTATGCCAACGGCTTACCGCGCACTGACAGCTGCAGTAGCGGAAATTCCTTTCGCACCGCGGCCACATCCCACGTCTTGCTCGGGGCGGCGTTCGGCACCCGTTGGTCGACTAGCGTCATCGTCCTGAGCCGCTTGCTTTTACACCGGCTTCGAGCCGCTCATGCAACAATGCATCGAGCTGCTGTCTGAGACCGTCGATAGCGATTTGGTTCAAGATTTCCACGCCAAATCCATACGTGAGCGTGCTGCGGGCTTCAGCCGCGCCAAGTCCGCGGCTCTGTAGATAGAAAAGCGCTCTCTCGTCGATCGGTCCAAGCGTAGCACCGTGCGTGCACTTCACGTCGTCCGCATAGATCTCCAGCTGCGGTTGACTGTCGGCGCGTGCCCGTTCCGAAAGTAACAAGTTGTTGTTCGTTTGCTTTGAGTCTGTTTTTTGCGCATCCGGTCGCACAATAATTCTGCCCGTGAAAACGCCGCGCGACTGGTCGTCATAGATTCCGTTGAAGTATTCCCAACTATTGCAGTGCGGTTGGGCATGGTCGATGGTAGTGTGATTGTCGACGTGCTGGCGACCCGACAGTTGGGAAAGCCCATACAACCTGCACTCTGCTCCTCTACCATCCAAAACCGCATTGATATCGTGACGCGTCAACGCACTACCCAGGGCTACAGTTGTCAGCGAATACCAGCTGTCGCGGCGCTGATATGCCTGAGTGGTTGCCGTATGATACGACTGTTCGCTCTCCTGCTGAATGCGATAGAGATCCAACCGGGCATTTTCCTCGACCACGGCCTCCGTCACGGCATTGGTCCAGTACGTTGCATCAACGGTTCCGACGTACCGCTCAACCACCGTAGCGGCGGCACCGTTACCGACCACGATGAGCGAACGTGGGTGCACAACCTTTTGTGGCGCCGATGCTAAGAATAGCAGTTGAATTGGCTGTTTCACGACTAGGTCGTCGGGAACGTAGACAAATGCACCGTCTGACATAAACCCCGTGCTCAGCGCCGTGAATGGATTGTCAGCAGGTTCAGCATACTGTGCAAGATACAGCGTCACCGGTTCCACCTCGTCCGCCACCGCACCTGCCAGGTCGCTCACTATTACGCCCTCGGGAAGGCCGTCAAGCTGAGATAGCTCCCTCTTGAACCTGCCGTTCACGAAAACGATCTCATGGCCCGCGACCATGTCCAGACGGTGCGGCAGCAAGTCCGCCCGGGAGAGAAGGATTTCGCCGTCGTCTGGTGCCAGATCAAATGGAGTCTTCGCTAGAGCAGACAGGTTCGTAAAACGCCAGCGCTCGTCCCGAGTCGTTGGAAACCCGACACGCTCGAATTGTTCAACCGCCACTTTACGCAACTTCTGGAGCCATGCCGGCGCATTCGACGCACCATTGTCCAGAAATGTCTTGAAATCGGAAAGATATCTCTTCTTGTCGATCGTAGCCCGCGTCATCCGTTGCCTCTTCAAGCGACCGTCACAGCTTCCCTAATCCAGTCGTACCCTTTGGACTCCAGCTCCAGGGCCAGTTCCTTGCCGCCCGATTTCTCAATGCGGCCGTTTACTAGCACGTGGACGAAGTCCGGTGTGATGAAATTCAAGAGGCGCTGGTAGTGCGTTACGATGATGGTAGCATTCTCCGGGGTTTGCAGCTTGTTGACAGCTTCTGCAACCGACTTGAGTGCGTCGATGTCGAGACCCGAGTCTGTTTCGTCCAAGATCGCGAGTTTGGGCTCCAGGACAGCCATCTGCAAAATCTCGTTGCGCTTCTTTTCACCGCCTGAGAACCCGTCGTTGACCGGTCGATTCATGAGGTTGTCGTGCCAATCGATGACGCGAAGTTTCTCTTCGAGAATCTCTATGAAGTCGATCGCGTCGAGTTCTTCCTTACCCTGGCTCTTCCTGATCGCATTGATGGCCGAGCGCATGAAGTAGGCGTTGGTGATGCCGCGGATCTCCACCGGGTACTGAAACGCCAAGAATAGACCTGCACGGGCTCGCACCTCTGGTTCAGCATCGAGCAGGTCCAGACCCTGAAAGACAACCTCCCCCTCCGTGACTTCGTACGCCGGGTGTCCGGCCAGGACTTGGGCTAGCGTGCTCTTTCCGGATGCGTTGGGACCCATGATCGCATGGATCTCTCCCGGTCTCACGACGAGATCGATACCCCTCAAGATCTCGGCACCATTAACGCCGGCGTGCAAGTTTCTTATTTCGAGCATTAGTTTATCCCACACTGCCTTCCAGGCTGATACCGAGGAGGTTCTGAGCCTCGACGGCAAATTCCATCGGCAGTTCTTTGAAAACTTCCTTACAAAACCCATTGACGACCAACGACACGGCATCCTCTGCTGAAAGACCGCGTTGCTGGCAATAGAATATTTGATCTTCGCCGATCTTCGATGTGGTTGCCTCGTGCTCCATGGTGGCGGAACTGTTCCGAACATCGATGTATGGAAACGTGTGAGCACCGCACTTATCTCCGATCAACATCGAATCGCACTGAGAGTAGTTACGCGCACCCGCAGCGCCCTTCATGATCTTGACCTGCCCACGATACGTATTCTGACTCTTGCCGGCCGAGATTCCCTTCGAGACAATGGTGCTGCGAGTGTTCTTCCCGATGTGAATCATCTTCGTGCCGGTGTCTGCCTGCTGGTAATTGTTCGTAACAGCCACCGAGTAGAACTCACCGATAGTGTTGTCACCGCTCAAGAGGCAGCTCGGATACTTCCAGGTGATAGCCGATCCCGTCTCCACTTGGGTCCAGGAGATCTTTGCGTTGTCACCACGGCAGTCGCCACGTTTTGTCACGAAGTTGTAGATCCCGCCGTTTCCCTCTTCATCCCCTGGATACCAATTCTGTACCGTCGAGTACTTGATCTGGGCGTCCTTTAGAGCGATGAGTTCCACCACGGCCGCATGTAGTTGATTCTCGTCCCTCATTGGTGCAGAACAACCCTCCAGGTAGCTCACGTACGCTCCCTCGTCTGCAATTATGAGGGTGCGCTCGAATTGACCGGTGGAAGCCGCATTGATTCGGAAGTACGTCGAGAGTTCCATGGGGCAGCGCGTACCCTTGGGCACGTAGACGAAGGAACCGTCACTAAACACCGCTGAGTTCAACGCCGCAAAGAAGTTGTCGCTGCGAGGCACCACCGACCCCAAGTATTGCTGCACCAACTCAGGATACTCCTGAACAGCCTCCGAGAAGGGCAGGAATATCACACCGTGCTCGGCGAGTTTCTCTTTGAACGTCGTGGCTACAGAAACGCTGTCGAAGACCGCATCGACCGCCACTCCCGCAAGCTGTTTCTGTTCCGAGATCGGAATCCCCAGCTTCTCGAAGGTCTCGAGCAGTTTGGGATCTACCTCATCCAGACTCTCGAGCTTGTCCTGTTGCTTCGGTGCTGAGTAGTAGTGAATCGCCTGATAGTCAATCGGATTGTATCTCACATTGGCCCACTCGGGCTCCTTCATATCGACCCAGGCGCGGTATGCCTTCAACCGCCACTCCAATAGCCACTCAGGCTCGTGTTTTTTTTGAGAAATCAGCCGGACAACGTCCTCATTCAGGCCGGCCGGGACACGATCGGCCTCGATATCCGTACTCCAGCCGTACTTATACGGTTGGCTTACTCTCTGTTCGATCGTACTCGCCATCGTCACCCCTGACCCTGAACCCGAGAGGCAGTCTCCGGGCCAGGGTTCCGGCTAATGGTGTACAAGCAGGCATTACATCCCTCGGGGATATAGGCCTCCCGCCGTACCTCACTCTGCAAAACATCTTCCAAGAAATCGACTTCCGCCTGGCAGATCTCGGGGAACTGCTCCGCAGCCGACCGCACAGCGCAGTTGTGTTCAGCCAGCATCAGGGTGTCTTTCTCGGCAGACCAAACGGCCATGAACCCCTGACTGGAAAGCAGCTCCACAAGAGCCTCGACCCGCTTTTCCAGGCTCGCTCCCCCCAGTTCCGCGCGTATCCGGTCAGAATGGGCCCTAAACCGCTCGGCAAACATGCGCTTGACCGCTTCCCGACCATCGTTCTGCGCGACGAACGACAGTACGTCGGTCAGCGCACGGTCATACTGAGTTGGAAACAGGGCTTCCCCGTCCCCGCTCAATCGGTAAGCGAAGGTCGGCGCCCCGGTACCCCTCTGCTCTCGCTCATAATCCACCAAACCCGCGGCTTCGAGTTCCTTGAGATGCCGCCTCACGGCGTTGGCAGAAACACCAAATGAGTCGCCAAGTTCTTTTGCCGTAATGGGTTGACTCTTCTTGAGGTGCAGAAGAATCTCACCACGAAGACCCTTCTGGCCTGCCAGTCCTGGAGTAATTGAGTTCATGGGGACGCGAATCCTAATCAGTGTCAGTCAGTTATGCAACTAATTTAACGTTTTTGTTAACGAATGACGAGGGGGTATAGGCTTTCCGCAATCCAGCGCTAAGACGGGGACTCCGCCACTCGCTACTGAGGCATTGCCACCGATCGACCAATTCGCCAGTCTTTGATGATAGGGGCCGCATTCCAAGGGGAAGATCCGATGCCAAAGCTTGCGTCAGGCTGTTGTTTGCTCGTGCTCGCCATCGCTGAAACGGCCTGCTCGTCCGCGCGGACGGAGTGGGCGGGAACCGTGGTGGATAGCGCAGGAGTCACTGTGGTATCCAATCCCGCCAAGGGGACATGGACAACCGCCAGCGCCTGGAAGATCGAGGAAGAGACGCGGATAGGCGCCAACGAGGGCGACCCCAACTATCAGTTTGGACAGATCGGGTCCATTGCGATCGATTCCGACGGCCAGTTGTTTGTGCTCGACGCCCAAGCGCGAAACGTGAGAGTTTTTACCTCGGACGGGCGCTACTTGCGGACCATCGGTGGACCCGGCAACGGGCCGGGAGAACTGGGAGCCGGAGCACTCTTCGTATTGCTGGGCCCGGGCGACACACTGTTCGTACCGGACCTGCAGAATCGACGCATGAATCGCTACGCGCCCGATGGATCCAGTCAGGGCAGCTTTCCTCTGGAAATCGAACGCGGCCTGCCGCTGGCTTTTAGAGGCACAGCATCGGGCCTCATCGCCGAACAGATCCGTCCGTTCGGGTTACCCAACCGCCCCACCGCCGATTCTATGGATGTGATCGTGGCGCTGCGACCTAACGGTTCAACAGACACTCTGATGCAGTTTCTGTCGGGCAGAACTATCAACCTGGGCAGCGATGTGCCCGAGATAAACCTGTATTCGCCCGAAGCAGTGTGGGACATAACGGACGACGAACAACTCCTGTTCGCCGTGAACGACCAGTACAGAATCGGAATCTACAGCAGGGATGGAGTGCTTGAACGCTTGATCACCAAGCCGTTGCGGAAAAGGAAAGTTGGTGACCGAGATCAACAAGCCGTGATGAATTTCATGGAGAAGACCTGGAAAGATGCAGGGATTCCACCCCAGGTACTCCCTCGACTTCGAGACATGGTGCATTTTGGCGAATTCTTTCCCGCCTTCGCCGCCGTGGCTGCCGGGCCCCAACAAACTATCTGGGTACAGCACATCCAGGTTGCCTCGGACCTAGGCGATGAAGAACTCGAGAATTACAACTTGCTGGAACAAACCGGTGGCGCGGAGTGGGACGTGTTCGACAAAGATGGGAGACTGCTCGGCGTAGTATCCATGCCACCACGCTTCGCCCCACGTCTCTTCCGTAACAACAAGATTTATGGGGTTTGGCGCGACGAGGTAGACGTACAATACGTCATGCGCGTAGGTGTCTTGCGACCGGACGAAGAAGATGCCGGAACCGGCCCGCAGGGAGAAGCGGAGTAGGGACGGCAACTGATACCAGATTGCCGATCGGCAATTCGGATCACTGGCAGTTGTCATCTCCCCGACGCAAGAGCTCCTCGTAAGCCTCCGGAGTATCGATTCGATCCAGCACCGCCGGGTCAGGCACGGGAACCTGTGCCACACGCCGTGCGTCAGCTCGTACCACTGCCCGGGCACCCTGATCACCCGGCGTGCTCAAGAGTTCAGCGAACACAGCCCGCCCGAATATGACCGGATGTCCCCGGCGACCTTCAAATGTGGGAACTACGATCGGCAGCCCAGTATCTCGAAAGCGCCCAACCAAACTTTCCACCGTGGCGTGGTCAATGCGTGGTAAGTCCACCGGCCATACCACTATCGCCTCAACCGAATGGTTGATACACCACGCGATCGCCGTCCGAATCGACCCGATCGGACCGGACTCGGGCTCCCGATTCACCACCACCGTAACTTCAGCTAAGTCATGCTGTGACAAGATCTTGTCAGTCGTGTCACTAACCGCCACGATGCACTTGAGACCCAGGGCAGCGGTACTGTCCAAGATATTCTGCAAGAACGTCTTGCCGCGGTATTCGAGCAGGGCCTTCGGCCTACCCATACGAACTGATGCTCCCGCGGCAAGTATTGTGGCAACAATCATATCCCTTAAATTGGTCCCCCCTAGATACCAGACGACAAGCAAATGGCCATCCGACCCATTCGCCTCCTGGGCGATCCAATTCTGCGAGCCGAGTGCGAACCGATCGCGAGTCCGAAATCGGCCGCCGTTCGAATCGTCGCAGATGATCTGCAAGAGACGTTGCGCGATCTGAAATGGCGACACGGTATGGGACGCGGGCTCGCTGCGCCACAAATCGGAGCGCCAGTCCGCGTCGTCTACATCGAGATCGAAAACCCTGTGCTCCTGATCAACCCCGAGATTACCGACGTAGGTACCGACGACTTTCTCGTATGGGACGATTGTTTCTCGATTCCAGATCTCTTGGTACGCGTACAGCGCGCCTACAGGATCAAAGTTAGCTACCAGGATCTAGCCGGAAAAACCAGGGAAATGAAAGCTTCTGGAGACCTGGCGGAGCTGTTGCAGCATGAGATCGATCATCTCGAGGGTCTGTTGATGATTGACCGGCCGCGCGGTGTGGACCCATTCTGCCTGCGACAAGAATGGAACAAGCACTACAGCGACGAAGGACGCTACAGCGAACCGATCGAACGGGAGTGCTGCGACTGAATCACCAACTCGGCCATCCATGGCATCCCGCCGACCACTATCCTAGATTTGAAACATCGAAAGACAGGGGTGCCCACTATCACCACGTGGGCTGAGAGTAACCCTTTGAACCTGATCCGGGTCGTACCGGCGGAGGGAGTCAGTTATGCGAACAGCAAGCAACACTCAGATGCACTTTGCTCGTCTCGGCGAAATCACCCCAGAGATGAGCTTCGTCGCCAACATTGAGAGTCTCGCGCCCGAACTGGTCAGAGAGGAAGTCGCCAGGGGGCGTCTAATAATTCCCGCTAACCGGAATCACCTCCAGGGTTGCCTGGAAGCCATGGCGATCGGTAAGGTCGCGTCCGTCAAGATCAACGCCAACATCGGCAACTCCGCTGTGACGTCGAGCATTCCAGAAGAGGTCGAAAAGCTCGACTTGGCAATCAGGTATGGTGCCGATACGGTAATGGATCTCTCGACCGGGAGCGACATAGACGAAACGAGAGAAGCGATCATCGGCAACTCGACCGTACCGATCGGAACGGTGCCGATATACCAGGCGGTCTTGCAAGTGGAACAGGCGCAGGATCTGACCGCGTTGGGCGTGCTGGAGATGGTAGAACACCAGGCCAGGCAGGGAGTGGATTACATGACCCTGCACGCCGGCATGCTCCTCGAGCACCTGCCCCTGGTGCATGGGCGAGTCACCGGCATCGTGAGCCGGGGAGGCTCGCTCCTCGCAGTCTGGATGATGGCACACCGCAAGCAGAATCCGCTTTACGAACGGTTCGATGACCTCCTGGAGATACTGCGCCAATACGATGTGACGATCTCTTTGGGTGATGGACTCAGGCCCGGGTCGCTACACGATGCGAGCGATGAGGCTCAGTTCGCCGAACTGAAGACCCTCGGTGAACTCACCGAACGCGCGTGGCAGAAAGATGTTCAAGTGATGATCGAGGGCCCAGGACACGTGCCGCTGAACGAGATCGAGATGAATGTCAGAAAGGAAAAAGAACTTTGCCATGAGGCTCCTTTCTACACTCTTGGACCGCTCGTGACCGACATCGCGCCCGGATACGATCATATTACGAGCGCGATTGGGGCCGCTATGATCGGATGGTACGGTGCCGACATGTTGTGCTACGTGACGCCCAAAGAGCATCTTGGCCTTCCAGACTCCGAAGATGTGCGTCAGGGCGTCATCGCCTACAAGATCGCCGCGCACGCGGCGGATATTGCCCGCGGTAGAGCGGGTTCGCGCGATCGCGATGACGCATTGTCGCGCGCGCGTTACGCTTTCGATTGGAACGAGCAGTTCCGCTTGAGTTTGGACCCCGACCGAGCCCGGGAATACCACGATACCGACTTGCCCAGCGAATACTTCAAGAGCGCTGAGTTTTGTGCGATGTGCGGCCCCAGATTCTGCTCGATGCACCATTCGCGCACCGTTGACGAGATGATTGCGGAACTGGCAACCGAGCGTCGTACCGGAGAGGAGATCGGTGCCGCGGCCGGGCACTGACCGCACGAGTGACGAGCCAAGACATTAAGTACACTGTGGCTACAGTGCCAATATGTCTCGGCGTGGGTATGGTAGTTAACACCAATATTTACAATGAGTTAGCAGTTTTCCACGCTGCGCCGGCTCCCATGTAGACAAACACATCAAGTGGCACCCGCCGGGGCTTACTGACTTTTGATTCGGGCCGTGCTGTGCGATGTTTCAGAAGCTATCGTGACACAGCAATCCGACCGGGCCTCGCCCCAGCTCATAGTTGATCCGGAATCCCTCTCTGCCTTCGTCGAGCGAGTCGGGCACAAGCCGCGGTGTGCCCTCGACACGGAGGCCGCATCGTTTCACCGCTACGTCGACCGGGTCTATCTCATTCAGGTCAGTACCGACGAAGAGACGGCGATCATCGACCCTCTCGCAATCCGCGACCTGGCACCTTTGGGCACGTTACTCGAGGAGCCGGCCATCGAAGTGATCCTGCACGACGCCGATTACGACCTCCGCACGCTCAACCGGGACTACGGTTTCCGCGCCCACAATCTGTTTGACACCAGGGTTGCGGCGCAGCTTGCTGGAGAGCCCTCCGTCGGTCTGGGGTCGTTGCTCGAGAAGTACTTCGCAGTCAAGGTCAACAAGAGGTTCCAGCGCGCGGACTGGTCCCGACGGCCCCTCACTGCCGAGATGATTACGTACGCTGCCAACGACACACGCTTTCTCTTGGGCCTCCGCGACGAATTGGAGCAGCGGTTGGAACAGTGCGGGCGGATCGAATGGGCAAGGGAAGAATTTCGCCAACTCGAAAAACTGCGCTGGACCCAACCGGCCCGCGACGGCGATGGTTACTTGCGAATCAAGGGAGCCAAATCCTTGCCGCCCCGAACATTGGCCGTCCTCAGGCAGCTCTACAGTTGGCGAGACTCGAAGGCCGCAGCGCTCGACAGGGCGCCCTTCCGGGTCCTCGGGAACGCCCATCTCCTGTCCGTGGCACAGGCAGCACCCCGAAACATGAAGCGACTGACCGCGGTAGCGGCGCTCCCTGAATCAGCCGTGCGACGGTTCGGGAAAGAGCTACTGGATGCAGTGAGCAACGGCCTGGGCGTACCCAAGGACCAGCTTCCCACCATCAAGCGACCCGCAAGAGCTGAACACAATCCGGCTTACGACCGCAGCCTCGAACGACTCAAGCTATTGCGCAACCGGCGCGCTAAAGAACTGGATATGCAGCCCGGACTGCTGTGCCCCAACGGGACGCTCCAAGCCGTGGCCCGCGCGGCTCCGTCGAATCGCAAGGGGCTTGGAAGAGTGAGGGAGATCCGTGCCTGGCAGGCTCGGGCCCTGGGTGAGACAGATATTTTGGCGGCGGTTCGGGGGAAGACGTAGCTAGAATCCGAGAAACGACCGTACCTTGGGATCGATGCGTTCCGGAGTCCAGAAGGGCTCCCACACCAGCTCGATTTCGACACTTGCTACGCCATCAAGCGCCCCGATCGCACTCCGCGATTCATCTATAATCTGACCTCCTGCGGGGCATCCCGGCGATGTGAGTGTCATCTCCACACGCACATCCCCGCCACTCACTTCAATGTCGTATACCAGGCCGAGCTCAACGATACTGAGCCCGATCTCGGGATCCTTTACTTGCCGCAGTACTCTACGGACAGCCTCGACGTCGACTGACTTGGTTTCTTCCAGAGGTTCCACCTACTCAAGATAAGTCACCTCACCCCCCACGCGCCACAAACTATCTGACATCGGCCTTGAGGATGCCATCGGACTCAGCGAGTGCACTTGCGGCCACAGACCTTACTCTTGAGCCTCACCGCTGCGTCTGCCACGCGGGCCCGAGTCTCCTTCAAAACGGTAATCGAGCGACGCGAGCGCGGTGCGAAAACACGATTGGTCAAAAGTATGACGAATAGGTCGCGCACAGGATCGATCCATATGGAGGTTCCGGTATAGCCGGTGTGCCCGAAAGCACTGGACGAGAGGAGATCGCCGGTGTTCGCTCGGCTAGTCGTGTCGCGCAGTTCCCAACCGAGACCGCGATTCCGGAGACCGCGGGCCGTGAACTGAGTAATAGTCTCGTTCCTGAGAAACACGTTCTGCCGCTCATCGCGTCCTCTTCTCAAGTACATCTGGGCATAGCGAGCCAAGTCTTTGCCGGTGCTATATAGTCCCGCGTGCCCCGAGACCCCGCCGAGGCGCACCGCGTTCTGATCGTGCAGCGCACCGGCTATTACGTGACCATGCCAGAGCCCTACCGGTGCGATGCGGCCACGAAGAGAACGCGCAGGGTTGAACACGGTCTGGCTCATGCGCAATGGCCGAAACACTTCAGACTTGGCGAACTCATTCAGAGGCATGCCAGCCACGCGCTCCACAACCCAGCCGAGGAGCATCGCGTTCAGATCACTGTACGCCACATGCGACCCGGGTTTCCACCTCAATGGTTCAACCATCACCAGGCTGCGAGCTTCCGTCCCACTGTTTGCGAGCTTGTTGAGGGGCAAGAAAGGTCTCAAGCCCGAACGATGCTGCAAGAGGTGCCGGACAGTCACCAACTCTTTACTCTTGCCCACGAAGTCGGGTAAGTACTCTTGGACTCGCGCGTCGAGAGCCAGCTTCCCGGATTCCACGAGCCTCATGACCGATGGCGTGGTAGCCACCACCTTGGTCAGCGAGGCCAGGTCGTACAGTGTGCCGTCCCATGTTGGGGTCTTGCTCTCAGCTGACCACGTGAAATGGCCGTAACCCTTAGCCAGCAGTATGCGATCGCTTGTGCCCAGCACTACAACTGCACCGGGAAACGATCCCTCCTTGATGCCCCAAGCGACAGCGGTGTCAACACTTTGCGCCTGTAGGGTTGGTATCATCAGGGCCAGCGAGGCGACGAGGAGCATGGCGATTCCCGTAGGGTTGTTCTAGGATACAGCTAACACACAACAATAAAGTAGGGGACCGGATGGAGCGACATTTGAATATCGTTGCAGCACTCCTGTGCCTGGGCATACATGCCGGGGATCTGGCCGGCCAATCTCCCATCGACACCCTCGCACTTCGGGCCCACACCTATTTCCTGTCCCACGATTTGCTAGAGGGGCGCGCCACCGGTAGCGCCGGAGCACACACGGCCGCGCTGTACATCGTAAGCCAATGCAGGGCTTTGGGTCTACAGCCGGTTGCAGGCCGGTATCTTCACACTTTCCCTCTGGAGGAGGCCTCAGTCGTACCTTCTACTCGGCTCACCGTAACCCACGGAGCCAGCCAAGCGGCTTTTCAGTATTCCCGAGACTTCACACCGGACATGGGGACTGTGAGCACGCTGATCGGCTTTCGCGGATCCACAATCTATGTCGGAGGACTCAGAGATGTCGCCGCGGGATCGTTGAGGAACGTGGATGTCACGGGAGCTGTGGCAGTAGCCTTAGGGGCCGCGAACAATCTCGCCGCTATCGATACCTTGAAGGCACGCGGAGCGGTGGGCATTCTGCATCTCGTGCCCGATCAAAGAACGTACAGACTCTACCGGAGCAGTCGCGGCAACACCAGGCTGCATCATGCCGATTCCACGGTGGAGTCGTCTTTTCTTCCCAAACTACCTTCGGTCATTGCAGGCCCCAACCTGTCCTACGATCTGGTTGCTGCTACTCCCCTGGCACGAGGTGAAGCGATGTCGCCGGGTCCGCTGGGACTCGACGTCGAGTACGAACTCGAACTCCACCGCCGGTCCTTTGAGGCCGGTAACGTGACTTGTCTCCTTCCCGGAAGCTCGAATGTGGCAGCCGACACAGCTATAGCCTACAGCGCACATTACGATCACCTGGGCATAGGAATTCCGGACGAACATGGGGATTCGATCTACAACGGGTTTTCCGACAATGCCGCCGGCGTGGCAATGCTTCTTGCGATCGCGAAAGCCATGGTGAGTGACACGGCGCACCCGATGCGACACTCGGCTCTATTTCTCTTCTTTACGGGAGAGGAACGTGGCCTATTGGGGTCAGATTACTACGCTTCACACCCGGCGTGGGCCCTCGCGAAGACCCGCGCCGTAATCAACCTCGACGCCGGTGCGCCGGCGGGCATACCCACGTCGTGGCGATTGGCCGGCGTCGATACTGCCGGGATTGGTACGGTGGCGCTCCAGATCGGTTCCGAGCGCGGTTGGCAAATCACAACTTCCCCCGCACGGGCAAACTCCGACTACTACCCTTTCGTTCGGGAGGGTGTCGAGGCGCTCTTCTTAGTACCCGGCCCGGGGCATTACGAGGGGCTTTCGACAGACAGTTCAAATGCCCTTCGGAAGCGATGGGACTCATACCATCGGCCTGGCGATGAATGGCATGGCGACTTCCCATTTCTGGGCTTGGAGCGCTACGCCGAATACGCCTACCTAATAGGACGAGCTATCGACGATCGCGTGGCGCCGCAACGGCCCTAGAGTCGAACGCCGCGATCTTCATGGATCCCGGACCACTCCCGGCGGAAGTGAATACAGGAGGCGGGCCGAACGCCGATCACGGGGCGTGAGATCGTGAACTGAGGTTGACGGATACATGAGGTCGTCGGGATCGTCCGAGTGGCCCACGCCCAACATGTGGCCGATTTCGTGGAGAGCCACCGTGTAGACGACATCCGAGGCGAGGGCTCGCCCACTCCGCGAGTGGGTTGCAAGGGTAATCGTACCACGAACAAGCCACCCACGCTGGTCCCAAACTACGTCTGTTTGGCCGCTGCGGCGCATGGGAAATGCGCGAATCCACTTGACCTCGACTTCGGCGGCTACCGAGTCTCTGACGAAGACAAAGTGCACTGGGATCGCACCGACCCGTTCCCATCGGTTGAAGGCGTTTCGGACTGACTGCAGTAAGTCCGGCAATATGGGAGGCGTTATATGCACGCTCAGAGGACGGGCGGTGCGATCACGCCAACGCTTGAGGATAGAATCACCTTCCAGCAAAGCGAACCCCAAATACGTATCGGAATCACGTACGATATGCCGAATGCGGGACCTGGCAGCACGCATGCTGTCCACGTCAGGCGACTCGACAGCCACGCCTTGGCTCGAAGGCGGGACTGGCGTACCGCCGTTCCTTTGCCGCGGCTGGTACCGCCCGAGCCGAAATGCCGCGAAAGCGGCGGCAAGAGCGAGTGCGATCAACACAACACGTCTCACAGATTCAATATGGCCACTGACCCTCATATCCCGCCACCAAGACCACCTCCTGGCATCAACCGCCCACCCTGTCTATCATTTAACCCCTTGTCACACATGTCATTCACGATCCAAGAAGATATTGAAGGCTTTACAGAACTGGCGTATACGTAGACTGCGGGAGGCGGCGTGATTGCACTACCGGCCCGCGGCATCCTCAAGTTCCGAGTACCCATTATCGTCTTTTGGGCGCTTGTAGCAGCCGTCGCCGGGCCGACTGCATCGCGCGTGCATGAGGTTCTCCAGGTTCAGGGAGAGCCCGTCGTCAAGTCAGAGTCTGCAATGGCGGGCAGGCTCATCCGCGACGCTTTCCCACAACCGATCTCTAAGTTCCTGGTGGTAACCCTGAGCGGCTCCGCACCGATCGATTCGGCCCCGATGCAGAAGGTGCTGACCTCCTTGGTAGAAACTGCCGAGTCTCAACCGTTTATCACGCGCGTGGTGTCCCACCTGAACTCACCCGACTCCAGTCTCGTGAGCCGAGATGGCAAGACTACCTTCTTCCTCTGCGTGGTTGATGTGGGAGAGGACAATTCCGCAACGGACCGCGTGCTCGATTTTAGGCGCGCGATCCACCGTGCTGCCTCCCGCTCCGATTGGGCTGACCACTTTCGAGTGTATGTGACCGGGGAGCCCGCCCTCGATTTCGATGTACGAACAGCGAGCAGAGAAGATACAGCTTCGAGCGAAAGGAAATCCCTGCCGGTTTCTGCAGCCATCTTGGTGGTGGCGTTTGGTGCGCTGGTTGCTGCAGTCCTCCCACTCCTGATTGGAGTTTTCGCCATCACTTGCGCACTGGCACTAGTGTTTGTGGCCGCCGCGTTCCATCCGATGTCGGTCTTCGTGCTGACAATAATCTCAATGGTTGGCCTGGCCGTGGGAATCGACTATTCCCTGCTCGTGGTGACGCGGTTCCGCGAAGAAATGAACCGGGGCCGGAGTCCGAGAGATGCGGCTGAGCGCACCATTGCCACTGCGGGGCGTGCGGTCGTAACAAGCGGTCTGACCGTGGCCCTCGGCTTCGCCTCGCTCTTGGTCACGCCCATATCGGAGACACGCTCCGTCGGAATCGGCGGACTGTTGGTTGTCACCGTGGCCGTCCTCTTGTCGGTCACGCTGCTGCCGGCCGCCCTTTCATTCCTTGGACGTGTCATTGACAAGCCCAAGTGGCTGGCGCGGCGGCTTGCCTGGTATCACGCGCCCGCCGCGTGGGAGCGGTGGGCACGATGGTTGGGACAGCATCCTTGGCGAGCAATCGTCATTGCCGGCACGCTGATCGCTCTCATCACCTGGCCGCTGACGAAAATCAAGTTCGGCCTGCCGCGATCCCATTGGTTCCCAGCCAATACCGAGTCGGCGGACGGAGTCGATGTGCTGCAGCGCATGGGCGCAAGCGGTGCCATACAACCCATTCGAATAGTCCTTCGGGCTCCTGACGGGCAAAAAATCGTGGGGGCACGATACATCAGGGGGATCAAGCGGTTATCGGACACTGTTCGGGCGGACGCTCGGGTGGCTCAGGTGCGCAGCGTGGTGGATGTGGTGCCAAAGATGTCGGCCTTTCGATATACGATGCTGTACAGCAACGTGCAGAAGGCTCGTGAGCGGGCGCCCGATTTCTACGGTGCCTATCTCTCTGACGACAACGCTACCACGCTCATGGACGTCCTGCTGTCAGATACCACGACGTTGACCACTTCGATGGACGTCGTTCGGGATATCCGTTCGGTGGTTCGAGCAAACGTAAAGGGACTCGACTCCGTTGAAGTCGGGGTCGGAGGATTTGCCGCTTCGAGCGTCGACCTGCAGGACGATCTGCTGCGACAATTCCCACTCGTGATCGCCCTGGTGCTGATTACGACCGCCGTTATGCTGTTCATCGCATTCGGATCGATTCTGGTTCCCCTCAAGGCTGTTGTAATGAACCTTCTTTCGGTGGCCGGAGCTTTTGGGCTGACAGTGCTGGTATTCCAGGAAGGCGTTGGCGCCGAATTCTTCGGGATGGACGGACCCACGCAGGCTGTTTACGCGGTCATTCCCGTATTGGTATTCGCCATAGTGTTTGGGCTCAGCATGGACTACGAAGTGTTTCTGTTGGCCCGAATCAAGGAGGCCTTCGACCGCTGCGGTCGGAACGATCAGGCTACCATGGAAGGCCTGGCCGCAACAGCGTCCGTCATCACCAGCGCTGCCGCCATCATGATAATAGTGTTTGGCGTATTCAGCTTTGCACGTGTCTTGGGGGCGCAGCTCCTGGGATTCGGCTTGGCCGTAGCAGTGTTCCTGGATGCCACACTGGTTCGCATGGTGCTTGTGCCTGCGATCATGCACATAGCGGGCGATTGGAACTGGTGGCCCGGGGTACGGAGGGTTCCCGCTGGGGACAAGCGGCCCTGACGCCCATTTCCAGGTATTCACCCCTCAGATCCCAGTGCCAGGCCTCTACTCTCTCCAAGGTGGCGGGATGTTTGAGCGGCTTGTATTGGAGCAACTCGGGAGCCATGCCCAGCTTTCTGCCAGCCTCGAGCAGTAGGTTGCGGTCGGAAGACACGAGGTGCGCCATAGGTTCGCCCTCATGGGTAAACCGATGTAACCAAATCCCGCCCTCGAGCGCATGGGTCATACCGTCTCGCCGCCGCCCAAACTCACGCCACAGCACAGTCAACTGCAGGCCACCGTGCCCTCAGACGTAGATGTCCCCACGGGTGCCGCGTCGCCTATGAACACATAACACTTCACCGGAATTACGGTGTGCGTCGCTGTAGCAGACCAGCCTAAGATGGTGGCCTCATTTACTGTAACGCTTACCTCGGGACTGGTCCTGTAGCCAGCCGCTGCGAGTTTGGCGACTTCGTCGGTGTACGTGGCACGATCGTAGTAGTAGGACTCTTCGTGCATGGCAAACGTTCGGAGATCGCTTTTCATCGCCGCGACATAGACTCGGTCCTTGAAGCGCCTGAGCTTGGGCACGACGATGGCCGTGAGGAGTCCGATTACCGTGACCACCACGACTAGCTCTATGAAGGTGAATCCCTTGCGATCAGACAAGCGCACTACTCCGAAAAAACTCGGCTAAAGCGAATATTGCATATAAAGCCACCTCA
This sequence comes from Gemmatimonadales bacterium, assembly GCA_046757925.1. Taxonomy (GTDB): domain Bacteria; phylum Gemmatimonadota; class Gemmatimonadetes; order Gemmatimonadales; family GWC2-71-9; genus JAZDCZ01. Next base: position 54,715 of record JBHHZE010000004.1, read on the forward strand.
TCGCTTTGCGTCAAGCCAGTTGTCTCCAACCCCTATATCTACCACCAGCGGCACACTCAGCCGGGCGGCATTCTCCATCTCTGTCCGCACCAAGCCGCACACCGTGTCGATCTCCTCGATCGGAGCTTCTAGCACGAGTTCGTCGTGCACCTGGAGCAACATGCCCGTCTTCAATCCGGTTCCCCTCAAGGCTCGTGCCAGATTGATCATGGCAATCTTGATCAAGTCTGCTGCCGAACCCTGCATTGGAGAGTTCATCGCGGTCCGCTCTCCAAACGCCCTCACGTTGTAGTTGGAATCGTGAAGTTCGGGAATGTACCGCCGCCGTCCGAAGATCGTTTCAACATATCCGCGGTCCCTGGCCTGGCGGACCGTATCATCCAAGAACGTTCTTACGCCGGAAAAGCGGTCGAAATAGAGGCGAATAAAATCCTTAGCCTCTTCCTGCGATATGTCCAGCTGTCGTGACAGGGCAAAAGGGCCCTGGCCATAGATTGTGGCGAAGTTGATCGTCTTGGCCCGTGCTCGCATATCCGGTGTTACATCGCTGACCGAAACGTCGAATATGATGGCCGCTGTCTCTCGATGGATGTCTTCTCCGCTGGCGAACGCGCTAATGAATTTCGGGTCTTGAGATAAGTGTGCCAGCACGCGCAATTCTATCTGCGAATAATCGGCAACGACGAACCTGCAGCCGGACGCCGGCACAAAGCATTGACGTATCAACTCGCCCCGCGCGGTCCTTACCGGAATGTTCTGGAGATTCGGATTCGAGGATGACAGACGTCCCGTGGCGGCGCCGGTCTGATTGAAGCTGGTGTGAACGCGTCGTGTGGCGCGGTTTACACTTTCCGGTAACACGTCGACGTACGTGGATTTCAGCTTGCTCAGTTCGCGGTAGCTGAGAAGCAGTTGCGGCACCTCGTACCCCATGGCGGCAAGCTGCCCCAGCACGGCGGCGTCCGTTGAAGCACCCGTCTTGGTTTTTCTCATGACCGGTAGCTGCAACTTTTCGAACAGGATATGGCGGAGTTGTGGAGTACTCTTGATGTTGAACTCCGTACCAGCATGATCGTAGATATCCCGCTCGATTTGTGATAGTTCATCTGCGAACTCGCGCGAGAGTTGCGCGAGCCGTTCTACATCGATTGCAATCCCACGCCACTCCATGTCGGCCAATACTTCGATGAGCGGTATTTCTATCGAGCGCAGTAGGGATCCGGCATTGACTTGATCGATTAGTCGGTCGAAATGCTCCTGGAGCATGAGCGAGGCGTTCACTGTCGCACAAGAGATCGCGGCCGCCTCGTCCAGCGCGAGTTCCGAAAACGCCCGGACCCGCCCCTTCCCTTTGCCGGCTCGTCGCCTTTGCGGCAATTGGATGTCGAGAAACTCTCGAGCCAACGCGTCCAGAGCGTGGGATCGCCGCCCGGGATCGAGGACGAAGCTCTCGAGCATGGAATCCCGGGTTACACCATTGAGCCGGACTCCTGCGTTTCGCAAGGCAAGGAAGCTTCGCTTTACATCATGCCCCACTTTCGCCACAGTGGCATCCTCCAGCAGCTGGGTCAGCGGCCCCATCTCTGGAGCGTCGAGCTGCGGAAGGTTCACCCGGGGGTCGCCGACGGAGAGCTCTCCAACCGCGCTCCCGTGTTCGAACGGAAAATACCAGGCCGACCCCTGCGACACGGCGAGCCCCAGTCCCACCAAGGATCCTCGAGCGGCTTCTCCATCCGAACAGGCGTCAACGCACACATGGCGGGCTCCACGTAGCGTCTTCACGATCTCGGCCAACTCAGACGGAGAAGCCACCACCCGGTGTGCGGCCGAAGCCACGGTGGGCTCGGCGCGAGGGGATCCAACCTTCTTGGTCAGTGAATTGAACTCTAGTTCACTGTAGATCCGAAGAAGCGATGTGCTATCGGGGCTACGAACTTGGAGCCGTTCGGTGTCCAACTCAACCGGCACGTCGCACCGAATGGTTACTAGCTCGCGACTCAGTCGCGCTTCGGCCTCATGAGCGATCAAGGCTTCGCGAGCACGTTTCCCTTTCACTTCCTCACGGTGTTCAATGATCGCATCCAAATCTCCATAGATCTCGATCAACGACCGGGCGGTCTTGTCGCCGATGCCCTTGACGCCTGGGACATTGTCGGACGAATCACCCACCAGGGCGAGGTAATCCACCACACGCTCCGGTGGTACACCCAAACGATCACTGGCGTTTTCCACGCCAATCAGTTCCTCGCTGACGGGAGACGGTCCTCCGCGTCCGGGGTTCAACAACAGCACGTTGCGGGATATCAGCTGATAGAAGTCCTTGTCTCCAGACACGATGATCGCGCGAAGATTCTGCTCCGTGGCCTTCGCTGCAAGCGTGCCTATTACGTCATCTGCCTCATACCCATCTACCTCAACCAAAGTGATGTTGAATGCATCTAACAGTGTCTCGACGCGCTCGATCGAACGGTCGAAATCGGCCTGCAACTCATCATCGAGCTTCTGTCTCGTCGCCTTGTATTCTGGATATTGCTCGGTGCGAAAAGAGGTCCCTGCGTCATGTACCCAAGCTACGTAGCCGGGGTCGTGTCGCTCGAAGAGCCGGTGAAGGAAGTTCGCCACACCCCAAACCGCCGACGTGTTTTCGCCGCGGCTGGTCCGTAACGGCCGACTGATCATCGCGAAGAATGCGCGGTAGATCAGGGCATAACCATCTATGAGAAATATCTCGGGCAAATTTTCTGCGGTCATGGCCAGATAATAGCGCAAAAAGAACGGCCCCGCCCACCAGAAACTCCTGGAGCGGGGCCGTAACGGTCACATTGATGAGCTATAGTTGGACAACCTGGCTCGCACTGAGCCCCTTCTCTCCATCCTTGAGCTCGAACTCCACTTCTTGCCCCTCGCGTAGAGTCCGGAATCCGTCCGCCTGAATCGCGGAGAAATGAACGAATACGTCCTCCCCCCCCAAAACTTGCTCAATAAACCCATAGCCCTTTGAGTCGTTGAACCACTTCACCTTCCCACGTGACATTTGCCCTCCTGCGATCATTGGATTGATAGACCCGGATCAGCCCACAACCAGCCCAACGTTCTCATTTTGCTGCATCGAGTGGGGAGCTGTCAAGTCAAAAGCCAGATTGCTAGGGCGACCGCCGGAGCGATGATCAAGTTGTCGTCCAGAATACCCGACCAGCGCTCAAAAACCGCGGCCGCGACGGCCGCGAGAATGACAGCGATCCAGGGCAATCCGAGGCACACCAGCACGAGCGCTGCGACCAGTGCGCCTGCCGCCGACCCCCTCCAAGTCTTCTTGCCCGGGATGCCTCCCATTGTACCAATCAACGAAGCTGCCGGATCAGCGGTGGCCGCGACGAGAACTCCAGCTGCCGGCGCGGGCGGTGGAAACCACGCCGCAAGTGCGTAGCCCAACATGAGCCAGCTCGCGCCACTCAACCGGCGCATCTCGGTTTCCCGAAAAACGGGAACCAGGCGTTGCAATGACCTACCGATGTTGGGGCTCGCAACCCGGGCGGTGTCGAGAGTCAGCGAGATTAGGGCCAGGGTGACCAGCAGCCAGCGGAGAACCGTCCATGATCCGAGCGGCACAGCCAACATCAACAACGCAGTACTAACGTGGATCAGCCGCCGAATTCCAGGTTCCTTCAAGGAGAGTCGTCGACCTCAGCCCGAACGGGCGGGTAGAGCGCCCGGTAGAGTTCGGCGTTACGCATAACCGTCTTGAGATAGCCCCGCGTTTCCACATAGCTGACGGCCTCAACAAACCGCACCGGGTCTTCGGCACCGGCACGCCTCAGCCACCTCCGCACGGGAGTGCCGCCCGCATTGTAGGCAGCCAGGGCCGGAGCTACTGCACCATCATAGTGCCTCAGCAAAGCTGCAAAGTGAGCCACGCCAAGATGGAGGTTGGCGTCAGCCACGAGCAGCAGTCTCCGATCCCACCTGACGGAAAGGCCTCGGGCCACCTGCCGTCCCGTAACAGGCATGAGCTGCATCAGTCCGTTGGCTCCAGCTCGCGAGACCGCACTGGCCTTGAAAGACGATTCCTGACGGATCAGTCCGGCCAGCAGGTACGGATCGACGTCGAACTTGCGCGCCTCCGCTTCAATGACTTCCCGCATCGGCCACGGGAAAATGACTCGCAGGACGCGAGGATGATTGAGCGTGTACGCCTGCGCCGCACGCCAGCCAAGCCTAACCCCTTCGGTCGTACGGCCCCGCTCGATTAGCCCCTCTGCCAGATCTAGTAGCTCGTTTGCCGCTCGTGGCCGAGGCTCCATCAGGAACGCTATCAAGAGTTCTGCCTCTTCCTCGAAGAAAAGGTCCTCGAGAACGTCCAAAGTCGTCAGCGCCTCCATGGCAGACCGTGTCAGTGGAGGCTGTCCCGCCTGTTCAACCGTCAAGGGCGGTAACCCGGCTGCCGCACGTGCAATCGTTCCGTAATAACCGATCGAGTCGCGGCGCGCCAACACCGCCCAGAGACCACGGGCTTCAACGCTGTCCCCAGCAGCGGCCAACAACTCACCCATGCGATATTGTGCCGCGTTTCTTTCCACTCCGGACCTCGTGACCTCGAGCTGGTACCAATCGAGGGCAGCCGCGGTGTCGGCCGAAGCTAGCGCATGCCGGGCCAGGTCAATGCGTGCCCGGGATGCAAGAGTGGAACGCGGCCAGCGCTCCGAGATCGCCGCGTACAGACGGTAACCCTCGTCGAGTCGGTTGGCCCGAATTCGGCGTTTCGCAACCAGATAGAGTGCCTCGGGGGCTCGCGGGTGCGTCGGGTTATCTTGTGCAAATCTTTCCAGCGTCGCGATGCCGGCGCTCACGCGCCCCAGCCGCAGTTCGAGCCGACCCTTACGAAACGCCGCCGTCAGGGCTGTGCTGCCACCCAACTCGGCGGCATTCGCATATGCCCTGAGAGCTCGAACACGCTGTCCGCTGTGGGACAGCAGATCAGCCCATAAGAGCAAGGCATCAGCGTTTGGCGGACCGATCTCGACGGCCTTCGCCGCCCAGCGTACTGCGGAGCGGGCACCATGCAGCCTCTGGGTCGCGCGCGCAAGCGTGAGGAAGTCACGCTGCTTCTTTGGCGGTAGGCGAGACGAAAAAGCAATCGCTTGGCCTACCCGAGCCGCATCCCGGTCGCCCAACGCACCGTAGGTCAAGGTTCTAGCTTGGGTGGTATCACCACTCGCAAGGGCCAGGGCGGCGGCCCTCACCGGCAACCGCGCCGCCATCAATGCCTCGGTGGCGCCAGCCGTGTCCGAGGCCGCCAACCGGAGCTCTGCCACTGCCCGCGAGGCCAGGACTCGCGCCGGGTCTGGCACAACCTCCAAGAGGGAAAACGCACGGACCGTGTCCGCTAATGTTCGTGCCAGTCGTATGGAGATCCAATCTGCCACCTCGGGTAGCAGGACCGACGCGATCTGATACTCGGTGTGAGCGGATTCACGGTGGCCCGCTTGTTCGAAGGCGGCACCCGCCCGTGCTGCGAAAACACCTCGCTCGCGCTTCCGAGAGACCGCTGCCGCTGCGGCAAAGTGAGCAGCGGCACTGTCAAACCTCCCCAGCCTATATTGAATCTCGCCCCAAATACCCGCCCACTGAACATCCCACTCGTTGGTCACACGATGTTTATGAATGAGAGCAGCGGCGCGCTTGGGTCTGCCCAAAAGCAACTCGAGACGTGCCGCCCTATAGACGATCCCAGGATCGGTCGAGGGTTCCCCCAGCTTGGCTTCGACTTCCACGGCCTCATGCCACACCGCCGTCGGTCTGGGCGAGCTGCTCGCGCCCTGACCGAGCACCGAGCGCGGGGCCAGTGTTACCACCGTACTGATCAGTACTACGGCACGGAACGTAGTCTTATCCACAATCCCTTCATTCCCGGCGCTTGATCTGACGGCACAACAAATCCCAACCAACTCCTCCCTCACCAAACAAGCACTCCCGCCGGGGACTTCGTTCCCCGAGCCCCTGAGGCCGGTTGCGGCAGAACGCTTTACGCCAGACGTGTAAAGCCCAGAGTTGCATTAACTTATGACAGTTTTCATGCGACGTGGCCGCCAACCGGTCGCAACACACCCAGGCTGCAATAACTGTTGCAATTGTCGGACCGCCGCGCCAACAGCTCTCACATCGACCCATGTAAGATGGCAGAGGGCTCATGTGAAGCTGACTTGCAGTCGTTCAGGCACGGTTGTTACTTTCGCGCTCCAATGGCTACAGAGAATCACACGGGCCGCACGATTGCGGGATATCACTTGCTCGAGCAGGTGGGGGAGGGCGGCACCGCTATCGTATACAAGGCCGAACATCCCGAACGTGGTGTTTGTGCCGTCAAGATTCTCAAAGAACGGATGCAAAAGGACGCTACGGCTGTCAAACGCTTCCTGCGGGAGGCAGGCTATGGCGCCAGAGTCGACCACCCTTCGGTGGTGCGAACATTTGAATACGACGAGGACGACGGAACTTACTATCTGGCGCTCGAATGGGTTAGCGGAGAGCCTCTGTCGAAGTTTGTGGAGCGCTCCGGGCGAATCGCTCCCGAACTCGTGGCCGACATCGTTGCGCAGCTGGCAGACGGGCTCGTGGCATCACACAAGGTTGGTATCATCCATCGGGATTTGAAGCCGGAGAACATCGTTTACGACCCGGAGACAAAGATCGTGAAGTTGCTCGACTTTGGGATCGCCCGCGATGCGCAGGAAGCACCGTCCGAACGTCTCACCCGCACGGGGTTTTTTGTCGGGACACTGCAATACGTGGCCCCGGAGGCTCTTTCGGGTGAGCTGGTTGGGGAGGCAGCCGACATCTACAGTGTGGCGAAGATCGCCTATTACATGCTGACGGGAGTCCATCCGCAATCGGGGCGTTCTCCGCGGGAGGTGTTCCAGCAACTCCTCACTCAACCACCCACGCCGCTCAATCAGGCGGTGAAGGGCCTGAAGTTCCCGGCGGAATTGGAGGCAGCGATCATGAAAGGGCTGGCACGCGAGCCCTCGGCGAGGCAGGCCTCGGTGCGCGAGCTAGCTGACGATATTGCCCGAGGTATCAAGTCCGAGCCCTCGAGCAGCATGGGTGGCGGGTTCTTGGGGAACCTCAAGTCACTCCTGAACCGAAGCCATAAAGATTAGTAGTAGTAGCCACTACTACTGCCATTTCAGACCACGGGGACTAGCATAGACCACTTTTCCGCGCTCATGAAACTGCTTAGGGAGCGCTCTTACCAAGTTGGATCGTTCACGTTGGCCTCTGGGCAAGAAACCCGCCACTACATCGATGCCCGGCGCACCACCATGTCATCAGCCGGACTGGAACTCATAGGGCACCTTGGGTTGGCTGAGATCCGGCGAGCCAATTGGCGCCCCCAAGTGATCGGGGGACTCACATTGGGAGCAGATCCGATATCGTACGCGATCGCCCTCGCAAGCCGGCACGATCCTCCTCAACTGGATGCGTTCACGGTGCGAAAAGAACGAAAACGCCACGGTCTGGCTCGCCAGATCGAAGGATGTTTCTGGAACGGGGCCCGCGTGGTGGTCATCGAAGACGTGGTCACTACCGGCGGATCCGCGCTAAGGGCCATCGAGATTCTGGGCCAGGAAGGTGCCGCGATAGCCGGAGTACTTACTGTGGTAGATAGGCAGGAAGGTGGAAAAGAGGCAATTGAGCGTGCAGGATACAGTCTGAGGTCGTTGGTTACGCTGGCCGATCTGGTCGGAGACACTGCGCTCGATCCGATCGACTGAATCATGACGGAGCAAGAGCTGCATCTAGACGACCTCACGACGCTGTCCCGTGCACTCAGGCAGCGTTGGGCAATCTGGGCACTGGCGGTGGTGATCATAGCGCTGGGAGCGGCCTTAGGTTGGGTGCACGCCTCCGCCGCCACAGTTGCACTGGTACTGCTGGCCGCCGCTGTCGGCAATGGTCTCACAGGGGTACTCGGGCGCGCCAGGTGGAACTCAGGAGGGCTTGTATGGTTTGCGGCAGTCTACGACCTGGTGTCGGCGTCCCTATTGGTCCTGTTCTACGGACCGGGTGTCATGTCCGCAGCATTGTTGATTGCAGTGGTTCCCTACTCCCTCAGCGCCAGATTCAAGACGGGGTATCCACTTGCTGCCACGGCGGCGATCGTCCACCTGGTAGTGGCAAGTCTCGCGCTCACTGGGCAGTCATGGAGGTTCTCGGCTGGAACATCAGCGCGCTCCTATCTCGAGACCGCGGTCCTCTTTCTCGTGGGAGCGGCTATCATGCGCACGTTCGCACACCTCAGGCTTCGCATGGTTGATTTGCGTTCCGTAGTGCAATCCCCCGACATGGACACAGCATTATCCCGCCTTGCCACAGCGCCGGAAGACGAACTTACTGTGCTGAGATATCCGATTCACAACCTACTCGACGGATTGGTGCGATCCCGCAGACGCGACGCGGAGACAAGCGACGGTATCGCTACCTTGACGCGGGCCCTGGCCGATACGGCGCTGGAGCTCACAGAGTCGACCGAAATGGTGGAAGCTTCCGTCCGCACTCTAGTCGGGGCGCTGGAGAACCACGTCAATACCTTGGCGCCACCCGACAGAAGGGATTTGAGTGTCTCCGTCAATGGCTCAGCAGTGGATGCTCGCGCAGGGACACTAGAGTCAGACACGAAACGTTTGGCACAAATGGCCGCCGACGGTCGCGATCTAGTGTCATGTTCCTCCAAAACCGCCAGCGCGCTCGAGTCAGACATCGCGACGTCGGCGGTTGCCATCCGGAACCTGGTACAGTTCTCCAAGCAAACCGAGGCTCTTGCTCAAGGGTTGGGTCGCATCGCCCGTCAGACCCATGTGCTTGCGCTGAATGCTGCCATAGAGTCCGCCAGAGCAGGTGCGAGCGGCGACGGGTTTGCAGTGGTTGCGCGACAGGTTCGCAGTCTGGCAAGCGAGGCAAGTCAATCGGCCAGGGACATGGGCGACCTGGTGGCCGAAGTACGGGAGCACTTAGACTCAGTAGCAGGCATCCTTGCGACCAACAGCGAGCGGGCAAGTGCTATCGTTCGCGCTACTACCGAAGCACGCTCCAACATGGGGGATCTGCACCAGGGCCTGCTTCAGGCATCTAACGAAGCCGCTGTAACTGCTGCCGCTATCTCTACCTTGGCTGCTCAAAACAGAGATCTGACAAGCACTCTATCGGAAACTGCCACATCCAACCTTGCCTGTGTAGAAGCCGCTCATGTGGCGTTGCGCGGGCTGTCATCCCAGCTCGATGCCACCACGGTGTTGGGCCGGCGAATCACACAGCTTGCCGAACTGGGCCGCCAGCTTGTCACCAATGCTCATTCTCAAAACAACGACTGACCGTCCCTTCCATCGTACCACACCCTCCTTCAGTGCCCGAGGTAGCCCACCCCATTTTCGAGCGGATGAAAGGTGCGAAACGTGTTGCGGAAGGGAACGATCAGCCGCTCAACAAAATCTCTGAGCGTAGCTTCGAACGAAGACCTGCGTTTGAACTCACTTGCCGTTGTGCCAATCAAGGTTCGCAAGTGCCGGCAGAAGCTTTGAGGGGACGAGAACTCCAACCTATATGCGACGTCGGCAATGGAGATACCGGGCATTTCGAATAGCGCCGCGGCGTATGCGAGCCGGGTGGCGGCCAGGTATTGGCGCGGCGACGGGAGATCGGCCCTGACGAATCGGGACATAAACGTGCTGGGTGCAATCTCCAGATAGTCGGTGAGGGCCTTGACGGTTCTGATGCCTGGTGCAACACGAACCATCACCTCGAACACTTTGCGGCAATCGTGTGTGGGCTGACCTAGGGCCGGCAAGACAGCACCGGAGATTCGAGCGGCCGTCGCCGATGTGGGTTGTTCCAGCAGTTCGCGGAGGTGTTCCCAACCGGTCCGTTGACTCAGGTCCACCATCCGCCGCACTCCGTACGCACCGAATTCGAGCAATCGCTCGCTGCACACCGGATCGTGGCGCGAAACCAGGGCGACCGTAGATACCTCAGGGAATCGATCGACGAGAGTAGCTATAGCTGATAGCTCGTTGACGGCCACGCACTCGGGAGAGACAAAAACTGCCTGGACGGGGCGTTCCCTCACGGTACGTAGGACCTCGCGCACTGAATCCGCGTGGAACGCCGAAAACCGGCCCTGCGCAACAGCGTCGATGCTGGCTCGTACGCCCGGCTCGATGATCGTGGCTACCGCAGCCGCCTTGCTCCCCGTCAATGTGGGATGCCCCCGAAAACGTAGTCGGCCAACACCATACGCCTGATACATCAACCGGATATCAACGGTTTATCCCAACTCTCAACGCCTGGCGTCTTCAACCCTGGATAGCCCGGGTGTATCTTGTGGGCGGTGGTGGAGCGTGACGGTCGCGGCTCACTTTGCAGTGGGTCGAGGAAAGTCCGAGCTCCACAGGGCAGACTGCCAGGTAACACCTGGGCGCCGTAAGGCGACGGACAGGGCCACAGAAAACAGACCGCCCGCCTTGTTTCTAGGCGGGTAAGGGTGAAAAGGTGGGGTAAGAGCCCACCGCACGGTTGGCAACAACCGTGGCACGGCAACCCCCAGTCGGAGCAAGGCCAAATAGGCGGCAAGGCTCGGCCCGGGCCGTCTTGAGCCGTGGGTAGGCCGCTCGAGGTAGCGGGTGACCGCTATCCCAGATAGATGACCGTCCGTGTGCCCTAGGGCACTGGTACTGGACTCGGCTTATGGCTCCACCACCACTGGCCCCAGCCACAGGTTGGAGACCGATGAACAGTCATTGGCGTTGTGAAAACAGGTCTCGACGATGAAGGGTCTGGGCGAGAGTGCCCGGCCGTATCCCGCTGATTGGGAACAAGTAGCAGAGCTGAGAGTTTTTCGCACCAGTCCCGAAACCTGGGAAAAACTGATCTCGTGGCGGAACGACATGCGACAAAAGGGATGGCGATTGCTACAAGTATCCGACCAACAGGGTGACATGGTGGCGGTGTTCGGCCGCACAAAAAGGGAATTGCTCGCGAAACAGGGATTGTCACTGTGAGATCGCACGGATCAGCTGCAACCACGTGCGTCGTGGCCATTCTTCTCGGTTGCGGCGGAGCGTCGCACACTGCGCCGCACCCTGTCGAATTGGCGAGATACCTCCCGTATCACGCCGGCTATCGGGGCGTGTCGGTGGGAGAGATAGAACAGCAGTTCAACGGTCAGGTGGTGAGGAACGAGTTCGGCACAGAATTCTTTGTCACCGCCGAAGTCGTCGAGTCACCTTCCGAGTTGCGTGCAACGCTCGTTCTGGATTCCATTGCGCGAGTTCGCGGGGCGGGATCCGTCAATTCAAGCGGGGAGGCGAACTCCGCCCTCGGCACTACCTTTACGGGAAGGCTCGCTAGCACCGGTGAGATCCTTGATTTCCAGGGAGACTTGCCCAATGGCGCATTGGCAAGAGAATTGGTCGATCGCCTCTTCAGGCAGTTTTTCCCCCGCATCCCCGCTCACGGCGCCCGCGCGGGCGAGCACTGGGTCGATACCCTAGAGACGACCGCCGTTGTAGGAGGGGTGAACAACAAGGTACGCACTGTCAATAGCCACTCGGCTGCCGGTTGGCTCACACATGCCGGTCGACGTGCGCTGCAGATCGTCACCGTGTCTCGATACGCATTCTCTGGATCAGGTGTTCAGGCCGGTCAAGAATTCACGTTGGAGGGCCAAGGGCACCGCCTTGCCCAGCATTACATTGGGGCAGACGGAAGCTATTTAGGGTACACTGCAACCGATACCTCTCACGCCGAGGCCAAGTTGACGAAGTTGGGCCTGACTATTCCCGTCCTTCAAACGCGATTCGACACACTCGCGCTCACAGCGCATTGAGCAAGCTCACACTTCTCTCCGCCGTGACGGTTCTGCTGATGCCGACACAGGCGGCCGCGCAAGTCATTCGTCCGCGATCTGTGGACTACCTGTTCGTCAGCCAGGCCACTGACTCCCGTGCACTGTGGGTCAACCCCGCCGGTCTAGCGGCGACAGCGGAGGCATCCGTCTATGGCGAACTCATGTTCGAACGACCGGAGTCTGACATCCGAGTCGCTCAGTGGGGCTTTGGGCTCAACTCGCGTGGATTCTCTTTCGGTTATTTGCGCGACCGGTTGGTAGGTGGTATCACGAACTCAGCATACCGTTTCAGTCTGGCCCGGGCGTTCACGGGGGGATCCGCCGGACTGTCTCTCACCTTCTACAAGGGTGGCTCAACCAAGCGTGGCCTGGATCTTGGCGTTCGTTACACCGTGCTGCCCTCAGTAACTTTTGCGGCGGTCCTCAGAAACATCGGCCAACCGCGGGTACGTACAGAACAGACACCGTTCACCGGAGTGGCCGGCCTAGACTGGTCGGGGCTCACCAAGAATAGCGTATTGATGGGGGAACTCCAGGCTGCCAATAGAATCGGCGACTCCGGTTACGACGTGTCCTACCGCACCGGCCTAAGAATCGGTGTGGGTCGGTCGGTTCCAATCACTGCCCTTGTGAGTCTAAACCTTGAGAGCGATCTCGGGGTCGATCGTTGGACCGTGGGACTTTCCATCGGAGGAAACAGAAAAGCAGTAGCGGCTGCAACCGTGGTCCCATCTGCGAACGCCGCCGATTTCAGACAACTCAGCATAACGGGTGTAGCGAACGACCGGTTGGGGCGCTCACGCCGCTGAGCCGGACTGGATAAGACTATTCAATCCAGTAGACGCAGTGGCATTACCAAGCACATGTATGTCGCAGGATCGTCCCAACCCACCGGTTCGACGGTTGCCGCACGCTCCGGGGCCTTGAACGTGAGCTTGACTTCCTCGGTCGGCATAAACTTCAGAATGTCGAGCAGGTAGTTAGCATTGAATCCTATCTCCAGGGCCTCGCCTCCGTAGCTCACCGCAATCTCGTCCGAGGCCTCACCTAGATCAGGAGTGTTCACTGAAAACTTGAGACCGTCGCCTTCAAAAGCCAGCCGTACCCGATGCGTCTGGTCGCTCGCCACCACTCCCACTCTTCGCAGCGCGGAGATCAGGGTGCTCTTATCGATCGTTGCCTCTTTGTCGTTTTCCTTAGGGATCACCTGTTCATAGTTCGGATACGGCCCCTCTATCAGACGTGTGAAGATGAGCGTGGAGCCGCTCCGGAATCCCAGGTGGTTGTCACTCCTCGCGATATCGACCTCGTCAGATACGCCGAACAAACGCCGTACTTGCTCCAGTGCTTTCGGGGGAACGATCAGATCGGTGGACGTACTCCCGGCAGATATGGGAACGTCCATCCGCGCGAGTCTATGACCGTTCGTAGCAACCATCCGTGTGTGATCGGCCCGTAACTCCCACAGTACGCCGTTTAGAATCGGCCGACTTTCTTCGGTGGATGCCGCAAACGCCACATGGTTTATCAGCTTCTGAAGGTCACTCGATGCAGCTGTCCAGCTATCGTCAAATGCAACTGGCGGAAAGCTTGGGAACTCCTCTCTTGGAATTCCAAGTAGTTTGAACTTCGATCGGCCGCACTCCAGGTTAATTCGCTGCTCGCCTGCGCTCGTAATCCGTATGGCAGCACTCGGAAGTTCACGTACTATCTCCACCAGTTTCTTTGCCGGAAGTGTCACTGCACCTTCTTCATCTATCTCGGCGGGCACCATGGTGCTGACAGCGATATCCAGATCCGTACCGGACAGCCTAACGCCATCTGCCGATACGTCTACGAGGATATTCGAGAGGACAGGGAGAGTCGTCTTCGATGGAACAGTTGCCGCGACTGCGAGAAGGCCCTCTTGGAGTCGTTCTCGGGTGATGGTGAACTTCATAACACTTCCTGTATGAAAGGGAGTATTAACTGCTACTCCAGTGATATTAATATAGTAGTATTAGTAGTGAATCTTGAAATCTTGATAAGCCCCCTAAGATGTTATGGTCAATCGCCTTCCGCAGTGAGTAGTGATGTGGGTTGCCTGTTGGCAGTGTGGACGCACCGTGGATGTAAGGTGTGATATCCCCGTTGTCCCACAGTCTCCACATTCGTTCCTCCACATAGTCTCTCAAGGTGCTGATAGTTCTTGTCGTGCAAACTCTACGCGATCCCTGAAATTGCGGTCTGATTTCATTTCGCGCTGAACCTTGTCGAGGCTATGTATGACTGTTGAGTGGTCACGGCCACCGAAGGCCTGTCCGATCTCGACCAACTGCATGCTCAACAGATCGCGCGCGAGATACATTGCTACCTGTCGTGGTACCGTAAGTGTCTTGGTGCGGGCTTTCGAGCGCAGCCCTTCAGGAGTTACACCCCAGCGTCGAGCGACGACTTCCTGGACTCGATCCACGCTGGGCGTTGCCCGCTCGGTCCCCGATATGTCATCAGGGGTCTTGATCTTGTCAGCCAGAGCCTCTCGTGCCAGCTCGATCGAGATTTCCTTGTGTTTGAGGGATGCGAATAGGAGCAGCTTGATAATGCAGCCTTCGAGTTCGCGCACCGAGCGGCGCACGTGTTCGGCAATGAAGCGGATCACGTCATCGGGCATGGTCAGCTCGAGGTGGTCCTGCTCTGCTTTCTTCCGAAGGATCGCGATGCGATGTTCGAGATCCGGCTGCCCGATGTCCGCCACCATGCCCCACTCGAACCGGCTCACCAGGCGTGACTCGAGACCGGGGATCTCTTTGGGCGGGCGGTCCGACGTGAGCACTATCTGCTTCCCAGCCTCGTGCAGCGAATTGAAGGTGTGGAAGAACTCTTCTTGAGTCATCTCCTTACCTTCGAGGAAATGAACGTCGTCCACCAGGAAGATGTCGATGTCCTCCCGGTATCTCTTGCGGAACTGTGGCATCTTGCGGCTATGGATGCTCTCGATCACATCGTTGATGAACTGCTCGGCGCCGAGGTAGGTCACAGAACTGCCCGGGTTCTGTTCCAGAACTGCGTGGGCAACCGCTTGCATGAGATGGGTCTTGCCCAACCCCGTCGCGCCGTAGATGAACAGCGGGTTGTACGTTCGTCCGGGCGCCGCCGCCACGGCGTGCGCCGCCGCCGCCGCCAACTCGTTTGACTTGCCGATCACGAAGGTCCGGAATGAATACCGCTCGTTGAGTGGCCGTGCCGCCGAGTGGGGTGTCGGAGGAGCGGAAGCCGGGGGTGCTACAAAAAAATCCATCTGGGGCCGGTCGGCGCGCTCCGCCTGCACCTCGAACACGATATCTAGAGGCGTTCCCAGGATCTCTCGGGCTAGCCGCGATAGGATATCCGCGTGCTTCGATTCGTTCCACTCGACCGCGAACTGGTCCGGCGTAGCGACGATCAGCCGTCCGTCATTCAGGGCGACCGGCTCCGCTGGCTCGAGCCAAGTTCTCACTGTTGCGTCGGGCAGAACGCGTCGCGCCTCTTCCAATAGGCGGCCCCACGTCTCTTTAACTGACAACTCCATTGAGTTTTTTTTGCGGTAGGTATCCAAAAGGGCGAACGATTGTACCCCTCGGATGTGGAAAAGTCAACCTTGACCCCGAACACCCGCCACGGCTAGCTTACACGGCTCAAAACAAGGGAACGGAATGAAACCAACTTACAGGCCGCGGAACCGCCGTCGCAAGAACAAGCACGGCTTCCGGGCGCGCATGAAGACACGGTGGGGTAGGGCGGTGTTGAGCCGCCGACGTAAGAAGGGCCGCAAGCAGCTGACCGTGCGGATCCCTTCTAAGCATGCCCACGTTTGAGCACTGAGGGATTCGATCGGAGTCGTAGGCTATCCAGTGTGCGGGAGATCCAGGCGGTAGCGAGACAAGGGCGGCGCAGCCGGACTCCAAACTTAGATATTTCTTGGCTTTCCAATGGGTTGAGCCACCCTCGCTGTGGGCTGGTGGTTCCCCTCCACGGTGCCACCGCAGTGGCCCGGAATAAGCTTCGGCGGCAGCTGAGAGAAATCGTTCGTCGACGACTCCTCCCTGAATTGGAGCCAATCGATCTGGTGCTGAAGCCGCGGCCCCATGCATACAAGGCAGAATTCGCCGACTTGGCAGTAGAACTGGAGCAATGGTTACACTCACACTGAGCTTCGTCCGCTTACCACGGCAGATCGTGATCGCGCTGATTAGGGTCTACCGGCTGTTATCCTCGCCCTTAGCCTCACCGTGCCGGTTTTATCCCACCTGTTCCAGCTACGCACTTGAAGCGGTGAATCGTCATGGCGTCTTGAGAGGACTGTGGTTGGGCCTGAGGCGGATTCTGAAGTGCCATCCGTTTCACCCCGGTGGCATAGACCCTGTCCCATGATTCCTGACTGATGGATCGCCGCGTCACTCTCGCGATCGGTCTCATGCTGGTCGTGGCCGTTCTGCCCTCACTGCTCTTGCCACCAAAGCGGGGCCCCATACGACCCGACAGCCTGAGCGTATCGGATACCGTCACACCACCAGCGAGACCGGAGTCCGAGGCGATACCCGTGCGCCCCAGCCCAGCGGCACCCACTATCTCGACCCCGGTCAGCGACACCACCCCCGGTTCTGAGCGTCGGGTGGTCGTCACGTCGCCGCGATATCGGTTCGAGTTCTCTTCCCACGGCGCGCGGTTGGTGTCCGCGCAGCTCCAGGCATATCGCTCCTTCGCTCCGAACGAGACGGGACCGGCTCAACTGATTCCCGACGATTCGCGCTTCCTCACGTACAAACTTCTCTTTGGTTCTGACACGGTATCGCTGGAGAACTGGATCTTTGAGCCGTCTGACACTTTGCTGACAGTGGATGATGGGGAGGCTGAACTCCATTGGGTCGCGCGCAACGGTCCCATGGAGGTTCAGCTGACACAGAAGTTCAAGCCGACTGAATACCTATTCGACGTGGCGGGTTCGTTCTCGGGCGGTCCTGCCTCGGCAGGTCTGGTTCTGGTGACCCTGGGACCCCGGCTCAGACTGGTTGAGGCGGACAGTGTTTGGGATTATCGCAACTATGCGGTCGTAACTAAGGCGAATTCTCCCGAGCGCACGAAATTTGGCTCGCTGACAGATGGCGTTCCCAGGCCCTTTTCGGGGCCGTTTGAGTGGGTAGCGCTCAAGTCTCGCTACTTCGTCAGTTCCGTGTTGACCATTCGCGACGGTCAACCGCGGATCGGTGGTGCTGTCGCCACTGGAGGTCCGAAGAGCGGTAAATTTGCGACCACGGCAACCGTTGCGGTTTCGCTTCCGGCTCCGGGCGGCCGGTTCGCACATCAGGTCTATATCGGACCTCAGGAGTTTCGCGATCTGGCCCGGGTCGGACACGATTTGTCTGAGGTCAATCCTTACGGCTGGATATTCCGGCCGATAATCCGGCCCGTCGCCAACTTCATAGTGAGAATCCTGCTTTGGAGCCATGAGAACTTTGACCTTCAGTACGGCTGGGTCCTGATCCTTTTCGGGGTCGCCGTACGGATTGTTCTCTGGCCACTCAACCAGAAGGCCATGCGTTCGAGCATGGCAATGCAGGCGATACAGCCGGAGATCAAGGCGCTTCAGGAGCGTCACAAGCAGGAACCTCAGCGCTTGCAGCAAGAAACCATGAGGCTGTACAAGCACCATGGAGTTAATCCGCTCGGCGGGTGTTTGCCGATGCTGCTTCCCATGCCCGTGCTGTTCGCGCTGTTTTTTGTATTCCGGGAGACGATCGAATTCCGGGGCGTGCCGTTCTTGTGGCTACCAGATCTCTCGCGGGCGGATCCGCTGTACATCATCCCCGTTGTCATGGGTATTTCGATGTTTGTGGTATCCAAGATCGGTCAGATGGGGGTTCCGCCCAATCCGCAGTCCAAGATGATGCTCTATTTCATGCCGGTCATGATGACCGTCCTGTTCCTGAAGTTTTCAAGTGGTCTCAACCTGTATTATGCGGTCAGCAACATTACGAGTGTGCCGCAACAGTGGATGATCGCAAAGGAAAGAATGGGTAGGTCCGGGAAGCTGGCGGGGAAGAAACCGGGTTCCTAACGCTGCTGGAATCGCAAGTAGAGAAAGAACGGTGCCGACATGCTGTCGGATGTAATCGCGGCGCTCGCTACCCCTCCTGGCGTATCGGCTGTCGCTCTGCTAAGACTGACGGGCCGCGAGGCCTACGATGTCGCGGCGGCGGTCCTCGAGCCGTTTACAGCCGATCCCCCACGTACAGCCCGACTCGCGGCTGCAAGAGATCCAAGGAACGGCGAAGAGCTCGATCGCGTATTGTATGTCACCTACCGGGCTCCGGCCTCATACACCGGAGAGGACACGGTTGAAATCTCATCCCATGGTGGCCTGTTGGTTCCAGGAGGAGTCCTAGGCGCGCTGTTTGCCGCAGGAGCACGCCAGGCTACGCGGGGCGAGTTTACCAGGCGAGCGCTGCTAAACGGTAAGATCGATCTGTTGCAGGCAGAGGCCATTGGTGACCTGGTTGCTGCTACGGCGCCGGCTCAACGCCGGGCTGCACTGCACCAACTGGAGCGCGGGCTGTCCAACCGTGTAGGTGAACTCCGCGACAAGGTGTTGGAACTCGAATCGCTGGTTTGCTATGAAATCGACTTCCCGGAAGAAGACGACGGACCCGTTTCGACCGAACAGATC
Organism: Gemmatimonadales bacterium; assembly: GCA_046757925.1. Taxonomy (GTDB): domain Bacteria; phylum Gemmatimonadota; class Gemmatimonadetes; order Gemmatimonadales; family GWC2-71-9; genus JAZDCZ01. Next base: position 73,296 of record JBHHZE010000004.1, read on the forward strand.
GAAGCAACGGCGGAGAAACTCGAGTGTTCGTTGACTCAACTCTTGGGTACGGCGAGCGAGGGTGAACGCCTCACCGAGGGTGCCGTGTGTGTAATTGCTGGACTCCCCAATGTCGGCAAGTCGTCGCTATTCAACGCGCTGTTGGGCAAGGAACGCGCGATTGTTGCGCCGAAGCCGGGGACAACCCGGGATGCGATCGAGGCCGCCGCCGACTGTGGGGGGTTCCCCTTCCGGCTTATCGACACGGCCGGCCTCCGCGATACCGATGACGATATCGAACGCATGGGTGTGGAAGTGAGTCACAGGTACTTGGTGGGGGCAGACGTGGTTCTCTTCTGTGCCGAGGCCGGCCGTGCTATCGCCGACGAGGAGTTAGCGTTCATACGCAAGGTGTCAGCCCCCACGCTGATTGTACGAACCAAGGCCGATCTGAGGCCGGGTGGGGGTGACACTGAAGATGACCTGGGTGATGTCTCGGTATCTGCGACCGAGAGTACCGGTCTGGCGGAGCTCCGTGCCGAACTCGCGTCCCTCGCCTTCTCCAGGCTCAGCACAGCAGGTGGCGTGGTCGCCTGCGTGACGCGGGAGCGTCATAGGGTTGCGCTCCACTCCGCTCGCGAAGAGGTTGCGGCGTTTCGTGCAGCACGGGCATCGGGGCTCGAGGGGGCTGTCGCCGCCACGCATTTGCGAGCGGCGCTGAGCGCGCTGGAAGATATTGTTGGAGTGGTTACCACCGACGACGTGCTCGAACGAGTATTCGCCACGTTCTGTGTCGGCAAATAGTTGAGGAGGCAGGATCAAGTCTATTCCGGCGATTCGGACTGCCCTCCCTCGGAGGAAAGCCTCCAGGCTTCGTCGGCGAGCCATTCGAGGCGTTGCTGCCGATACTCCGCCTCTTCGGAACTGAGGTTGCTGCCGCTGCGGGCAATCCCACGCACATGCTCGATCAGTTCGTCGAGTACTTCTCGAAGGGCGAGGTTAGACCGGCGATCCTCGCTCTGTGAAGCCGAGTCGTCGCTGCGCGCCTTATCCAGTTGAATCACTCCATGGGTCAGGCGGTCTGGTCGGCAGCTCGGGCCTCTGCTGCCTGACATTCGGCCGCACTCGCCCTGAGTGCACGAGCGATGCCCTGCTGTGCTAGGATGGCCTCTACCATTCGCAGACCGACATAGTAACCCGACCGCTCGGGAATAACTTTGCCGCCAACGAGACGTTGTGCAGCACTCATTCCTCCCGACAGATATCTCAGCCGGTATCCCAGCCCCGTGATGTCCAGCTTGTCCCTTATGTATCCCATCAAGAAGGCATCCAGCTCGCGCATGCGGCGGTACTGCCGCCGGGCGTACCCCAAGTACTCCCAGGCGTCGAACCCCGGCACTGCCCGTTTTGACGCCGCTACGGCCAACCCTTCGTTCACGAGCAATTCACCAAGTGACGCCCGGCTGCCCGTTTCCCAATAGTCGTAGTAGCCGTTCATGGACTTGATGATCGGCTTGATCTCGCTGTTGCTGTCGGGCGATCCGTAACGTACGGTATGGGCAATCTCATGAGCTATCCATAGAGGAAGGAGATCGGGTTTGAGGCCGAGTCCGAGCGTTTCGGCGTTCGCCCGTCCGGTGAAGTGCTCCAGGCACGCGAAAGCCACTCCCCGCCCTCCGACCACTAACTCTGCCGCGTTTGCCCCGCCGACGCCGACCATCAGATAGACATCGAACTCGCAATCGATCTCAAATAGATCCTCACATCGCTTGATAGTCTCTTCAACGGTGCCAATGAAGTCGAACTCGTCGAGCACCATTTTGAGATCGCGCCGATCGGCCTCGACAGCTCGCAGCATTACTTCTTCGGCGTGGGGGCTATCCAGGTCGAGGATGTAGTTGTGCCAGTATGCGGCAAGCACCGGTTCGTGGTCTGCTATATAGCGATGATATCCCTCTAGAGGATCTGCCGCCTCCAAGGCGGCGAGAAATTCGGGGACGAGGTTTATGAGCATGGAAAGCGCCCCCAATTTGGGACGGACCGGGTTGTCTGACAACCCCCGAATTTATCGACATCAATCGGGTAAGGTGTTCGTGCGGCGCTTATGCTCCGATGATTTGCTCCAGTTGCACCGAGGGACCCGCAGCTCGCCTAATCGCACCTGCTACTCCGGCACCCAGTTGCAGGTGATTGTTGGCAGCGTTAACGATGGCATCTCCCTCGAATCCGGTGATGTCACCTTGCCTGACAATCAGACGCGGGGGCATCTGGCGTTACCTAATGTTGGCGAAGTTGACGGCTGGCTTCGTCGAGCAGTTGGAGCTCCTGGGAGGTAAGGCTGTCGATGCCTGACTCGGAGATCTTGTCCAACACCCGGTCTACGTCATCGCGTTTATCGCGGTGCATGTCTCTCTCTTGCGATCCTTCACGCGCGTGGCCGGATTGTGGGAGCCTGTGGACTGAGCGCATGGCTGGCTGTTGCCGTGCCGACCTGACGACGCGGCTACTCCCCTCTGCGCCGTGGCTGAGGAGCCGTTCCCCCCTCAGATACAGGAACCCGAAAAGCAGTCCACCGAGGTGGGCCAAGTGGGCGACACCGTCATTGGCGCTTGACTGTGCCATCAGTAGATCCACGACCGCCAGGAAGGTGACCAGCCATTTGACCTTTATGGGTACCGGCAGGGGAAACACGAAGACCGGGGCATCGGGCCAGTTCATGGCAAACGCCAAGGCCACTCCCAGCACCGCGGCCGACGCTCCAACGAACGGAGCAACGGGCGTGAACAGTGCGATCGCGAACGAAAGGAGCGCGCCTCCCACGCCGCAAGTGAAGTAATAAACCCCGAATGCGGAGCCACCCATCTTTGCTTCAACCGCCGGGCCGAAAAAGAACAGCATCAGCATGTTGAAGAGCAGATGGAAGAAGCCACCGTGGACGAACATGTAGGTAACGAACGTCCAGATCTTGCCGCCCATGTGCGTGGGGCTGAAGGCTGTCCAATCGATCACCCAGTTGCCCGTGAAGACCGTGATCGTGAGCAGGTAGACCACGGCATTGGCGACAATGATGCCACGGACCCAGGGGGTCAGTGTGAGTGGAGATTGTCTCCGCATATACGTCAATTTACTACCTCAGGCACGGACTTTGTTCCTCACGCCGCTTCTCTCGAGGGCCACGCGACAGATCTCCTCGCAGAGATCCCCGAACGATATACCCACTGCTGCTGCGGATTGGGGCAGCAAGCTTGTAACCGTCAGACCGGGCAGCGTGTTCACCTCCAAGCAGTGCGGCGTACCAGAACAATCTATCCGAAAGTCGACCCGCGAAAAATCGCGCAGCTTGAGGCAGCGGTGAGCCTCGATAGCCATGGCTCTGAGCCGCTGGCGGAGTTCCTCCTGTATCGCGGCAGGAAAAACTTCCTGCGTGAGACCTGGAGTATACTTGCACTCGTAGTCGAAGATGGGATGATCGGGAATGATCTCCCCCAGAGCCAGGACGCGGTCACCGAGCACTCCCATCGTAAACTCCCGGCCCTCGACGAATTGTTCCAGCATGATCTCGTCGTCGTGCTCACGGGCCGCTTCCACAGCTGCTTCCAGTCCCGTCTCCGACTTGACGAGTGAGAGACCCAGGGTAGACCCGGTCTTCGAGGGCTTTACTATCAGAGGGTAGCCCAGCTGTGCGATCTCGTCCGGAGGCGATGGCCACATCCTCCAGTCGGGAGTGGTGATTCCAGCATCTCTGAACAAGCGTTTGGCAATATCCTTATCCATCGCCACCGCGCTCGGCACGGGCCCCGAGCCGGTATACGTAATGCCGGCCAGTTCGAGCAGGGCCTGTACTTCGCCGCCCTCGCCCTGACGGCCGTGGAGCAGAAGAAACACCAAATCGGCATCGCGCAGCTCCGGCAGCGTTGCGAGCGCTTCAACGTGCTCGCGTGCGGCCAGTTGCCGCAGTTCGTCCGAACTCGGAGGTTCCGGCCCGACACACTGTGTGAGAATCCTCGACTCGTCGTCGGGGCCCAGTGGGCCCTCGACCGTATCCACCACGATGACCGAGTGCCCACGATCCCGCAATGCAGCCGCAACCTGGTGGCCACCGGCTAAGGCCACGTTACGTTCCGCAGTGGACCCTCCGGTCAGTATCGTTACCTGCATTATCCGGGCCGGTAAGACACCCGGTACTCCGGCATCTCCCACACCTCTACCTCGTGTATACAGAGTGCGGAGGAGTACTCGGCGAGCTCTGTGTTGGCCCTCTCGAAAACCACACGTGTAATCCGCTCGGCAGTGGGTGCGTGATTCCTAAACGGCTCCAGGTCGTTCAGGTAAGAATGGTCGAAATCAGCCACGGCGGAACTCGTGATCCGCTCGAGATCTCGGAAATCGATGCCCATGCCGCCCGAGTCGAGGGCGGAATCGTCTATTCTCACGGTCACACGTACGCGCCAGTTGTGTCCGTGAAATCGTTCGCACATGTCTACACCGGGCAACGAATGGGCGGCTGAAAAAACCGCCTCGGCGGAGAGGAGATAGTGAGCCACGGTATGTTACAGTGAGGGGCTCATCGGATCCCCGCCATCTGGCGCAGCACGTCGTATCGCGTGATGATGCCTGAGATCTCACCGTTCTCGCGAACCAAAGCGGCCGGTGTTTCGCGCGAAAGTAGATCGGAAAAGCCGTCTATGGGGAATTGCGAATCTACCACGGGATACGGAGCTTCCATAACCTCACGGACCGCCTGATCGAGCGACGCTGGCGTCTCCATGGCCTTCGCCATGAGGGTGCCTTCCGACACAGAACCCACGCATTCTCCAGCGTCCATCACCGGAAGCTGCGAGACATTGTAGGTACCCATGAGGTTGAGGGCCTGTCGCACAGTGTGAGATGGTTCCACCGTTAGAATCTTCGCGGCACCTTCCTCCGCTTTATGAGCGAGAAGATCTTCAGCGGTCACACGCTCGCCCTCCATCATTTGGTTTTCTTGCATCCATTCGTCGCTGAAGAGCTTCGACAGGTAACGCTCGCCGGTATCACATAGCATCACCACCACACAAGCGTCTGGATCGTCTACTTCCCCTGCTATCTTGAGCGCCACCGTCACGTTGAGACCGGTGGAACCGCCCACGAACAGCCCTTCTTCACGTGCCAGCCTCCGAGCCATCTGGAACGCCACCCGGTCTCCGACAGTGTGGAACTCGTCGACCACGTCGTAATGCAGGGCATCCGGTATCTTGTCACCCCCGATTCCCTCTATCTTGTAGGGAGAGCCCTGACCTTTCTCTCGAGTCCTGCCGTACTCGGCGTAGATGGAACCCTCCGGGTCGCCGGCGATGATCCTGATGTTGGGGTTCTTCTCCTTGAGGAATCTACCGATACCGCTCACCGTCCCTCCGGTACCGGCCGCCGCCACGAAGTGGGTAACACGGCCTTCCGTCTGCTCCCAAATCTCGGGGCCCGTCGTCTTGTAATGAGCCTCGGGGTTCGCCTGATTGTAGAACTGGTTGGCTAGAACGGAGTTCGTCGTACTTGCCACTATGGCCTTGGCCTTCATCACGTAATTGTCCGGATGATCGAAAGGCACGGCGGTTGGTGTGATTATTACCTCCGCGCCGAAGGCCTTCAACAGGCGCACCTTCTCCTGTGACATCTTGTCGGGCAAGGTGAATACGCAGCGATATCCCTTCAGTGCAGCGGCCATCGCAAGCGCCACTCCGGTGTTTCCAGAGGTACCTTCCACAATGAGCCCACCGGGTGAGAGCTTGCACTGTCGTTCCGCATCCTCGATGATGGCCATTCCTATCCTGTCCTTCACGGAACCGCCGGGATTGAAGAACTCCGCTTTGCCATAGACCGGCGTGCGGATCCCAGCCGTCACCCTACTCAGACGGATGAGAGGTGTCCAGCCAATGGTGTCGAGAATTGAGTCGTACGTATGCGGAGGTGTCGGAATCAAGATGGTTCTCCCGGGGCTGGTCGCGTAGGAAGTTTAAAGTGCACGGGCTGGAGGAAAAGTGTGGCCACGGGCCTCCCCTTGCGGCGAGCCGGAGCGAAATCCATCGATGTCACACCGGCGACTGCTGCCGAATCGAACGCCGCGTATCCACTGCTCTCGGCTACCCGAGTCGAATCCTCCACTACCTCGCCGTTCTCGTTGACGAAGAGTCGGAGAGTGACAGAGGCCTCGACCCCCTGTCGGTACAGACCGGGAGGATACGAGATCGGGACCTCTGGATTGGTGAGCACGGGGAGTTCGAATACCGGCACTGCCACCTCCGTCGAGTCGACCCCATCTGTGGATGTGCCCGTACCACAGGCGCTAGCCATGGCGATAACGGCCAGTGAGAATCTCCTCACGGCTCCGCCGCCCGCTGCTTCAGTTCCGCCAATCGGCGGAGAGCCTCTATGGGAGTCATTGTGTCGGGATCCAGCTCCTTCAGTTGCCGCACGATGGGGTGCTCTTCCTGCTTGAAAAGTGCAAGCTGAGTTGCGTCGGGAACGGGCTGTGGTGACCTGTTCGCCACGTGATGGCCTGATTCCAGCATTCCTAGAATCTCCTGCGCCCGTGTGACCACACCAGCTGGAAGGCCTGCGAGGCGGGCCACATGGACTCCATAGGATCGGTCAGTGCCACCCGGTTCCAAGCGGTGTACGAACAGTATGTCGTCGCCCACCTCCTTAACCGCAACGTTGTAATTACGCGCGTGTTGCAACGTCTCGGTGAGCTGCGTCAACTCGTGATAGTGTGTGGCGAAGATGGTCTTGCAGCCAACCCGGTTGTGCAGATGTTCGGTCACCGCCCATGCGATGGCCACGCCGTCGAATGTTGACGTCCCGCGCCCTATTTCATCGAGCAAGACCAAACTGCGATCGGTAGCCGCATGCAGGATGGCGCTGGTTTCGCTCATCTCCACCATGAACGTCGACTGGCCGCGCCCCAGGTTGTCACTGGCGCCGACACGTGTGAATATTCGGTCGACGACCCCGACGGTGGCCGATTTGGCCGGCACGAAGGAACCCATTTGAGCCAAGATCACAGCCAAGCCCACCTGCCGAAGGATCGTCGATTTGCCCGCCATGTTTGGCCCCGTCACGAGAATCACGCGCTCACTCTTGCGCAGTAGGACATGGTTTGGGATGAATTTGCCGGGCGGCAACATTCGCTCCACCACCGGATGGCGGCACCCTTCCAGTTCCAGCATGAAGTCTTCCGTCACGTCGGGCCGCACGTAATCCTCGCGTACCGCGACCTCTGCCAGGGACCCCAGGACGTCGAACTCGGCCAGCAACCTGGCGGTGTGTTGCAGCGTGGAAAGCCTGGCCCTAACGGCGTCGGTGAGATCGTTCAGGACGGCGCGTTCCCGCTCGAGGACCTGCTCCTCAGCACCGAGCACTCGCGCCTCGTATTCTTTTAGCTCGGGTGTAACGTAGCGCTCCGCGCTCGTGAGAGTCTGACGACGTTGGTAGTCATCGGGCACGGCGTGTTGACGTGCCTTCGTTACCTCGATGTAGTATCCGAAAACTCTATTGTACCCCACCTTGAGCGATGGAATACCAGTGCGCTCCCGTTCCCGCTGCTGTATTGAGGCGATGAATCGCTTGCCCCCGTCTCTCAAGTCACGGGCCTCATCCAGTTCCCGATCGACATCCGCCCTTATCGCGTCGCCGTCGCCGAGTGCCATCGGGGGGGCGTCGACCAACGCACGCATCAGGGTGGCGACCAACTCGGAGTGGAGATCCAGTGCGTTGGCGTTGCGCGTCATCAGGTTGCTCTGGTCCCGGGACGTCAATCCGTCGAGCGCCTCCTTGACGTCGGGTAAGAGAGCCAGCGAGTCACGCAGAGCGCCCAAGTCCCTGGGAGTCGCGCGCCCCGTTGCCACGCGACCGGTCAACCGCTCGATGTCGCGGACGTTCTTGAGCGTGTCGCTCAATCTCTCCCGACCTCGCGCGTCCGACACGAGTACTTGGACGCCGTCCAGCCGTTCCCGGATGTCGTCTACGTTCCGGAGTGGGGCCAACAACCAGTGCCGGAGTAAGCGCTTGCCCATCGGAGTGTTCGTCCGGTCGATGGCTTCCAGCAACGTACCGCCGGGGGCATCGCTCCGGAGCGGGCGCTCGAGTTCGAGATTTCGCTTGGTCATCTCGTCCAGCGGGATCGTTCGACCGGCCCGGCGCACCACTGGACGCGTCAGATGCGGCACCCCGCCCGGCTGAAGATCCGCCGCGTACTTGAGCAACGCACTGGCTGCGCGCAACGCGGGTTGGTCGTCTTCGGATATTCCGAGACCCGCGACGCTGTGTATCCCGAAACGCTCGGCGATTTCTTCCGCACCCAACTGGGGATCGAACTCCCAGCCGTCACGCTCCGTGACCATTGCTCCGGCCGGAAGTGATTGGCGGTCGGAGTTTTCCGGAATCACGACCTCCCGAGGGTCGAAATAGGCTAGCGTGGCTTCCAGGTCCAGTGGATCCAGCGTTTCCAAAATGAATTCGCCGGTCGACAGATCGAGTGCCGCCACACCGCTCTCGGCCCCCGGTGCGACGGCAACCATGAAGTTGTTCTTGCCGCTCTCCAGCCAGTCCTGGTCGACCACGGCACCCGGTGTCAAAGTCTCAACGACTTGTCGGCGTACAACTCCTTTGGCATGCTTGGGATCTTCTACCTGTTCACAGATGGCCACGCGGTGTCCGCCCTCGATCAGGCGGCGTAAGTATTCCGCTGCCGCCTTGACCGGCACCCCCGCCAGCGGCACTCCCGCGGCTCCGCCATTGTTGCGCGTTGTGAGGGTGAGGCCCAGTTCGCTGGCGGCACATTTGGCGTCGTCAAAGAACATTTCATAGAAATCACCCATGCGAAAGAACAGGATCGCATCGGCATGTTGCGCCTTGATCTCGCGGTACTGGCGCATGAGCGGAGTGTCTATGCCGCTCGTCTTGCTCACGACTCTTCCACTACGAACGGCTTACCGCCGATCTTGCGGCGCAGTTCTGCGGCGAGTTTTTGGGCTTGCGCCTTCTTCGCAAACCGGCCCACCCTGATCTTGAGCAGTCCGTCATGTGAATCGCGGATCACGTGAGGCTTGTAGCCTTGCGAATTCAGTTTGCGCATCATCTCGTCGGCGGCCGCGGCGCTGGCAACGGCGGAGACTTGTACCGAGAAGACTGTCCGGCCACCCGGCGCTTCGGGTTTCGACGGGCCCGGGGTGGCGCTGTCGCCGGTCCGATTGGCGGCCAGAGCCGCGCAACGCTGCAGGTAGTACCGCACGCGGTTGGCCAACTCGAAGTTCTCTCCCACGCCTGCTTGAGCCCGCTCTAGCAGCGAGCATCCCTGCTCTACATCGCCGAGTTCGAGCCGGGCCCTACCCGACCAGTACGCAGCCTCCGGCAACGCATCACTGAAAGGATAATCGAGTAGGATACGATCGGCCGACCGTATCGCGGGCCTGAGTTCGCCGGCGACGAATGACAACTGTGCGATTCGAAGCAATGCCTTGTCGGCCCACCCCGAGTTCGCATGCTCGATGCTGACGCGCCGATAGTAGGTCAGCGCGCTGTCGGTGTTGTCCGCAACTAGGCCGGCGGTGTAAAGCATTTCCGCGTATAACGAATCGTCGGGCGATAGCGATGCAAGGTACGAACGCACGAACGCCCGCGCCGAATCTCCCTGTCCCTCTGTAGCCAAGCGGATTGCTTCGAGCTGGAGCGAGTCCCGCAATATTGAATCGCCCTGTGCCGCAACAATCGATGCATGTGGGGCAGAAATCACGGCGACAGTCAGTAGAAGTTTCACTGAGCGACGCATTGTGTCGTTTCCTCAGTGGGGCTCATGCGGAGTATCAGGTTTAACAAGATTCCCCTTTCATCGCTCAGGGCGGTCGACTTGAGTGCCACGTCGCACTCATATGCCGCTCTGGTCGCCGCCGCAATTTCTCGTGACGTCCACTTGGCGGCGGCGGCCGACCAGCGTACTGCCGCATCCTTCCAGCTGCCGAATCCACGGAGTCTAGCCGACTTGATGGCGTTGAATAGGGCGGTCTCGATGCGACGGGGCGGCATTCCCTGTTCCGCCAACGCCACTGCAAGCCGGACCCCGATCAGGGCCGGCCCCAGCGTCATCAACATACGCACGCCGGTAATGCCGGCGCCGGCAAGTACCGGCTCCAACATCTCCGCAGCACGCGGGATGTCACGATCCAAGACGGCGTTCACCCAATCGAGCAGTGTTTCTCCCCGACGAACCCCGACCAGAGCGGCCACGGTATCGCTATCGACCGGAGTCTCGTCCGAGGCCACGGCGGCCAGCTTATCTATCTCCATCGCGAGTTGTGACAGGTCCGAGCCGACCGAACTGACAAGGTGCTCGGTCGCGTCGGCGGTCAGCTCAAAGCCGCTCGCCTTGGCATGAACCTGGACCCAACGGCGTAGGCGAGTGGGCGATAACGCGCCAATAGCGACATGGATCGCGTTCTTCAGAATGGTCTTGTCGGGATCCTTGCCCGGCCCTTGAACCAACACCAGCACCGTCTGAGGCGAGGGGTTCGACAGGTACTGGTTCACAACCTTCCAGACGCGGGCGTTCTTACGCCACTGGTCGATGTTCCTCACGACAACCACACGGCGTTCGGCGAACATCGGTGGAGTCTCTACCAGGGAGCAGAAGCTCTCGCCGTCCAGATCGACGGCGGCCCGCGTGTCGAGATTGAACTCGCGGCCCACCGCGTCGATAGTTCTATCGATGATAAGTTGGATGAGTTCGTCCTTGAGTAACTCTTGATCGCCGGTCAGATAATACACGGGCCCGGGCTGTTCGCGCCGCAGCGCGCGGTATGCAGAATCGAACGAGAGTTGAGCCGCCATACTAGGCGGAAGTTACTGAGGGAGCACGCCTATCGCGAGAGAGCGAGCCAGGTGCCGAACGATTCGCCGGTTGGATGAGTGACCACGGTCGGTATCCGTTGCAAAGTGGGTAGCGCGACCAGCCCGGGACCTTGGTACCAGGCACCATCGACAGTGAACGGCGGCGGAGCCACGAGCGTAGTAGCAGGTGTCGCGACGGAGTGAGTGGCTGGACGAGCGCGCGAAACCACAATCGCGAGGGCTGCCAACAGCATGAGTCCCACCATGAAGCCCGCTGGAGCGACTCGCGCGGCCCCATCGGAGGGGACGAGTTGGGGGGATCCAGCCAGGCGGTCATCCAGTTGGCAGAGGAAGTTACGCGAAGGTTCGATATCGCTGGTGGCTCTCAAGGCCATGACACCTCGTGAGATCCGCGCGTCATACTCCATGCATCTACTGCAAGTCGCCAGATGGTGTCGTATGCGTTCAGTGCGCGCCCGATCTGCGATGAGACCGTCGCGGTAATCCGAGTAGAGTTCGAGGAAATCTGAGCAGCGCATAGTAGAAGCCAAGGATACTGGTCCCTACTACCAGTTGGGAGGCCCGGAGGTTCCACGGGTGCGTTCAGAAGGGGCTGGAAGGGTCGGGAGGTGTGCGGAACGGGCGACCGGCCACTCCCTTGCCCCTTCTGATTACGACGGACTCAAGTACTCAGTCCAGTAGTGGTGCTATGACGTGCGCGAAGCGGTTCCGGGCACGATTCAGCCTGCTCTTCACCGTGCCGAGGTTGCAGTTGGTTATTTCCGCAATCTCCTCGTAGGTCTTGCCCTCGAGTTCGCGCAGCACAAACACCACTCGATGGTGCTCCGGAAGCTGGCGCACCGCCCACTGGACCAGTTCTCGCAGGTGGCGTTTGCGGAACACATTGTCGGGACGCTCGTGTACGTCCTCGAACTCGATGGGGCGATGGTCTGCCTCCCAGTTTTTCTTGATGGTTTGGAACAGGACCAGAGGGCTGCGGCTGCGGTTGCGGAGTTCGTTCTTGGCCAGATTCGACGCGATGGTGTAGATCCACGTGGAGAACTTTTTGGTCTGGTCGAACCGGCCGAGGTGCCGGTGCACCCTGACGAAGACCTCTTGTACCAGGTCTTCGGCCCGCTCGCGGTCTCCAATGGTGCGGTAAACGAAATTGAGCAACCTCTTCTGATACCGGACAACCAATTCGGTAAAGGCCTGTGTACGGCCCGCCAAGTAGGCCGCTACAACCTGAGAGTCGGTGTAGTCGGCGAGTGTGGATGCTCTCCATGGCCGGGCGGCTGGACGTGCCGCCTGCGGTCGTTCAAGAACTGCGGTCATCGGTAACTCCCTGGGCTCCTCGTCTGGACTGAGAACGGGAGCCCATTCTTCAATAGGACGAGAAACGGTTCGCTATTCCACCCTCCAAGTGAGTATTCGACGGCACTGGTCCTTGCAGGAGCAGAAACCATACCCGGCGATTCCGGACTCCGGCTAACGAGTTAAGTGATTGGTGTTAGTGATGTTACAGCAGGTTGAGAGAGCCGTCCCCTGGTTCGGTCATTGTCCCTTCCCGAGGACGCTAACTAGAGACCGAGCTTGAACCCGGCCACGTAGAGCAGGGCGACGATCGATTTTCCATCCACTATTTCCCCATCGCGAATCATCTCCAGGACGCGCGAGAGCGGGCGGCTGGTCACTTCGATGAATTCGTCCGCCTCGTGGCTGGTGTCACCCACCGAGATGTCCGTGGCCAGGAACAGGTGGATTCGCTCGTCGGTGAAGCCCGGTGTCGTATAGATGGTAATGAGGTGGCTCATGGAGCCTGCGCTGGCTCCCGTCTCCTCCAAGAGTTCGCGATGCGCGCAGTCCAGGGGATCTTCCTCCGGCTCCAGCACCCCTGCGGGAATCTCCCAGATAGTGCCACCGGTGGCGTAGCGGTATTGCTCGATCAGCAGAACGCTAGGGTCCTCGGAATCGGGTGCCGAAAGCAGTGGTACCACAGCCGATGCCCCGGGATGGCGGATTATTTCCAGTTCCATCTCGGAGCCATCGGGAGTGGTTACAGTGTTGAGGTCCACCTTGACCAGGCGTCCGTCGTACACCCGGCGTGCCTGGGCCGCGGTGAGGGGGGTGGCGGGTTGTTTCATGCTTCACGCTCGAACACTACGGCTACCCGCTCGCCGCCGAGCGGTGTCAGCGAGTCGAACCGCCAGCCCATCCGAGTGCGTTCGTTGAGGAGATCGGTGAGCGACTCTTCGTCTTCGCGAGTCTTCTTTTGCAGCTTGAGGATGGCGACCTGGTATTGTTTCATTTCTGTCCTCGTTACCGTGTCCCGAAGAGTCGGTCTCCCGCATCTCCCAGGCCCGGCAGAATGTATCCGTGTGAGTCGAGTTCCCGGTCCAGTGCGGCGGTATAGATATGCACGTCCGGGTGCGCTTTCGCCATCCGTTGGACGCCCTCGGGTGCTGCCACGAGACAGAGAAAAACGATCCGTTTCCCTCCCGCCTTTTTGAGTGCTGCAACCGCATCTACCGCGGAGCCGCCGGTGGCGAGCATCGGGTCCAAGACCAGCAGCGTTCTGTCGGCCTCGTCGCGTGGGATCTTGAAGTAGTAATCGATTGGCTCCAAGGTGTCGTGCTGGCGATAGATGCCGATGTGGCCCACGCGGGCACTCGGAATGAGTTGGCTTATTGCCTCAACCATTCCGAGGCCGGCCCTGAGAATGGGCACCAGGACCAGTTTCTTTCCGGCCATGCGCTTGCCCTCTGTGCGTTCGAGAGGGGTCTCGACCTCGATCTCTTCCAAGTCGAGTGTCTTGGTGGCCTCGTATGCCATCAGCGTAGCGATCTCGTTCACCAGGGCGCGGAAGTCGCGAGTAGAAGTTCTCTTGTCGCGCAGCTTGGTGATCTTGTGCTGCACCAGAGGATGATCGACAACGGTCACGTTTTCATGCATATCCGATCTCCGGTGATCGTCGGCCACGATGCCACAATCTCGGGCTTATGTGTACCGCGTTCACAGTCGATCCACCAGTTCGTGGGCTGCGGCGCATCCGGAGTTCAGAGCCCGGTGCACGCCGACGCCGTCAACTCCCGAGCCGGCCAACTCGATGGTCCCGAGTTCCCGGACTCGGCCCGACACGTCTGACATTTGCTCTCCGAGTTTGTCATCGACGTTATAGATGGCATCCGGCCAGCGCGAGACCCAGCCCCGTGTGGGCGGCCCCGCGATCTCGAGGGGACATCGGAGTTCCGCTGTAGCTCGATCTATCCACTCGGTGTCATTGCCCCCGATGGGGAAATCCGTTCCGGGCCGGTAAAACGCTCGGAGCAGCACGTGGTCCACGGGGCACCGGCCGGGGAACTTGGACGACGTGAACGTGCATGCCTTGAACCCTTGCGCGGCGCGCGCGGCGCAAGGCACCACGTATCCACTGGCGTCGAGCGGGTGTCCGACTCGGATTCGGGGAAATGCGAGCGAGACCGCGACGCTGGAGAGCGCAGGAACCCGCGGAAACATGCCGTCAAACGCCGAATCTAGGGTGTTGATGAGCTTGGCGGTGACCGGTGGCGGTGTGGCGACGACGACCGCTCGCGCGCTTGCGATTTCGCCGTGGCTTGAGCAAATGCTCCAACCGTCGCCCTGCCGTGCAATCCGCGTGACACTCATTCCCAGCTCGACGTTCCCCGGGCCAAGTTGACACACGAGTCTCTCGTTCAGCTCGGCCATCCCCGTCTTGAAGGCCACGACCCCCTTGCCCCTCAGAGATCTGTCGCCTCCCAGGCCGAGCATGGCCGCAGCCGCGCCCTTTGGCAGAGGTGTAAGTTTTTGTCCTTCAAGGGCTAAAGAAGGAAGATCGGATTGACTGACCAGTCGGTCAGTAAGATCGATTGTGGCCAGGAACTCGCGCATTGCCGGATCGAGCGTCACCACCGAATCGGCGCCCAATTCCACCACGTAGGCACCGTTGCGCACGGTATCGATCTGGCCTCCGATCCGGTCCGTCGCCTCGTAGAGGGTCACTGACAAGCCGTGCCGGCGGAGTTCGCTGCCAGCGGCGAGCCCGGCCAAGCCGCCGCCGATTACCGCTACGTCCATCCCGGTCTTCCCGAGTGATGGCCGTTATCCGACAAGAATCTCGTCCCCCCTTACTTCCACGTCGTAGGTCTTGATGGGGACCTTGACCGGTGACGCCACCGGCTTGCCGGTTGCGATCTCGAACTCGCCGCCATGCCAGGGGCAGCGGAGGATGCAGGTTGCGGGGTCCACGCGGCCCTCGGAGAGCGATGCACGGCCGTGGGTACAGCGGTCGTTGACCGCGTAGACCTTGCCGTTCACGTTGAACAGCGCGATCGCTTCCGAGCCCAGGTAGACGCGTTTGCTCGTTCCCGGCCCCACCTCGGATACCCTTGCCACCACCGTCATCCCGCCCGAGGTACCGTGGGCTTGCCGGGGTCGGGCGGTCATGCTGGACCCGCCCAGGGCGTCCAGCATGTCCCACAGCGACATCTGGATCCCGGTGAACACGGGTGTGTCCCTCTCCGTGTAACGCGACGCGACGCTCGAGCGCAGCTCCATTACCAGGTCTAGGAATTCTGCCGGGTCGTCGCCCTCGAACGCCACGATGAATTCCTGATCGTCAAGTCCGAACGAGTAGGTGGTGTTGAGTCGCACGTCGGGGTACTTGCGTCCGATGGTTACGTGTTCGGTCATAGCATCTTGTCGTTCCTCGAACGACAGGCTCCACCAGCCCCGCGTTTTGACGAACGGGTAGACGAACAGATACTTGTTGTCCGCCGGGCGGACTACGCTGCGGTCTTCGCCTGCGGAATTGTCGGGGAACTCGTAGATCGACTTCTTGGTCATCCCCATGTAACTGTACGCGACCCGGAGATAGCCGCCCAGTGCGGTGGAGAACACCGCGGTTTCCAGCGCTTGCAACGTTTCCAGCGTCTCGGCCGCGTGCCACAGCAGGATGTCGCAGTCCCCGCGGGTACCCATCGTGCTGTATGTGCGAAGTAGGAGCTTTTGGTGAAAGCCGTTGAGTGTCGCTCCGAACTGTTCTTTGTGTTTTATCTGGGTTTGGGCGTCGAGCCGGCGCCATGCCGGATCGACCTGCAAGAAGAGGAATCTCACGAGCTGTCTTCGTTCGCCTGTCACTACTCGTCTCGCCTTTCGGATGCGGTGCTGTTGTGGTGGTCTTGCGGCCGGGTCCGGACCGACGTAGCCATTGGTGGAAGTGTGACGGGCGGTAGGGGTGGAGTCAACGGTCAACCTGCAACAGAATGACTACATGGCTCAGTCGAATCAGATACGCGTCAGCCGCGTGGTACGCTTTACGTTCGGTGGCGCGAGCCTCGCCACGCTGGTAGTGGCGCTGATCGTGACAGACGACCCGCGGTGGTACGGGCTGTCCGGAGCGTGCGGCATCGTGTGGTGGGCGTGGGACCTCTTGGTGGAACAGGTGTTCGACCCGGCCGGCGACTGGCTGGCGCGGGCGTTGACCGGACAGCTCGACTCGAGCGCGGCGGGTACGCGCCCTACGCTGGAAGACACGATCCGGCTGCTGGAGCATCACCTGGAACACGGTGCGTCGCCCAAGGTGGAGATCAACTGCGCGATCAGGCTTGCCGAGATTTACACGACGGCCAAGCACAACCCCGAACGGGCGCGGCAGGTGATGGAGATGGTGAGGCAGCGCTATCCCGACGCGGAGGAGTTGAAGGAGCGGTAGGACGTGCGGGCCCGTTACTCCCAAAAGCGATCCAGGAGATCCCGTACCCCTAACGCGTCCGACCATGTGTTGAGGTAAGCGCGGTCCAACGTCTCGTGATTCATGACAACTAGGCTCTCGATGTCCCGTCGCTCAACTTCCGACACCTCGTCGCCGAGGCGGTACCACCGCAACTTGGCAAGCAAGAGGGTGACATCGTGGAGGCGATTCGCTGAGCGATCTCTGGGCCGTACAACTGGCGAACAAATCGCTGGACGACCGCTGCGCTCCCCAAATCACCAACGTGGCGGATCGCGCCCTGCCATGCGAGATCCCGCACAAACGCGGTGAGAGCCAGAGCTCTGGTCAACCGCTCATGTGCGGGGACAGTCGCGATGAGTTCTAAGTAACGCGATCGTGCGGTGCTGTCATTGTCCATGACCGAGGGCCCGTTCATGCCAAAGTGTCGCCGATCCCGGAGCGCTGGTCAACTACCCTCCAAAACGTCGAGGTGTTGAAAGGGGCTTGTGAAGTGTTCAGTCCCGTCCTCGACGGCTCCCGGCCGCTTATCCCAGCACCACTCGGACCAGGTGTTCCAAGCCGTCATCGGCGAGGGCAATGACCGCTTGCGGCGCAAGCGGGGTTCCGTCGAGAGTAATGCTCGATACCCCGCGACAGACTGCATTGGGATTCTCGACCGAGATGCGATAGCTCGTATCGCCATGCCGGTAGACGACCTCGAAGCCTTTCCATTCGCGGGGGATGCATGGATCCATGCTGATATTGCAGCCCCGCTTGCGGAATCCCAGAATCGACTCCAGTCCCGCTCGGTACAGCCAACCTGCGGCTCCGGTGTACCACGTCCATCCGCCCCGTCCCACGTGGGATGGCGCGGAGTAGATATCTGCCGCGACGGCGTAGGGCTCCACCTTGTAACGCTGAGCGCTCGCACGACTGCTGGCGTGGTGAATTGGATTGAGCAGGTTGAAGAGATCGAAACTCTTGTCTCCCTCGCCTAGCCGAGCGAACGCCACGACCGTCCAAACGGCGGCATGTGTGTACTGCCCGCCGTTCTCCCGGACGCCCGGGAGGTATCCTTTGATGTAACCGGGATCCAGGGCCGTCTCGTCAAATGGAGGCGAGAAGAGCAGAATCAGCCGGTCGTCGGGGCGGACCAGCAAGCGTTCGACCGAGTCCATGGCCAGGCGGGCACGTTCTTCATCTCCTGCACCGGAAAGAACAGCCCACGATTGGGCAATCGAGTCGATCTGGCATTCGTCGTTTTGAGCCGAGCCAAGTGGCGTCCCGTCGTCGAAGAAGGCACGCCTGTACCACTCCCCATCCCATGCGTCCTTGTCCAGCGAGACGGCCAGAGACTGAGCCTTCTTACGCCAATGCGTCGCCCGTTTCTTGTCTTCACGGCGCTCGGCGACCCAAGCGAACTTGCTCAAGCACGCGTGAAGAAACCAACCCAGCCACACGCTTTCCCCCCGACCCTCTCGGCCCACACGGTTCATCCCGTCGTTCCAGTCGCCCGCACCGATCAGAGGGAGACCGTGGCTGCCCACCTCGAGACTCAGGTCCAAGGCCCGAGCACAATGTTCGTATAGTGTCGCCCGCTCATTCGATACCTTGGGCTCGAAGTAAGATTCCTGTCGCTGGTCTGCCAGGACGGACCCCTCGAGCCACGGGATCATTTCGTCGAGCACCGACCAGTCTTCGGTAACCCTCAGATAGCGGACCACCGCATACGGCAACCACAGGCGGTCGTCGGAAATGCGCGTGCGTACGCCGCGCCCCGTCGGTGGATGCCACCAATGCTGCACGTCTCCTTGGGGGAACTGTCGTGCGGCCGCCCGTAGAATGTGCTCACGTGCGATATCGGGCCGCGCGACCAACAGAGCCAGGACATCCTGCAACTGGTCGCGGAACCCATACGCCCCGCTCGACTGGTAAAACGCCGAGCGGGCCCAGATGCGGCAGGAGAGGGTCTGATAGAGTAACCAGCGATTGATCATCACGTCCATCGATGAGTCCGGCGTCTTAACCTGCACCGTCCCGAGCGTCGCGTCCCAATACTCTTGGACTTCACGGAGCAGCGCGTCGCAATTCTCCCGGCGATAGCGTTCGACAAGCGTTCGTGCCTGCTCGGGACTCTGTCCCTCTCCGAGCAGAAACAGCACCTCGGCATGCTCGCCCGGCTCGAGTTCCACCTCGGTCTTGAGAGCGGCGCAGGGATCTAAACCCGCTCCCGTGTTGCCCGAAAACTCATCGCCCCGTTCGAGTGACGCGGGGTGGTCGAGGCTGGCATTGCGGCCCAGGAACTCGAGACGGTCGGCGGTCCAAGACGTCTGGCGCCCGCTCAGGTCGGCGAACGCGACCCGACTCGCAAACTCACCGTTCCAGGCGTTGCGTGCGAACAGGGCCCCCGTCGCGGGCTCGATTTCGGTTACGACGTAAGGCGCCGAGTTGCTGCGCGCGACCCCCAACACCCACTCCACATAGGCCGTGATGGAAAGTCGCCGTGTGTGGCTGGACCGGTTAATCAGAGTGAGACGCGAGATCTTGATGGGATCGTGGGGCGGGACGAACTGGAGGAGATCCAGTGCGATGCCGTGCGACGTGTGCTCGAAGCGGCTGTAGCCCTGACCGTGCCGAATGACGTAGGGGGCGGAGTCTTCGCGGATTGGAAGACATGTGGGTCCCCAGATGAGTCCGCTGTCTAGGTCCCGAACGTAGAACGCTTCGCCCGGCATGTCGCTCACGGGATCGTTCGACCAGGGCGTCAGCTTGTTCTCCCGGCTGTTGACGGACCAGGCATAGCCGGAGCCGGACTCGGAGACCTGGAACCCGAACTCCGGATTCGCGACCACGTTGATCCACGGCGCCGGTGTCCACTGACCCTGGCCCAAGACGGTAACGTATTCGCGTCCGTCCTCGGTGAATCCTCCCAGACCATTGAAATGTTCGAGATCGAGCGCTGGCGGAGGAACTGTCTTCCTATCATCGCGCGGCGCGCGGAGCCGTGGTGGTACCGGGCCAGGGCGCGAACGCTGCAGCCGGACCACCTGTTCGGATAGCGTACCCCTGCCTGCCAGGATCAACACGCGCGCTGCCGCGCGCAGTAGAACCATATCCTGCGACGGTAACAGGTCCTCGCGCAGCATGAACACGGCCCCATGTTCCCCGTGTGTCCTGTCCCCAAACGCGGACTGACTGGCCCGCACCATGGCTTCGAGAGACTCCTGGAGATCCTGCGCGTAGGAGGGCCCTTTGGCATTCAGGATTACCAGGTCGGCCGCGATTCCCTTGAGCCGCCAGTATTCGTGCGCTCTAAGGAGTTGCCGTGCGACGTTGCGCTCCTCTTCCTGCTCGATACGCACGATCGCAATTGGCAGATCGCCGGAAATGCCGTGAGCCCAGAGTCCGGATGGACCCAGGCGGTTGGTGATCAATTCCTCCGGTGTCGTGCGCAGCGTGCGATCGTTGTAAAGCAGACGATTGGCTAGGCGTTGGAAAAGGTGGGCCTCGTCCTGTGTGATCCGGAGGTGGTGCAACTGGACTCGCGCGTACATCCAAGCCAGCGAGCTTTCTCGCTCGAACGTTTCCGGCTGGCGGTACTTCTCAGCCAGGTCGAGGGCGTCCTCCCGCGACGGCGCTACTAGCGTAGTGAAAACGAGCCGAGCCGTCCCCCCGGCCGGAAGCGCCACGCGATATCGCAGGCTGACTACGGGATCCAAGACCGTTCCCGCCGTGTTCGTGAGCGGCTCTCCCTCGGTGATCGCCAGCGGCGCGCGGATCGTGCGGCCCCGGCCCAAGAAGCGGGCGCGGTCGCTCTCGTATTGATAGCCACCGACCATCTTGCCTTCGATGGCGGCGACGTGGGCCAGCCACGGCTGTGGCTCGTCTGCCGAACGTGGTCGGCGTGTTGCCAGCAACGCCTGCAACCCGGGCACGAATTCGGTCTCAACAAAGAGGTTGGAGAAATCGGGGTGGGCTTCGTCTTGGCCATGCGGGGCGAGAACGACCTCCGCGTAGGACGTAAAGTCGATCTCCCGATCGCGACTCTCGAGATTGGTTACCGTCAGCTGGCGCAGTTCGGCGTCGTCTTCGGGCGAGACCACGATCTCGAGGGCTATCGACAGTGACCGATCGCGCTGCACGATCTTGGCGCGGTCTTCGGTATAGACGACGTTGTACCTGTTGACCTCGGTGCCACTCGGTTGGAAGCCCGCGGACCAGACGTCGCCCGTCTCTACGTCCCGCAAGAAGATGAAAGTACCCCAGTCATCCCGCGTAGTGTCCTCCCGCCATCGGGTGACGGCGAGGTTGCGGCATCGGCTGAACCCCGAGCCCGCAGCCGTTACCATGACCGTGTAGCGACCATTTGACAATAGATGAGTGCGCGGCGGAACGTCGTGCGGCGATTCGAACCGCCGCAACGTCGGTGGGACGAGTTCGCGAACGCGTGCTGCAACCCGCACCTCTTCGCCCCGCGGTCGGGTTACGGCCACCGCACGTGGCGTGCGTTCCTGCAGCAGGAGCTCGGCCGCCCGGATCATCGGATGTGCGTGGAAGCGTCTTTGAGTTAGGCCGTGGTGGACAACGTTCCCCAGCGAGACGATCGTCATCCCCTGATGGTGGGCCATGTATGCCCGGACCACGGCCACCCGCTCCTTTTCGGGCAGCCTCGCCGGCGTGAAATCCAATGCCTCATACAGGCCGTAAGTGCCACGAGCTCCGGCCTCCTCGAGGCGCGCGAGATTGTCAATGACGGCCCTGGGGTCCACCATGGCAGCGAGTGCGGTGGCGTAGGGAGCGACCACTATGTCTTCGAATAGCCCGCGCTTGAGTCCCAGGCCGGGAACCCCAAAATCCGAGTATTGATAGGTGAGTTCGACATCGCGCACGTTGTAGGCCGATTCGGAAACGCCCCAGGGAACGGCCCGCTCGGCTCCATACCGGATCTGGCGTGCGACTACGAGACGGCAGGTGAGATCCAGTAAACTGCGGGCGGGTTGCTGCATTACCAGAAGCGGCATCAGATATTCGAACATCGACCCCGACCAAGAAACGAGTGCCGCTCCACGCCCTACCGGGGTCAACGACCGGCCGAGGAGGAACCAGTGGCGTGGCGAAACATCTCCCTTCGCGATTGCCACGAAACTCGCCAGCCTCGCCTCGGAGGCGAGTAGGTCGTAACTGCTGGGGTCGAGCGTGTTGTCGGCCACACGGAAGCCGATGGAGAATAGCTTGCGCGAGGGGTCGAACAGAAAGCGGAAATCCATTGCCTGGGCCATCTGTTCGGCCTGGAGCGCGAGTGCCGCCAGACGGTGCTCTAGGGTGCTTGCCGTCGCATCCGGATCCTCGCCCATGAGCATCTCCAGATCGCGTCGGTGGCTCCTGACGGTGTCCCGGACAGCCGACGCCCACGCAAGGATCTCTGATCCGGATTCGTGCTCGCCAGCTGCCGCCAGTGTACGGGCGATATCCAGGACATTCTCCGAGCGCGTCTCCAACTGCTCCAACCGGCGGCTCCATTCAGGAAGTGTCCTCGGAGTATCCTCGAGGGCTTCCGACATCGCTTCCAGGGCCTCCTGCACCTGCAATGCGGTAACCGTTTGGGTACGCAGGCGGAACGCCGCGTCTTTGGCCGACTCTCGAACCGGCTCGAGCGCGTCGCGGATTCCGTCC
Source organism: Gemmatimonadales bacterium (assembly GCA_046757925.1). GTDB lineage: Bacteria > Gemmatimonadota > Gemmatimonadetes > Gemmatimonadales > GWC2-71-9 > JAZDCZ01. The sequence continues at coordinate 95,536 of JBHHZE010000004.1, forward strand.
ACTATCTGTGGGCCCGGGAGCGGTCGACGTGCGAGTGCGCGGCAACCTTGAGCCAACGCGATCAGATGTCCCGCGAGATTGCCGCTGTCGACGGTGGAGATGTACAGCGGATCGAGCGGACGGAGGTCCCTCGTGTTGTACCAGTTGAAGAAGTGACCGTGAAACCGCCGCAGGTCGGTCATGGTCCCCAGCGTGGCCTCAAGTCGCTGTGCCGTGTCCAGGACTCCGATCCAACCGAAGTCATGGGCCACCATGGTGCTCAGAAGGTAAAGTCCCATGTTGGTGGGAGACGTTCGGTGTGCTACGACGGGCTCGGGATCTTCCTGGAAGTTGTCTGGCGGAAGATAGTTTTCCTCGTCGTTCACAAAGGTCTCGAAGAAGCGCCAGGTCCGGCGTGCAAGGAGACGTAAAGAGCGCGTCTCTTCCGGCGAGATGCTCAGTTTTTCTGCGAGGGTCGTTGGTACGCTTATCCGCCAGGCAATGACAGGAGACAGGGCCCAGAGGAAAACGAAGGGCGCCGCGATCGGCCAGGTTCCCGGCTTGAACAGCGTGAGAAGAGCGCCGGCTGCTGCGCTGAGTATAACACCCCACCGAAGGTGCCGGTAGAAAGTCGAGACATTGAGGTCGATTCCGTAGCCGGACTGGGCGGTCGCTACCCATTCGAGCAGATTCCGCTTGGTGATGTAGAGCCGGACCAGTGTGCGCACCACGGCGTCGGTCATGAGCCATGCCTGGTGTGCCAGCGTCGTGATGGCGAGTAGCAACTGCAATGACGCAACGTGAATGTCGCTGGCCGTCGCCCGCAGGTGGCTCCGTTTGGAGAATCCCTGTCGTTGGGGGACGAGATCGTCCAATACCGGCATGAAAGCGGGCACGGCGAAGGATCCTAGCAGCAAGCCGGTCCACAGAAGTGGCGAAACGCTGGGGAGCGTCCAGGCGGCCACGCCGAGGAGGAACGACGAAGGCGTGGAGAGACTGCGCCGCAGATTGTCCAGCATCTTCCATCGCCCGTGCACTGGGATGGGCGTTCGCTGCTTGCGGCCGCTCGCGTCGCGCGCGCGACCCAGAATCCAGGGGAGGAGTTGCCAGTCGCCACGTACCCACCGGTGGTGGCGCCGGACCGCCACCTCGTAGTTGTTGGGGAACTCCTCGAAGAGGTCGATATCGGTCACTAGGCCGGCGCGTGCAAACAGGCCTTCGAAGAGATCGTGACTGAGGAGTGCGTTTTCCGGAACACGCCCCGCGAGTGCCTCCTCGAACGCGTCGACGTCATAGATCCCCTTTCCCGTGTAGGACCCTTCTCCGAATAGGTCCTGATAGACATCGGAGACCGCGGCCGCGTAAGGGTCCACACCTCCGGGGCCGGACACGATCCGCTGATAGGTCGTGCTTCCCGGTCCCGTCGGCAGGGAAGGCGTGATCCGCGGCTGGAGTATCGCGTATCCCCTGACGACCCGTCCGGTCTCAGGGTCGAAACGAGGTCGATTCAACGGGTGAGCCATGGTCCCCACCAGGCGGTAGGCGGTCGTTCTGGGGAGCCGGGTGTCGGTATCCAGCGTGATAACGAAGCGCACGCCGTCGGGGACGGTGGGTGGTTTGCCGTCGATCGGAATAAACGTGGTGTTCGTGGCGCCGCGAAGCAGCCGATTCAGTTCGTGGAGCTTCCCGCGCTTCCTCTCCCAGCCGATCCACTTGCCTTCCTTCTCGTTCCAAACGCGCCGGCGATGCAACGCAAGGAACCGTTCCGTTCCGTCGGTGAGACGCGCGTAGCGCTCATTGAGACGCGCAATGCCGCTTGCTAGGGCCATGACGAGTTCTTCGTCGCCGGGCATGTGTTCCCGCGGCGCATCCTTCCAGTCGGTTAGGAGAGCGAAGTGCAGATGGCCGCGAGGGTTAGCCAAGTAGTGGACGTGTAGCCGTTCGATCGCCTCTTCGATATCCTCGTGGCTTGTGAGGAGAGTGGGAACCACCACCATGGTTCGCAGCTCCGCGGGTACACCACGTGAGAGTTCCAGCTTGGGAAGCAGTCGCGGCGGCATGACCGCGGCTACCAGCCGATTGACGAGGGATATCGCGATATCGGAGACTGGCACCAGGGCAACGATGCCCAGCAGGATGAGGATCGGAGCACTCGCTCCGGCGCTCCAGGTCACGAACAGGGGGCCGGAGAGGAGAAGAGCGGTGAGGAGAGCGATTGCTCCCAGATAACCGATACTGGCATGGCGGCGAAATGCGCGTCGCAGTCGGTTTCGCAGAGGAACTCGATAACCGAGCTGCTTTTCGAACGCCCGCCTCCCGTGCGAGAGGAGATAGTATCCGGCATCCTCTTCGGCATGTGCGGGTATCGCGAGAGGCTCTGACTGCTCCTCCGATCGGGCGGTCACAGTCTCGTTAGGACTGGTATTGGGTGAGGCGCCCCGTCTTTCGCGCCGTGCCTCGCGAGCAAGCTCTACGGCCTCGCGCGCCACGTCCAGTTCCGATCTATTCGATCCCCGGGACAGAGCCTCGACCTCTGCCCGGTACCTGTCGCGTGTTGCGAAATCCATGGCCGCGAAACCGGGAACGCTGGACAGGGTTTCGTCCACCAGGCTGACGCTTTCGACGAACTCGGGCCAGTCGATGGAGGACATCCATCGCATGCTCGTGATGATGTTCCGCACGGTCACGTTCGCGGCGGCCTGAGCCTGGTGCGCTTGCGTAACCAGCTCGTTTGACGAGGTCCCCTGCGCTGCCAGCTTCTCGTTGAGCCACTCGAGCGCCGGTGTTATCGAGGCTGCCTGATCACGAAGTCGCTGGACGAGCTGCACCGCGAATGCGCTGTCCAGGGGGCTGTTGCCGAGACGGTCCAGAACATCATCCGGGCGCTCCGGCGGGCCGCTGGCGAGACCCAGCAGACGATCTGCCACGTGGTCCGCTCGGGCGCGCGCCTCGCGGGTGCTGATGATCTGCTTCGCCAGCCGCCGCAGATTCTCTAGCAGGGCCACGCGGAGGTGGATGGCGACCGCCCAGAGTTCCCCGATGCCGAGTGGCTGTATACCCTGGTAGGCACGGACGAAGGCCTGGAGCGTCTCCAGGTCGAACCGACTATCGGTATGTGCCACGTAGGCCCAGGCCAGTCCATAGACCCGGGGGTATCCTCCCAGATGTTCGCCCTCGGCGATCTTTGGCAGGAGTCGGTAAAAGCTGCGTGGGAGGTGGTCTCGGACGCCCCGGATCTGGTCGTCCACTACGTGGAAGTTGTCGAGGAGCCACTCCTCGGCTTGCGTGATCTCGCTCTTTTGTCGAACTGCCTGCACGATGTTTCGGTACGCGCTGAGCAGGACCTTCCCGTTCTCGCGGACGCGGGGGAGGAGTCGACGTCCTCTGACACGGCCGGCGGCGGCGAGGTGTGCCTTGGCCAGGCTCTCGCCGTGTTCCTTGAGTCGTTCGATGCCGAAAACTTCGGCGCGAATCGGTTGTTGCACCCGAGAAGGAGCCGCTACGACGGTATCGATTGCATTCACTTCAAAGCTCCGTACTTGCCTTCATCCCCAAAACCGATCGAGGAGATCAGGTACCCCTTTGAGATGGGTCTGGTGGTGAATCAAGTTGAAGCTCGTTCCGGAATCGAGAGCAGCGATGGCCCGATGGAGATCCGCAATGCTGCTTGCGCTCTGCAGAGGCTCGTGCATGCCAAAGTGTCGCCGATCCTTGACCGCCGGGGTTGGGGTGTGCTGGAGCGGTGTGTATTATTCTCCCCTTCCGGGCCAGGTAGCTCAGTTGGTAGAGCAGGGGACTGAAAATCCTCGTGTCGGCGGTTCAATTCCGTCCCTGGCCATTACAGAAGCCCCATCAGGCAGGGCTTTTCGCTATCCGAGCCTGGTCTATCACTCCCCGAAAACCCTCTCGTGTGCATGACGCCACCGCAATGTCGGTCTCGCCGATTGCGGCGTATACGGTGGCGATCAACATTGGCCCACGTATGTGTGTTGGGCCTTCTCTTCCAAGCGGCGTAGTATCTGCACTGCCTCCTCGATGCCGCTGCGAGTTCAGGTCGCAGTACTTTGACGGCGACCTTGCGCTTGTGCTTCAAGTCTTCGGCTAAGTAGACGGTGGCCATGCCGCCTTCGCCAAGGCGGCGTTGGATCTTGTAGCTACGGCTAAGGGCGGTCGAGAGCTTGGACGTGATCCCGGTCATTGGCCCGTAAGATGCAGTGCCGAAGCTCGGGTGGCCAGCGATCAACCCAGCTATTGAATTCCCCGATGACTCTTCCGTGTACCTCGAAGGCGCACGAAAGTCTCTACACTGGTGTCACGGAACGACACTGAAGCACTGGCCGAAAGGCCTAACACTTCAGCAAGAGCCGTGAAAAATGGGAAGGGCGAGCGACTGGAGCAGGCGGAACTCACGGAGAGAAGGATGGTAGGAGACCGTCCCAAGTCCCTCTGGCCACTTCCCGCCCAGGGCCGTATTCTTTACGCTGTCCTAACCAGGGAATGAATAACCCTTGGCCGATCAGTTGTACCAGTCATCCACCGAGTCGTCTCGCCGGAGTGTGAAGCCAGAGGGCCGAATGACAAGTCGCTCGGCTCTATTAGGGTTCCTTCGTATGTCTTACCGAACAACGAAGCCGAATCTACCGGTAGAGAGAACCTGAGAGTCTCCGAATGAGCGAACTGGAATCCCGGTTGCAAGCAGCCGTAGGTGAGACCTACCGCATAGAGAGGGAACTGGGCGGCGGTGGCATGTCGCGTGTCTTTCTCGCCGAGGAAGTGCGTCTGGGACGCAAGGTCGTGATCAAGGTGTTGCCGCCCGAAATGTCTGCCGGCGTTAGCGTCGATCGATTTGAGCGCGAGATCCAGCTGGCCGCGTCGTTGCAACATCCCCACATAGTTCCGCTCCTGACCGCCGGTTCGCACGACGATCTGTTGTACTACGTGATGCCGTTTATTGAGGGCGAATCGCTGCGTGCCAAGCTGGCGCGTGAAGGCGAGCTGCCGGTGGGTGAGGCGCTCAGAGTTTTGCGAGACGTAGCCGACGCCCTGGCTTACGCCCACGAACAGGGCGTGGTGCACCGCGACATAAAACCCGACAACGTGCTATTGTCGCGCAACCACGCAGTGGTTACCGACTTCGGAGTTGCCAAAGCGGTGAGCGCGTCTACGGGTGCACAGTCGCTGACGTCTATGGGGATAGCATTGGGCACGCCTGCGTACATGGCTCCGGAACAGGCAGCCGCAGATCCCAACGTGGATCATCGTGCGGACTTGTACGCACTGGGTGTCCTGGCATACGAGATGCTGAGCGGCAGGCCGCCGTTCACGGGTCCCAATCCGCAGGCGGTGTTGAGCGCCCACATGACGTTGGCGCCGGATCCTGTGTCCATGCACCGCTCGACGGTGCCCGCCGCTCTGAACGAACTCATCATGCGGTGTTTGGAGAAGAAGGCGGCCGACCGGTGGCAGCGGGCGGACGGCTTACGGGTGCAGTTCGAGGCGATGACGACGCCGAGCGGTGGCATGACACCGACCGGCACGCAGCCGGTGCCGGGTGTCTCGATTTCCTCGGCGGAACGGGCGGCCCAGAACGCGCATCCGCTAAGGGTGTTGGGATTGTTCGGTCTGGCCTCGGTGGGAGCACTGGCGATTGTGTACCTGCTGGTGCAGCTGATCGGGCTGCCGGATTGGGTGTTCTATGGGGCGATCGGGTTGCTGGCGGTCGGCTTGCCGATAGTTCTCCTGACGGGCCGACGGGAGCGCCAGGTGGCACTCGCCACGATGACCGGGCTGTCGGTGGCGACGCCGGTGGGGATGGAGCGGCATTTCACTTGGCGCAAGTCGCTTGTAGGGGGTGGGCTGGCGTTCGCCGGGCTAGGCCTGTTCGCAGGTGTCTACATGGCGATGCGGACGCTGGGGATAGGGCCGGCCGCGACGCTCATGTCGTCTGGTGCGTTGGGCCGACGCGACTTGATCATTCTGGCGGCGTTCGACAACAAGACGACCGATTCCACGTTGGGCTCGACGGTCACAGAACTGCTGCGCATCAGTCTGTCGGGATCCCCCGTGATCCGAATTGCCGACCCGGCACGCTTGACGGAGAGCCTGGCACGCATGCAGCTCCCACCGGATGCTCGCATCGACGAGGGCGTAGCCCGTGAGATTGCCGAGCGGGAGAGCATCAAGGCAGTGATCGCGGGCGAGGTAGTGCCTTTAGGTGACGGCTACCTCGTTTCTGCCCGCATGGTCTCGGCGACCGGCGACGTGCTGACGGCACAGCAGGCGTCCGCCGCGGACGCGGGCAAACTGGTCGCAGCGGTCGACGATCTCTCCGGCAAGTTGCGCGAGCGCATCGGGGAGTCGTTGCGCACGATCCGTCGCACCCTTCCGCTCGAACTCGTCACCACGGGTTCGTTGCGTGCGCTCCGGTTGTACGCTCAGGCCACGCAAGCCGAGGTCACCGGCGATGACGATCGGGCCGTGGCGCTGCTTGAGCAAGCCGTTGCGGAAGATTCGCTGTTCGCCATGGCGCATCGCAAGATCGCGACGATCCTCAGGAACAATTTTGAGCAATTCAGTAGGTCGAGGGAAGCAGCGACTAGGGCCTACCAGCTACGCGACCGACTGACCGAGTTGGAGCGCGGCTACACGATCGCGCAATACCACACGGATGTGACCGGCCGTCGCGAAGAGGCATTAGCAGCGTACCGGACCATTCTGGAACGCTATCCCGAAGACCATCGGGCGCTCAACAATTCGGGCGTGTTGTACTTCCAGCTCGGTGACGACGACCGAGCGAGAGATTTCTATCAACAAGCGCTGGATTTCGACTCCACGTGGTCCATAGGTTTCACGAACCTCGCCTGGGAGCACAAGAACCTGGGCGACTTCGATCTAGCCCGGCAGACGCTCGATGCCATGGAGGAACGATTCCCCGGTAACCCGCGGATCGAGAACGCTCGAGGCATGCTTGCGATGGCGCAACGGGATTATACGGGAGCGCAGCGGCACTGGACGAACGTCCTCGAATCCCAAAGCGGAAATCTCGCTTGGCGAGCGAATGCGTCGGAGCGACTGGCGATGGTGGCGGCCACTCAGGGGCAATATCGGAAGGGCGAGCAATACCTCGCGGATGCGCTTTCCGCCTTGCAACAGCGCGAGGTTTCCACGCAACGGCTGATCGAGGAGTGGGAATTCGTTAGGCTGCTGGTGACGCCCGATCGCGCGGTGCCCAAGCGGCTGCTGGACGTCATCGCGCCCACCGCCATGGATTCGCTGGCGGTTCCCGATCGATGGTACGAATCGATCGTTCAATATTTCGCCCTCCGGGGCGATGCGAACCGCACACAGCAGTTCCTCGGTGATATGGAGCGGTCCGGCTATCCCGAACTCGGACTCAAGCAGCGGCGCGACTTCGACCGAGCGCGAGGATGGGCTGCGATTGCGGCGGGCGATACCGAACAAGGGCTGGCGTATCTCCGCGCCGGTGTCGATGGCTCCGTCTGCGGGCCGTGCGGCAAGGGGGTGATGGCCATGGCACACGACGTGGCCGGAAACGCCGACTCATCGCTCGTGTATTGGGAAGCCTACCTACAGACCAACTGGGGCATACCCAACATTGAATCGTGGGCCCGGCCGGCGGCATACCGGCGTCTCGGCGAGATCTATGAAGCCCGCGGTGACCGAGAGAAGGCGGTTGAGTACTACGGCAGTTTCGTGGATCTCTGGAAAGACGCGGACCCCGAACTACAGCCACAGGTCAAGGACGTGCGGGAGCGGCTTGCCAAGCTGGTGGGGGAGCGGTAGAGCTTTCGTGAAATGTGAAATGTGAAATGTGAAACTCATCACCTCACGATGACAGCAAAGAGCCGAACGACACGCCGCTCGGCTCTAGGCGCAGCGGAAATGCTACTGGAGACGTCTCACACACGTAGCGACAATGATAACGCGGCTGTATGACATTACCAAGGCCCCGCGCCAATAGCGTTGGTGCGGGGGTACCGGCGATAGGATTCGAACCCATACGGGCATTTGCCCCAACGTGTGTGAGACGTTGGCGTCTACCAATTCCGCCACGCCGGCACCGCTTGCCGATCTAGGACCGGTGGCAACATCTCACGTGTCGCCGAACCGCGTCAACAAATGTGAAGGATTGGAGTCCGAGTTAATAACGGAATTGATGCGAGCATGTACTTATTGTTGCGAACTGCCAACGGTCTCTTGACCAGGTCAGACTATAGATGAGCGACCTTGCATCCCGGTTGCAAGCAGCCGTAGGTGAGACCTACCGCATAGAGAGGGAACTGGGCGGTGGCGGTATGTCGCGCGTGTTCCTGGCGGAGGAGGTGCGCCTGGGCCGCAAGGTGGTGATCAAGCTCCTGCCGCCCGAGATGTCCGCCGGCGTGAGCGTAGATCGGTTCGAACGCGAGATCCTGCTCTCGGCCTCACTGCAGCATCCCCACATAGTTCCGCTCCTGACCGCGGGTTCGCACGACGATCTGCTGTACTACGTGATGCCGTTCATAGAGGGCGAGTCGTTGCGTGCTAAGCTGGCACGGGAGGGTGAACTGCCGGTAGGCGAGACGGTGAGAATTCTTCAAGACGTGCTGGACGCGTTGCAGTACGCCCACTCTCACAAGGTGGTGCACCGCGACATCAAGCCCGACAACATCTTGCTCTCGGGTAAGCACGCGGTGGTGACCGATTTTGGCGTGGCCAAGGCGGTGAGCGCATCGACTGGTGAGTCGTCACTGACCTCGCTGGGTGTTGCGCTGGGCACACCGGCATACATGTCGCCGGAGCAGGCAGCGGCGGATCCGCACGCGGATCACAGGGCGGACATATATGCGGTGGGCGTGTTGGCGTACGAGATGTTGAGCGGCAGACCGCCGTTTACGGGCAACAATGCTCAGCAGGTGTTGTCGGCGCACATGACGCAGGCGCCGGAGCCGGTGGTGATGCATCGGGAGACGGTCCCGCAAGCGCTCAACGAAGTGGTGATGCGCTGCCTGCACAAGAAGCCGGCCGACCGTTGGCAGCGGGCGGATGAGATGGTGCCGCACCTGGACGCTCTGCTCACGCCGAGTGGTGGCATGACACCGACCGGCACGCAGCCGGTGCAGTCTGTTTCGATTTCCTCGGCCGAGCGAGCTGCTCAGAACGCACATCCGGTGCGCGTGTTGGCATTGTTCGGTCTCGCCTCGGTGGGTGCGCTGGCCATTGTCTATTTCCTGGTGCAGCTGATTGGGCTGCCGGACTGGGTGTTCTACGGTGCGATCGGGTTGCTGGCGGTGGGCTTACCGATCGTATTCCTGACCGGCCGTCGAGAGCGTCAGGTGGCGATTGCCACGATGACGGGCATGTCGTTGGCGACGCCGGTGGGGCTGGAGCGTCATTTCACGTGGCGCAAGTCGCTTGTTGGTGGTGGGTTGGCGTTTGCGGGGTTGGGAGTGGTTGCCGCGGCATACATGGCGATGCGGACCTTGGGGATCGGGCCGGTGGGCACGCTCATCGCTTCAGGAGTCTTGGGCGAACGGGAGCAGGTCGTCTTGGCCGAATTTGAGAACCGCACCTCCGACCCGACTCTCGGAACCACGGTCACCGAACTCATGCGGGTGGGTCTTACGCAATCCACGATCGTAAACGTGCTGGAGCCAACCGAGATAGGTGGTGTGTTGCAGCGCATGGAGCTGGATCCCGACACTCGGCTGGATCGTGATCTTGCATTGGAAGTGGCGGAGCGGGACGGGATCAAGGCGGTGATCACGGGTGAGATCTCGCCGGTGGGAGAAGGGTTTGCGCTGTCGGCCCGGCTCATTTCTCCCACCGGGGCGGTGTTGACCGCTCAGCAGGAGGCGGCATCCGACGCGGGTGAGTTGATCGCGTCCGTGGGGAAGCTCTCGGGCAAGCTGCGCGAGCGAATCGGCGAGTCCCTGCGCGACATCCGGCGCGATCCGCTGGACGAGGTCACGACCCGCTCGCTCGAGGCGTTGAGGCTCTACACCCAGGCACTCAATGCCGAGAACGCTGGAGACGACGCCAGGGCGGTGCAGCTTCTGGAGGATGCGGTCAGCGTCGACACTGCCTTCGCCATGGCTTACCGCAAGCTGGGAGTGATTCTGGGCAACAACTTCGAGCGGCGGGCACGGATGATCGAGGCATCGACCAAGGCGTACGAGTACCGCGACCGGCTCACCGAGCGGGAGCGGTATCAGGCCATTGCGCTTTACCACGTCCGGGTTACCGGACAGCGCGAGGCGGCGATAAGTGCGTACCGAACCCTGCTCGATCGTTACCCCGATGATGTCACTGCGATCAACAACACGGGTGTGCTCTACGGCCAACTGCGCGACTACGTCAAAGCGGGACAGTATTACCGGCGCGCGCTGGCCTTGGATTCGTCAACGGCGCTTTTTTACAGCAACGTAGCCCGCAACCAGACCAGGCAAGGCGAGCTGGATGGGGCCGATTCCACCATGCAACTCCTTGCGGCTCGTTTTCCGGGCAAT
>JBHHZE010000005.1:0-104680 GCA_046757925.1 Gemmatimonadales bacterium
CGACGGGCGGACGACGCGACATCCGGGCTTTGCGGTGAGTCAGCGGCAACGCAAGAGAGTGGAAGAGATCTTTGGTTGGGGCAAGACGGTGGGGCTGTTACGGAAACTGCGGCACCGCGGGACTGCGCGCGTGGAGTGGGTGTTCACCTTCACGGCCGCGGTGTACAACCTGGTCCGGATGCGGACGCTGTCCCAGCCGGCGGCGTGCACGTAGGGCGTCGACGCAGTGCCCCGGGGCGTCCACACGCCATCGGTGAACCGCCGCTGCCTCGAATGGCCCGGCACGAACCGATGCCATCCCGCTAGAAGCGCCTGCCTCAGCAGCAATTTTTCCGCAACCTGCTAAGGCTTAACCGCCTCGAAGCTGATCTGATTCAGGAACTCGGTACGACTCTTGAGCGCCGTCTTGCCAGCCGGGAACTCATTGGCGAACAATATGAACGCGAGAATATTGGCCTTGTCCTGCCGGCTCACACTGCGCGGCTTGTCTTGCGGCATGGACGTGCGCAGCCGCTCGAACAGGGCTCCTACCGTGAGCCCGTTCCAGTTCCAGACGAACTCTCCACCGCTCAGTGCCGGAGCCATCTCGCCGCCCATTAGGTCGGGGCCATGACATCGGGCGCATTCCTTGGAATAGAGCGGCTCGCCGCGCTCGGCCTGCTCCAGCGTGTAGATGCCGTCCCACACCGAGCGGCCTTGCGGGAACGAGCTAGTTCCCGCAGCCGCGATCGGTGCGATTGCGGCTACGATCGCAATCGCAAGCACGCGCGAGCGCACACCCCCGCTAATCCGCATCGGGCAAGCTGAACGCGAGGTACTCGCCCGAATAACTGCCGCCGCTCACGGCAACCACTATGTACTGCTTGCCGTCCACCATATACGTCATCGGCGAGCCGCTCTGCGGAGCTGGCATGTACACGGCGCCAACTTCTTCGCCGGTCGCCTTGTTGTAAGCACGTAGCATCGCGCCGCGCGGATGATCGTCCGTCGTCGTAATGCGGGGATCGCCGAGTATTACCAACGTCTTGGTTACGACCAGCCCAACACTGCTGCGCTGGCCGGTCTTGGGGATGTCCATGCCCTGAAGCGCCGGGTGGTGGCGTATGTTGTCCGGCGTGTCACCGTGCGGCACCCGCCACACGATGTCACCGCGATCCAGATCGATCGCCGCCAGGACTCCGTAGGGCGGCTTGAGGATCGGCAGGCCCTGGACGTTGAGTCCGCCACGACGGGCGCGAGTTGGTCTGCGTCGTGGTCTCTCCCGCTTGGGGGCGTCGGGGTTGGTACCCGTTCCTGCTGCTTCCAGCAGCCGGAACGGCTCTCCTACCACGCCCGCCTGGTACGGAAGGTCCGAGAACCCCTCCGGCGGTGGGGCGAGCGAGACACCGCTGATCGCCGATGTGTTTGCCTGCACGTATACGGTGTGTGTTTCGGGATCGTACCCGCCACCGGGCCAGTTGGTACCGCCGCTCGCATTACCCAAGTTGATTGCGCCGAGCAGTCCGTCCGTGTGGCCGATGATGGGTGGGTTGTACAATACTCCGTCGTACCACTTGTAGCGTTCGAGATTCTTGAGTGCCTGCGCGCGCATTTCGGGGGTGAAGTCGATCAGATCGTCGGGCACGTGAAGTATGCTGCGGCCGTACATCGGCGGCTTGGTCGGTATCGGCTGTGTCGGAGCGTACCACTCGCCCGGCACGTCGCCCTTGGGCTGGGGTACCTCCTCGATGGGCCACACCGGTTTGCCCGTGACCCGATCGAACACGTACAGGAAGCCCTGCTTGCTCGGCACCGCCACTGCTTTGATAGCTCTTCCGTCGACGTTGATGTCGGCCAGGATCGGCGCCGACGACATGTCGTGGTCCCAGATTGGATGGTGCACGAACTGGAAGTGCCACTTTCGTTCGCCCGTGGCGAGATCGACACAGACCAGGCTCTCACCGAAAAGATTGTCGCCCGGTCGCATCCCCCCGTAGAAGTCCGACGTGGGTGACTCGACCGGGAGGTAAACCAACCCGAGTTCCGCATCCACGGTGATCTGGGTCCAGACTCCGGTATTGCCGTTGATGGCCCAGGAATCGTTCAACCATGTGTCGTTGCCGAATTCGCCCGGCCGTGGTATAGGATTGAACGTCCAAATGAGACGTCCCGTACGCACGTCGAACGCGCGGACAAGCCCCTTGGCGTTGTTGTGCGTGGTGACGGTCATTCCTTCCTTCATGGCCGAACCCACGATCACAACGTCGTTGACCACGGTCGGGGTAGAGTGGAGGCCGAGCTCACCGCTCACCAGATCGATCTGCTGGTCTCTGCCGTAAACAGCACCGACTTTCAAATCCACGATCCCGTTTTCCCCGAACGAACTGATGGGATCGCCGGTCTTGGCGTCGAGGGCGATGAGTCTATACCCGGGAGTTACAAAGAGTACGCGGTCGTCGCCCTGGCCGTCGGTCCAGTACGACAGGCCGCGGCCCGACAGCTGTCGTGGGGCGAGCCCTCCGCGCAGGCCTTCGCGCAGGCTGTACATCCAGATTAACTCTCCGGTCTTGGCGTCGAGCGCGATGGCGGCGCGGCGTGTTCCGGCGGTGGTGTACAGTACGTCACCGATCATGAGCGGCGTTCCCTCCAACTTGTATTCGGGACGCGAGCCCAGATTGTCGGTTTTGAAACGCCAGGCTATCTCGAGGTCGTTGAAGTTGGACGCGTCGATCTGATCGAGCGGCGAGTACCGGGTGCCCTTCAAGTCGGCGGTGTACAGCGGCCACTCTCCATTTGCGGTGCTCGGCTGGCCACCGCTGCCGGCCTGCGCAGTGGCGTTCGGAGTGAACCACACGAGCCCCACTGCGAGAAACGCAAAAGCTTGTACCGTTTGAAACGTCTTTCGCGACATCGTTTGCTCCCCTGTTTGATGGATAAACTGCCACGGATTATTTGACTAGAGCGCGGATACTTTGTTTTCAGACATCTGCGTTCCAGAACAATCAGCCGCGGCAGTCTATCCGTTAGATCTACTTCTTGACATACTTCCTGAGCATCTTTGGCCCTACCTCGGCTCCGTACACGTTGCCCGCCGCGTCCGCTGCAACGCCCTCCGCACCGCTGGTACCGGAGTGGTCGGGGTCCGGTTCGGGATCCGGAATGAACGCCGTGACGAATCCGTCCTTGATGCTCCCGATCCGGATGCCGCGCTTCCATCCCGGGTTCCTCCTGGTGTTGGACTCGGAATCGGCCGAGTACAGAATGTCGTTCCGGTCGATGAATAGTCCGCTGGGCCTACCGAATTGTGTCCAGGTCGCGATGTAATTCCCGTCCTGATCGAAGATCTGCACCCGATTGTTGTGCCGGTCGCCCACGAACAACCGGCCTTGAGAGTCCATCGCGAGCGCGTGCGGGTCTTCGAACTCGTCGTTGCCGGATCCCGTCTTTCCCCACGACTTGATGAACTTCCCGTCGCTCGAAAACTTGACGATGCGGTTGTCGTCACCGCGGCCCAAGTGTCCGACCGCGACAAAAATGTCGCCATTAGGGGCTACGAGCACGTCTGACGGCCCGTTGAAACTGTCTGGACCGTCGCCGGTGCCACCGGGAGTGCCCAGGGCCATCAGCAGATCTCCGTCGGGGCTGAATTTGAAGACCTGATAGCCTTTGCCGTTTTCCCTCCCCGTGTCCGTCACCCACACGTTGCCGCCCTTATCCACGTGGATGCCGTGGGGCATTACGATCAAGCCGGCGCCGAAGCTCTTGAGGAGTTTGCCCGACCGATCGAACAATAAGATCGGGTCGACAGCGTCCTTACCGGCGCAACTGTTCTGCCCGCACCGCTCGGCCACCCATATGTTGCCGCTCCCGTCGCGCGCCGGAAAAACCGCGCTCGTAGATCCCCACGTTCTCCCTTGAGGAAGCTTTCCCCAAACTCCGGCGACTGTACGATAGGGATTGGGCGCGCTGTTTTGAGCGTGTGCCACCCCGAAGACGGAGATCGTCACGATAGAGACGATCCCGAACGTGCCTGTCACTCGACCCAGATACGACATCGCAAGCCCTCCAGTAGGAACGGGAATTCTACGCTCTATTTCTTTGCTCCGATAGCCGCCTCGCCTGCGCCCCTCCCGCTCCCCAGGCGCCGTAGCATCGTGGCCGCACGTGGGCCCAGGATCGCCAGGGTCACAATCGAGATCGACCAGATCATGATACTCGCCAGCGGGACCGCGCCCAGCTTGGGCCAACTAAACTGATACTGGCTCAATACCGAGCCCCGCTCCGTCATCCAATGCCAGCCGGTGTGCGCGACCAGTGCCGAGAGGATGATCGTTCCTATCCGTTCCTTAGCGACAAACCGGAACAGGGCTTCGAGCGCGGGGATGAGCAGCAGGAGAACCAGAAGTTGCCCGAGTTCGACGCCGACATTGAACGACAAGAGCGAAGTCAACATGTGTGATCCCGCGAATTGGAGCTGGTCTCTCAGGGCGAACGAAAAGCCGAATCCATGGACCAGGCCAAACCCGAAAGCGATCATCCAGCGATGCCTGGAATTTGCGCCCACGATGTTCTCGAGCGCCATATACACGATAGAAGCGGCGATCAGCGTCTCGACCAGCGGCGGAAACCACAGCGTGCCCGGCGCCAGATTGTAGGCGGACCCGATCAACGTTATCGAGTGCGCCACCGTGAATGCCGTGACGATCGGCACGAGGGCACGCAAGCGCCGGAACGGGATCACCAGGCAGAGCAGGAACAACAGGTGATCGATACCATCCAGGATGTGGTAGAACCCCCCTCTGACGAACCGCAGAGCCGCTTGGTGCCAGCGCGGATCCAGCCTGACCAGACCTGGATCGCCCCTGTACTCGAAGGCTCGAACGCCGCCGCCGGGCGGCAGAAACCGCAGCACGGTCACGACCTTGAGCGCCAGTCGCTCGAACCTCGGGTGAATCGAAAACCTGGACCGATCCGACCGGATCGGATACTCGAGCAAGACGTCGAGCATCGCCTGGTTCCAATAGAGGACCGTGGAGTCCGGCAGGCGTGGGCCGGTGACGTGAGCCAGCGCGCTCCCGTAACTGACAAAGGATCGGTCGGACGGGATCGATGCGCGTGCGGCAACGAGCTTGGCATTGCCGAGCGGAGTATCGCCCTCGTAGAACACGATGTTACCGGCGATCCAGAGCATTGCCGCTTGACGCAGCCGCGGGTCGGCTCGCGCTAAGTCCAGGTATCCCGGTCCCGAGAGTGGGAACTCCACATCGCGCATGGCCTCGAGCGGCACTCGAACGAGCAGGCGAAGTCGTTGCCCTTCCGGCTTTACGAATGCGTGGACGGTCACGTCGCTCGGGATGTCGTGGGGCGGGCGCGGGGGCGGAGGCGGCGAACCAAACGCCCGCGCCACGATCGGGCCCAGCAACAGTGCGGCCAGAACGGTCGGCAGTGTGCGGAACTGTCGGAAATGTTGGAACATGCTTCTGTCCGGGGCGACCCTTTTTGAAGATCGGCAGAAAGATGCGTGCTCCGGAGCGATGTTGGCAAGCGAGTTGTTACGCGCAGCCGCTTCGGCGGCTATCTTGGTAAACGGTCCGGATAAGCCTGGTGCCTGGAAAGAGGCGTCTCGCCCGATGGTGTACCATGAAGGGGAGGAACCGATGAAACGGTCGCGCGATCTTCTGATCCTCGGAGCTGCACTCGTGCTAGTGCTCGGGTTCGTCGTCAAGGGGGAAGAGACCAATGGTCAGGCGGGTACCGCCAAGGTGGCGCCGATGTTCGAGGTAGATCCGCTTTGGCCCAAACCGCTGCCCAACCACTGGGTTCTGGGGTCCGCTATCGGCGTGTCGGTGGACTCCCGCGATCACGTATGGATCGTCCATCGTGGGAACGGCAATGCGAGAACCGAACTCGGTGCGGCGCAAGATCCTCCGACCGGAGAGTGCTGTATTCCCGCCCCAAACGTTCTCGAGTTCGATCAGGATGGCAATCTCCTGAGGCACTGGGGCGGCCCCGGTGAGGGCTACGACTGGCCCGAGTCGAACCACGGGATCACGATCGACAACAAGGACAACGTGTGGATCGGCGGCAACGGCCGGAACGACGCTCATATCCTCAAGTTCGCGCGGGATGGCACTTTCTTGATGCAATTGGGTCATCCGGGACAGAGTGGAGGCAGTCACGATACCGTCAACTTCGGGCGCGTGGCCAAGATCTCGTTCGACATAGCGGCCAACGAGGCGTATATCGCCGACGGATACGGCAACAAGCGTGTGGCGGTGATCGATATGGACACGGGCAAGTTCAAGCGCTATTGGGGTGCGTACGGCCACGACCCCGACGACACCGACATCGGTCGTTACAATCCAGACGAAGCCCCGGCTCAGCAGTTCCGTAACCCCGTCCACTGTGCCGAACCCACAAATGACGGGCTCGTGTATGTGTGCGACCGCCCGAACGACCGGATTCAGGTATTCCGCAAAGATGGCACGTTCGTGAACGAGGTATTCATAGCGCCGCGCACCCTGGGAGACGGGTCGGTGTGGGACATCGCGTTTTCCAGGGACCCGGAGCAGAAGTTCCTCTACCTGGCCGACGGCAAGAACATGAAGGTCTACATTATCGAGCGGGCCACCATGGAGATCTTGACGAGTTTCGGAGACGGCGGACGACAGCCCGGTGCGTTCTTCGCCGTGCACAGTATCGCCACCGATTCCAAGGGCAACATTTACACTACGGAGACATACGAGGGGAAACGGGTTCAGAAGTTCGTCTATAAGGGTCTGGGGCCGGTGACTAAGAAAAACCAGGGAGTTGTGTGGCCGCACTAATCGAGGACGGTCGAGGACGGTCGAGGACGGTCGAGGACGGTCGAGGACGGTCGAGGACGGGCAAAGGCGGTCTAGGGCGGCCCAAGACGATTGGTCCGCACGAGAAGCAGAGGCCATCATCCAAGAACAGAAGGGGGTGACCGACATGAGCAAGATGCGATTTCTTCTGGCAGCATTGCCGCTGGCTTTGGTGGGTTCGACCTCGGCGCCGATCCAGGATTCGGCAATGAGTTTCTTCATCACGAGTGTGGGCCCGGGCAACGGAGCGGATTTGGGTGGCCTGGCCGGAGCAGACCGGCACTGCCAGATGCTCGCAGAAGCCGCCGGTTCCAAGAACAATACGTGGCACGCCTATCTCAGCACCATCGCCTCCGGCGGACAGGCGGCCGTCAACGCCCGTGATCGCATCGGCTCAGGACCCTGGTACAATGCGAAGGGTGTCATGATCGCCAAGAGTGTCGCCGATCTCCACGGCGACTCCAACAACCTGACGAAAGAGACCCAGCTCAACGAAAAGGGTGAGATAGTGAACGGCAGGGGCGATCGCCCGAACATGCACGACATCCTGACAGGCTCGAATCTCGACGGAACGGCGTTTACCGCTGAGGGCTACACGAATTGCGACAACTGGACCAGCAGTGGTGAGGGCAGTGCCCGGGTAGGCCACCACGACCGCCAGGGCGGCGGCCAGAACCCCACGTCGTGGAATTCAGCTCACAACTCGAGAGGCTGCAGCCAGAAGAACCTGCAAGGTACAGGCGGCAACGGGCTGTTCTACTGTTTCGCCGTCAATTGAGGTGCCCCGCCGACGGTGATGAGTCGGGCCTCTGGTTGCCCCGCTCCAGAATTCCGTCGACCTCCACCCGGGCCTCCAATTCGTGATCGACCAGCTCACCGATTTGCTTAGCGCGTTCGAGATGGAGCGTCAGGTCATCTACGGTGCCTTGACCGGCGCGGAGGCGCAACAGGGCTAACCGCACACTCTCGAGCGCTGCCACGGTGTCGGTCAGCCGCTCGCCGGTCTCGCCCTCTCTGCGCAGTCGCTCGGCCCTCTGCTCGAGGCGGTGTACGACATGCGGAACGTCTCCCAAGCGCCTGCGGTCTTGGGCAGATAGCGTGGAGTAAGCATCGACCGCAGCGCGGCCCAAGACGAACTCGGTCGCGTCGGTAGATGGTAGTACGGATACCTCTGGAGGTTTGAGCCCGGTTCCTGCAACCTTGAAGAACCAGCGTCCGAACCGCCCCGCCCATACCCGGTGCCATAGGCCGTCGAGACGGCGAAGCCAACGTCTCTTCAGAATGACATCCGCTTCTTCTTCCTGGACCCGCGCTTCGGCGAGCACGACCATAGTCGAGATTTCGGCATTGCGCACGAAGCTCCGAACCAGGGGCGGCGCACGGAAGTCGCGGCCCCGGGCCTCACCTACCAGGCGCGCAAGGTCGTCGCCGGTCTGGATGCGATTGGCCGGCTCTTTCTCTAAGCACCGGTCGATCACCGACGCAAGCCGCTCGGGGATATTGGGAGTGATTTCCTTGATGGAAGGCGCCGGCTCTGACACCGCCTGCACGAGCATTGCGGGCACGTTCTTTCCCTCGAAGGGTGCCCTGCCCGACACGGCGTAGAAGAAGGTGGCGCCGAGTGAGTAGAGATCGCTGCGGGCGTCAACGACGTCGCCACAGGCCTGTTCCGGGCTCATGTAACGCGCGGTTCCAATGATCTCACCGGTTGGCGCGTCTTCTCCCACCCGTGCCACCTGAGCGATTCCAAAATCGGTGACCAGCGCGCGATCGGTCGCTTGGTCGATCATGATGTTGTCGGGCTTGATGTCGCGGTGCACTACGCCCCTCTGGTGCGCGTAAGCCAGGGCCCAAGCGACTTCCTGTAATAGCTTCATTGCAAACCGCGGTGTGAGCGGACCGGATCGTTCGACCCGCGCGCGCAACGTCTCGCCGTCCACGTATCCCATCACGAAGAACACCATGTCACCGTGCTCTTCGACCAAGTGGATCGGGACAATGTTGGGATGCGCGAGGCCGGCAGCCGTCCGTGCCTCGCGCAAAAACCGCTCACGGTGCTCGGGCACCGCAGCCAACTCGGGCGGCAGCAGCTTGATTGCCACCGGGCGGTCGAGCGCGACATCCCGCGCGAGCAGCACTATTCCCATTCCGCCCCTCCCCAACTCGCGCTCGATGGAGTAGCGGCCCGCCAAGATCTCTTGGAGAGATAGAAACTCTCCGCTGATCAGATTGGTCATGGCACCAACATAACGCCGCAGCCGGTGAAGCGTGGACCGGTAGCACCCTTACGGCGCTTGACATGTGATACACATGTAATCATCATATTCACATGTCCAAGATGATTCAGATTCGTAACGTGCCCGACTCGGTCCATCGAGTACTCAAGGCGCGTGCGGCGATGTCTGGTTATTCCCTTTCCGAGTACTTGTTGCGGGAGATCACTCAGAGCGCCCAGGCGCCGACGGACGACCAACTGTGGGCCCGCATCAAAAAGCGACGCTCGGTGGAACTCGATCTCCCACTCGCCCGGATGGTCCGCGAGGAGCGCGATTCTCGTTGATCGTCCTCGACGCATCGGTGGTCTTGGAAGTTATCCTCAGCACGGTGGTGGGACGGGGTTTAGAACCTCGGCTGAGGGCGGCCGGCGAATCGTGGCATGCGCCCGCGGTGCTCGACCTCGAGGTGACACAGGTGCTGCGACGTCTCGCGCGTGTCAGGACGCTCACTTCCAAACGCGGTGCCCAAGCGGTCGCCGATCTCGCAGATCTACCGATCCGGCGCTATCCGCACTTGCCGTTCATCCACCGCGTGTGGAGTATGCGCCGGAACTTGACGGCATACGACGCCGCCTATGTGGCTCTCGCCGAGGAGCTCGGCGCGCCGCTTGTAACGCGTGATGCCAAGCTCGCGGCGGCTCCTGGGCACAGGGCCGTGGTAGAACTGGTGTAGCGTATCACCAATGTGTTCGTGAATCTAGGGTTTCTTCAAGTCGTACAGTCGAACGTGTTCCAAATCCACGTCATCCTTCCACACGCCGAGCACGTAGTCCTCTCCTATGTCCAGTGCTCGAAAACTTTCGGGGAACTGCGTGGTGCCGAGTAGCATTCCATGACCGTCGAACACTGTCCAACGTACTCGGGAGTCGTCAGGAAGATTGTACTCTTGAACCGACCGTCCGAACACGACCCAAGCACGAGACCTCCTGCCATCACCGTCGATGTGCAGAAAGCCCTCGTCGCTCCCCGGATGCGACCCTATGCTACTGCTTGAGCGTCCGTCGAGTGAGTAGCGATAAAGTTCAGCATCTCCGCGGTAGAATCCTAGCGTAGCTTTGAACACGCTTACCGACGACCCTTGGACCAAGAAACCTGCAGTCGTGAAAACCCCCAACACAAGAGGGTATCGTACCCCCTCGGTCGCTCTGAGCGCGATCGACCGTCCGAATCTCCCCCCGGTATCGAACACCGACAAACGCCGGTGCTTGAGATCGTATGCTATCAATGAATCTCCACCGAAGCGCTGTACCTAACCGATGTTGCGAAACTCGCCGGGACCGTCGCCCGCACCACCGGTGGTAGCATCATACATTCCGTCGGGATCGTAGAACCGCAACTCTTGGGTGCCAGCATTGGCAATGACTATGCGGCCGTCGCTCAGCCGGATCGCGCTCGCTACACGGAATAGCTGATAATTGGGATCGTGCTGCTGTTCACCGATGTCCACTGTCGGACGATCGGCCAGCCGCCACCCCACGCCCTCACGCCGGACGGGGTCGGAATTTTCAACAATCGTCACGCCGGCGCTGTCACGGACCGTAGAGGCATGATGCGCTGCAGTTCTACTCCCGCACACTGTCAACCCGAGCGACCCAAGAATCAGAGCCGTGGCCGGGCGGATCCCAGAGACCAGTGGACTGTCACCGAGATTTCGTCGGCCGCGCGTTCGAGTGCTGACGCGAACTGAGACGCGCTCCGCTAGAAGCGTGAAAAGAGCATGACTACGAACGAACGTACGTGAGTGATACCGGGAACTCGATCCGAACACGGACAGCGTGGTCACCTATCCTCCCCGGCTTGAAGCGGCACGACTGGACCCATTGTAGGAGCGCGTCGTCCGCCGTTTTGTCCGACGTTCGAATGACCTTGAGCAGCTTCTTCTCGGGAATCCCATCGGCGCCTATGACTACTTCCAGCACTGCCTGTACGTTGACCGGCAGGGGTTCGCCCCCGCGCGCGCTGATAGCGATCCTTGGCCCTGGCCCGGCCGGGTCGCGCCTTCGGGTCGAACCGCGGACACGCAATCTTCTTGGGGATTTTGGTGAGGACTCGCTGGCCGTTCTCGGTGTCGTTCAGTGAATAGATGGGCCGGAGATCCCGGGTAGTGAGGTTTGCTGGCGGCGTCGCCACCAGGGGTTGGGATCTAATACCGAAGTTCATTTGAACACCGCGAGCCCTTGCGATATCGGTCTGTGAATACACCTCTTGGGCTCTTGCTCCTGCCGGGGTCAGGAGCAAACCCATAGTGCGACCAGCAGGGAGAAACGGGTCCTCATCGGGCCTCCTTTTGGCAAGGCACGCTGTCCAAAGCATCTACTCCCGCAAATATTGCGATGAGATACCGGGAAGCGAAAGGAGGGTCGGGATTCTAGCGGGACGCACGCAAGAATCGCTTGGCGAGCTGCTCCAGACGTTCGTCCTGTTGTTCTCGCGCGCGCTCTAGAATCCGCTCGACATGCGCAACGAGTTTCTTCTCGCCCCAACTGTAGCCCGTTGCCAACTCGGCGCTCCGCAAGTCGCCCTGGTTCCATCCTTCGATGAGTGCAAGTGCGGCGGCTTCGTCGAACCCGGGATCATCTCGCTCGGGTAGGATGTAACTGGGTTCGGGGCCCTCGGCGTCTTCGTTTACGAACGCTCGCGACATTGAGAAGGGCCGTCGTCAGACCGGCTGTGCCTCGCGGGCCTGACTCTGCGCGATGTGCAACGTGATCACTGGTGCCGCCAGCAAGATCAACATCAACACGCCCGACGTTACGATTCGCGCCTCGTTTCCCGTCACCATGGAAATGGTACTCGGCACAG
This sequence comes from Gemmatimonadales bacterium, assembly GCA_046757925.1. Classification (GTDB taxonomy): domain Bacteria; phylum Gemmatimonadota; class Gemmatimonadetes; order Gemmatimonadales; family GWC2-71-9; genus JAZDCZ01. The sequence goes on from JBHHZE010000005.1 coordinate 11,903, forward strand.
CTGCGACGGTAAAGGTGGCGAACATGGTCACGACGACCCCGTAGCGAACCACGCAGGCACCCAGCACTAGCAACGTAGCCGCGGTAGTCAACGGCGCGATGTCGCCTCCGATCATTGTCGACACGCTCGCCAGCAGATAGACCGCCACCGGCAAGGCCACGGCCAGCGCGGGTGACTTGACCCACCGTATCAGAAAAGCGACGATCAACAAGATAGGCCAGGCGAACACCAAAGCGCTCGCCAATGACTCCGACCCTACGTCCAGAAACGGTAGGTACGTATCCAGCGTGTCGATGTACTGGAATCCGTCGCTCAAGGCGCCGCCGGGGTCGACATCGACGAAAACCTGAGCGTACTCGATGCCGGCCAGTATGAATCCAACCAGATATCCCAGGTAGGCCCTGCCGATCAGCCCTCCGGTGCGGAGCATTCGCCGCGCACTTCCTCCCAATCCGATGAGCGCATGTGGCAAGCGCCGCCGCGCAAGGAGTTCTCCCGCCACCACCGCCAACGTGAAGAACCCGACGACCACCCCGAAGCCGATCACCGCTATTAGCAGGGTGCTTGTCAGCGAGACCGTCAGTGGCTGCGTCGCGGGTGCAGTTGCAAGGCTCGTGCGCCAGTTGTTGATCCCGGCAGTCAGCAGGAGACCCGACAGCAACCCGGTTATCATCAGCGCCATACGCCAGCGTATGGCGTACCTGCCCCGCTTGACCAGGGTGACGACGGCGACACCGCCCATGCCCAGGAATAGGATCACTCCGAGTACGAAGGAGCCGTCGGACCCCGAATCTCGCGATCGGGAGAACGCATCTGGCACTTCTACGTAATGCCGGTATCCGGTGACGTCATCTCCGAACACGTCGACGTGAAGCCGAACGGTACCGTTGGCATTGGTAGTGTCAGCCGCGAGCCAATCGATCTGTGGTTCGTGCAATTCCCAGGTAAAGTGATGATCGGTGCGACTCGCCTGCTGTTGCTCGCGGGCCTCGACCAGGGTCAACGAGTCCGGATTCCATCCCCGTTCCACGAGAAAGGAATCCGCAATGGCTCGGGCTATCGCTGTTTCGTGCTTGGCTCCCGGGTCATCATCCTGAAGTTGGTGATTGAATTCGACAATGCTTCCGTTACCACCGATACGGACGCGCCACACCTCGTTCTCTGGCGCTCGGAACCACCGGAGTTCCCAGCCGCCGACGGGCGTCGTTCCCATCGCCAGGCGATGGGCTTCTTCTCTGTCATATGTTTCGAGCAACATCTTGCGAGCGGTGCCGGCCCGGACGAATCGCATGCCCTCGGTGAATGCACCCGCAGCACCGTGTTGCGTCAGGAAATCGCGTCCGGTTGCCAATGCCTCCGCTGTCTCGATCTCCGGCGTGTCGATGGCGATCTGGTTCTCGTAAGGATAGAGGACGAGTATGCCGACTAGCGATGCAAGACCGAGCACCGCGACACCGGATGCTTCGAGCCTGTCGAGCGGCGGGAAATCCCGCGGAACCGCATCCAGTGAGATCGTCGTTGGCGGCTTGTGTGCATGAGAGGCCTCGACAACGCTCATGAAATCAGCGACGGAGTTCCACCGGTCGAGGGGTTCTTTTTCGAGACAGCGCATTACGGCCTGCGCGAGGGGCTTTGGGACATCGGGTGCTACCGACCGGAGGTCCGTGGGTCTCGTCGTCAGGTGGTGTACGATCAGCTGTTGTGCGCTGCTCTCTCCGAACGGAGGCACGCCCGCCAGCATTTGGTAGGCGACCACGCCCAGCGAGTAAATGTCGGATCGATGATCCAAATTGTGGCTACCGCTGGCCTGTTCCGGGCTCATGTATTGAGGGGTGCCGATGACAACGCCAGTCCCGGTCAGCGAGCCGGTCTGCTGTGTTGCTTTGGCAATGCCGAAGTCCATGAGGAGGACGCGCCGTTCCCCTCCCTCGAGGAATATGTTCTCGGGCTTGATGTCGCGGTGGATGATTCCGGCCTCGTGCGCCGTAGATAACGCGGACGCGGTTTCGAGTACGATGCGCCTAACCTCCGGTACCGGAAGGCGTCCCTCTCGCCGCAATCGATCCGCAAGAGTCTCGCCCTTGATGTGAGGCATGACAAAATAGGCGAGGCCCTCGGCCTCACCCAGGGCGTAGATGGGTACGATGTTGGGATGTCTGAGTTGCGCCACGGCCTCCGCCTCTCGTTGGAAGCGTCCGAGCAGTTCGGGGGTCGGAAACAGGTCGAACCGCATCGCCTTGATGGCAACCTCGCGCTTCAGACGCAGGTCACGGGCCGCGTACACTGTCCCGAAACCTCCGCTGCCGATTACATCGGTGAGCTGATAGGCGTCTCCCAATGATGCCTGGAGCTTCTCGCGGTATGTCTGCTCGTCCGATGTCGGGTCGACCGGAGTTCGGTCTAGGCCGGACTCCTGGCTGATCTGGGTAGGGGTTGCCGCGCCACATCCGGAGCAGAACGATGCGTTCGGCGGAATCGGAGTCTGGCACGACTGACAGACGGCGCCGGCCATTGGGTCTCCAGTGAGAGTTGTTCGCTAGAAATACCTCCTAGTGAGCATGAGTGCAAGGCCCGGAGCAGGACATGTTACTCGCGCAGAGCGCTGCAATGTTCCATCTTTGTTGCCGCACTAGAACGACTACAATTTCGCCCCGCAACTGATGGATCTAACACCCACGGAGTGGTACCCATGCGAGAATCACCGAGAGTCTCTGCACTGCTCGTGACAATGGTTGGGGCAGCGGCAGTTGTGTCGGCCGCACATGCTCAAACCCGTCCCTTCAATGCCGAGGATATGCTGGACGTCGTACGGATCAGTGGGCGGATCGCCCTGTCTCCGACGGGTGACAGGTTGGCCTATGTGCTGCCGGATCTGGCCGACGAGTGGAACGTGTACGAGCGATTGCAGGTTGGGACAGTACACGTGCAGAGGATATCGCACTCCGGCGCCGGCCAAGCGGAGCCGCTCGGCCCGTCGGGGCAGAGGAGCTCGTTCCCGGCGTTTTCGCCAGACGGCGCCAACCTAGCGTTCTATGTAGAGCGGCCCAGGGGTGGACAGTTGGCCGTTTGGAACGCCCGCACCGGCAAGGTGCGCGTTCTGGGCGCTTCCTTCTCGGGCAAACCGTTTGCCGCGCCCCAGTGGGCTGGACCTGGCCGCATCATCTATGCGCGACCTACGGCATCCGATCCCAAACCCCAGGTGCCCCGCGTAACCGTCATGCACAGCACCGACGAGGTTCTGCCGGGCGACGCGTTCTTTGCCAACCGTCGGCGGGCGGGACTTGCCGTCATTGACATTGAAACGGGTGTAGCACGTACGCTCCTCGACGATCGTGAGCCGCTTAGAAGATTCGAAGTTTCACCAGACGGTCGTCGTGTTCTGGCTGCCCTGCCCTCATCCGAGACCGCGGGTGTGTATCGCCGGGAGGTGAATGGGACACTCGTGTGGTCTTTGGATTCGGAAAGCGACGGCCGCAAGATCGCGGCCGGCGGCGAGCGCATTTCGTGGCTGCCGGACGGGCGTTTGTTCTGGCGTAGCAAGGGACGGTTGGTGACGCTGGATGCCGATCGACCGGGCCCGGCCGAGGGTGGTGAGCCAGAGCCGTTCATGGAGAATTTGAAGACAGCCATAACCCGGTTGGTCTGGTCGCCGGACGGCAAACGCTTTGTGAGCCTGGTACGCGATCCCTCGTTGACTGATCCGGAGATCGAGCCACCCAAACCCAACATGTTCACGATCGCGCGGCCGTTCATGGATCTCTATCTCATGTCACGATCGGGTGATGCTCTCACGAATCTTACGTCAGAGATCGATGACCAAATAAGTGATCCTGTTTGGAGCGTGGACGGTTCGGCGCTGTTCTTCCGTGCGATCGATAACGCTACGTACGACGAGACCATCTACCGTTACGACTTGAAGCGTCAGCGATTGTCGCCGGTGGCGCGCGGCGAAGAGTCGTATAGCAATCTGATGGCGGTGCCGGGCGGACTGCTCGTCACGATCCAATCGGCTACCACGCCCGGTGACGTATGGCGCATCGACGCCGCGAACGGGAAGCGCGTCCGAGTAACGGAACTGAATCCACAGCTCAGGCACTTCGCCTTCAGCAGGCCGGAGCTGTTTCACTTTCACAACGGTGATGGCGAACGTTTGGGGGCCCTGCTGTACAAGCCGACCGGCGTAACTGGTGATACAGGCATCCCTGTCATAACCTACGTCTACGAAAAACTCACGCCCGGGATCCACCGTTTTAGCGCCCGGCATCAGATCTTCGCAACGCACGGCTATGCGGTGTTGATGCCCAATGTGAAAGTAAAGGTGGGCGAGACCGGAACGTCTTTCGTCAAGACTGTGGTGCCTGCCGTGAACGCCGTGAGGGCGATGGGGTTCACCAACGACAGATTCTGTCTCTGGGGTGGCAGCTTTGGGGCCTACGCGACGTCTTACGTGATCACACAGACGAATATTTTCAGTTGTGCCGTATCTCGTGCGACGCCGCCGGAACTGTTTCGTAACTGGGCCAGCGGGCGCGACCGCGATTCCGACAACATTGAGCGTGGTCAGGCGCGGATGGGAGGGAGTCCGTTCGAAGTGATGGAGCGCTACTTGTCGCAGTCGGCGTTTTTTCACCTGGACAAAGTCGAGACGCCAGTGCTATTGATGCACGGAGTGAAGGACTACACGATCCTCTATGGCGAGGGCGAGATGATGTTCTACGCTCTCAGAAGGTTGGGGAAGAAGGCGACCTTGGTGAGCTACCGCGATGGCGATCACAGCCTTTCGCGACACTCGCGCCAAGACACCATCGACGTGCACCGCCGTATGCTAGAATGGTTCAACAAGTATCTGCGGCCGGATGGAGGGGTGCAGACGCGCTAGTGGGTAACTCCCCGGCAGCGCGGCTATGAACGTGTCAAGTGATGCGATCAATTACAGTTTGTCGTCTCCCGAAAATAGCGCCTCCCGTCGAGAAAGAGTTTCGTACCGTCGTGTGTAACGGTGTAGCTGGCGATGCGTCCGTCGTTATACTCGAGGACCAGTGTACCGTTCTCGAGGTCTCCCGATACCTTCCACATGCCTCCATTGCGCGAGAGGCCTTCGCTTCGCATTACGAGGAACTGACTTCCTTGTTCCTCGATTTCGCGTCACGTAGCTCCACGCCCACTGAATGAAAACGAGGAGTCGGCTCTCGAACTCCACCAGATACATCAAGTGGACGAACAGCCACAGCAACCAAGCGGGATAGCCCGAGAACCTCAACTTGCCGAAGTCGGCCACGGCCGCCGCACGCCCGATCGTTGCAAGCTGTCCCTTGTCGGAATAACCGAACCCAGCCAGCGTCCTGCCGCGCAGCCGCGCTTTGATGAGCCTTGCTACGTAACGCCCCCGAGCCATCGCCACCGGCGCGATCCCGGGGAGCGGCTGGCCGGTTTGGTGCGAGAAGTTGGCGAGATCTCCTATGACGAATACCTCCGGGTGGCCCGGAATGCTGAGATCGGACTGTACAATCACTCGTCCCATTCGGTCCAGCGCCGCTCCAGTGTGTTGAGAGATCGCCTCGCCTAGTGGCGAAGCGGCTACTCCTGCCGCCCAGAGCGGTGTCCGGCTTCGTATTCGTTCTTCCAGGTCACCGTGGCGCACGGTCACGGCGTCTTCGACGATATCGGTGACCAAGGTCTCGGTCCTAACCGTTACACCGAGTCGCTCGAGGGATTGAGTCGCTTTCTTCGAGAGATCTCTTGGGTAGAGGGGTAGCACCCGGTTTCCACTACGAGCCGGCCAGGCTGGCATGGTGACCGTTTATATGGGGTACGATCACAAACACGGCGGTAGGGTCGCGGTCAAGCTGCGTCCCGCACTCGGCTATGCCGGGCGGTGAGCGCTTCCTGACTCTCCCGTCTCCCTTTACCTTTCGTGCGGGACCAGAGGAGTAGCTGTGTACAAAACCCGCTGCCTCCGCGCTAGCAGATCGAGATGCGCGTGATCATTGGGTAGTTCAAAGAACTTGAGCGGCATCGTTGATGTCGTTATGTGGTCGATGAATGGACCGGTGCCTTGGTCTCGATTCCTTGTGTTCCTCTGGGCACCGTGTGCAGCGGCCCAAGATGGTCCAGCACGTTCATTTCTCTTCAAAGAAGTGGTCCTTTCGGGCTTCTATTCGTTCGATGGAGTTTCCGGGCTGCCGATGGGCGACCTCACCAAGGACCATTTCGAGATTTCGCCTAGGCCGCCCAGCAACTACGTAGGCTTGGACTACGTGAAGACCTTCACGTCCTCATCGACAATCAACAAGATGCTGCCGCGTTGGTTACCGGCAAGTGCTGTGGATCTCCACCCACGCATAGTCTACGATCGCGCCGAGGAAAACGACGGTTTGGAGCCGATCGAGTTTGCCCCCCAGGACTTTTGGCTCAGGCTGAACCCCGGTGGAGCGGACCGCTTGACGCTACGCATCGGGCAGTTCGTGATCCCCTTTGGCGCCAACCCAATCAGGGCTCCACGGCAACGCTTCCAGCTTCCCGTCGAAGCAACGGATTTGGGACTGAAATGGGACTGGGGTCTCGAGCTGAAAGGTCCGCTAGGTAAGTACGACTGGGAAATTGCCCTGACTACCGGATTCGGTGAGGCTCTACATACACCCCATCTGTTCACGGGGTCGGATCGCGCAAGCTATCTGGTCACGGGTCGCATAGGCGCCCCCACATACTGGGACTTCCAGAACGGATTCTCTTTCCTGGTGGGCGAACTTCCCACAATCATGGGCGCTAGGCTGGTGAGCGACATTGCGATCTCACGTTGGCGCCTGGGGTATGACGTTTTCTACAAGTACGGCACTTATCTGATGCTCGGCGGCCAGGTGACCTATGGACAGGACGGGTTTGCCGGAGACGAAGAGTTCGTCGCGGTCACCGGTGGGGAGACTGCGGACGTGTTGAGCGGACGAGTGTGGGCCGATTGGGTGGTACCGACCTATCAGGATGTACGCCTGGGCGTTCAGTTCGAATCGGTCCGTCGTGATGTGCCGTCGTCGGGGTCTGACGACACGGCGCTGAGTTTCGAGGTCGGATATTCGCTGACGACTGCAATCACCGCGAAGCTGGACTACCGCGAAGAGTTCAACAGATCAGTTGGGAAGGAGAATGATGCCATATATCTCACGGTCGTTGTGTACGGCCGCTAAGATCGGGATGCGGCGCTGCCGCTCGTACGCCTTCGCGGTCTCGATTGCGATCGTCGGGGTCATGCTGGCTAGGCCGGCCGTTGGGCAAACTGGGACACCTCCAACATTTACGGATGTTGCGCGATCCGCCGGTATCGACTTCCATCACAACTTCGGTGCGAAGGCGCTCGAGAGCATATTGATGACCACGGGGAGCGGCGCTGCGCTGTTCGACTACGACAACGACGGCTGGCTCGACGCGTTTCTGGTGAACGGGACCAATCTGGCACCCAAGGGAAAAACCGCGGCCACATATCACGCTCTGTTCCACAATCGTGGCGACGGCACATTTGCCGATGTCACCAAGGCGGCCGGCATCCTCGAGGCGACTTATGGCCAAGGATGTGCCGTCGCGGATTATGATGGTGACGGTTTTGTCGATCTCTATATCACCAACCATGGCCCCAACCAGCTCTACAGAAACCGCGGCGACGGAACGTTTGAGGATGTCACCGTCCACTCTGGGACGGGAGACGCCCACTGGAGCACGGGAGCGGTATTCTTCGACTACGATGGCGATGGAGATCTCGATCTCTACGTGTCAAACTACGTACGGTTCAAGAGCGACATGGGAGGTGTGCACTCGTCGGCGCTGTCCAAGCGAGACGGTTTCGCGCTTTTTCCCGGCCCGCGCGATTACGAGCCCGAGAGTGACATCCTCTATCGAAACAACGGGAACGGCACCTTCACTGACGTGTCCCGGGAAGCCGGTCTCAGTACCGGGGGTAAGGGACTCACCGTCGTTGCATCCGACTTCGACGATGACGGCGATCAAGATCTCTTTGTCGCCAACGATGCTACGCGCAATTTCCTCTATGAGAACAAAGGCGGCAGTTTTGTTGAAGTAGCGGTGCAGGCGGGGGTCGCGGTCGGCCCCGATGGCGCCGAAACGGCCGCGATGGGTGTCGATGTTGCCGACGTCGACGGTGACGGCGACCTAGACCTCTACGTGACGAATATGGTCTTCGAATTCAACAATCTGTACCTGAACCAGGGAAAGTTCCTGTTTCAAGACGGTACGAGAAGACTGGGGCTGGACAAGGACAACTATCGCCACGTGGGTTGGGCCACGCATTTCGAAGATTTCAACAACGACGGATACATCGATGTCTTTGTGGCCAATGGCCACGTTGTCGATTACGTGGAAGGGTTTTCTCAGAGCATTACCTACCCGCAGCAGAACATGCTCTTCCTTGGAAATGAGCGGGGACGCTTCAAGAGCGTAGGCAATAAAGCGGGGAGAGATTTCCGCAGAAAAACCGTCAGTCGCGGGGCAGCCTTCGGAGACTACGACAACGACGGTGACGTCGATATCCTCATCGCGAATTCGGGTGGCCGGGCTCAACTCTTGAGAAATGACACCCCGAAGAGCGATCGCTGGCTCGCGGTCCGTCTCAAAGGTCGCGCCCCCAATACCGGTGCGATCGGGGCCAAGGTGAAAGTACGGTTCGGGAGTCGAGAGATTGTTTCGGAAGTCCGCTACGCAGGATCGTATCTGAGTAGCAGCGATCCCACGCTGCACGTCGGTCTCAGACCCGGCGAGGTCGAGGGCACGGTGGAGGTCACGTGGCCGTCGGGAACAAACTCGACTCACAGTGTACGCGCTGGTAGGTTGGTGGTCATTGAAGAGCCGCGTTAGTCGAATCTCTCGAGCTCTGGACACGTCACAACAAGTCAAGACGGTTCTCCCAGCAGTACTTTGCTCACTCCTCGCAGTGGGCTGCAGCACGGACACGGTCCCGCCGCGCACGGATTACGGCCCGGTAGCCGAGGCTCTAGCGCCATTCATCGAGTGGCACATGGGCACCAAAGATCTTCCCGCGCTCTCGATCGCCCTGGTCGACGATCAGGATATCGTTTGGGCGCGCGGATTCGGCTATCAGAATCCAGGTGACAGTGTGCCCGCCACGGCCAACACAGTGTACCGTGTGGGCTCGGTCTCCAAGCTCTTCACCGACATCGCGATCATGCAGCTGGTGGAAAAGGGAGAACTCGACATAGATATCCCGATCCAGACGTACTTGCCGGAGTTCAATCCAAGGAATCCCTTCCGCAAGCCAATAACCTTGCGGGCACTCATGTCACATCGTTCGGGCCTGGTGCGCGAGCCACCCGCCGGCAATTATTTCGACGACAGCGGTACCTCGCTCGCACAGATGGTGACGAGCCTCAACGAGACCGAGTTGGTCTACGAGCCTGAGACCAGAATCAAGTATTCCAACGCCGCGATCGCGACAGCGGGCTACGTCTTGGAGCGTACGCAAGGGGAGCCGTTTGCGGGCTACGTGAAGCAGACCGTTCTGGAACCGCTCGGTATGACGCACAGCGCATTCTTACCAGAGCCGGCACTGGTCAAAGATTTGGCCACTGCATACATGTGGGCCTTTGACGGCAGGGAGTACGAGGCACCGGGTTTCCAACTGGGGATGGCGCCGGCCGGCAGCATGTACTCCACGGTTCTAGATCTGGGCAAGTTCATGACAGTCATGTTTGCCGGCGGCAAACGCGACGGTGATCGCATTCTGGAGAAGGCCAGTCTGGATTCGATGTGGACGCCACAGTTTGCACCCGACACCGTGCGATCCGGCTACGGACTGGGGTTTTCCCTCAGTAGGCTCGACGGCCACCGGCGCATCGGCCATGGCGGTGCGATTTACGGCTTTGCCACCGAGTTGGCCATGCTCCCCGACGAGAAACTCGGCGCAATCGTGGTGACGAGCCGGGACGTCGCCAATGCGATCACAACCACTATCGCCAATCAGGCGTTGCGCGCGATGCTTGCACTAAAGGCGAACGAACCGATCGAGATCCCACTGCGAACGAAGCCACTCGACCGCAAGACAGTGAAGCGAGTGGCCGGTCGCTACGCGAATACAGAAATCGGCGTCGACCTGTATGACTGGAATGGGCGGCTATTTGGTCTCTCGACCCGAGGTGGTACACCGGTCGAATACCGATCGCTCAACGATACGCTCGTTGTCGACGGCGTGACGAGCCAGAACGGGTGGATCCTGAAGATCGGGCCAGACTCGTTGTTGGTCGGAGGCGATACACTGGTCCGGCAGGCTCGCGCGCGACCGCCACCGCCCGCCCCAGACCACTGGCGTGGCTTGATCGGTGAGTACGGCTGGGATCACAACACGCTTTTCATCTTCGAGAAAGACGGTCAGCTCCACGCGTTGATAGAGTGGGTATTCGACTATCCACTGGTGGAAGTGAGCCGGGATGTGTTCGGCTTCCCGGGTTTTGGGCTGTATCAGGGTGAACGGCTGATGTTCCAGCGCGACGCCAACGGAAGGGCGACTAGAGTAATCGCAGCGAGCGTCGGTTTCGAACGACGCAACATTGAACCCGGGGCAGGGAACACGTTTCGCATCAGGCCTTTGCGTCCCGTGGACGAGTTGAGAACCGAAGCGCTGGCCACCTCACCTCCCGAGCAACCGGAAAATCTGCGGGTGCCCGACCTGGTGGAACTCACGTCGCTTGACTCTACCATCAAGCTAGACGTGCGCTACGCGACCACCAATAACTTCATGAGCACCGTGTTCTACGAGGAGCCGCGGGCCTTCATGCAGCGGCCTGCCGCGCAAGCTCTGGTTCGCACCAACGGAGCGCTAAGGTCCTATGCGTTGGGTCTCTTGATCCACGACGCCTATCGTCCATGGTATGTAACGAAGATGTTCTGGGATGCCACGCCCGACGACAAGAAGATCTTCGTCGCCAATCCGGCCAACGGATCACGGCATAATCGTGGGGCGGCAGTCGATGTCACGTTGTACGATCTCCGGACCGGCGAGCCGATCCGGATGGTGGGGACGTACGACGAAATGACCGATCGTTCGTATCCCAACTATATCGGTGGCACGTCGCGGCAGCGCTGGTATCGCGATCTGTTGCGCCGGGCGATGGAAAATGAGGGGTTCCAAGTGTACGAGTTCGAATGGTGGCACTTCGACTACCGGGACTGGGCCGAGTACCCGGTTCTCAACTTGCCATTCGGTGAATTGCGGTGAGGAAATCGGCCAAGCCACGCACCTCAACGTCCTAGCTCTTTGCCCTGGCGCGCCGGCGCTGCTCGGTCTTGCGACGCCTCTTGGCCGCATCTGCTTTCAGCCGGCGGGCGAGGCTCGGCTTGACGAAGTAGCGTCTCTTCCGGAGGTCCTTGAGGATGCCGGAGCGTTGCACTTTTCTTCGGAAGGTCTTGAGCGCCCACTCCACGCGGTCGCCCTCTTCCAAAATGATCTCGCTCACGCGCACTCCTCTCTGCATATCTGCGATAGATGCTGAGAAGGCGCCGACCCGAGGTGTCGAGTCGGCGCACATCTCGCAGGTGATCTAGGCCTCTACGACTGTTACGTTCTCTGCCGCGGGTCCCTTTTGACCCTGCGTTACGTCGAATTCCACGTGTTCCCCCTCCCTGAGCGACTTGAAGCCTTCGCCCTGGACGGCGGTGTGGTGGACGAAGCAATCTTGTCCCCCGTCATCGCGCGTGATGAATCCGAAACCTTTGCTGTCGTTGAACCACTTGACGGTTCCTTTGGTACGCATTGCCGTACTCCCTCTGGTTGAATCTTGTGGCCGGGGTCCGGTGATGCCGTACCAACCGACTACTTCTGCGGATTCCACCCTCCGCGAAGGGGTGCTGCGCCGGCTTGGCGCAAGCTTGTGGCGAGTCGAACAAAAAAGGGCATCCGTTTGCGTATCCGGATCCCCGTTTACGTTCCTGACTCGTTGGCCCTGCGATGGGCCTGTCTGACCCAAGAACATTAGCGCATGGCGCGCCCGACGTCAAACCCGGCGGCCCCATATGCCCCTCGCCCATGCCCTTTTAATCCCGGCTTCAGGCGGCTACCTTGCCTCTCGCTTCACCACCGGGAGCGAGTGATTGCCTGATCCACACATAGATCCTTCGGCGGCCCCGCCCAGAGGCCGACGGCTGACGACACTGTCGCTAGCGGCACTTGGCGTCGTGTATGGAGATATCGGGACCAGCCCGATCTATGCGATCCGTGAGTCGCTCGATCCTGCACACGGAGTGAGCGCCTCGGCCGAGAATGTCCTTGGTCTGCTATCGCTGATTGTCTGGTCCCTCATCATCGTGATCTCGATCAAGTATCTGTTCCTCGTGATGCGGGCGGATAACCGCGGCGAGGGAGGCATCATCGCCCTGACGGCACTGGTAATGCCGAGGACCCGCTCGCCGAAGGGTGTCACCTATCTCCTGGTGATCGCAGGTCTGTTCGGGGCGGCGCTCCTGTACGGCGACAGCATGATAACCCCGGCGATCTCGGTGCTAAGTGCCATCGAGGGTCTGGAAGTTGCGACACCGGCTTTCCGCCCGTTCATCATCCCGATTACGATTGGGATCTTGATCGCGCTGTTCAGCGGACAGCGGCACGGCACTGCTCGGGTCGGAGCGCTGTTCGGCCCCGTCATGATGATTTGGTTCGCGACCCTTGGAATCCTGGGCGCCGCTGCCATCGTGCAGCATCCGGGCGTCGTCTCCGCCGTGAGTCCTCATCACGCCCTGCGGTTTTTCCGCGACAACCACCTCGGCGGCTTCCTGGTGCTCGGAACCGTTTTCTTGGTAGTCACCGGGGGGGAAGCACTATATGCCGACATGGGCCACTTCGGCCGCCGGCCCATTCGCGTTACATGGTTCGCGTTCGTCTTGCCGGCGTTACTGCTCAATTACTTCGGTCAAGGCGCACTGATCATTGGTTCGCCCGAAGCTGTAGAACAGCCCTTCTTCCTGCTCGCCCCGCGCTGGGCGCTGTATCCGCTGGTTGGGCTTACGACCGCAGCGACCGTGATCGCATCGCAGGCAGTCATTTCCGGCGCGTTCTCGCTGACGCGACAAGCCGTGCTTCTGGGCTATCTCCCCCGGCTGCACATCACACACACCTCGGAGCACGCCATGGGGCAGATCTATCTCCCGGCGGTAAACTGGGTCCTGCTAATCGCGTGCGTGGGGTTGGTGCTCGGGTTCGGCAGCAGCGGCAACCTTGCGGCGGCGTACGGTGTCGCCGTCACCACGGACATGGTGTTTACCACGATCCTGTTTGCCGTCGTCGCCTGGCGCGCATGGCGCTGGAGCCCGTTGGTTGTAGGCTTCATGGTTGGAGGACTCCTCGTCGTAGATCTCGCGTTTTGGGGCGCTAACCTGCCTAAAATCCCACACGGTGGTTGGTTCCCGCTGCTGGTGGCAGCCGCGATGTTCACGCTCATGACGACGTGGAAGCGCGGTCGAGCGATACTCGCGGCCCGGCAGCAGGGCCGCATGTTCCCAATCGAGTTGTTTGTCAAGGAAGTCGAGGCAAAACCACCAGTGCGAGTGCCCGGGACAGCCGTGTTTATGGATTCTACTCCGGACGGCACTCCGCCCGCGCTACTGCACAACCTCAAACACAATTCGGTGCTGCACGAAACCGTTGTGTTCTTGACCATTCTGCCGCAAGAAGCGCCGTTCGTCGCGGACGACGAACGCTACGAAGTCATAACTCTGGGCGTTGGGATGTACCGCGTTCGCGCTCGTCTCGGGTTCATGGAAGAGGTGAACGTCCCGGAATTGCTGAACGGGTGCACTATCGAAGGCGTTTCCTTCGAGCCAATGAAGACGAGCTATTTCCTCGGCCGCGAGCGGGTGATCGCAACCGACCGGCCTGGAATGGCGATATGGCGCGAGCATCTATTTGGGGCCATGTCACGTAACGCCGAAGGCGTGACGCGTTACTTCAGCCTGCCCCCCAATCGAGTTGTGGAACTCGGAATGCAGGTGGAGATCTAGCGCATCCACGTTCGCCCGACAAACGTTGTGGGTTCCGTGGATCAGTGCTCCTGTCTCGATGAACTCGTGCCGCGCCCGAACTCGTCGGCGTAGGCACGCCCCAGGTTATCCGCGTAACCGGCGAGCAACTCGCTCAGGGTGCCGTGTTCCTCCCGAACGGCAGCGCGGAACTTGCCGTCCACGAGGAAGTGATAGAGAATCGCCGCCATGATCTTGGCATCCAATTCAAAACCGGTGTGTCCGATGTCGGTGAATGCGTCTTGCTCCATCTCGTATGTGTGATTCGCTGCGGACGAACTCCGCACGCTCACTCCGACGCCGGGAATGTCGCGGCTTACGAACCCGGTTTCCTCGTAGCCGGCCGGACGCTGAGGTTGGGTCGTAAGGCCGGGTGCTCCCAGCTTCTTGGCATAGGCGTAAAACAGCTCCTCCAAGGTGCCCACCGACACGCCGTCGCGATACTCGCCGTAGCGGTCGATCTCGACCTCCGTTCCGGTTGCCATGGCCGCGCCCCGCGCAGCGGCGTTCACGAGTTCTGTAATGTGTTCGACGTAAACCTCGTCCGGGTAGCGTAGGTAGTAGTCCACCACAGCGCGGTCGGGCACCACGTTGGGTGCAACGCCGCCTTCAGGGATCACGCCCTGAATCGATGCTTCCGGCCGGAACGTGGGCCTGAGATGGTCAACCGCCGAGTAGAACTGGACCGCCGCAGCGAGCGCGTTGCGACCGAACCACGAGAGCCGTTGATGCGAGGGTACGCCCTTGAAGACATACTTCACCGCGTTGACGTTCAAGCAACAGACGCCGAAGCCGGCCCGGCCCCGTGCTGTCTTATTGGTGGCGTGACTGCGGACCAGGATATCGGCTCCTTCGAACACACCCGCCCGATACATTGTCGCCTTGGGCGGCGGTGGTACCTCTTCCGCCGGAGTCCCGTAGAATATGATTCGCCCCGGCAGTTTCTTCGCGCTCATGTACTGCTGCACGGCAAATGCGGCGGCGAGGGCGACCGGGCTTTGGGCGTTGTGCTGGTCGCCGTGGAATGGACGCTCTGTGCCACGGAGCGCATCATACTCACCGATCACACCCAGTGTGGGGCCCTGGGCCCCGGCCGGCGAAGTCCAGCTTCCCACGAATGCTGTGGCCAGTCCAGCCACACCCGACTCCACATCGAATCCGTGCGCCGCGAGCACCTTGCCAATCGTGTCAACCGCCTGGTGCTCGTTGAAGCCGGTTTCCGGGTGATGCCCGATCCAATCGCTCAGGTCCTGCAGACCGCCCGTCCAAAAGGTCTCGACCCCGGCGAGGACCTCGTCCCTGTCGCGATCTTTCCGGCTGGCCAGACGCTCGGCCCACTTGGTCGGGTCGAGGCGGGCCTCCAGCGCTTCAATCTGTTTCAGAATCTCCGCCGCAGCCTCCCGCTCGGTGGGTGTGGTCTGCGCGGCAACACTATGGATGATGCCGATCATCGCGGCGAAGACAATCATGGTGGAATGACGCATCTTAGGTCTCCTGCACAGTTGGTACTGGGCTTGGCTGTTGCGATCAAGTACTCACGTGACCAAGGATAGGTCAAGGGCCCTTGCCGCGGGCCCCATTGCGGGATATTTCCATGGTCGGATTATCATGCAATCAAGGAGTCACCGTGCTCAGCTATCCCAGGGCTATCAGCTTTGCCGCAGCCGCCACTGTCGCAACATCCTGTCTGACCCGCGACCGCGCCGGTGAATCTGAGGTGGTTGCGTCGCTTCACCCACCCACTTGGTTTGAGGACGGCTGGAGCTACTACGACGTCTCGCCGAACGAGACCGAAGCACTGTTTGGAGCGCGGTTTGGCCAGCGTTTGATCGAGCTGGCCGGCGGTCGCGAAGCTGCAAACAAGTACCGTGGTCCTCTGGCGGAAGTCCGTGGGGCGGTATTCGGGCCTGACGGGCGCCTCGTTCGACAGGGCTCGTCGAAGGGCGAGAGCGGCTGGTTCGAGGAAGGGGAGCATGGTCCACTTCCGGCGGCCATCCCACCGGATGCCGTTCCGCGTTGGTCGCCAGACGGCTCCAGCGTCGCATACTACCGTGGTAGTGAGCCAAGGCTCTTCGTCGGTTCGGCAGGAGATCCGAGTGACTACGAGCTTGCCGGTCCCGTAACGGGTGTCGCGTGGTCACCCGAGAGCGACTTGGTCTACGCTCTGGTGGTTGGGCCAGATGGCCTGTCCTCGCTTGTTCGTGTGAGCACCGGCACCAACAACATATCGGTTGTCAAAGACAGCCTGGACGCGACAAACCGCTTCAACTCTATCGGAGTCGTACCCGGGGGACAGTACGTTTACATCGCTTTGCCGGGCGAAGGGCCTCCCGATCCGGAGGCCAGACATCAGCCCGACGCGGATCGGGACATGGACATCTACCGGCTGGAGACGGAAACGGGCCATCTGACCCGCGTGGTCGGCGAACCGGGTGACGACTTCTACCCGCAGGTCGTGGGTTCGAATCTCTATTGGACGCAAAACGAGATCAGAGATGAAGTCGTGGTGCTGCCGTTAGCGGGAGGAGACGCTCGCGCTGTAGTGGACCACGCTCAGATCCCCTACTGGAGCAACGACGGCAAGAAGCTCGCGTTTACCTATGGGGGTTGGCGGATTTCTGACTGGGGCCTCAACTTGGACGCCGGGGTGGTGGATGTGGACGCAGATGGACGGCGCCAGTCCGATCCAATGCCCATCGTTCAAGGATACCATGAGGATTTCACCCCCGCATGGTCGCCCGATGGGAGTTGGATCGCTTTTCACTCGCACCGAGCGGCTGATCCGGTTTCGTTTTATGCATCGCAGGGGGCGAGTGACGATATCTACCTGCGACGTCCGTCTGCTCCCAACGAGGACGAGATACGCCTCACCGACTTCGGTTGGGAGGTGGGCATGGCCGACTGGTCGCCCGACGGTACTCGCCTGGTTTTCGATTCGTGGGATCGTAGGGGGACGCCCGGCATGGCACATCCGTGGATAGCGACAATCGACACAGCTACGGGGCATCTGCTGCACGCCGACCGCTTGCCGTTGCCCGATGGGTTTCACGGGACGCTTCTCGCGGCGTGGTCGCCGGTGGACGAACGCATAGCGCTGATAGAGCGCATCGCAGGTGAACGTCAGGCACTTTGGACGCTGAACGCCGACGGTGGCGATCCCAAGAAGTTGTTGGAGTTCGAGAGCAGCACGTATGGAGGAGTCGACTGGACGCCCGACGGAGCCACTATCATTTATGGGGCCCTTGCAGGTGGCAGCATGCAACTGTTTGCGATCGCGAGTTCGGGAGGACAACCGCGACAGCTCACCCATGACCCGGTGAGTTTGCTTCATCCACAGGTGTCGCCCGATGGGCGTCTCGTCGCGGCTACGAGGATCCATCGTTCCAAGGAACTGCGACGGATGCCACTGGGATCTCAATGACAGGTCTTACTCGTAGTTATGTCCACGGCGCGTCAAACGCTCCCTTCATCGGTGAGACGCTGGGAGCACATTTCGACGGTGCGGTCGAACGCTGGCCTGAGCACCAGGCTCTGGTGGTGACACATCAAGGGATCCACTGGACATACGAGGAATTGAAGGAGCGTGTGGATGCGTGTGCTGCAGGGTTGCTCGCGCTGGGCTTGGAGCCGGGCGAGCGTGTCGGCATCTGGTCGCCCAACAATTCGGAGTGGGTAATCACGCAGCTTGCCACGGCTAAGGCCGGTCTGATTTTGGTCAACATCAACCCGGCCTATCGGGTTACCGAATTGGAGTACGCGTTGACCCGAGTGGAGTGCCGTGCACTGATCACGGCGCAGGCCTTCAAGACCAGCAATTACCTGGACATGTTGCGCTCGCTGGCGCCGGAGATCGATGGCACGTCTCCCGGTAAACTCAGGGCCGCTCGACTCCCGGCGCTCGAGGTCATCGTGTGTCTGGGAGATCCCGCACCTCCCGGGATGTATTCGTTCGGCCAACTGATGGACATGGGCGGTCGGGAAGAGCGGCTCAAGTTGGAACAGCTTGGTGGCCAACTACAGTTCGACGAACCTATCAACATCCAGTTCACGAGTGGAACCACAGGTGCACCCAAGGGCGCCACTCTCACGCACCACAACATTCTAAACAACGGTTTTTTCATCGGCGAACTACTCGATCTCACCGAACGGGACAGGATTTGCATTCCGGTTCCTCTGTACCATTGTTTCGGCATGGTGGTTGGTAATCTCGCTTGCATGACGCATGGCTCGACGATGGTCTATGCCTCCGAGGGGTTCGAGCCCGGCGCGGTACTCGAGGCCGTCGAGGCCGAACGCTGTACGGGACTCTACGGCGTGCCTACAATGTTCATAGCGGAACTGGAGCACCCTGACTTCGCGTCCTTCGACTTGTCGTCGCTGCGTACGGGGATCATGGCCGGATCGCCGTGTCCGATAGAGATCATGAAGCGCGTGGTAGATGAGATGCACATGACCGATGTCGCGATTGCCTACGGGATGACCGAGACGAGTCCGGCCAGTTTCCAGACTTTGCCGAACGATCCAATCGACAGACGGGTCGGCACCGTGGGGAGAGTGCATCCACATGTCGAGGCAAAGGTGATAGACAAGGATGGTCGCATTGTGCCCCCCGGTGTTCCGGGTGAGTTGTGCACACGCGGTTACATGGTGATGCTGGGATACTGGAACGATCCCGATCAGACACGCGCGGCGGTGGATGACACGGGATGGATGCACACCGGCGATCTGGCGACGATCGACGAGGATGGGTATTGCAACATTGTCGGTCGCATCAAGGATATGGTAATCCGTGGCGGCGAGAACGTGTATCCCAAGGAAATCGAAGACTTTCTCTACACCAATCCCAAAGTCGAGGCGGTGCACGTAGTTGGGGTGCCGGATACCAAGTATGGAGAACAGTTGTGCGCTTGGATCAAGCTTCGCGAAGGTGAGACATGCACCGCGGATGAAATACGTGGGTTCTGCGAAGGGCAGATTGCGCACTTCAAGGTTCCTCACTTTGTCAAGTTTGTGGAAGAATTTCCCATGACGGTGACTGGTAAGGTCCAGAAGTTCGTCATGCGGGAGGCCATGATCGATGAGTTGGGTCTGGAGGAACAACAGACGGCCTGACTTAAGACCCTCTCATCGTATCAGTAACTTTCAACCTATAGGATTTGTGTGGCATGTCCATTCCAACGGAACCCATCGGCAGCATACCGCGACCCCAGGAACTAATCAATGCGATTGACGGACTTGCATCTGGTAGTGTTTCGCAGGCGCAACTGCAGTCACTCTATGACGAGGCGATACGTGATACTATAAGCCGATTTCAGGACACGGGCTCACCGGTGATCTCCGACGGCGAACAGACGAAACCCAGCTTTGCCACCTACCCGATCCACGGGCTGCAGAATCTGGTGCCGGACGGTGTGAAGATCCCGTTTGCAGACGGTCACGTGCGACAGCTGCCCAGGTTGACGGCTGGGCCGTTCCGATACGGGGTCTATGCCCATACTTACCTGGAGGAAGCGAAGCGACACGCGACAGTGCCGGTAAAGCAGGCGGTTATCGCGCCGTCGGCTCTGAGTCTACTATATCCCGATGGCGGTATCGAAGATTATTCGAGATCCGATTTTCTGGACGATCTAGTGACAGAGACGGAAATCGACATTAGGCGGTGCCTGGAAGGTGGTGCGCATGTAGTTCAAATGGACTTTACGGAGGGAAGGCTCTCTGTGAAGCTGGATCCGTCTAAGAAGCTGCTCAGTGATTTCATCGAGTTGAACAATCGGGTGCTCGAGCGGTTTACCGCCGAGGAGAGACGAAGGTTAGGTGTACACACCTGTCCCGGTGCAGATAGGGATTCAACCCACAGTGCCGATGTCGACTACGCCGAGTTGCTACCCAGTCTGTTCGCTCTCAAGGCCGGCAATTTCTATATCCAAATGGCGAGCGACAGTGACAAGGGGAGGGTACTGTCCATCATCAAGGAGCATTCAAACGACGACCAACGGATCTTTGTGGGGGTCATCGACCCGATCGATCCGGTAATAGAGACCCCGGAACAGGTGAGAGACAGGGTACTGGAGGCGGCGCGCTACATAGAACCCGGTCGGCTGGGCACGACGGACGACTGTGGTTTCTCTCCGTTTTGCGACGACACGTCGCGGGCGCGGGATACGGCGTTCGCCAAGATCAGCGCCCGTGTTTCGGGTACTGAACTCGCTGCCCGAGAACTGGGGATCTGATATGGTGTCAGTATTCCCCGGCAGTGACTCGCCAGGCCATCCGACACCGCCACGCTCCTGCTCGGTTCAACTCATGTTGGGAGCTACCGACCACCTGACGCGGGACGCAAAGTTGGATACGTGATACCCAGTTGTTCCAAGTAAGTATCATATTTGTCAGGATCGTAGTAGTACTTCTTCAGTTCGGGCTTGAAGCGAGCCATGACATCTTTGTTCAACTCAATCGCAGGCTTGTCGTCCGCAGAAATGAAGGGGGTGTACGTCATGTCCTTCGTCTGCACGTCCCGGAAGTAGGCCCAAGATTCGTCAATGAGCTTGGGTTTCTTGATTAGATCGAGGGCGGTCATTGCTAGCACCTTCGCCCCCGCGGTGGCCCCCTTGTGAGCGATCGGCGTCGCCATTGCGATAGCGTTGGACCAATGGTGACCCGGCAGCCCCGGGATGTTCGACGGGAAGCGCAGCGTTACAGTCGGCACTGCCCACGAGATATCACCGATGTCGTCCGAGCCCCCGCTTCTGCGAGTACCGGTAGGCTTACCTATTTCGTCCAGTTCGGTTGCGAGTCCGCGCTCTTCGCTACCCATGACTTTCTGCACCGCCTTTGCCAGTTCCTGGTCCTGGTCACTCCATGTAGGCAGCCCCACCTTCTTGATATGTTTGTACATCGCCTCTGCGATCACCTTATTGAAGTGTCGCGGCCACGCAGAACCGAGGATGCGGTAGCTCATTTCGGTATCGGTCATCATCGCGGCCGCCTGCGCCATCTTTATCCCGATCTCGAAGTTTTTCTTGATATCGGGATAGTCCATCTCTCGGAAGTAGTACCAGACCGATGCCGCTTGGGGCACCACGTTCGGCTGGTCTCCGCCGTCGGGAATCACGTAGTGAGAGCGCTGAACGGGTCGCAGGTGCTCACGCCGGAAGTTCCAACCCACGTCCATCAGTTCGACCGCGTCCAGCGCGCTGCGGCCCCGCCACGGAGCACCTGCACCGTGTGCGGCCTCACCCTTGAAACTGAATAACGCCGAGACGAGACCTGTACCGTTAGCGGGGCCGTAGGACACACCTAGGTTGTTCCCAACGTGCGTGAACAACACGGCATCCACTCCCTTGAAATATCCATCGCGTACGAAGTACGCCTTGGTGGCGACGAGTTCCTCTGCCACTCCCGGCCATAGCATGAGAGTTCCCGAGAGGTGCTCGCGCTCCATGATCTTCTTCAGGGCCAGCGCTGCTGTAACGTTCACAGCCTGTCCCGAGTTGTGGCCCTCGCCGTGACCAGGTGCGCCTTCAACCAGTGGATCGTGATACGCCACGCCTGGTTTCTGGTTCGCCTTGGGGATACCATCGATATCACTACCGAACGCGATGACCGGTTTGCCCGATCCCCACTTGGCGATCCACGCGGTTGGTATTCCGGAGATTCCCTTCTCGATCTGGAACCCGTTCTCTTTGAGAACGGAAGTTATGTAGCGCGAAGTCTCGAATTCCTGGAATCCCAATTCTGAGAAGCTGAATATCTTGTCGACCATGACCTGTGTCAGCTTGGCCATGGCATCGACCTCGGCACGGATGTCTGCCATTGCCGGACCGGCCGTTGGGTGCACCTGGTTCGGGGCCGACGGGCCTTGGGCGAATGCGAAGCTTGGCAATGCGATCGCAAAGTTCAGGAATAGGCTGGTGATTCTCATGGTACTCTCGGTCTTGGGTGAAATGTGACGAAGGGATATGCACCCAATCGCCCGATTCTGCAAGATCTCGTTCCAGGGATGTCGTCGTGGTTTGGGGGCACTGCCCGGGTTGGGGAGGGGTTCAATGTTCCCATGGCGTTACGTCAACAGCCTGCCGGAGTACGTAGCAGCCTGGTACCTTCCGTGCGTTCCTACGCGGCGATAACAACTTGAAACGGGGCTGGTTACGGCCCCAAGGGGTTGATGCGAAAGGTGATGAAGGCGCTTTGGTTAGAGGACGGCCGGATCGCGTTGAATGATGTGCCGCTGCCCACACCTGCCGCAGGAGAGGTGCTGGTGCGCGTTCTGCGAGCCGGTATCTGCAACACCGATCTGGAACTGATCCGTGGATACTATCCGTTCAAGGGAATCCTGGGTCATGAATTCGTGGGGCTGGTGGAGGACGGACCCCAAACTCTCGTGGGCGAGCGTGTTGTAGGGGAAATCAACGCTGTTTGCGGCAACTGCAGAGCTTGCCGCGCGGAGATGAAGACGCACTGTGCGAACCGTACGGTGTTGGGCATAGACGGTCGGCACGGAGCATTCGCGGAGTACTTGACGCTGCCGGTGGAGAACCTGCACGTCGTGCCCAACAGTGTGTCCACGGACGCGGCGACGTTCACCGAACCTCTAGCGGCGGCCCTAGAGATTCAGCAACAAATCGAGATCATTCCTGGAAGTCGTGTGCTCGTGGTCGGTGAGGGAAAGTTGGGGCAGTTGATAGCTCAGACGATTGCCTTGACAGACTGCAACCTCGTTGTGGTTGGACGTCATACCGGAAAACTCAAACTCCTGGCAGATCGAGGCATCGAGACTTGTCTGGAGCGTGCTGTCGATGTCGGTGGATTCGATGTAGTTGTTGAATGTACAGGAAGAGCCGGCGGATTCGCGCTGGCGCTCTCATCACTCAGGCCGAGAGGAACGCTAGTGATGAAGAGTACGTACGCGGGAGAACTCACGATGGATGCATCGCGCGTTGTTGTCAACGAAATCACGCTAATGGGATCCCGTTGTGGACCATTCGAGCCGGCACTCGATCTCCTGGCGCATAGAAAAATAGATGTCGAGCCATTGATTCATGCCCGCTATCAGCTGGTAGATATTGTTGGAGCGTTCGAGCGAGCCGGCGCTCCAGGAGTCCTCAAGGTACTTGTGCGAATCGGCGAACTCGACTCTTGAGCCCGGCCGAATTCTTGTTAGCCACAGTGGTGGTTGTGGTGGGGACTTCCTTGCAAGGGGCGGTGGGATTTGGTCTGGGTCTAGTGGGTTCACCCTTTCTCTTGCTGATCGACGCACGATTAGTGCCAGGTCCCTTGCTGTTCGCTTCACTCGTCCTCACCCTGCTGCTTACGCACCGCGAACGACGCGAGATCGTATTCTCAGATCTCAAGTGGTGCTTGTCTGGAAGAGTTGTGGGCGTAGCTTGTGGCGCGGGTGCGTTGGCGGTGGTTTCCGCGAGATCGATGGCGGTCGCCTTTGGCATTCTGGTGATTGTCTCGGTGTGGATCAGCGCGTCTGGCCTCAAGGTCGCACTCGGAAGGAAGACGCTGCTTGCAGCCGGAGTCGTTTCCGGCTTTACAGCAACCACCGTGTCGATCGGTGGGCCGCCAATCGCACTCCTCTATCAGCATCAGCCCGGCCCTCGTGTCAGGGGAACCCTGTCCGCGTACTTCGTAGTTGGTGCGGCTCTGTCGTTGGTCGCCCTGCATCTTGTGGGACGGTTCGGGAATGCGGAGATGGTGAGGGCCCTCTCGCTCCTACCGGGCGTGCTCATCGGTCTCCGGCTGTCGCGTCGAGTTGCGCGATACTTGGATGGGGGACACACGCGTAAAGTGGTGTTGGCTGTTTCTGCGGTGGCCGGCATCGTGGTCATTCTGAAACAAGTCTTGCGATGATCATGGTTTGAGATCGTATCGTGCAACCCTTGGGGCTGGACGTGCATCTGTAGATTGGGAGGAAGGACTAGGTGTGGGACTGAGAGTCCCGCACTGGCGTT
Source organism: Gemmatimonadales bacterium (assembly GCA_046757925.1). Lineage (GTDB taxonomy): Bacteria > Gemmatimonadota > Gemmatimonadetes > Gemmatimonadales > GWC2-71-9 > JAZDCZ01. The sequence goes on from JBHHZE010000005.1 coordinate 35,884, forward strand.
TCCCATGACTCGATTACTCAAGGACATGGTAATGGCTCGATCGATGTGGAAAGCGGGGAGCTGGGTGGTGGCTACCGCCCTGGTCGTGAACGGGGGTTCACTGGTTGCCCAGGTCTCACAAGAGGAGATAGTGAAGTTGGATGCGAGGTTCCCACAGTCTTTCAGCTTCATACGAAACGTCAGGGAGTTGTCGGATGGCCGGGTGCTGATCGCGGATCCACTCGAGCAGGTGTTGCTGGCTTTGGACATGAAAGCGGGAACTGCGGACACGGTTGGCCATGTGGGCGCCGGCCCGGAGGAGTACAAGCAGCCCGACGCCGTGTTCGCTCTTCCAGGAGACTCGACGCTGTTGGTGGATCTGGGAAACGGGCGCCTCACCTACCTGGGGCCGAAGCTGGAGTTCGGTGAGACCATGCCGATCGCAGCTGGTTCTCCGATACCCGGGCGCGGCGGTCTGCGTGTGATCATTCCCCGCGGTGTCGACGGCATGGGGAGGGTCTATTTCCAGCCGCTGGGAGTAGCCATCAACCGGGCGCAGCCGCCCGACTCTGCCCCGATTGCCAGGTGGAACCGTGCGAGCGGTGCCATCGATACCTTGGCGCTGGTGGGGCTGGAAAAGCGCAAGACGACGACATCCGGTGGTGCAAACAACCGTGCCGTCAGAAGCCGCTCAGTGCCCTTGAGTCCGGTGGATGCGTGGGCAGTGGCTCCCGATGGGCGGATCGCCATAGCCCGGTCGGGCGACTATCACGTGGAGTGGGTCGCAACCGATGGCAAAGTACTCAGAGGCCCCCCGGTGGGCTACACACCGGTCAAGGTCCGCAAGGCGGACGAGGAAGAATGGCTGGATCGGCAAAGCAACGGCCTGAGCATGACCGTGGAAGTCAACAACGGTCAAGCCAGTATGGCCTTTGGCCGCGGTCGTGGAGGTAGGCCGGAACTCGACAGTTACGAATGGCCCAATACCAAGCCGGCATTTGTTGCCAACGGTGTGTGGGTAGCGCCGAACGGCGAAATGTGGGTCGAGCGCCACGTGCCCGCCGGATCCCCTCGTACGTTCGACGTGTTTGGGGCGGATGCCACCCGAAAGAAACAGGTTGTGCTGCCCAAGGCCAGGCGACTGGTAGGGTTCGGCGCCAAGGGTGCCGTATACTTGATCGAGGTAGACGAGTTCGGCCTACAGACGTTGGAGCGGTACTACAGGGGCGAAACCTAGAAAGAGCTACATGATGTGACCGTCCAGTTCCTCGATCGTTTTGGTCGAGGGCGGCCGCTCCCGCCTGAGCTTGCGCGCAACCCGCTCCGCTTCGCGCATGACTCTCAGCACGTTCTCGCCGGCCAATTTGCGCATGTCCCCATCGCTCCACCCGCGACGTGAGAGTTCGGCGAACAGTACGGGGAAGGTCGACACGTCCTCCAACCCAACCGGCGTTGACGAGATGCCATCGAAGTCGCTGCCGATGCCAACATGGTCGATGCCTGCAACGTCGCGCACGTGCTCGATATGATCGGCTACGTCCGAGACAGTGGCAGTGTCGTTGTCGGTGACGAAACGGGGTACGAATGTGACCATGACAACGCCGCCGTTTTGGGGCAACCGTGCGAGGATGGAGTCCGGGACGTTGCGGGGGACGTCAGTCAGTGCTCGCGCCGATGAATGTGAAAAGATCACAGGTGCCTCGGCTACGTTGAGCGCGTCGCTCATCGTGCCGGGCGAGACGTGCGATAGATCGACCAGCATCCCGAGCCGGTTCATCTCCCGCACGACCTCCTCGCCGAACCTCGTCAGGCCGCCGTGCTTGACACTGTCGGTGGCCGAATCGGCCCAGTCGATCGTTTTCCCGTGGGTGAGCGTCATGTAGCGGACGCCGAGGTCGTAGTATGCCCTGAGCACACCGAGCGAATTTTCGATGGCGTGGCCGCCCTCGACGCCGAGCATCGAGGCGATTCTGCCGTCTGCAAAAATACGCTCCACGTCGGATGCGTCGGCCGCCAATGTCAGGGTCCCGCTATACTTGGCGATCACCTGTCGCGCGATATCGATCTGCTCGAGTTGGACCCGCGCGAATCCCGAGTCGGCGTAATCCGACGGTATGTAGACCGACCAGAATTGTGCACCCACCATTCCACGCCGGAGTCTGTCAATATCCGTGTGCCCGGAAGTCGAATGCGCGATGTCGTAAGCCGGCACACTGTGCGGTGCGTCTTCGAACTCCCTGATCGCCCAGGCAAGATCGTTGTGTCCGTCGATGAGAGGAGTCTCCGCGAGGATGTGCCGGGCCTGGTCCAGGTGCTCGTCGCCGGATTGCGCCGCAAGTGGAAATGGGGCTACGAGGAGAAGGAGTGAGTATGCAACGATTGACTTCATGGGATTGCAGGGCCCTTTCATACCTGTCCGGCCGCGTCTTCCAGCGCCTGACGGTTTAGAATTGTTATGGTTCTGCGCGACACCTCTACCACTTCCGAGTCCAGTCTCCCCGAGAGGCCGTGCGTGGGTGTGTCCCGCCGGTCGCTGATCCTGATCGTCTTGCGGCCCGTCTGTATGATACCCTTGCTCGTTAGATCGCGCATGGTGCGGGACACCGTCTCCCTACTCGAACCTATCATCTGGGCTATCATGTGGTGTGTGAGTCGCTGCGTAATGTTTTCTCCGTCATTCTCATCCGCCAGCTGCAATAGTAGTCCGGCCACACGGCTCGGTACATCTTGCAGTACCAGACTGCTGATCTTGTTGTCGGCCTGTCTCAACCGCTTGCACAAAGCACGCAACAGTCCGGCGGCAATCTGCGGGATTTCTTGGAGACACATCTTGAAGTCTTCTCGCCGCAGGATCATGATCTCCGAGTCCTCCACGGCGATGACATGTGCCGAACGAGGCTCATCGTCGATCAATGACATTTCACCGAAGAAGTCACCCTTGCTGCGGATCGAGAGTATCACTTCACGGCCGTCCTCAGCAGTTATGACCACTTTTACCTGACCCCTCTCGACTATATAAAGCGCGGCCCCCGGATCGTCTTGAAATAGGATGACGCTGTTCTTGGGGAAACTCCGCTGCTGTACCGCCTGACTGAGGCGTGCCAAATCGCTCTCACGCAGCTGTGAGAACAGTGGGATAGTGCTGAGGGTGGCGGCCACCGGCATGGCGTATCTCGCTCTGTGGAGTGGAGCTATTTGAGATCCTAGATTAGCTGGGGACGCCGCCCCCGTCAATCAGAGAAGGCCTGCTTTACGTGGTTGCCCCACGAGGATAGCTACGCATCATCCGGGTCGAGTTCGCAGACACCGGCTGCCAGGTCGCTCTTGTAGCGCCTACGGAGTTGCCGTCTGAGCTTTGCCTCGCAATTCCACGTGCGATCCTCGGCGGTCTCCAGACGAAGTTGGGGGACCTGTGTGGGACGACCGTCGTCGCCAATGGCTACCATGGACAAGAAGCAGCGATTGGTGCGTCGGCCCGAACCAGGATGCCGCGGGTCCTCGGCGATCATGCTGATTCCCACTTCCATAGAAGTGTTGCCCGCCAAGATGACCGATGCCTTGAGTCGCACCACATCTCCCACGCGGACCGGCGCCAAGAACTCCACACTGTCAACGCTGACAGTCACGCAGTAGGACTCCGCAAAGCGTGACGCACAGGTGTAGGCGACCTCGTCCATGAGGGCGAGGATCGTGCCGCCGTGCACATTGCCTGCAAAGTTAGCGTGCTGAGGTCGCATGAGTTGCGACATCTCGATCCTGGACTCAACCACCGACTTGATAGGCCGTGCTTCCACGCCTGGTTCATTGCTGGTAGTCGAGTCTGATTTGTCGGCCACTATGGATCTCTTGATCGTCATGTTATTCATCGCCATCCCAGAACCGGAACGTTCTGCACATTGTTCCCAGCGCAGCCACGGCGGGCTACATGTCTATTACGGAACCGACACGGTTGTTCCGGATCGGCGGCCTTCCCTGGGCGTGATGATTTGTCCGGCCAGCGCAGCGGTCGGTTTTCCGCCGTCGATTACGAACTTGCCTCCCACCATCACGTAATCTACCCCGGCAGCGTATTGATGTGGCTCGAAGAAGGTGGCACGATCCTCGATCTTGGCCAGGTCCAGAATTGCGATATCGGCGCGAAAGTTCTCGCGAATCATGCCGCGGTCGCGAAATCCCATGAACTGTGCTGGCAGCGAGGTTGCGGAACGCACTGCGTTTTCCACCGTGATTGCGCCGCGTTTCTGAGCGTACTCGTGAATCTTGCGGGGAAACGTGCCGTAGAACCGTGCGTGCACCGGGCCGTCGGTCGGCAACGCCACGCCGGCGTCAGATGCGGTGAGAGTCCACGGTTGCGCGCCCAGCAATTCGACGTCGATTTCGGAGAGGGAAAACCCACGTAATCTTGCGCCACCCGGCCGGTTCCTAAAGCCTTCCAACTGCATCTTTATGGCCAGGTCCACGGACGAAATGTCTAACTCTGCCGCCACTTGCGCGAGCGATTGTCCTATCCACGATGAATCGGGGTAGTCGAAGACGACAATGTTTTCCGGATCGCCCCGGCGCGTTATTGCGCGGGCAATGTCCCGCCGTAGATCGACCACGGCCTTGGGATCGTCCAGTATCTTGCGGAGCGCAGCCGCATAATCTCTGGCAGATCGGAGGGTGTCGGCGCCACCGGGAGTCTGGGCCCAGCGATCTGCATTCAGGGCCCAATCGGGGATCAACATCGTGTTGCCGTCGCTGCCGGTAGTGTTGTACGGATACTGATCGGCCCAAACCTCGATGCCACGTGCTCGCGCACGATTCATGAGCTGGATGATGGCGCGGCCCGACCCCCAATAGTCTGCGCCCCTGACCTTGACGTGTGTGGCATCGGTGGGTACTCCGGTTCGCCGCGCCACCTCGATGACCTCTCGGATATTGTCGAGCATCGTTGGAGGACCGGGCTCGTCGTGGCTCGGTACGTACCACATGGGATCCTTACCCGATGCCCGCTCGTGCACGATGTATACTCCCCCGAACGGTTTCACTTCTCGTACGAGCGCCACGACTTCGCCCGTGTCGCTCCATCGTCCCGGAACGTATTCCAATCCCGCAGACAGACCGTAAGCCCCCGCTTCCATCCCCCGTCGTACAGCTTGCTTCATGCGCTCGATTTCGGCGGGCGTTGCGAGGCGACGAAAATCGTCGCCCATCGCGTCGTGTCGTATGGTGTTGTGGCCCACCATCAGGACCACGTTGGGCCCAAAGCCCAATGCCTCCAGCCTTGCGCGTTGGTCGGCTATCGAGCTGGGACTGCCCCCGTCCTGGTTGACGACCACCGTCGTTATTCCCTGACTCACCAAGTTGGGAGCCGCACGCCGCTTTGGATCGGGAGACCTGAGGCCTGTGTCGTCGCCATCGGGCCCGTCGGCGTGCGAGTGAACGTCGATAAATCCCGGTACGATGACTTTGCCACGAGCGTCGATCGTGCGGGCCGCATCGGATCCACCGAGGCGTCCTACAGCCACGATCCGCCCATCCCGTATTCCCACATCGGCGTTGAACCACGGATTCCCCGTGCCGTCGATTACGCGGCCTCCGGTGATCAAGATGTCGAATGGTTGTTGTGCGCCAGCAGCACTCGTGGTGGCAGAGGCGAGCGCGAAGTAGATGGCTATCAGTCTGAGTGTCTTCATGATGAGTAGGGAGTAGGGAGTAGGGAGTGGTGAGTGGCGTTCACCTTCTGCATGATAGCTAACCGGTCTTGCGCTCGAGTTCCTCGAGGGAAGCCATCGCTTTGTGCAGGGATTCTTCGAGTTGGCTCTTGCGTTGCCTGTGTGTCGCGGTCGGGGGATACAAGCTGCCCTGGCGAACGCCCTGCCCGTTGAATTCGCTTGCCAATCCACCCGCCCGACGCCTAAGTTGTCGCAGTGTCCGCTGTAGTGCGCGTGCCGAGTCAAGTGTGGCACTGCTGGAATCAGTACTCTGTGAGAGCTCTCTCACGAGCGTAGCAACGGCTTCAGTAGTCTCCTGCACTTGTTGCTGCGTCTGTTGTAGGTCCATCAAGAACTCTTCGCGTTCGTTCCACTGATCGTCCGAGATAGCCATCAAGGGATCACCCACAACCGAAACCCGCTGAGTGGCTCTCACCCCATCTGCGTCCAGGGTGACCGTATATGTGCCGGGTGATACGAACGGCCCGCGCGCGAGAACCGGTTGGGCCAGTTGGATGGCAGGTTGCGATTGATTGGTCGGGCTGGGTGGTGGCGGTTCGTGTCTGAGATCCCAGGTGACACGGTGGATTCCACGTTCTCGAGGCACCTGGATGGTGCGGATGAGTTCACCCGCCCGGTTGGTCACCTCGATGCTGGCACTCGCCACCTGGTTTGCGAGGTAATATGAGACGATCGCTCCAAACGGAGGGTTCTCCCCGGCGTAGGCCGCCTGTCCACGGTATGACGTGTCCTTCCAATATTGAAAGATCGTCGTACGCCTGATCGAGAAGAGGTGGACAGGTTTGCTGCGTGACACGCCCACCCATTCGGCCAGTGGAGTCAAGTCGTCAAGAATCCACAAACTCCTGCCGTGCGTGGCAACGACCAGGTCCTTCTCGCGTGGCTGTATGACCACGTCATCATACAGGGTCGTAGGTAGGTTGGCTCTGAACTTGGCCCAATGAGTTCCGGCGTCGGTCGATACGAACAGTGCATGCTCGGTGCCCAGGAAGAGCAAGTTGGGACTCCCAGCGTATTCGACGATAACGTTAGCCGAGCCTGTAGGGAGGTCTTTGCCAAGGTTGCTCCAGCTCTGGCCGAAGTCCACCGATCGAAACACGTAGGGTTGGAAATCACCATCCCGATGTGCGTCGAATGTGACATACACAGTACCCTGGTCGGTGACCGATGCCGCCACTCGGCTGACGTAAGTACCGGTGGGGACGTCGGGCACATTGCCCGATAGCTCGGTCCAAGTTGCGCCGCCGTCGCGTGACAGCTGTAGGTTGCCGTCGTCCGTTCCCACCCAAAGGATGTCGGGTGTGAGCGGCGATTCCGAGATGGTCGTGATCTCTCCGAACGAACTGGTACCGTCGTTCTTGGAGATTCTCAAGTCGGATCCGAGTACGCCCATCAAGCGCAATGTGTCGCGGCTCATCTCACGGGAGAGATCGGGCGTACGCTCCCATGTCTCTCCGCGGTCGTGCGAGATGAAAAGCCGATTGCCGCCCAGGTAGATCGTGCGGGGGTCGTGCTGCGACACCAAACTCGGTGTCGTCCAGTCGAAGCGATATGGAGCTTCGCCTGTCGGTGGAGCCGGGCGTATCCCGAGTGCGTCTCCTGTCACGGCATCGAAGCGAGAGAGATTGCCGTTCTGCGCCAGGACGTAGACATAACGGTGACTGGTCGGGTCGGCTTGTTGGTACATCCCGTCGCCGAAGCCGATCTGTTGCCAGTCGTCGTTGATTATGCCTGCCCAACGGCGCGTGGCTGAGGGTCCCATCCACGAGTGATTGTCCTGCATGCCGCCGTAGATATGGTAGGGCGTGCGCATGTCCACGTCGATTGCGTAAAACTGCCCGATCGGAATGTTGTTTATGCGGACGTATGTCTGTCCCATGTCCCAGGATTCGTGCAGTCCCCCGTCGCCCGCAAGGTAGAAGTGTTCGGGGTTGTTGGGGTCGATCCACAGGGTGTGGTAATCGCTGTGCACGCCTACGTCGTAGGTGGGTCTAGTGGGGAGCGTCTTGAAAGTGTGTCCGCCGTCCTCCGACTTGTAGAAGTTGGTCGCCAGCAGGTAGACGCGGTTCTCGTCGGTTGGATCGATGAAAATGTGACTGTAATACATAGGGCGGGGATTTGTGCTGCTCACCTTCTGCCAGGTTTCACCGCCGTCTGTAGTCCGGTATGTTCCGGACTCCGACGCGTGCTCGATCGTGGCATTCAGGACATTGGGGGCCGTTCTGGCAATCGCCAACCCAATTCGGCCCTTGTCTCCATGCGGGAGACCATCGGTCAGTTCGCGCCAGTGCCGTCCGCCGTCGGTCGTCTTGTAGATGCCGCTCCCGGCTCCACCGCCGTTGAATCCCCAGGTGCGGCGTTGCCGCTGGTAGGTTGCGGCGTACAGCGTGCTGGGGTCGGTGGGGTCCATTACGAGATCAACGACGCCGGTCAGCGTATCGACGAAGAGGACTCGCTTCCATTTCTTGCCGCCATTCGTGGTCTTATAGACGCCTCGTTCCTCGCTCGGCGCCCAGAGACTTCCCAACGCTGCAACGTAGGCAACGTCGGCGTCGTTGGGATCTACAACCACTCGGCCTATATGGCGCGTCTCGTCCAGGCCCATGTGCTTCCACGATTCGCCGCCGTCGGCGGAGCGGTAGACGCCGTTACCCCAAGAGGTGCTCTGGCGGTTGTTCTGGCCGCCCGTGCCCGCCCAGATGATGCTGTGATCGGAGGGCGCAATCGCCACGTCGCCGAACGTGCTCACGGCCTGGTGGTCGAAGATCGGTGTCCACGTCGTGCCTTTGTTGGTGGATTTCCAGATCCCGCCCGAGGCGCTGGCTACGTAGATGGTCGACGGATCGTCGGGCAGGGCTTCGACGTCGTGGATCCGCCCGCCCATGACCGCCGGGCCGATGGAGCGGAAACGGAGGCCGTCTAGCAGGTCTGTAGTAATGGCAACAGCCTGTGCGCCCGCCCTCGATGTAGTGGCGGACAATGCCATAATCGACAGGAAGCACTGCAGGGCTGTGTGGTAGTTTCTTCGCACAGCGTTCACCTGGGTCTGTGTGGATGGGCGAATGTATCGTGCTGGCGGGGATGCTTCAAGTTGGGGGTCTGGGGATCGGACCTGTCTTCAGGTGACTTTGAGCCCATCTAATTGCGCCGGCAAGGGGCAGCGCGATCACAAACATCACCATGCGGTACACAACTCTCACGAGAACCCGCCAAGCTCTGCCGAACTTCGGATGCAGGTGTTCGGCCCACGATATGATTCTGCGTGGCGAACGAGCGAGTGAAACCAGCCGTGTGTCTGCCCAAAGTTGGCGCCTCTCTTCCGGTCCGTGCAACAGAGCGAATACCGAAGGTTTGAGATCTTCAAAGAATCTGTGTGGCACCTTGAGCCGTCGTAATGCTGCGTGCACCATGTAGTTATCGAGGGCGACTGCTTGGAATGGGTCGCCTGGCAGCTCGTGCTTTAGAACGGAGTTCGCCACATGGAGGAGCGCTTCGAGCAGTTCGGCCTTCTCGTGGTGCCCAATGCGGTCGCGGACCACTGCTAGATCATCCTCGGTACACTGCTCAATTGCACCTGCAGTGACAACTAGGTCTCGAAGCCGACCTCGACGCATCGGGTGATCGAGTGTCGAGTGAGTGAGAATGTGCCAGAGGTGGTCGCTTGGTGCCAGCTGCCAAAGGTAATCGGCGCCCAGCAGAGGCACTGCACGATTCCAAATCTCTTCTGACGTAGCTGATCCCTGCCTGTCTAGCGTGACATGGATTTCCACTTGGCTACTACCTGGACCGAAGCGTTCTGTCATGTGGCGTGCGGAGCTGAAGCCAGATCTGTAGCCTCTGTCATCTAACACAGTTGCCAGTTCATGCGCGTCTCTATTGGGTAGCAGGATGTCTATGTCGACTAGATCCACTGGACTCTGACGTGTGAATGCGGAAATGCCCCCTTTGAGAACAATTGGTCTCAAGTCTCGCTCGCGAGCAATGGCAGCAATCTTGTTGAGTTCGTTCCGTGCCAACACGGTCCTGCCGAACTCGTAAGCGGCAGACTCCTTTAACAATTGCTGCACGTCGGAAGAAAGGCGGGATATGTGGTTCGGTCCCATGCGAGATGACAGCGGTAACGCACAGTGCTCGATAGTGTTGAATAGCCTCCAGGCGTAGCTGCTGTAGAGGTTTGCTGCGTCCCAAGTGTCGTCGCTCACACCACCAACATCAGTCAGTATCTGTAATGCCAACTTACGGAATCCAAGTGCCTCTTCAGACCGGCTTGTCCACGTATTCCGTGGCTCTGAGGCGTATGCGGACGGTGCAGGATGGTGTGATATCGGAACCCCGCCAACGGTACGCGTTAATCGACGCTTTAGGCGCCGCGCGTGCCTTGCGAGCGCGGTGATCGCAGTTCCCAGCCGAACATCGATACTTAGCCCTAGCCCGACTACGTTTGCGAGCCCTGCCGCAACCGCTCCCCGAAGGCCGGGCAGTCGTGGCGGAGCGGGAACATCGCACCAACCACTCCACTGCTTGTACGCGGTTACTGCGCCCAAGACATCGGCCTTCTGCACGGGTGCATCGCAGATACAGGTTGCGTCCCCACGGGTGATGAGGAAACTCCGTCCCCGGCGTCCGTACCCACGTGCAACAATCCGATGTGCGACGAGTCCGTTGGAAGCGATAAACGCGATAACCTGACCGACTGACATTGCTTCTGGCTGATGGTAGGTTATTCGAATGGTGGAGCCATCGGGGATCGTTGCTCCCATGCTCACGCCGGATATCGTGGACTCAATTTCTCTGTCTGAGCGCCGTAGCAGTTTGGTTACCGCTCGCATCTCGGCGGGATCAGTCTTGCCAAGTCGTTGCTTGACTGGTGCTCGCTTCATGCAGCCCGGATGTGCGAAGGAGGAGAGAGGTACGGACCGATTGACTGCCTCACGTAGGGTTGCTTGAAGGCCCACACCAGTCCGTCCAGATAGAAGTGTATGAGTGTCATGGCGTTCCAGATGACCACGTAGACCATCGGGGCGCCAAGCGCAGTAGTCAACTTGTCGGCGAGGTAGAACGTGATGCCAGCAGCGAACAGCGTTCCAAAAAGGTGAGTTGGCCGCCCGCTGATCCAGCCAAGGGTCCGTTGCCGCCTTGATCCCTGAGAATGAGCGTATTTTCGCAGATTCAGCAGCCACACGATCGCGAGATATTGAATAAAGTGCCCCATTAGCATGCCGAAGGTGGCCAACTGCGAATCCTTGACCCAAAGGTATGGATGGAACAGCAGCAGGCTCGAAATCAGAAACGACCCTTCGGCAAGCGAGATCGGACCATCGCGCCTTGCGAGTCGGTACAGAAAGATTCCCAGAGATCCGGCGGCTACGGGAAGGGCAACGGCTCGCAGAGCCCAGGGGGCGAACGGATGGATCTGCACTAACAGCTCGTACAGCGGTGTGAAACGATCGATGTACCAGAACGCCATCGCTGCGTTCACGGAGAGAATTGCGAGGTGTGCCACAGGCCGCTCACCCGCAGGTCCGCCATTCAATCGACGATATATAGATAGGATCCCAGCACTCTGCATCGAGACGTGGTAGATGTTCCATACAAAGAGCGTGCTCTGTACGGGCCGGTGATAGCCGATCACGCGCAGGAGCAGCACAACTCCAAAGATGATGACGGGGCCCGCGAAGAACGCCAGTTTACGGGTTCGGTAGTATTCGAGGTTGTCGTCTCCCAAGTAGAAGCTGAAGGATGACAGGTAGTGTGGAATTGCGACGAGAAATGTTGCCGCTATTCCGAGACGATAGCCCCCGGGGACATAGTAGTTGGCCAGAATAACTACGAGGCCTGCCAAGGGCGCGAGAGTAAAGAGTGCCAGGTCATAACTGGGCTTCTCAATCCACCCAGCGGAAACCGGCGAAGTCCCGATCGAGCTACCACGGAATCCAGATACCGCAGTGGCGGACATATGAACAGTCCTACGTGCAGGTCAGTTGTTGCCGTACAGCCGCACGCCGGGCCTCCGCCTGTTCGTGCGCCACTTCGATCTCGCCAGCGTCGAACCCGGCCATCCTTCGCTCGTCGTGGGCTATGCCATACTCGCTCACGAGGGTACCACCGTCGTCAAAGGTCTCTTTGAACGCCTGCATGCTGTCGGTGAGAGCGCGTGCCATCTCGAGGGCGCTCCGCGGATCCTTGCGGATCTGGCGGCGAATATATTCGTTGGCGAATCCCACGTGGCGGATCTCGTCAGCTTGCTGTGCGTCGTAAACTGCCCAAAGTTCGGCGTCTCCCGACTGTTCGGCCTGCGTGAGACCGTAGGTGACAGCATCCAGGCCGTCGGCCTCAAACGTTCGGTTCTCCACGGCGAGCCGGCCAATGAGAGAGTCGATCTTGCGAATAGTCTTGTATTGAAAATTAAGTACAGGGTACTGCCCGACTCGGCCGCCGCGTTTCTCGAGCAGTCGTTTGTAGATGAGGGTGTGGCGTGCCTCATCCGCACATTGCCGAGCCAGCGACTTTCGAATGGACCAATCTGCCTCCGGAAAATCAACCAGGCTACTTGCGGCATTCTCCATCACGTTCGCTTCCTCGTTCATCTGGCGATGCAGGAATTCCACGAGACGCTCCGGGTGGTCCGGTGGGAAATTTGTACACTCTCTCCAGCGATCCACGACCTTCACGTGCGATTCGCGGGCCGGGCTTTCACCCTGCGAATTCTCCGATTGGGGAGGAAGCTCGGACGCACTCATGATGCTGTGATCTTGACATGAGTGGGGAGGATCGATCGAAACCCCGCCAGCTTTAGCACCTCCAACACTTCATCCTCGGTGAACTCGGCCTCGCGTCTGCCCTCGACATTGACGGCGGGCGGTAGGCGATCTTCCTTGGTGACCTCCCGCCCGATCGTGTCGATCTCGCCTACTCGTGGCTCGGTCTTGGCATTTGCCATGGCGAGGAACCGAATGGCCATCGCGACCTTCAAGAGCACACGCGGGTCCTCTTCGGACAGCTTGCGAATCCACTGGTTAGCGAAGCGCACGTGAGTGATCTCATCAGCGAGAATCCCGTCCAACAGATCGGCGGTTTTCGTGTCGCCCACCTCGCGCCACGTCGTGCGGAGGACGCCGAGGAGATCGATGAGGCCGGCCTCGAACGTGCGGTTCTGCACGGCGAGGCGCCCGGGCAGGTTGTCGAGCATCATGGTGACACCCCACTCGTAGTTGGCGACCGGGAATTCGCCCTTCTGTCCGCCCAGTTCCTTGAGCCGGCGATAGAGGACTGTCGCGTGGCGCGCCTCATCGGACGCCTGTCGGGCAAGACGCATGCGTAGCTTCCAAGGCGCATCGGGATAATCAGCTAGGCACTGTGCCGCAATCTCCAGTGCTCCCAGCTCGTTGTTCATATGCCGATGGAGACGTTCCCGCCGCGACACGTCCGACATGTCGGTCCAGGTCTTCATCTCCATCTCGGTGTCCACAACCTCGAAGCAGTCCTCACGCACCGGGTCTGTTCGGAGTGTAACTCCCCGTACTTCTTTGGTGTCACATGCCGCTGTCACTCTGACTCCACGGCGGCTGCATCGGTTGAGGGGCGGTAGTCGACGAGCTTGGCTATGCTATTGACCCCGGTGACCAAGGCCGCGGTTTCTTCACCGTGTTCGGGCGCGAGATCGGGTCGTTCAGTCAGCAGTTGGTCCCGGTCGCGGAGCATTCTAGAGAAATCGGAAAGTGCGCGCTCTAGAATGCGGATCGTTGGCTCGTCGAGCAGTGGGTCGGCGTCTATTAGATAAGCACGGTATCTCTGTTCCAAGTCCGGTAAGACGGCATCGTAGAACACCGCGATGCGATCGGGAGTCCTGGTGATGGCATCGAGATTCTCCAGCACTCTCTTGTAGCCCTGTACGGGCGGCCTGCTGTGTTGCAGTGCCAATCTCAATTCATGCGTTCTGTACCCGAATTGATCTGCATGCTGTGCGAAGTCCCAGATGTGCCGGCCGAACAGCGCCTTCGCTTCGAGTTCAGGGGTCGTCGGAACCCAGCGGGCCAGACACTCCATTAGGCTTACGGCGACGTAGCGGTATGTCGCAACGACGTCGCCCTGCTCGCGAACGGTGAGTGGCATCAGGTCTCCATCATTAGATCTTCAAGTAGCTTGGTCGTATCCGCAACCGGGCCAAGATCGAGGAAATAGCACTTCAGCCGGCCCATGAGCCTGAGCAACTTGACCACCACCGAAGCCGAGTTGGCACCCCACGTGAGGCTCTCGTATGGCGTAAGGTAGCGTAGGTGCTGAGCCCCTGGCGTGAAGCGCTCAAGGTGCGGCGACGCTGTCTTGCCCCGCAGAAAGACCAAGGTCGTTGCCGGCAGCGGCTTGGGCGGATCTCCCGGAAACAGCTCGTCGGCGTGTGCTCTGGTTCGAACCGTGCCATCCGACAGCTCATCACGCTGGTATTCGCCCGACTCGAGCGTGTGCGAGACACGAACCGCTGCAGGGCCCGGCCTCACGGAGATTCGACGCCGAAACGGAAGTAGCTCTAGCGTGTTCAATCTCACCACCGCAAACTCGTCGCCAAAGAAAGCGTGACCTCGGTCTGCGAGCGCGAGCGACATCGTGGTCTTGCCCGATTCCTTGGGGCCCATGAGAATGAGCCCGCGATTGCCTACGCCAATGGTGGCGGCATGAAAGAAGAACGTGTTGCGTTGGAGGCGGAGCACGCGGTGGATTGCCAGTGACCCGGCGACTGATTGCCAAGGACTCTCAGGGTCCGCAACTATCTGGTGGTCGCAGAATCTGATGGTCCCGGGAGTCGTGCTGGAACGGATGGCCCGCCATCCCGTCCTTTCGCACTCGATTTTACGAAAACCGAAGTCTGCTAACGCAGAGAGGGCGAAGGCTACCGCGTCGAGAGCCTCGGGATCATCGAAAGAGATCTGAATCTTTCCCAACGGCTGATCTAGCTGTACACGACAACCGACCACGGGAAGACCGGGCTCGGATTGTGAGACGAGGGACTCGCGATACAGGTCGTGGAACCGTTTGCGAAAACTCGGGTCATCGCACCGGAGCGACAAACAACCATCACCGAACCGAAACCAGTCGGTGCAGTCGGCGGAGACGACCGATCGGATGTCCTTGGAACTCTTTTCACCAGTTACCCCGACCGTTTGAGTAGGAAGAGGGTATGCTGATGACGGCATTGTGCTTGGTCTTAGAGTCTCGGATTTCTAGCCCGAGCCGCCGACTCCGACCACCCACCAGGCGCCGGCAGCGCTCGTGACCTGAAATGTCTTAAGCACTTCTTCCTCGTCCATTACCCGGATTTGCGGGGCAACGTATCTGGGTTTTTCGGCCGTTTCGTTCATTGCATTCTCCAAAAGGGTCTGATCAAGCGTCTTGCACCGGAACAACCATTTTCATATCCTGGAACTGCCGGAGCGTCTCCCGGACGTCGCGTTCCACGGCGTCTGTTTCACCAACCGAGAAATGCTCACGAATCGAAGACACAAGTTCGTCTGTGCTGGCCGGCGAGGCAAGTTTCTCCCAGACATGGGCCGCGGTCTGGTTCAGCATGCAGAAGTTGCTTGCGCTCGGATTGTAGAGAATCGTATCTTCGGGCATCGGTGCGGATTCGATGTCCGGATCGCGGCGATATCGTTGCACTGACGGCTCCGTTTGCTTGTAATGATCCGAGTCAAATTCATCGCCGAGGCCGCGGTCTGTCAAGGGACAGCTGAGAGAGCTGTTCTATTGCCCCGGGCAGGGGCCGAGTGCAGATTCCTGCCCTGCTGGGTGAAATCGATTGTTTACACGGTGAGAACGTCCTAGCGGGGAATCATGCTGCGTGTGGCATTCTTTGGAAGTTCTGATCCAATATCGTGTCAGGCGTTGCAGTTGATCGGGGGGAACCATCGCGTGGTCGTTGCCGTCCGCCCTCGACCGAGGCCTAAGGGGAGCCGGATGCGTCGAGCGGCAAGAACGGTGCGACGGTTGTTCCGAATGACAGGTTCCAGTGGCATCGACAGCATTGCGCAGGATCTTGGCGTTCCCGTGGTAGCTGTACGGGCGAGGGACGATGGAGGAACGATCCGTGTGCTCGGCGAGTTCCGCCCCGACATCATGTGCATTGCGGGCTACCCTTGGATACTGCCCCGAACGGTTTATGAAGTGCCCCGGCTGGGGGCGATCAACCTTCATCCATCGTTGCTGCCGCGGCACCGTGGTCGCCTGCCGCTGTTTTGGATCTACTATCATGACGATCGGGAGACTGGCGTAACAGTCCACTGGGTCACGGAAAACGTCGATGCCGGTGACATAATACTGCAGGACGGTTTCCCGTTGCCACGGGGATTCAGCGTGGAGGCTCTTGGGGACAGAATCGCACGCCGCGGAGCTACTGCGCTCCGGCATGCACTCGATGCTATAGAGAGTGGCACGGATCGCCGCGTGCCGCAGGAGGATACGCTCGCCACGGGTGCACCAATGATCGAGCCAGGCAAGATGTACGCTGATTTTGCACAGTGGGACGTCGAGAGGGTCTGGCATTTTCTGGCGGGTTTGGTCACGAGATTCCAAGAGCCTTTGTTCGATGATACTGGCGTTGCCGTCAGCTACAACCGTGTAACAGGCTTTCGGCACGTTGACCACGACCGTGTACCGGGGTCGGTGCAGTGCCTGGGATCTCGAATCGAGTTATTCTGTCGAGGAGGTATCGTAGATCTCGAGTGTACATCCTCTGGACGGAGTAGGCTTGGTCGATGAAGCACGTCCTGGCAGGATTGATCTTTCTGGGTTTCGTGATGGTGGGACTGGTGTTCGCGCGGCGCGGCTCCATGCACCTAGCGGAGCGGAACCGTAAGTTCGGCGTAAATGTCTTTCTGGTCTATCTGCTGCTTGCATCGTTCTCCGCAGGCATTCTACAGAAGAACGCGTGGCCGTTTGCCGACTGGCCACTGATTGCGGGGAAGATTCCAGAAGACATTTCTCAGTACCGGATCATGGTCGTCGATTCGACAGATCGAGAATTCGATATCGATTATCGAGCGTGGGAACCGCTGGTGTTTCGCGATTTTGCACAGTGGTTTGTTGTCAAGGCTCCCAAACTTGCCGCCTCCGAGCGAGCCAAGGCATCTCAATACCTCCTTGACCGT
Source organism: Gemmatimonadales bacterium (assembly GCA_046757925.1). Classification (GTDB taxonomy): domain Bacteria; phylum Gemmatimonadota; class Gemmatimonadetes; order Gemmatimonadales; family GWC2-71-9; genus JAZDCZ01. The sequence goes on from JBHHZE010000005.1 coordinate 52,718, forward strand.
TTGGAGGTTGCCCGCATCCGAAGCAAGAAAGGCGAGCGTGTTGGAACTGTCATCCGAGTGCTCGGTCCGTTTTCGGCGCCTTATTTTCTCTTGGAGCCCAAGATTTGGTCTGATCCGGACAGCGTACCGCGACACCAACTGATCGGTCTGCGAGTCTATTTCTACGAGTGGAATCTTCTGGATCGCGCCAGAGATCCGAGCGCTTTCAGACGTTCCCTGTTCTACGAGTTTCGGAGGCCTTCGTGAGCAATCGTAGTGCGACGCTCGCCGCCTCTTGGAATCGGTTTTGGTTTCGCCCGGAATCCGCCTGGAACTTGGCTGCTGCACGGATCGTCTTCGGTGTACATGCCCTGTGGATTCTACTGTCAAGAGACCTGGCTGGAATATCAGCGTCTCCGCCGGAGTTTTGGGCGAGTGTCCCGCGAGCCGCCCTGTGGCGTTTCTTGATCTTCCCCGGCCATCTCAGTTTTGAGCATGTCCTGCAGTGGCTAACAATGGTTTTGCTGGTGGGAGTCGTGCTAGGCATCCATCCTCGTATTACCTGCCTGATGTCGGCACTACTCCTGTATCACCTGGCACCATATGAGAACATCATGTGGTATCCAGGGCCCACGGAGCGAGGGTTTGAGGTGTCAGTGCTGTCGTTGGTTACTCTGGCATTCGCTCCCTGCACGGACGTATGGGCGCTGAGAGTGCCGACACGGGGACGCGTTGGAACGCGATCGTGGCACTATAACTGGCCGTTGTGTGTGATGCAGCTCTTCGTCGCGCAGATATATCTGTTCGCGGGCTACGCGAAGCTCTTTCATGTGGGGCTTGGTTGGATCTCCGGTGACACGATTCGTAATCTCATCCTAGCATACGATCAGGCTTTTCAGACAGTGAGCGTTCGGCCGCTCGGCCCCTGGATAGCTGAACGTCCCATGCTGTGCTTCGCAATCGCGCTGGGGGCCGTGGCAATGGACCTCGTCTTCGTTGTTGCCGTTTTCTCGAAGAGATCCCGTATTGTCATGATCCCGGCCGCGATAGCATTTCACATTGGAATCCTCCTTACCACAACCATCTACTTTCTCAACTGGCCGCAGCTACTGATCTTCGTGAACTGGGATTGGGTGAGACATCGCATGCACCGCTCCCCGGCGACGGCCCAACCACCGGCACTCGAGACGGTTCTGCTCTAAGTTCCCCGTCGTCGCTCGATTACGGTCGCCAGAAGATCGCGCAAGTCATCTCGGTCGTACAACCTCCCCGATACCATTACTTCCCGGAGTCGTGACAGTGCTGCGATATCTTCGAGAGGATTCTGTTCTACTACAATCAGATCGGCCCGCATGCCGGGTGCGATAGCTCCCCAGAGGTTTCCTTCACCGACTATGCGTGCGGCATTGACGGTCGCAGTGCTGATGGCTTCGTAAGGAGTAAGACCGCCATCGACAAGGATCCGCAGTTCGTCGTGGACCGCGAAACCGGTGACCGCGACCAAGGGTGACGCGTCCGTGCCCAACACCAGAGGAACCCCAGATCGGTATAGGCCAACCGCGGCGACCGTTCCCCAGGTGCTGTGCGCCTTCAGTGACCGGAGGGCTTCGATGGTTTCCCCTTCTGCCATTCGTTTTCGTATAAGCCGAACCGACTCCGCTGTGCGGTACTTCAAGTCATTCCGTGCGAGAAACGCAGTCGTATCCGTAAACTGTTCGAGAAGTTCTGGTAGCGGCATCAACGTCGCCGTGACGTCGATACCTGAACTCCGTACCTGGTCCACTATCTGCGCAAGCCTCTCCCGGTATGCTGCGTTGCGCTCAGATTCGGGCAATCGAACCCCGGTGTCTGTTGTTGCGAGCATCTCCTCTACCAGGAAGTACACATGCGCCAACTCGTCCATTCCTGAGTCGAGCACGCTCGGGAGACCGACAGACCGAGGCACATGACCTACGGTGTGGATTCCGGCGTCACCCGCCGCCTGGAGTGCCGCTGAGAACTCGCCCGGTGTGAGGTTCCCATATAGCTTGATCTGGTCGTAACGGGCGGATCCATCCCGGACGGCCCTCGCCGCTTCGGCCCGCGACCAAACGTATTCGTGAGCCACCCGCGTGCGCCCCATTACGTAGTCGGGAAAGGGAATCACGAAGCGTACGATGAGGAACGCCGTGCCGAGCGCGGCCCCCAGTAGTGCGACAGTAACGGTCCGCGGAATGTTTGGGCGCGTAGTGAAGTGTGACATGAGCAGGTAGACAACTACGAAGAGCACCAAGCCCAACCCCAGTGTGCCTGCGCCGAGAAAGGCGATAACGCGTTTGCCCCGAGCGCCGTCAATGAGCGGGCTTGCAAGATAGAGGTTGGGGCCGACGCGATCCCCAGACGTAATCTCATCGCGCCACCTCAAGTACTCGTCCTCGCCAGATAGATCTCTGACACTTGTAACACCGTTCGCTACATCCAGTAGAAGTTCTGCTGCATCCCGCTGAAAGTGTACGTGCATGTCTGCAAGTCCGGGCAGGACGAAGGCACCCTGCCCAGCGATGACGCGGGCGTTCGCGGGGATCGAGACACTTCCCGTGGGCCCAATCTGACTTATACGGGTCCCCTCCACTAGGATGGTTTGGTGTTCGAGAATTCCCTCGTGGTCCATAGGGATCACGTTCACGTCCACGAGTACTACTGGGCTCTGACCAGCTGCCGCGGCCGGACCCAGGAGGAACACAGCCACAAGAATCGTTCTTGCGAATACCCAGCGACAACTCATGGATGCGTGGTCCATACGCTCCTAATCATGGAGGACGAAAACCAGACTCTTTTTTGGGGATAGGGGATATCAAAAGAGTACATGAGCCGCCAATAGTCCACCAGGCTACCGGCAGTTGTGCATGTGGTCAAGCGCGGTCACATTGATACGAATGAGCGCTCAGATATGAAGGATCCGGTGGGTGAGATAGTCCCCGCTCAATCCGGCACCGCCTGGATCGACGAACTCACCGACGAACAGTGCATGGAGATCTTCTGGCTGTACGTAGATCCCCCAGAACCGTTCCTCGCAGGGCACCCGCCGGCCCTCCTCGGCCAAGCCATGCGCTACGCCCTAAAGTGCGTGGCCGAGGCCAGCGATATTACCGAGCCCTAAATTTGTCGTACAACCGCGTGTGCCGCGTCTCCATGGAGACGGGACGACCCCGGATGAACACCTGCTCGACAGTGGTCCGCACGTCCAGCGGGTCACCATCCGCGATGAACAAGTCCGCTTGCTTACCAACCTCGATGCTGCCCAACCGGTCGTCCACGCCCCAAAACTCGGCGGGCCAGATGGTCAGAGCCTTTAGTGCGATCCCTGGATCGAGCCCGTAGGCCGTTGCCTTGGCCGCGTTGTAGGGCAGGTTCCGGGAGTTGGCGTAATCACCGGTCGAGAACGCGAACTTGATTCCTCTGGCAGCCAGCACGCCGGGCTGGGCGTAGATGGCGTCAAATGGGTCGTCCCGGCCGGGGCTGGATAGGATCTGCGAGAACACGACCCTGACGTTCTTGGCTGCCAACGTATCCACCACCTTCCAGGCCTCCCTCGCCCCATATATCACATAGTCGAGATCGAACTGCTCCGCCAAATCGATGGCACCCAGTATCTCTTCGTCGGAGTTTGCGGTGATGATGACCGGCATCTCGCCCGTAATCGCCGGCACCATGGCCTCCATCTGCCGGTCCAGCCTGGGGAGCGCATTCCTGGCCTTACGCGCCGCGTAGCTCTTGGCCTGCTCCAAGTAGTCTTTGAGTTCGCGCGCCTGCCTCTCTGCCGTCCGCCGGCGTTCCTCGGGAGATCCCTGCGGTCGGAAAAAGCCACCAAAACCTCTGCCGCCGCCGGCACCGAACCGGGGATAGTTGACTACGAGCGCCGCCAGAGGCTCGACCGCCATCTCCTGCGGCGTCCAGCCGTCCAGGTCTATCAACGCGGCAACACCGGATATGCGGCCTCCAGTAGGGCCGCTCAGCACGCTCGTGATTCCATTCACACGCGCGACCGGGACCATCTCGGAATGAGGATTGATCGCCACCACGGCCGCCATGGCCGGATCGAAATCGCCAAGTTCACGCACGTCGTTGCCGCCCGCCACGGAGCCGATCTCGTTTAGCCCAACCTGGGTCCACGCGTTGATCATGCCGGGGTAGACGAACTTGCCGGTGGCATCTATCACACGCGCCTCCGCCGGGATCGTCACGTTGGATCCCACGGCGGCGATCTTGTTGCCTCGGATCACTATGGTTCCGTTTTCGATCCGCGGCCCCGTGACGGGAACGATCGTCGCACCCCGGATTGCGATGGTCTGCGCGCTCGCGGTGGATGCGAAGGCTCCCAACAGAACCATGCCCACCACGGCAGCTGAGATTCGAGTCACGGTTCTCACTGGGCACCTCCGCTCGTTACGCGCTCGGTCTTGTTCTTTTCGCGCCGCATGATGTCTTCCAACCGCGGCGCCGTGTCGATGTCGAAATAGACGATCCCGTCAACTAGCGTTTTCTCGACCACGCTCTGTGGATCGAATGGATGGCCCGACATGATCACGATATCGGCATCCTTGCCGATGTCGATGCTGCCGAGTCTATCGCCCATCGCGATGTCCTGAGCCGGGTTGAGGGTTACCATTCGGATCGCCTGTTCTTCGGAGACACCTCCGTATTTCATCGCCTTGGCGGCCTCTTGCAGCAATCTTCGGATGCGTTCGCCGCTATCGGAGTTGATTGACACCCTTACACCACGCTGCGTCATGAGCGCCGCATTGTACGGAATGGCGTCGTACGCCTCGAGTTTGTAGGCCCAGTTGTCGGCGAACGTGCTGGCGCCGGCACCGTGCGCCGCCAGTTCGTCCGCCACCTTGTATCCCTCCAGCACGTGCTGGAACGTGCCGATCTTGAACCCCAAAGAATCTGCCAGGTGTATGAGCATCAGGATCTCGTCGGACCTGTAACTGTGGCTGTGTACCCGGATGGTGCCGTCCAAGATTCCGACGAGAGTTTCCAAGAATAGGTCGCGCCTGGGCTCGAGCGGTTCCTTCCCTTTCTTCGCGCGCTTGGCCTGCGCTTCATAATCGGTCCATTCCTGCTTGTACTCTATGGCCCGCTGAAACGCCTCTGCGATACTGTACTCCACACCCATCCGCGTCGCCGGGAACCGACGCGGCACACCCCGCTGTCCGGCGGCACGGGATCGCTTGGGATTCTCGCCCAACGCGAACTTGATCCCCTGCGGTGCCCCCTCGAGCAACATCTGATCGGCGTTCAGGCCCCAGCGCAGCTTGATAACCGCATCCTGGCCGCCGATGGAGTTGGCGGAACCGTGCAGCAGATGTGCCGTCGTGACGCCTCCGGCCAGCGCCCGCCAAATCTGAATGTCGTCATTCCGGACTTCGTCCCTTACGCGCACCTGCGGTGTCAGATTGTCGGTTCCTTCGTTGATACCCCCCTCGATAGCCATATGGGAGTGCGAGTCGATTATTCCCGGAATGACATACTTGCCGGACGCATCGATTACAGCGGCACCTTTGGGGACCGTGACGTTCGAACCGACCTGAGCGATCTTGCCATTCCGCACAATGATGGTTGCGTTCTCGAGCGTTCCGTGCGACGCCGTCACCACGGTTGCGTTGGTGATTGCGACCAGTTGGGCCCTTGGGACCTCGGCAGGCGCGACGCGTATGGCAGGATGTACGGTCGGTCGCGAGGTCGCCTCGGTCGAGTCCTGCTTCTCCGCCTCACGTTGCCGGAAACGACCACCACGTCGTCGACCACCACGGCTGGCACTGCCACGACCGCCGGCCACCGTGCGGTCTCGGTCGATGACGAACCGCTCACCATCCACGAATACCGCCTCGATGTTCGTGGAGTCGTCAAACAGATCGCCGGATGCCACAACGAGATCGGCGATCTTGCCGCGCTCGACCGACCCCAGCCGGTCGGATACGCCGAGGATCCGAGCGGGTGCCAAGGTAAGCGCCCGGAGGGCCGCGTCGGGTGACAGACCCGCGTCGATCGCCTTACTGACAGCTCCCCTGAAATCGGCGGCACTTACGGTTCCGCCACCGGAGGTAAGGGCAAAACTGATTCCAGCCGAATCGAGCGCCGCGGCATTGTGCTGCACCAGCCATTCCAGATCGTCGTCCGAGGGGGGAACGTCGGGACGGGTATAGAAGTACGACCGACCCGTCATCGATGTGGCCTCCTCGAAATCCAGCGAAACCAGCACCGGCCGGCCCTCCGCCTTCAGCAAATCGAGCGTCTGCCAACCTTCACCGACACCCGAGAGCAGGTAGTTGAGACCGAATTCACGCGCGAGCTTCACCGCACGGCGGATATATCTGTTCCGGCCCGCATCGATGACAACCAGGCGCCGGCCTGCGGCATACGGGATGAGCGCCTCGGTTTTGGGGTCCAAGTTAGGACGCTCCAGGCCGCTCGGATTCCTCTGGTAGCGAGCGAGATTCTTGGCTAGGGTTTGCGCGTCCAGCATGCTCTGTCGCTCGTAAGACATGACGCCCATCAAGGTCGAGGGATACCGGCCCCGCACGCCCTCGAACCCCATGTGCAGTGCCACGGGCGAGCGCAGCACCATTTCGCCCGGTGCCTCGCCACGCAGATTGATGAGCGCACTCTGACCGCGGTAGGCCCCGCGGTTGGGGGCGACGAGTGCCGTGGTCACTCCCGCCCGGCGCCAGGCGGCAACCGATGGATCGGCGGGGAGTAGCTCCTCCCGAATCACGCGGTCGGGATCCAGTCCCTGGTAACGAGAGGTGTCTCGCTGTCCTCCGAAACCTCCGAAGCCGCCGGAGGGGCGTCGTCGTCGGCTCTGTCGCAGTGCCGCGTGGGATGCTGCGTCTATGAGGCCGGGGTACACCGTTTTCCCAGCGAGGTCGAGTACTCGGGCATCGGGCGGTACGCTCACCGACGCTCCGACATCGGCGATCAGCCCGTCTCGGATCACGACGGTGCCGTTTGCTACCGTTCTGCCCGATACCGTGACGATCCGGGCATTGGTCAGTGCCCACGTGTCTTGTTGTGCCAAGGCCGCCGGCGGCGCACCGAGAGTCGCCACGGCAGCAAACACCGCGACCAAAATTGGGGAACGGCCGGGCAGGAGTAGGTTCTTCATAGTCCGCTCGTTGCTCTGGGGGTTGCGTGGCTCGGGTCGCAAGATCATTCAAAGGGATTCTCCGTGGACTACGCAGAGCCGAGCCGAACTGTTGACTCTGTACCCTTAAGGTATTGTGCATCCCACAGATCCGCGATTCCCAAGAGGCGGCGCGTCGGGCACGCAGCTTTGGGCTATTGGCCGAGTGGGCGTTCAATGGGTATCTTAGCATCGTGGGAAGCGATATCGCACTTTTTCTTATGCCGTCGAGTGTCGAATTGTCATTCTTGAGTACCTTGCCGTAATGGCTACCGGCTCAACCTGCACCCAGTGCGGTGCGGTGGTCGAACCAGGGTCCCGGTTCTGCAAGCAATGCGGGATGGACGTTTCTGGTCCGCAAAGCCAACTGGGAACCGAGCAGATGAAGGCGGGGGGAGAAGCGACCGCCGTGTTCCAGCGTACCATGTTGGACGCTCTGACCGAGGCTACACTGGGCGACTACGAGATCCTCGCCGAGTTGGGCCAGGGCGGCATGGCCACGGTTTTCCTCGCACACGACATTCAACTGGATCGCAAGGTTGCCATCAAGGTCATGTCCCCGGCCCTGTTGGAGGGCGAGGGAATGATCGAGCGGTTCAAGTTGGAGGCGCGAACGGCTGCCTCTCTCAGCCATCCCCATATCATTCCCATCTTTGCGGTGCGTGAGACCAAAGAACTCCTGTTCTTTGTGATGAAGTTCGTTGAAGGGCGGCCGCTGGATTCGATTATCAAAGAAATCGGGCCCCTTCCGATCCCCATGGTGCGAACGATTCTCAGCAAGGTCGGCGAGTCCTTGGGGTACGCTCACAGGAACGGCGTCGTGCATCGTGACATCAAGCCGGCCAATATCATGATCGATGTCGAGGGCATGCCGGTGGTAACCGACTTCGGGATTGCCAAGGTCGCCGACAAGCAGGGCTTGACGATGACCGGCGCGACGATCGGAACGCCAACGTACATGAGCCCCGAGCAGTGCATGGCGGGTGCAATCACGGGCGCATCGGACCAGTACTCGCTCGGTGTGGTGGCCTACGAGATGTTGACGGGGAAGCCGCCGTTCGATGCCGACACGGTGATGACGATCATGTACATGCATTGTCATGAGGACCCAAGGGAGGTGACGGAAATAAGGACCGACTGTCCGGAGCCTCTTCCCTCCACCGTACTGCGCATGCTGGCCAAGAAGCCCGAGGATCGCTGGCCGTCGATGGAAGAGGCTATAGCCAACTTGGGTGGCGCGGGCGCGCTGTCATTCGATCATCCGGTTCGGACGCAGATGATTGACCTCGCAAAGGCGGGGATGAACGAGGAGATCCTGAAGCGGGTCAGTACACCGCGCAGTCCGATACCAGTGGGGGTGACGGGCCGCGCAGGTGGCGGACCGGCGTCGCATCCCGAGGCAGCGACTGTAAAGATGGAGTCGGCTCCGCGAACCTCCGTGGGAGGTACGCTCCCACCGCAGAAGCGGCGGGCGGGATGGATCATAGGTGGACTGGCCGTGGCTGCTGCGGCCGGCGCGGTAGTTTGGCTCGCGCCGTGGCGGGGCGAATCCGAGTCCGTCCCAGCTGGCCCCGCACGGGCCCAGGTCGCACAGCCGGCCGGCGTTGTGCGATTACAGCTCACACCCGTCCCGGGCGAACTCACGGTCGGATCCTCTGTGCAGCTAAGCGCCACAGCACTGGATGGGGCAAACAATGCGGTCGCGGGAGTTAGTATTTCTTGGACCTCGGGAGATACTTCTGTCGCGACTGTCTCTGCGGCGGGTATGGTATTCGCTCGGGCACCTGGTACCACCGTCGTAACGGCGAGCAGCCGAGATCAATCAGCGACCACGGAGGTATCGGTGGGCCGGCCCGCGCAAGTGTCGGAGCCCGCCCGGCCACGTGCGACCAGGGCCGCGGTGGTGTCCATCAATGTCTTCAATCCTCCCGCGTCGGTGGTGATGGGTACCACCGCCCAACTGCGTGCCGTACCGCGGGATAAGTCCAGAAATCCGCTCCCTGACAGACAGGTCGTATGGAAATCCAATGATCCCAGTGTAGGGAGAATAGATGCGGCGACCGGAGTATTGACGGGCGTTTCGGCCGGTACTGTGATTGTCACGGCGTCGAGTGAGGGGAAGTCGGCCAGCGCCACTCTGAAGATACTTCCAGAGCCTGTGGTTTTCGTATCCATCGTACCCTCGAATCCTCCTCCGTTGACAGTGGGTCAGACCGTGCGGTTAGCGGCAACCGGCCTCAGCGCGCGCAATACGCAGCTTTCGGGACGAGGTGTGGAGTGGAGCAGTAGCAATACCCATGTCGCGACTGTGACGGACGGGCTCGTGATAGCACACGCTGCCGGCACGACCAGCATTACCGCAGAAATCGATGGGAAGATCGGCTCGGCGACCGTAAGCGTCAACGCGGCGCCGGTGACGACACCCGAACCGGTGAACGATCGCCAGGCGATTTCGGACGTGATACAACTGTACGCGCGCGCCCTGGAATTGCATGACATGCAGCAGGTGAGACGGATCCACCCGGGACTGACGTCGAAGCAGGAGAGTGACCTTAGGCGTTCACTCGATATCATGAAAGACCTGAAGGTAGCGCTCGAGATCAGCGACCTTGCGATCAACGGAGATCAGGCAGAGGCGACTCTGAGCGGGTCCTACAAGTTCCGTAACACGGCGTCGGGTAGGGACGAGAACACTTCAGTGACGTTCCACATGACTCTGCGGCGCGGCCCGAACGGCTGGCGCATCACCGAAACCAGCAACTGACGTTGGGAACCACTAGATAATGGATGCACTGCGAAGCCGTTCGTGGTTGGTCGTGCTGTATGGTGCCACCACTATTTCGACGCTCTCTTGCTTTGGGGACAGCCCAACAATCGGGCCCGGAGAGATAGTTGCCGTTCGGGTCTTTCCGGACACCATACTGCTCGCGGTTGGTGAGGACAGTTCGTTCAGTGCGGTCGCCCTGGATGCGAGCGTTGCTGCAGTCGCCGGTGGACCACCTTCCTGGTCTAGTGAGCCTATGCAGGTGGCCACGATCAGTAACACGGGAGTGGTACAGGCGGTGGGTCTGGGAACCGCCACCGTAACGGCGGTGATAGAGGGAGCGAGCGGCTCTGCTACCGTGGTGGTCGCTCCCCCTGCCATCGCGCTCACTCCCGGCTCGGTGGTTATCGGTGCCGTTGCGGGAGGTGCGGATCCACCCTCTCAGACGGTGGCCGTGACCAACACAGGCCCCGGCATCCTGAATGGTCTCACGGTCGATCCCATCGCGTACGGCGGACCGGTTCAGGGCTGGCTCCAGGCTGCTTTGGCTTCCGACAGCGCTCCGACGGATCTCGTGCTTCAGGCCTCCACCGGTACCCTGCTTCCCGGATCCTACACCGCCACCGTCTCGGTGCGATCGGCAGTGGCTGGCAACAGTCCCCAGTCGGTTGACGTGACGTTTACGGTGACCGCGCCACCCGCCGGCAATCCCGGGCAGCTGGTGGTTGTTACTCAGCCTGCGGGGGCGACGGCAAACGTGGCCTTTTCGACCCAGCCTGTCGTGGAAATCCGCGATAGTGCAGGTACCCGGGTGTTTGCCGCGACCGATCCGGTCACGGCGAGCGTATTCAGCGGGAACGGCGTGGTTCTCGGAACTACAACGGTGGTCCCGGTCAACGGACAGGCGACATTCACGGATTTGGTGATTCGTGGTCCCCAGACCGCGGGTGATTCACTCGGAACAGGGAATCATCAGTTGCAGTTCAGTGCGACAGGTCTCACCTCGGCCACATCAGCAGCGTTCGATGTCCGGGTGTCGTTCTCCTACAACGTACAGTACCTGTTTCGTGACCTGACTTTTGGTGCCACATGCCTGCAATGCCACAGCACGTTCAACACGACGGCGGGCCTCGTTGGTCAACCCCCGTCGCTCAATTCGGGCAGTTGCGGTACGCTGGTCGTGGCGTCGAACGCGAACGGTAGTTTCTTGATGCAGAAGCTCGATGGCACTCAACCGGCCGGGTGTGGAGTGGTCATGCCGCTCACGGGCACGCTGTCGACCCTCCTGCGTGACATCGTGCGCAACTGGATCAATCAGGGGGCGAATAACAACTAGAAGTTGTACTCCAAACCCGCCGTCCACACTACGTCGGGCTGCAGGCCGGTTTCGGTGAGAGGGAAGATCGCGTTTGTGACCAGCACGGTTCCTCCACGCAGGGTGAACTTCATTCCTACAGATGCATTGACGATGTTGGCACGCCGCTCAACGATGGGGGACGACTGAACCTCGCGGCGGAAAGGTTGGTCGTATGTTATCGGCCCCGGCAATGAGTTCTTGTCCGCTCCTATCTGCCACTCGGTGAGAACGTCGAATGCGAGTGTCGCCCAGGAAGTCATCAGGTTGTCGAATCCGATGGTCGCGAGGGCGGCGTCGTTCTGTTCGTTAGCGGCCCGGACCACATATCCCGCGTTCAAGTGAGGTGCAAACGCGCCGAACTGAGCCGATACGACTGCCAGCGCTCTACCGGAGGCATCTCCGGCGCCCAACAGGTCCTCCTCGTCACCAGTAGCGAATCGCACGTCTCCCAGGAGTGCCGCGCCCACCTTCGGAGACTGTCCCAGGTTGATTTTGATCCGCGCCGCCACATCTCCAATCCCGGTTGCCGAGCCATCGATCGATGAGGCGGCCCGCAGAACCGGGTCGGCAATCGATCCCCCAAAGAAATGGAACGCGGTAGATCCAAACGGCATGATCTGAGCCTCGCTACTTCCCTTGAGCGACGTCCTGACGAACGGCAACGCGACTCCGATGTCGATGAAATCGGTGATACCATAAGTCATGAACACCGATGTCACCAATACATCGATGTCGAGGCCCATGGTAACGTCGATAACATCGTTCTCGAATTCCGGGTCACCCAGCGTGCCCGCGTTACTGACGTCTTCATGCACGAAGTTGAGTGACAGATTGTCAGCCGGGACTCCGTTCAGGGTCGTGAAGTGCGCGCCGGACACGTTGGCTCCTACGAAGAACTTGCCCCTGCCCAGCGTCTGAGCCCGCTCGGCGAATATGGGCCCCGCTGATGTGGAAGTACGGACCGGCAGGCCACCCACGAAGCTGAAGGTGGCACCGCTGCTGGTGGCGCTGATCGGCGTGTTCGACACGCTCTGTCCGATAGCGTTCGTAATGAACGAGATGATTGCCGCATTGCCTGAGGCGAAAGCCGGGAGGAAATGGTCGCCGTGGCCCGTGCCGGCGTTTATCGAGCCGTCCAGGCAAAGCAGGCCATCGCAGTTCCCGAACCTGAAGAGGTCGGAGACCCTATCGCGTAATTTTGCACTACTCTGTGCCAGTAGAGGGGACGCGATTATAGAACTCAGGGTGTACAGTATGACAACACGCAGCATTGCGGATGCTCCCGAGTGACGGTGTGAGGAGAGAGTATACAGTGAGGACGTTAGGACGGCAAATGCTAGCGCTGCGACGACGAGTCACGTGTCACGAGGCCCACGGGCACCGCGACGAGTCGAGGAACTTCCTCTCCGTGCAGCCGTCTTGATACCAGCTCGACCGTCCGGCGGCCGATCTCCACGGGGTCTTGAGCCGCATCGGCCTCCAGTGCCGTATGCCCGGCTATTGCGGTGCGGGCTTCGGGTGTGGCGTCGTATCCCACTATGATCACGTCGTTCCGTCCAGCTGCCTGTAGCGACGCCAGAGCTCCCAACGCGCAGTCGTCGTTGGAGCCGAAGATCGCATCGATGTGCGCCGCACCGGCGATCAGATTGTCGGTCTTCTGTTTCGCCACGTCCCGCAACCCGCGCTCGACCGCCGGGGCCGCAACGACGCGAATTCCCGGATAGGCGGCGAGCGCCATCCTAAACCCGGCTACACGATCTTGCACGCTTGCAACAGTCGGCTGATCGAGAATCGCGACGTTGCCGTGTCCACCAAGACGCTGGGCGACGTAGTCGCCCAATAGTCGGCCGCCCTGCTCGTTGTCGCTCGCAACGTGCGATTCGATTCTGCCGGCGTCGGCCGCAATATCGGCCGTAAACACGGGAATCCCGGCGTCGTTGGCCTCCTGCACCGCGCTCACGATCCCGCTGGAGTTTACCGGCGCGATGACTATTGCATCCATGCCCTGGGTGATGAAGTTCTGGACCTGTGCCGTCTGCCGCGCCAGGTCCCACTCACCCGCTACAATGTGCAACTCGGGACCGAGACTGTCCGCCGCCTGTCGCATACCGCGCTTCAGATCCTGATAGAAAACATGGGCTTCGGTTAGTAACGTAATTCCCACTCGTGGAGCATTGTCCTCTCGTCCTCCCACACAAGCTGCAATGGTCAAAGCCGCAACGAGAGGAACGGCCGTCAACACTCCTCGAGCATGCAGGGAAACAATTCTCATTCGCGTTCCACCGCCTCAGGATTTTCTAGTCCCTCAATTATACTTGTTTAAGAGCGGTGAGGGAGCAAGTAACTTCAAGACTGTACTCGGGCCGAGGAAAACATGACGACACACGAATACTCACGACGCGCCTTCGCTCGGCTCATGGCCTTCGCCGCCGTGAGCCCATTCGCATTTCGCGGCACATCCGCCGTGAGGCCACGGTCGGACGAACCCGGGATACGGCGGTGGTCGGGGTATGACGATGCGATGGTCATCGACTGTCTGGCGTCTCCGGGACCGTTCAACGTGCCGGATCGCATCGGCCGACCCTTGACCGAGGCGATGCTCGCCAACGCCTCCTCCTCCGGCATTACCGCCGTGAACCTCACCGTGAGCGGCGGTGGGCCGGTAGGAACAGAGTTCGAAGCGACCATCGAGCAGATCGCCTACTGGGAGGCGGAACTGACGAGACACCCGGACCGGTTGATGAAGGTCCAGACAATTGACGAACTGCACCGTGCCAAGTCGAGCGGCAAACTGGGCCTGATCTACGGCTTCCAGGATACCACCGCACTCGGCCCGGATCTCAAGCGTCTCGAGATTTTCCATCGGCTCGGCATCAAAATCATTCAACTGACATATAACCGGGTCAATCGTGTGGGCGACGGTTGCCTGGTACCCCGCAACGCGGGCCTCACGCCGTTTGGCAAGGAGCTGGTGGCGGCAATGAACGAGACGGGCATCCTGGTTGACACTTCCCACTGCGGGCAGCAAACCACTGCGGATGCGATAGCTGCTTCCACGCAGCCGACCGCTATCACCCACAGCGGGTGTAGCGCCGTCTACCAACATCCCCGCAGTAAGGCAGACCGAGAACTCCGTGCCTTGGCCGATGGCGGCGGGGTCGTTGGGATTTACATGATGCCCTTTCTGAACTCCAAGGGCCCCCCCCAAGCCGAAGACTTCATGCGCCACCTGGAACACGCCGTCAACGTCTGTGGCGAGGATCACGTCGGTGTCGGAAGCGACAATTCCATCACCCCAACTGTAGCCGACGAGGCCTACCTCGAGCAGTTGTTCGCCTTCGCCGACGAACGTGCGCGTTTAGGCATTGGAGCTCCGCGAGAACACGAAGTGCTGTTCGTCGAGGGTCTCAACCATCCGCGACGCATGGAAACCATCGCGGACATGCTGCTGGAACGCGGTCACACCGAAAGCCGGGTCGAGAAGATCCTCGGTGGCAACTGGGAGCGGCTGTTTGGGGACGTGTGGCACTAGCGTGTCGTGTCAGGAGTCTGTTTGTCTAAAGGGCGCGCTTACTGCGGCCGAGCGGGAGGACAATGTGAAACAGCTTCCTACGACCCCACCGGTATCGCCGGATCTTTGGAGAATCCCAGGGCCTGGAGGGCCTCGCCGGCGACCGCATGCATGCGCCGTCGGTCCAACAGAGGTCCCCTGGTTCTCTCCATGCCCAGGAAGATGTTCGCACCAGCGCCGAGCTGAGGTACGAGGGCAAGTTCTTGGTAAATGACCGTGATGCCGCGGGCGAGTGCGTCGCGTGGTGACCGCAGCTTGATCACGGCCCCGTCCAGAGATACCGATCCGCTATCGGGTTGTGTCGCGCCGGCGATGACTCGCAATAGCGTGGACTTGCCGGCTCCGTTCTCGCCGATCAGGCAGTGTACCGAGCCGGGCTCGACCGAGAGATCGATCGAATCGAGTGCGACGACCCCGGGATATCGTTTGGTGACGCCCTTGAGTTCGAGCAGAGGCATGACGTGTGAGGAGCCCCTGCTAGTGCCGCCCTCCCTTTGGAGGTATCGCGATCATGACGTGCGCCCCCGGTGTACCCGCGTGCATGAGCCACGGCCTGTCGCGTGCCGGCGTGGTCGATACACCCGAGGTCTCCTCGGTCGCGTAGGGAACGTAGATGACTTGGAGACCCCGCGCCGTCGGTGCTTCACCGGTAGTCGGGTCGAAGCTTCCGTCGGGGCCCGTCAGCGAATAGAGGGCCACGGCATGCTTGGGCCAGGCCAGTTTCCCAGCCTTGATTTCGTCAAAGCGAATGGATCGCGATTCGTTCCCATTCTTGCCTTGGGCCCTGAGTTCCCGACCGCGTGCCATGTAGGGGCCGAGATCCTTGTGGTAACAGGCGGGGTGAAAACCTTGGGCCCTAGGATCGTCACTCAGACAGATCATCTGGCCCGTACCCTCACGTATCTGCGTCAGCGTGCCATCCTCTTGAAACTGCATCACCGTAGCCCCATCCCTCAGCTGCTTCGGGAGCGGGCTCACCGCCTCAGCGACGATGCGTGCCGTCGAGTTGCGCTGGGCTGCGAGATTCGGGAGGGATACAGCTGCAATTGCCGGTAGCACTGAGATCAATACGAGCGGTCGCATGGCAATCCGGTCCTTGTGGGAATGTGTCTGCAAGATACTCCGGAGCGCGTTTCTTTGACACATCCGGATCGCAGTTTCCAGCGCGGTAGATGCGGCTCCGGGGTCGGGGGCAGCGCGATCGTTCCAACCGACGTCGCATCTCGCTGCCGTATCGCTCAGGCGCGGCGTCTGTCGAGCACGAGCCCTAACTCCCGGGCCAACGCCACCGCATCCGTGAGCTCGTCGGAGGTTATCCGTCGGTCGAGTTCGGGATATCGTCCGGCCGTTACCTTCCCGGCCGGGTAGTACTGATCCATCAAGTTCACGTAGGTGCCCGGGCCGAGTTCGCCGGCTATCCACTCGAGCAGGCGCCGTGTCTCATCACGGCCACCCGGCATGATGAGGTGCCGGATGAGGAGTCCGCGCTTCGCGAGCCCCGCTGAGTCGAAGACCAATTGCCCGACTTGGCGATGCATCTCCTTGATGGCCGTCCTTGCCGCGGCCGGATAATCGGCCGCCTTGAGGTATCTTTCGCTCTGCGCCGCCGACCAGTATTTCAGGTCGGGCATGTAGATGTCGACTATCCCGTCCAGCAGCGCCAGGCTCTCCAGCGAGTCATAGGCGCTCGTGTTGTACACGATCGGCTGTTCGAGTCCTCGGGGGACTGCTTCGGCAACCGCCTCGATCACCTGGGGGACGACGTGCTCGGGTGTGACCAAGTTGATGTTGTGACAGCCGCGGCGCTGAAGGTCCAGCATCATCGCGGCGATCTGCGCCGGAGTGCTGCCGCGCACCGCAGGTCCGGGCCGCACCGCCTGACTGATGTCATAGTTCTGACAGAACACACAGCGCAGGTTGCAATGGGCGAAAAAGATGGTTCCCGAACCGCGCCAGCCCCTGAGGCAGTCCTCCTCTCCGAAATGTGGAAAGAAGCTGCTGACCACCGCGTACCGGCCTGTCTTGCAGGCGGCCCACTTGTTCTCCAAGCGGTTGACTCCACAGTCGCGCGGACACGCCCGGCAGTCGCCGAGGAGCGACACCGCCCGCCGGGCGCGCTCCTCGAGTTCTCTTTGGGAAAGCCGGAGGTATGCCGGCCGGAACCGTGCGCTACCGGGTGCTATCTGCGGTGCGGCTATTTTCGTCGCCGAGTCGTGTTCCATCGATAGGTTCTCACCTCCCGTCCAACCAACGCCTCCGAAATTGCCGCATGTCGTCGGTGAAGTCCAATCCGGCCGCTTCGTAGGGTACCACCTCTAGGCGGTTATCCTGCTGCAAGACCAATGTCGCCCGCATCCGCCCGCTTCTCGACTCGAAGGCGATATCCACGCTGTCGCCCGGTTCGTGGTCCGATAGAACTCGTGCTATGTCCTTCACGCTTCGCACGTCAGATCTGTCGAGCGCCAGGATGCGGTCGCCGCGCTCGAGCCCCGCTGCGTAAAGCGGGCTCCCGATTATGGTACCCGATCCAATCGTGACCCCTCGGTCGCCGTCGCGCAGTCGGGCGTAACCGAGGACGGGCTTGCCGGGGTTCACAGGACGCAGCAGGAACCCTGCCCGAGCGAGTAGCGGTTTGTAGGAGAGAACGTCGGAGCCATGCACATATTGATCGAAAAACTGCTTTGCGAACGCTGCGTCTCCGCTCACTTCTCCCAACACCCTCTGCAGGTCGTCCAACGTGTACGGTTCTCCCGGCTTGCCATACTGCTGCCACATGGCTCGCATGTAATTGTCGAGCGTAGTCCCGAATTGCCCTCTGAGCGTCAGGTCCAGTCCGAGCCCGAGTACCGAGCCCCAGGTGTAGTACGAGATGAACGTATTGGCTCTGTTCGTCGGATCGTTGGAGGTTGCCGCATCTACGAACGGGGCCTGCATACTCATCTCGGCGGGCCCAAAGAACTTGCGCGCAGGCGAGTTGATCACCGTGTTGAGGCCGCGCGATATACTGCGCGCGTAGTCGACGTCGGACATGAGGCCGGCGCGGCGGATCAGCAGACTCGTGTAGTAACTGGTGAATCCTTCACCGAACCAAAGGCCGTCCGACATGTTGGCACGCTCGAAGTCGAACGGTTCGATCTGCTTGGCCCGTATCCGTTCCATGTTCCAGGAGTGGAAGTACTCGTGCGATACAGTGCCCAGGAGACCGCGCGCGTTCTCGCGCAGCGATCCCCGGCTGGACAATATCGTTGAGTTGCGGTGTTCCATACCGTCACCGAACACGTAGGGCAGGTAGTCGGCGATGAAGGTATAGGTGCCGTGATCGTAGGACGGGAACTCTCCAAAGACGGCAGCTTCCTGCCGCACGATCTTCTTGGTCATGCCCACGAACTCCTTCACGTCTCTGTCGGATCCGTTGTGATGCACGGCCATCCGAATAGCGTATTTGTGGCCGTTTGATTCCACCTCCCAGGTTCGAAGTGTGAAATCGCTCAGCTCGGTGGGGCTGTCCATGAAGTATTGGAGGTCAGGTGCGGCGAACGAGTATGGGTCGTCGGTGGGAACCAGTTGAGTGGCGATCTTCCATTGGGAGCCGTCCGGGATGTCGAATTTGACCGTTATCGGTCGATCGTCCATACCGCGAGCCCAAAGGAAGGTGGCCGGCATGTTGAGATGCGCGTGCGTTCGGTCGATTCCGGAGTAGGTACCGTCGGCTCGGTCGGCGAACAGCGTGTAGGTCACTCGCACCGTCCCATCGTGACCCGTGACGTTCCACTGGTGAGGATTGGGCCTTGTGACCTCGAGCCGGCGGCCCGCTCCGTCGGAAGCCTGGAATCCGTAGACGTTCTTGGCGAACTCGTGCAGCGCGTAGCGTCCCGGCGATGAGCGGCTCATGCGGGTTTCCAGCGGTCCCGGTGCTACATCGTGGAATGTGGCCGATACTTGGGCCTCATGGTGGGCGGCGTTGGGAAACGAGATCTCGTACCCGACCTCCTGTTGCTGTTGTGCACCAGCCACCAACACGAGCGCTACAATACCGAGTGAGAACATGCGAGCGTCTCTTTGTTAGAAGTTGTTCAGACGTGGATTGACCACGTTGTTGAAGATCGACCCAAATGTATAGCTGAAGTTGATATTTACGCGATAACGGAACTCGGTGCCCAGTTGCCGGCGTCGTATCAATCTCTCCTCGTCTGGGATGTCGGCTCCCGAGAGGAATATCTGGTTCTTTATGCGCGCAACGCTGCCGAACAGATTGAAGTCCAGTCCTCGCACGATCCGGATGCTGAGTCCGGTGAAAAAATCGATGCGGTGGAGAGAAGGATCATCCAGAAAACTCGAGCCCACCAAGGAGCTGTTCACCGATCCCCATGGCTGAGTGACCGCTGCCGCTAGCTCCAGACGTTGCTCCGGACGGACCTCAGACGTTTTGTCGAATAAAGTGATCTCCTCGAAGTTGAACCCGACCACACCCACGGTATACAACACCGTGAGTTGTCTGCGAGTCGATTCGCCGTAGGGATAGACGTCGTACTCGATCGCGGGTGCTGCCCGAATCGCTAGATCCTGGTTTACAAACGTCGAAGCACTAACGACAGTCCGCTCGCCGACCGACCAGTGGTCTCCCAGGCTTCGTACGAGGGTTTGTGAGAAGTTGTAGTTGCGTGACGTGCTCACGAACTCACTGCCGTCTGAGAGATCGAACCGACTCTCTGTGAAGCTCCCTCTCGATCGAAACAAGAATTTCCAGTCTTCGGTGATGCGGCTGGCCCTAAATGAGCCGTTCACTCTGAAGACCCTGCTGGTCTCCTCGCCGCTGAAGTTGCCTCCTACACCGACCCGGAACACCCAGAGATTCCAGGGATCGCTCTGCGGACCGGTCTGCTGACCGCGTGTGCCGGCCGGCGCCCGGTAGCTGATCGACAGGCGCTTGGCTAGTGGAGTTCCCACTATATACCGCATCAGCCCGATCTGGAGCGTCTTGGTCTGACCTTCTCGAATCTCATCTGGTGTGTCCACGGGGCTCGACGCGTAGATCAGAGTATCCTGACGGCCCTCGAATACCCCCAGGCCAATGAAGGCGAACGTAAACTCCTGACCGCCGGCGCCGGTCCGCTGCGATGTGACGAGCACATGCACCTGCGCATCCCGACGATCGCGCATGTAGTCCACAAAGGCTATCTCTCGCCGAAAGTGATCGAAATCGCAGAAGGTCTGGCAGTCCAGGAACACCTTCAGGGTCTTGACCCGTGAGGTATCGGCCCCGCCTTCCTGGCCTACGGCTTTGGAGGGATAGAGCAATATCGACATTGGAGTCGCGAGCAAGATTGCCACAAGACGGCAGTTCATGAGTGTTCTCGATGCTTTCAATTGTCTGGAACCCGGTCACACGTTAGATGTCCCACTAAGCTCAATAGTTGCGATATCTAGTAGGTAACGGACGAACTTGCACCCTCTGGTACGGTGTCGTAGTTTGAGTGCAAGCACTTTCTTCATATCGTTGCCACACCGAATAGCTCATCATGCCCCCCCGAATGGCTCCCGCGCGGAGAGGAAAGGTCCGCCATCCCTGACCGTGCTGCCACCAAACGGATCCTGGAACCCGTTCAGGAGGCGGATTTGGGCGAGTTGCTGGAGTTTGCGCGCGCTGTCGCTACCGGGCTGAGCGATACGCCGCGCTGGCTCCCATGTCGCTACTTGTACGACGCCCGGGGTAGCGAGCTGTTCGAACAGATTTGCCAACAACCCGAGTACTACCTGACGCGCACCGAGGCCTCCATTCTGCACCGATGTGCCGCCGAGATCCGATCGATCACAGGCCCCGTGACATTGATTGAACTCGGCTCGGGCAGTTCGGAGAAGACGAGCCATCTGCTGGCTGCGTACACCGGATCCCCGGGGATGGTCCGCTACGTGCCGGTAGACGTGAGCGACTCCGCACTCAGGATCGCGATCGAGCGCATAGATCGAGATCACCCGGACGTGGAGGTGTCGGGCCTGGTCGGCACCTATGGCTTGGCGTTCCCGCGGTTCAAAGATTATTCGCCGTCCATGGTGGTATTTCTCGGGAGTACCATCGGTAATCTCAACCGCGACGAGTCCGTGGACTTCTGGACTAGAGTGTCCGATAACATGGCGGAAGGTGATTTCTTTCTACTGGGAATTGATTTGGTAAAAGATCCCACCACTCTGGAGGCGGCCTACAACGATGCGGCCGAAGTGACGACCGAGTTCACGAAGAACATATTCCGTCGTATCAACCGTGAACTTGGCGCCCACGTAGACCTGGATCAGTTGCAGCACGTTGCAGTTTACAACGCCGAATGGCAGCGGATCGAGATTTCGATCCGGTTTCTCGCCTCGCAAGAAGTCTACATAGCCCCGGTCGACCGGTCCGTTACTGTCGGCGCGGGCGAACTCGTCATGACGGAGATCAGCAGAAAATTCGTGGTGGGGAAAATGAAGGAATATCTCTCGCACTTTGGGTTGGAGACGAGGCGGGTGTTTACCGATAAGCACGAGATGTTTGCACTGTTACTCTTGCAGCGAGAAGTAGCATGACCAGTACCGCCACCGTGGCCGACGTGACGCTCGATGGACTCGTAGAACAGTACCGCCAGGTCCGCGGCGCAACAGAGCGCCTGTGCGAGCCGCTGGCAATTGAAGATTATGTAGTCCAGTCGATGACCGACGCGAGCCCGACCCGCTGGCACCTCGCGCATACGACGTGGTTCTTCGAGACACTCGTGCTGCGCCCACTGGTTCCCGACTACCGATCGGTCAACGATACTTTCCAATACCTGTTCAACTCGTATTACAACACGTTGGGTGACCAGTTTCCGCGACCGCAGCGAGGACTATTGACACGGCCCACGGTGGAAGAGGTGATGCGCTACCGAGCGCATGTAGATAGACATATGATCGAGTTGTTCGAGAGCTCGGACTTGCGGTCTGAAATTCCCGTCACCGTTGTGTTGACGGGGCTAAACCACGAGCAACAGCATCAGGAGCTCATGGTCACCGATCTCAAGCACATGTTGTCTCACAATCCCCTGCACCCGGTGTACCGCGATGCAAAACAAGTTCCGGACGTAGCCATATCGGCACTCGATTGGGTCGAGCACGCTGGTGGTCTGGTTGAAATCGGATTCGAAGGTGATGGTTTTGCCTACGACAACGAGCAGCCGCGTCATCGGGTGTACCTGGAGCCGTTTCGCGTGGCGCCGCGACTGGTTACGTGTGGCGAATACTTGGAGTTCATGCAGGCGGGCGGGTACGCACGTCCTGAGTACTGGTTGTCCGACGGCTGGGCCGCCGTGGGCGAGCAAGGTTGGTGTGCACCGTTGTATTGGACGCAGCAGGACGGACAATGGATGACGTACACGCTGGGTGGTTTGCGGGAGGTGAATCCGGCCGAGCCCATCTGCCACGTGAGCTACTACGAGGCCGACGCCTACGCGCGCTGGGCGGGCGCGAGACTCCCTACCGAGGCCGAGTGGGAGACGGTCGCAAAAGATTGTGAGATCTCCGGCAACTTCGTCGAGGCCGAACGATTTCATCCGGTGCCCAGCGCCGCTTCGTCGCAGATGTTCGGTGACGTGTGGGAGTGGACCGCCAGCTCTTACTCTTGCTATCCGGGGTACCAACGCCCGGACGGTGCGCTCGGCGAGTACAACGCCAAGTTTACCTCGGGTCAGATGGTGCTCCGGGGTGGTTCGTGCGCCACGCCCAAGTCTCACATAAGGCCGACCTACAGGAATTTCTTCCCGCCAAGTGCCCGGTGGCAGTTTGCCGGGATCCGGTTGGCCCGATAATTTTTGGAGGGATCCAAGCAGTAGCGGCGGCACATGCGTCGCCGCTACTGCTATTCATCTTTTCCTTGCGAGTGTGACCATATGGCCAGTGCAGCAGATTACCTGTCAGAAGCCGAGCAGTACAGTGCCAACAACTACCACCCGCTCCCCGTGGTGTTGGAACGAGGCCAGGGGGCCTGGGT
Source organism: Gemmatimonadales bacterium (assembly GCA_046757925.1). GTDB lineage: Bacteria > Gemmatimonadota > Gemmatimonadetes > Gemmatimonadales > GWC2-71-9 > JAZDCZ01. Next base: position 75,547 of record JBHHZE010000005.1, read on the forward strand.
GTGGGACGTAGAGGGGAACCGCTATCTCGACTGCCTGGCTGCCTATTCCGCGGTAAACCAGGGTCATCGACATCCGGCTATCGTCAAGGCTGCCAAGGAACAGCTCGACAGGCTGACGCTCACATCCCGGGCATTCCACAACGACCAGATGGGATCGTTCTTGAGAGAACTATGCGAGCTTGCCGGTTACGAAAAGGCGCTGCCCATGAACACCGGTGCTGAGGCTGTTGAGACCGCGATCAAAGCGGTGCGGCGCTGGGGGTATCGGATCAAGGGGATTCCCGACGATCGGGCCGAGATCATCGTCTGTAGCAACAACTTCCACGGCAGGACAACGACCATCATTTCGTTCACCTCGGAAGATGCGTACCGCGAGGGCTTTGGCCCCTTGACGCCTGGGTTCGTGATGATTCCCTATGGAGACATCGAGGCTCTGGAGTCGGCGATCACGTCGAACACCGCCGCGTTCCTGGTGGAGCCACTTCAGGGTGAAGGTGGTGTGGTGGTGCCGCCGGAAGGCTATCTTTCCAGGGCGGCGGACGTCTGCAAGGCCAACAAGGTACTGTTCGTGGCGGATGAGATTCAGACGGGATTGGGCCGGACCGGCAAGATGTTCGCCTGCGAGTGGGAAGATGTGAGGCCCGACGTGCTGATCGTCGGCAAGGCTTTGGCGGGCGGGGTGTATCCCGTGTCCGCCATGCTCTCCGACCGAGAGGTGATGGATGTCTTTGCGCCGGGCGATCACGGTTCCACGTTCGGCGGCAATCCGCTGGGTGCGGCGGTAGCGCGGGCCGCGCTCAAGGTGTTGGTGGATGAGCGACTGCCCCAGCGGGCCCTGGAGTTGGGCGAGTGGTTCATGGACGAACTCAGAAACATCGACTCGCCCCATGTGGCCGAAGTGCGTGGTAAAGGGCTCATGATCGGCGTAGTGATAAGAGATGAGAGCGGGCCGGCGCGTCCTTTTTGCGAGGGTCTGCAGGAGCGCGGGATCTTGGCCAAAGAGACCCACGAGCAGGTGATCCGGTTTGCGCCGCCGCTCGTGGTCGACAAGGACGCGTTGCAGATGGTATTGGAGAAAACGGCCGAAGTACTCGGCGCGGGAGTCGTGGCGAGTTCCTAGAGCAGTGCAGGAGTTACAGGTTCCTGCCGGGAGGTGACAGTCGTTAGAAGCACTTTTGTCCTTCAGGACATTCACCGAAGGTGCCGAGCCGGGGCTCTCAGCCCCGGAATCCGAAAAAGGCGCCGTAGCCGGGTAGCAACGCTATACGGAGATCTATGACCGATCCAATTGAGATAACCGCCGAGCCGGTCGACGAGACGCGCTGCAAGTTCGTGTTGAGTAGGCCGGTGCACGATACTCAGACGCGCAAGTACACGTCCCAAGACGAGGCTGCCGACGTCCCGGTAGTGCAGGCGGTCTTGAGCGTGCCGGGCGTGTGTGAAGTGGTGGCCGCCGGCAACGTGCTCACGGCAGTCAAGTCGGAAGACAGCATTCCGTGGCGCGGTCTGACGCCGCAGGTGCGATATGCCGTCAACTCGGCGGCCGCGCGACTGGATACAGCCCAAGTTGTGGACACAGGTGAGACCGAAGACGACGACGCGATCTTCGAGAAGGTAGAGGCCTTGTTCCGGTCGCAGATCAATCCCACGGTGGCACAGCACGGGGGCAAGATCGAACTCATCGACGTTCAGGATGCGACCATAGTCGTGCGAATGATGGGCGGTTGTCAGGGCTGTGGCATGGCGAACGTGACGCTCAGGCAGGGTATCGAGGCTTCCCTCAAGCGGTTCGTTCCAGCGGTCAAAGAGATCAAGGACATAACCGATCACTCGTCGGGAACCAATCCCTACTTCGAAGCGGGCACCAAGTAGCGAGATGCCGGGCGGCTTTGGGCCCCGCCTACTTCTCATCCTTCCCACCACCACCTACCGGGCAGAGGCGTTCGTCGAGGCGGCGCTAAGGCTCGAAGCAGATCTTACGGTCGCGTCGGAACACGACAGCGCGTTCTCCCAGTCGCAGCCCGGGCGTTTCCTCACGCTCGATTTCCAAGATCCCAACCGTGCGGCGCAGCAGGTTGTGGCTTACGCCCGAGAGTATCCGCTCGCCGCGGTGTTCGGAGTCGACGACGTGACGGCCGTGCTGGCGGCGCATGCGAGCCGGGCGTTGAATCTCGCGCACAATCCGGTGGAAGCGGTGGAAGCCGCGGGCGACAAGTACCGCCAGCGGTCGGTACTGCGCGCGGCCGGGATTCCGGTACCTAACTTCGAACTGTACGACGCGGGCATGGACGTTCATAGCATATCGCGCCAACTACGGTACCCGTGCGTGATCAAACCCGTAGCGCTGTCTGCCAGTCGCGGAGTCATGCGCGCAAACGATCCACAAGAGTTCACGCAAGCGTTTGCGCGATTGCGAGCGATCCTGCAACGGCCGGACGTGAGCGTCGGGGGCGGGGCAGCGGCGAGTGTATTGGTCGAGGACTACGTGCCGGGCGTCGAGTTCGCGCTAGAAGGGTTGCTGGAGAACGGACGGCTCCACGTGCTGGCGTTGTTCGACAAACCCGACCCGCCCGAGGGACCGTTCTTCGAGGAGACTATCTATGTCACGCCGTCGCGGTTCCCCAGCGAGGTGCAGGCGGCGCTGGTGAGTTGCGCGGAGGACGCTGCGCGCGCCCTGGGACTCGAACGGGGCCCCGTCCATGTGGAGTTGCGCTACAACGACCGAGGCCCGTGGCTGATCGAGTTGGCGGCGCGGCCCATCGGGGGGAAGTGCGGCCAGGTTCTCAGGTTCGGTCTCGAGGCCTCGGTCTCGCTCGAGCAGGTGCTGTTGGGACGCGCCCTCGGCGGTTACCGGGATCTGCCCCCGCGCGACGAGCGGGCCGTGGCGGTTATGATGATACCTGTACCAAAGGCCGGCGTGTTACAGGAGGTGCGTGGGGTGGAGGACGCACTCGGCGTACCGCTCGTGACGGACGTCATCATCACCGTGCATCGCGGGCAAGCACTCGTGCCGCTGCCCGAGGAGTCGCGCTATCCCGGGTTTATCTTTGCGAGGGGCGACACGCCTGAAGCAGTGGAGCTGGCTGTCAGAGACGCGCATGCGAGACTGGAGTTGAGAATCCGTGAGGTGTAGCGCCTCGCGAAAACGGCGGCGACCGGTATTTTTGGGGCCGATATGAGCGATGAACTCGAGCGGTTACGGGAAGCCCTAGCCGAAGGATGTATCATTGAGCGCGAGCTGGGGGTGGGCGGGAAGTTGCGGACGCGTTGAGTTACGCGCACAGCCACGCCGTCGTGCACCGCGATATCAAACCGGAAAACATCATGCTGGCGGCCGATCACGCCCTCGTCACCGACTTCGGGATTGCGCGCGCGATCAGTGCTGCCGGAGGCGATCGACTGACGCAGACCGGAGTGGTTGTAGGCACACCGGCATACATGCGTCCGGAGCAGGCCAGTGGTGAGGGCGAACTCGACGGCCGTGCGGACGTCTACGCGGTTGGGTGTGTACTCTACGAGATGTTGGCAGGAACGCCCCCATTCTCCGGCTCCACTGCGCAAGCGATCATGGCCCGGCACGCAATTGACCCGGTACCGAGCCTCCGGACCGTCCGCAGCACGGTGCCGGTGGCGTTGGAGCGCGTTGTGACGAAAGCACTGGCCCAGGCCCCCGCCGACCGCTTCAGGGAAATGACCGCCGTTCTGAGCCAGCTGCAGAGTGCCGCCGTATCAGATGTATCGTCTGACTCTATGCCGCTGCCTTCGCCGCAGGAAGCGATTCCCTCCATAGCGGTGTTGCCGTTTTCAAACATGAGTGCCGACCCCGAGCAGGAGTACTTCTGCGACGGCATGGCGGAAGAGATCACCAACGCTCTGGTCAGACAACAAGAGATCGCGAACCGACAACCATAAGGCGTCGAGCTGCTCGAGCGGGCGACCGATCTCGATAGCGGGTTTGCGCTTGGGTTCGCGGCGCTCGCGACGGCCTATATCGAGAACTTCTTTACTCATGATCCCCAGGACGTGTGGGAAGAAAAGGTGTTTGTGGCTCTCGAGAAGGCGAGGGCCCTGGATCCCGGATTGGCCGAAATCTTCGTTGCGAAGGGGAACCTTCTCTGGACCCGCCGTCACCATTTCCCGCATGCCGAGGCGATCGCCGAGTATCGCCGCGCGATCGCGATAAACCCGAACCTGGCCGAGGCGTACAACGAGTTGGCGCGGGTGTACTGGCACATCGGCCTGCTGGACGAAGCGTCGGAAGCGCTGAACAAGGCGATGGAGATTGATCCTGCTTTTGTGGACGGATTGTTCAGGTTGGCGTGGCTGGAAATGCACCGCGGCAACTACACGCGTGCGCTGTCGCTTTTTCGCAAGGTTCCGGAGGGATCAGCTTGCGCGGGTTGACGACTGCCACTCGGAGGAGCCCGATCTAACGAGCATGCAGGCGATCTTTCTCGGCGTCGACGGCAAGGCCAAACAAGCCGAGGAAAAGATCAGAAGCGCCCTCACGGCAGGTCAGGACTTCGGTCATTTTCACCACATCACCTACAACGTAGCCGTGGCTTACGCGGTGATGAACTCGAGGAACGATGGCAGCCGGCATCGTTCGTTTGAGGTGAAGGAGATCATGCCCCCGCCGCAGTTGACCGTCGCTCAGCCTCCAGCTATGTTCCTTCCCCTCAGCAAGTTACGCCATTTTGGCCAAGGTGGTGGAATTGGTAGACACGCTGTCTTGAGGGGGCAGTGGGGAAACCCGTCCCGGTTCGAATCCGGGCCAGGGCATTTCTGCACTATCGGTAGTCCAGCCACCGTAGCTCAGTGGTAGAGCTCTCGATTCGTAATCGAGTGGTCGACAGTTCGAGTCTGTCCGGTGGCTCTAACGTCCACATCCCCGCCACCCTGCCCCGGACGGTCAGGGACGGTCGAAGGCGGTCCCCAACCCTCAGCCCCCCGCCGACAGCTCACGCACGGCCGCCGCCAACTTCCGCACCTTCGCCGCATCGAACGACCGGCCCGCCTCGCCATCCAGTTTCGTGGCGAGCGTCGCCAGCGCTTTGCCTGTTTTTGCACCCGAGGCCTTCTCCGCGTCGGCCAGCGCGCGCCGCACTGACGAGATCCGGTTGGCAGAAAGGCCAGTAGAGCGCTCGAGCTGGTCTACGTAAGCACGCGCCAGCGCGAACGTGGCCGGCCAAACGAACTTGGGCTGACCCTGGGTATTCAAATATTCCAGCTTGACCGACTTGGCCGCAGCGATCTCGTTCTGCGACAGGAACCCGCTCGGCTTAAGTTCGAAGATGTCGAGCCCGCGTGCGATCTCCGAACTCACGATCACACCGTTGTACCAGTAGGCCGACCAGCTCCCGCCCATCCGCATCGCGGTGGAGTCCACGGGGCCGCGATCGTAGAATGCGATCTCCATGGGATGGCTCGGATCGGTCCAGTCGAACACCGAGATCCCGCCCTGGTACCACGCCTGCACCATCACGTCGCGTCCCGGGATCGGGATCAGCGAGCCGTTGTGCGCGACGCAGTTCTCCAGTGACGTCTGAGGCACCGGCAGCTTGTAGTAGCTGTGGAACTGCATCTCCCGGTTCTCGAGGGTGAAGATCGCATCGGCACCCCACTCCTTCGGATCGGTGGCCCGGCACTTCGGTTGGCCGCCACCGCCCCACTCGTCGCTGAAGAGGATCTTGGTCCCGTCGTTGTTGAACGTGGCCGAGTGCCAGTAGGAGAAGTTCGAGTCGCTCACCGCGCCAATGCGCTTGGGGTCGACCGGGTTACTGATGTCGAGCAGCAAGCCGTAGCCTCCACACGCGCCGCCGGCCAGCCCGATTCCGGGGTAGACGGTGATATCGTGGCACTGAGTGGGACCGGGACGCGGGCCGTCGCCGGGCTGGCCAAACCGTGCGGCCATAATCGCTTGGACGGCCTCGCGCAGGGTGGCGCTGTCAGCGGCCGTCGCCGCACCGCTTCCACCCCGCGCCTTGACTACGCTGTCGAGCATTGGAGCGATGAACCGATCGGGTAGCACCAATGTCCGGCCCCGCAGCTCGACCACAAACGCGCCCCGCGCCTTCGCCTCCTCGATGGCGGAGATGTCGTCCGGCGCCAGGCCGTGCTGCGGCGGTGCCACCAGATCGTTGAAGATCCGCGGGGAACTCACGATCGCCGCATCCTCGGGGTGGGCGAGGGGCACCTTGATGACTTCGATCCGGAACAGCGCCGAGTTCGGGTCTTCGCTCAGTGGGGCGCCGGAACATCCGGCGAGTTCCTCGGCGGGCCGCGGTGGGGCCGAACCCGAGACGTAGATGTAAACGTTGTCGTTGTCCTTGGGGTCCTTCAGCACCGTGTGCGTGTGGGAGCCGCGGCAGGTCTGCACGTTGGCGATGTACTTTGGGTTGCGAACGTCGCTGATGTCGAAAATGCGGATTCCACGCAGCCGATCGTGGCTCACGGCCGTGTGTACGCCCTCCGTTCCACAGTCGAGCCTGCCACCCAGCCCCTCTCCCGAAACGAACAGGAGATTCTTGTAGACCGAAACGTCGCTCTGCGAGGCAGGGCACACGTATCCGATCACGAGAGACGGCTGGCTGGGATTCGAGATGTCCCAGACCTGGATGCCGTTGTAGTTGCCCTGGATCGCGTAGTGGCCGGTGAAGGCGAGGTCCGAATTGGTGACGCCGATAAAGTCTTTGTCAGGTGGCGTCTCCGAGACGACATCGAGGTTCCACTCCGTCTCCTGGGCATCGAACAGGCCCGCCTTGAGTCCAATCCGTGGATCGGGGCTCGGCGCCGCCGCCACTGTCGGCATGGGTGTCATATTGGACGTGCCCTGCGTGGCACCGCCAGAGGCGCAGGCCGAGACTGCCAGCAGTCCGGTGGTGAGCGAGAGCAACCGGTAACTATTCGGGACGGGGCGACGCGCCGCGGTGTTGTGTTCCATAGTGGATTCCTGTGTTGGGGCCAGGTTTGGCTCTGACATGGTCCGTTTTTGGGTGATCAACGATAGCGCCCCGTGTCGGGCAGCGCCTCGAGCATCAGTTTCATGCGTTCGATCTCGGTGGCTTGGTCCACCTGGATATCGGAGGCGAGCTTGAACGCCAACATCCCCTGCGCCGCGCCGTCCGTGCTGAAGAGTTCGTCCACCATGGTGATGGCACCGCTGTGGTGCTGGATCATATAGGACAAGAAGAGCCGGTCGAACTCGGTCCCCCTGGCCTGATCGAGGTCTCGCATCTGCTCCGGTGAGAGCATCCCGGCCATCTGCATGACATTATCGGGCGAGCCGTCTATGAGGAGAGTGGTTCCATCGACCTCGACCTCCGGCACCGGTTTACCGCGGTCGCGGAGCCACCCCTGCATCGTGGCGATCTCGTCTGTCTGGGCGTTGATGATGCGAGAGGTCAGGGTCAGTAGCTGCGGGCTCGCGCCGTGGGAAGGGGCGAGCCCCGCCATCACGAGCGCTTGCCCATGGTGAGAGATCATGCCCGTCATAAAGTGGACATCCGCCTCGGTGAACCGCATGAGGGCGCTGTCCGTCCTCGTTCGGTAGATCGCCTCGAGTTCTGCCGTCGCGGTTGGTTGGGGTGCGGTCTCGGGTCCTCTCCGAGCTGAGCCGCCGCACGCGGCGGTGGCCGCGCTTGTGAGCGCAGCAAGGACGGCGGTGGTGGTGCGCGACGTGCGTAGGTTTCTCATTCGTCTCGAGGCTCAGGTATAGTGGGCGGCGACCCGCCCGGTGTTTTCCGCATACAAGATACTCGACGCGACAGGACTTCGCGATTGGGGCATCCCCAAGACGTCGGGCACGGCCGGGGTCCTGCGTTTCTGCAAGGGTTTGGTTTTCCTCGTCTTGCTATCATTGTGCGCTGGACTAGATTCCCCTTTACAATGAGCCACGCACCCACCTATTCCCGCTACTACTGGTATTGGCCCGGCAACTCGGGGCCTCCGGCAGGGTGCGCGTGCTCGTGATCGAGTAACTACGAACAGCAAAGCAGCGTTCAACTACCGACGGCCCCGCAACTCGTGGGGCTTTTTCATTTGGGGAGGCAAAACCGATGGTCATTGTCATGCGATCCGACGCAACCGAACAGGATCTCGACGACCTGCTGGCGCGAATCGAGGAAGCGGGCCTCAAGCCCCACGTTTCACGCGGCGAGACGCACACCATAGTGGGGTGCATAGGGGATGAAAACCGCTTGCGCGAGTTTGCGGTTCTCTCGCTTTCTGGCGTGGAAAAGGTGCTCCCCGTCGAGAAGCCGTACAAACTGGCAAGCCGTGAGTTTGCCACGGGTCCAACCATCATCCGGCTCGGCACGGGCAGCGTGGGCAACGGTCAGTTCGCGGTGATTGCGGGGCCGTGCTCGGTGGAGGGTAAGGCGATGCTGCTCGAGACTGCACGGGCCGTCAAGCAAGCCGGAGCGGTAGCCCTCCGAGGGGGCGCCTTCAAGCCCCGCACCTCACCCTATTCGTTCCAAGGCTTGGGTCTGGAAGGGCTCCAGATGTTGGCCGAAGCACGTGAAGCCACCGGACTGCCGGTGGTAACCGAGGTCATGGACACCCGGCAGGTGGCCGACGTCGTGCAATACGCCGATGTCCTCCAGATCGGCACCCGCAACATGCAGAACTTTGCACTCCTCAGCGAGGTCGGGGGAGCCGGCAAGCCTGTGCTCCTCAAGCGCGGTATGTCTGCCCGGCTGCAAGATTTCCTGCTCGCCGCCGAGTACGTGATGAGCAATGGAAATTCAGAGGTGATACTCTGCGAGCGCGGGATCCGCACCTTCGAAAACGCGATGCGAAACACTTTGGACATTGGTGCGGTACCATACCTCAAGAGGGAGACGCACCTGCCCGTGGTCGTCGATCCCTCGCACGCGGCGGGGCGACGAGACCTGGTGCAGCCCCTGGCACTGGCGGCGGTCTCGGCCGGCGCCGATGGGCTCATGGTGGAGGTCCATCCGGATCCGGACCGGGCCAAGAGCGACGGAGACCAGAGCCTGGACTTCGCGTTGTTCGAGCAGCTGATGGCCGCGGCGACGATCGTACGGAGGGCGGTAGCCAAGTAAGCCGACCCGGTAGACGCGCAGGCCGCGATTAGATTATCTTGTCAGGCCAATAGCCAGATATCGTGCGTGTCGCCGGGGACAGGCCGCGGCCGCCCGCACGTTCACATAGATATAGCGGAATTGGGATGACGCTAGCACTGCCTATCTTAGAGCAGACCGACTTGACCGACACGGAAGTCGGGTTCCTCCAATCCGAGATCAGATCGCTCGCGGCCGAACGAGGGGCCGTTCTCCTGGCCCACAACTACCAACGCCCCGAAGTTCAAGATGTAGCGGATTTCGTGGGCGACTCATTGGGCCTGTCGCAGCAGGCGGCGGCCACGGAGGCCCCCGTTATCGTCTTCTGTGGCGTTCACTTCATGGCCGAAACGGCGGCTATTCTATCACCCGACAAGCGCGTCCTGCTGCCCGATCTTCGAGCGGGCTGTTCGCTTGCCGACACCATCACGGCGGAAGACGTACGGCGCTGGAAGGCCGAGTTTCCCGATCACGTTGCCGTAGGCTACGTGAACACGAGCGCCGAGGTGAAGGCTGAGTTGGACTACTGCTGTACCAGCGGAAACGCGCTGGCGGTGATCGATGCGATCCCCGAAGATCGTGGTATCCTCTTTCTGCCCGACTTCTTCCTGGGAGCCCATATCCGCCGCATGAGACCGCACCGTGAGGTTGAGGTCTGGATGGGCGAGTGCCACGTACACAAGAACATCAACGCGCGCACCGTGAACCTCTGTAGGAGCGTGCATCCCGGTGCGGAGGTCCTGGTACATCCGGAGTGCGGTTGCGCCGGCCAGCTGATCTACGGAATCGGGCTCGGCGACGTGGACGCAGCCGGTGTGCACATAGAGTCCACGGAAGGGATGATCCGACAGGCCAAGCAGGGTGCGAACTCGACCTACATCGTTGCGACCGAAGTGGGTGTGCTGCACCGCATGCAACAGATCGCTCCCGGAAAGACGTTCTTGCCTGCCGATCCGGAGGCCGTCTGCGCGTTCATGAAGACGATCACATTGCAGCACGTCATGGACTCCCTGATCCACGACAGGCACGTGATCGCCGTTCCTCCCGACGTGGCCAACCGGGCCCGCGCAGCCCTCGACCGAATGGTCAACATCACCTGACTTCTCCCTTCCCTTGACACGCCATTTTGAGTTGCCCGACGGTATCGACGATGCCCGGGCGCTGGCGCGGCGCGCGCTGGCAGAGGATGGTGTAACGGACACCACGAGCGAGCTGGTCGGTGCCCAGGGACTGATCGCGACAGGCCACGTGGTGTTGCGCGGAGATGCGGTTATTGCGGGACTGGGCTTCGCGGAAGAGGTGGCGTTGCTGGCCGGATTGGCACCGGTCGACTGGCTGTACGAAGACGGTACTTCCGTGAGCGCGGGCACTACGATTGGCAGGGTATCCGGGGATCTTGCGGCGGTGCTGAGGGCCGAGCGACCGCTGCTCAACATGCTCCAGCGGGCTTGTGGCATTGCCACGTTGACGCGGAAGTTCGTGGATGCGGTTGCGGGTACCGACTGTCGTATCCTTCATACCAGAAAGACCGCGCCGGGGCTCCGTGCGCTCGATGTGAGCGCGGTGCTGGCGGGCGGCGGATCTTTACATCGGGTGGGTCTCGCCACCCAAGTACTGTTCAAAGACAATCACTGGCACGCCTTAGAGCGGCGGAAGATGGAGTTGGTACAAACTGTGGCTGAGGCCCGGCAGCGCGGTATCTCGCAGATCTACGTGGAAGTAGAAACCCGGGATCAGGTCGCCGAGGCGGCGGCGGCGGGTGCCACTCGGCTGCTGGTCGACAACCAGACACCGGCACGGTTTGCAGAATGGTGCGCGGTCGCCAAGAACTGCAATCCCGACGTCGAGATGGAGGCGAGCGGCGGTATCACCCTCGAGATCGTGCGGGACTACGCGATCGCCGGAGCCGATTTTGTATCGGTAGGGGCTCTCACCCACAGCGTGGCGGCGGCCGATCTCGCGTTGGACATCGAGGCCGAGAAGTGAAACTTTTGGGGTAGATGTTTCGTCATGAGACATAGAGGAGGTGCGCCATGTTCGGATTGGAAGGCCTGATCTGGTTGGGTATAACGGGTGCTGCTGCAATCTTTGGTTACATCAAGACTCGTCAGTTCGTGAGACGGCGCCTGCGGTTCGTGGATGCGGTCAACAATCCTCTTGCTCCCCTGGTAGCAGGCGGCGCAGCCTGGCTGATCACTATCCCCGTGGTAACTCTATTGCCCATAGTTACTGGCGTATCCGCCATTGTTTTTGGGCTCGGTATCGGTGCCGGAGTGCTGCACGGCGCCAAGGATGTGAAGCGGCTCACGGGAGGTTGATACACTGCCGCCTGGCCGAATCGGCCGCCACCAAGCGGCATGAGTGCCCACCATATTGATCGTCAGTTCCGGCATGACCCTTGCCCTATCCGCAATGGGCCTTAGTTTGGTGCCCGACCTTCAGCCGTAACCGAACTCTTAATCCGCTGGAGCCTATTACATGGGAACGGAAGGACCAGGCGTCGACAACCGCGGCAAAGCCAACGCTGGGCGCAGATTGACCCAACGTCGTGAGATCGAGGATCGTCGCAAGCACGAGCAGCGGCGAAACGGCGAGCGCAGGACAATGGATCGCAGGCTGGTGGCTATGGCTGTGGCGGAAGACCGTCGGGTGATGGGCGAGCGCCGCGGTACCAGCCCTCGGAGACGCGAGGAGCGTCGGTTGGGTGCGGATCGGCGCTTGACCGTGGATAGGCGCGAGTTGACCGAGCGCAGGAACTCGGCGTGGAGAGGACTGGAAGGGTCGAAGTAACTCAGGGCGGATCGTGCGAGCCGAAGCACTCCACATCGGCGACGTGAGGTGCTTTTACTTGGTGAGCAGGCTCTCGAGCGCGGGCCCAATGTCCGGAAATCCAAATCGATAGCCGGCGTCCAACGCTGCGCGCGGTACTACGCGCTGGAGATCGAGTAGCGCGGCAGCCGCATCACCCAGGGTAACGCGCATTATGGTTTCCGGAACTCTCATCACGGCAGGTCGTTTCAGAACGCGCCCGAGTGTGGCGGCAAACTCGTTAACCGTGACCGGATTGGGAGCAGTGAGATTGATCTCGCCGCTCATTCTCCCATCGACCGCGAGCAGGATGATTCCCACCTGATCGGCGAGGTGAATCCAAGACCACCACTGTCTCCCTGATCCCCACGGCCCGCCGAGTCCCAGCTTGAACAATCGTAACAGAGAGGGGAGCGCGCCGCCGTCTTTGCCCAGTACTATCCCACTCCGGATGATCGCCACATTCGTTGCGGTTTCCGCCTCGATCGCAGCATGCTCCCAATCGACACACAGACGGGCGAGAAAGTCATCTCCCTGGCCGGACGACTCGTCCAGTACTTGGTCACCGCGCGATCCGTAGTAACCAATCGCCGACGCGCTCACAAACACCTTCGGCGGAGCGTCCGCCCGGCAGATGGCGCGAGCGACGTTGCGTGTGGTCTCGATCCGAGACTCGCGCAGCGTTCGCTTCCTGGATCGCGTCCACCTGCGTGGGGGGTCGACTATGCGTTCCCCGGCGAGGTTTACGACCGCATCCGAGCGCGATACTTGTTTCTGCCACTCCCCTGGCTTGGTGGGGTTAGCCGTTACGACATCCACGGCTTCGTGCCGCCAGGGATTCCGCCCGCTGCGCGACACCACGACACATTCGTCGCCACGCTCGACAAGTGCACTTACCAGATGTCGTCCAATGAAGCCGGTGCCGCCGGTCAGAAGTACGCGCAATGCGACAATCGGCCTAGTCGGGGGCGTCGCCCTGTAGCTGGATCCGCACGTCGATGGCGAGCGCTCCTGCTTTCAGTGCCAGGAGTGGATTGATGTCCATCTCCGCAATGCGGGGATGCCGGCAGGCGAGCTGCGAGGCGCGCATTATCGTCTGGGATATCGCTTCGATGTCACGCGCCGGTTGTCCACGCACTCCCTCCAGCAACTTGGAGAGCTTGACGTCGTGAATCATCTCGGTTGCGTCGGAGTCCAAGAGCGGGCAGAGTCTGAGCACCACGTCTCGCATTACCTCTACGTAGATACCGCCCATGCCGAACATCACCATAGGGCCTACGCGTGGGATCCTCGTGATCCCCACGATCGTTTCGGTTCCCCCCGGGGCCATCTGCTGGATCAGCACTCCGTCTGTCTGAGCGGGCGATTCATCGAACACTGCACTGTCATTGCCGGCATCGTTCGATTCCTCGGTGCGGGGGAACGGCGGCACGATAGCTTGCGAATTCGGTACCTCGGATTCTTCGGTGGCGTCGTCGGGCGCGCCAGATACGCGCACCATCATCTTGCGCACGGCAATCTCGAGCTCGGTTCCGGATTGCAGATCCAGTACGACCCCGCCCACGTCGGTCTTATGCGTGATCTCCGGACTCACGATCTTGAGAGCCACGGGGAATCCGATTGCGCCGGCGGCATCTGCCGCGGCCGACGAGAGCGCAGCGGTGGAAATTCTCTTACTGCTTTCGTCCAGTGCCGACACGAACTTCCAGCGTGGTACCGGAATGCCGTACAGTTCCAATACGCGCAGCGAATCGCTCTCGCTCAGCTTTGGGCGATTGTCCGCGAGTGCGGCGTCTATGATCGACGCTACCGCGTCGTCGTCCGTGTCGAATTCGACGCTCTTTCCTCGAGGCCGCTCGATTCTCTGCTTGTAGTGCCACATCGTGCCGAGCGCCCGCGCGGCGGACTCCGGAAACACGAACGGCGGTACGTGTGCCTCATGGAGCTCTGCCAATCCGGCGGGCAGCCCTTCGCGTCCCATCAACACTGCCAGCAAGGGTTTCTCCGGGTGTTGTTCGTTCACTCGTACCAGAGCGGCGGCGACATCCTCGGTCTGAATGCCGAGTGGTGGAACGAAGGCCGCGATCGCAGCATCGACATTCGGGTCATCATATACGCAACTCAGCGCAAACTCGTAACTCTCTGCGGTGGCGCTGGCTATGAGGTCTACCGGATTCCGCACGCTCGCCTCTTCCGGTAGCCTGGTTCTCAGCTTCTCTTCGGTCTCCGGTGCCAGTTGGGTCACCAGTAGGCCGTTCGCCTCACAGGCGTCGGCAATGATTATTCCCGGTCCACCTGCGTTCGTGACGATTGCAACGCGATTGCTGGCGGGAAGCGGCTGATTGGAGAAGACCTTTGCGAGATCGAACAACTCCTTGACAGTCTGCGCGCGGATCGCGCCTGCCTGCGAAATGATTGCGTCGGTCGCGAGATCCGTTCCCGCCAGCGCACCCGTATGCGAGGCGGCGGCGCGGGCGCCGGCGCCGGTGCGTCCGGATTTGACTACGCAGATCGGTTTGTCCCTCGTGATGCGCCCGGCGATCTCGATGAATCGCGACGGATTGCCGAAGCTCTCCAAGTACATGAGGATCACCTGCGTGTCGGCATCATCCGCCCAGTGGGAAAGCAGGTCGTTGCCGCTCACGTCGACCTTGTTACCCACGGAGACGAACATGGAGATGCCGATCCCCAGGCTCTCGGCGTAATCCAGCACGGAAAGTCCCATCGCTCCCGACTGACTCATGAATGCGACCGAGCCTGAAGGGGGCATGGAAGGAGCAAACGTGGCGTTCATGCTCACCGTGGCACTGGTATTGATGACGCCCATGCAATTGGGGCCCACCATTCGCATGCCGCTATCGCGTACCAGCTCCGCCAGCTCTCTCTCTCGCTCGACCCCGCCACCACCGATTTCCCTGAAACCGGCCGAGATCACCACCAGCCCCTTGACGCCGGCTTCGGCACATTGTCGCGCCACGTCGAGAACATGTTCCTTGGGCACCACGATTACCGCCAGATCGACTTGCTGCGGAACCTCGCCAATCGAAGCGAAGGCGCGAATGGAGTGAATCGCCGATGCGTTGGGGTTAACGGGATAAATCGGTCCCTTGAAGTCGTGTGTCAGGAGGTTGTCCAGAATCTGCCAACCGATCGTGTTGGACCGACGTGAGGCACCGATCACGGCGACGGACTTGGGGTGGAGAATGGGATCTAAAGCAGTCATCCGCCTAGATTAACTCTACTGTAGAAGTTTTGGAAGAAACGCATAGGTCACTGGACAAGAGCGGAAGGCGGAGAAAGTATCTGTAGATGTACTTAGTTCTCAGAATCCTTCAGAAGCTGATTGCGACACTCAATTCCGACGGCACTCCAGGCCAGGCCGCCGCCGGCATCGCGATCGGGAGTGTGTTCGGCCTCACACCGCTCATGAGCCTGCACAACTTGGTCATCCTGGCAGTGGTGGTATTGCTCAGAGTATCGTTGCCCGCTGTGACACTGGGGTGGATAGCATCGGTGCCTGTGGGGTTTGCACTGGATCCGCTGTTCGATTCGTTGGGCGTTCGGATGTTGGAGGTGTTTTCTCTCAGACCGTTTTGGACATCGTTGACTAACGCACCCATTGTGGCACTTGCCAATCTCAATAACTCGGTCGTGCTTGGGAGCCTCGTGTTGTGGATGGTAGCGAGCATTCCGCTCTATTTCCTGGCACGGTGGGGGGTAGCGACTTATAGAGCCACCGTCTATGCCAGAATCCAGGAATGGAGGATGTTCAAGGCGGCGCAGGCTTCCAAGATCTACAATATCTACCGCCTTTTCCGACCTGAGTGATGAAGCACCTGTTCCGCTGGCGCGCGATAGTTCCGCTGTCGTTGTTCTTCGGGTTTCTCGCGCTGGGGTGCCTGGTCTTTCTGGATACCCTCGTGGAGCGCGGCATCGAAGATATCGGCGCTGAGATTCTGGGCGCCAAGTTCGATGTCGAGTCAGTCGACGTGGACTTGACGGCAGGCAGGGTGCGCTTGTCAGGCATCGCCGCGGCCAACCCGGATTCGCCCATGCGCAATCTCTTCGAGGCCGACGAGTTGGTGGCGGACGTGCGCATGGCGCCTCTGCTGAAAAAGAAGGTGGTGATACAGGAAGCCGCACTGCGCGGTCTGCGTTTTGGAACCGCCCGCAAGACCTCGGGCAAGCTCGATAATCCACGGCCGGGCTCGGGGAGACTCACCCGCGAACTCACCGGGTGGGTCAACAGCATCAAAGTACCGCCGCTCAATCTGACAGGGCTGGGGCAGGCCGTAAACCTCGGTGCCATTGCCGGAGACAGTCTGAGAAGTTTGGCGGCAGCGCGGGCGACCACGGAGTTCGCCGACTCGGTACGGAGCGCGTGGGAGGCGCAGCTCAATGCGCTCGATCCGACTGCGCTGTTGGATTCCGCGCGCCAACTCGTCGTGCAGGTGAACAGCGCCAATCCTCTCACGCTCGGCCTGAGGGGTGGCGCCAAGCTGTTGTCGTCCGGCCGCAGCACCCTCGAGTCCATCAACCAACTCCAAAGCCGACTCGCCGCGCTCGACAGCAATGTGCGATTGGGCATGGACCGGTTGAACCAGACGGCAAAGACGCTGGCCGCGGCGCGTGAAGCCGACTATCGGTACGCGTTGGGGTTGCTCAACTTGCCGTCGTTGGATTCGCCCGACATCTCCGCCGGTATTTTTGGAGAGATGGCCGTGGCGCGAGTGAAGCCGATCCTCTATTGGATGAACCGTGTGGCAGAGTACCTGCCCCCGGGCCTCGATCCCCGCCGCTCAGTTGGCCCCAAGCGTGCCCGGCGTTCGGGGACCACGGTCACGTTTCCCGGCCAGAAAGAGTATCCCGGGTTCCTGCTGGAGAAGGCCGATCTCGACATGGAGATCGGGGGAACGGGCGCGGCCGCCGGTCGGTATGCAGCGCATCTCGTGGGCCTGAGCACCGAACCCGCAAAGTATGGGCAACCTCTTACCCTGTCGCTCGCGCGAGCTGCGGGCAGTGCGGGACCACGTGAGGTGCGGGTAAATGCGCGGCTCGATCACACCGGCGCGAGGATTAGAGATTCCGTGTCGGTTTCGCTCAGTGGACTGGCGCTCCCGTCACTGGAGCTGAATGCATTGGGTGCAAAACTGGACCTGGGCAAGGGCGTGAGCGAACTGGCATTGGCATTTACCGGTGACAGCATTGCCGGACGTTGGCGGTGGCGATCGAGTGAAGCGCGGTGGTCGCAATTGAGTACGGGTGATGCTCAATCGGGGAGCGGTGGATCGGTGGACAATACGGCGCGGGATTTCTTGTGGCGTACCGTGTCGGCATCGCGGACCGTGTCGATAGACGTCCGGTTCAGGGGGTCCGCCAAGAGGCCGTCGCTCAGTGTTGGCTCCAACATCGGACGGGCCGTGGCGAGCAGCATCAGACAGCAGTTGGGCCGCGAGATCGGCCGGGCCCAGACGCAAATGCGCGCTCGCGTCGATCGTCTGGTCGGGGGCCCGGCTGATGACGCACAGTCCAAGGTGAATTCGCTCGAGGCCAGCGTGGAGCAGAAACTGGGCGATCGGTTGGGTGAGCTGCGCCGCGTGCGCGCTGACTTGGAGAGATCGCTGCGCAAGCTGGGCAGATTCTAGCGCTCGGGCATCGCCACGAATTCCCGCTCGCCGCTCCCCTGGTAGATTTGCCGCGGGCGTGCAATGCGCTGTTCTGTGTCCTGCAGCATCTCTTCCCACTGTGCGAGCCAGCCGGGCGTTCTGCCAATCGCGAACAGCACGGGATACATGTCCACCGGCAGTCCCATTGCCTGATAGATGATCCCGGAATAGAAGTCGACGTTGGGGTAGAGCTTGTGTGAGATGAAGTACTCGTCCTCCAACGCGATCCGCTCGAGCTCGAGAGCGATGTCGATCAGTGGGTTGCGGCCCGTTACCTCGAAGACCTCTTCGGCGACCCGCTTGATTATGTTGGCACGGGGATCGTAGTTCTTGTACACCCGGTGCCCGAATCCCATCAGCCTGACCTCTTTGTTTCTCACTTTCTCTAGATATGCAGGAATGTTCTTCTTGCTACCGATTTCCCCCAACATGCGAAGTACTTGCTCGTTGGCGCCGCCGTGGAGCGGTCCGTACAGTGCTGCGGCTGCCGCGGCCATGCATGAATAGGGGTCGGCCTCGCTGGAGCCGACGCACCGCATGGCATTTGCGGAGCAGTTCTGCTCGTGATCCGCGTGAAGGATGAACAGAACGTCTAAGGCTTTCTCAAGGACCGGATTCGGCTCGTATTTCAACTCGCTCGTCTTGAACATCATGTTCAAGAAATTGCCCGTGTACGACAGATCGTTGTCAGGGTACACGTACGGCAGCCCGGTAATGTGGCGGTAGGCAAATGCGGCAATGGTCGGCGTCTTTGCGATCAGGCGATGCAGTTGATGCCGGCGGCAGTCTTCCTCTCTGATCTTCTTGGCGTCCTTATAGAACGTCGAGAGCGCCGCTACAGTGCTCACGAACACACCCATGGGGTGTCCGTCATAGCGGAACCCGTCCATGAACTTCTTGACGTTTTCGTGCAGGAACGTGTGGTGGGTGATATCGTCGGTCCACCTCTCCAGTTGCGACGCCGTGGGCAACTCACCATAGAGGAGGAGGTAGGCTACTCCAAGGAAGGTGCCCCGCTCGGCCAGCTGTTCGATCGGATAGCCACGGTACCGCAGGATGCCCTTGTTGCCGTCGATGTAGGTTATCCGGCTCTTGCAGGACGCAGTGTTGGTGAAACCCGGATCGTACGTCATGAGCCCGAAGTCTTCGTCGTCGGTCTTTATCTGCCGCAGATCGAGCGCCCGGATGGTGCCGTCCTGAATCGGTATCTCGTAGCTCTTGCCGGTTCGGTTGTCGGTTATGCTGAGTGTATCGTTTGGCACTGTGTCCTCATTCAGATTTGGTAATCGGGACTAAAGATACTCACGAGATCGTCAAGGTGTCAGGATCCAGCCGCGTGCCTCTTACGCCTCTTCTCCAGCGAGGATAGCTTATCGTAGTCTCGAACCGGGCCCGTGTCCATGTCATCTGACGAGACCCAACAGCCCAAGTCCAAGCCCAGAGTACCGCCGCCCAAGCGAGTGTACGAGGAGCGCGAGCATGACAGAGAGATCGACTCTTCCAAGCGCGTACGTACGTTGCAGATGGCGTCCTGGTCGCTGGCAGGCGGAGTTGTCGGAGCCCTCGCCGGGTTGGGCATCGGTTACAAAGGCGGGTTCAATCTGGCGATCGCGGTGGTCCTTGGGTTCGTGCTTGGCTTCTTGTTCACCTTCTTGACCGCGCACCTCCTGACAGAAGGCGCGGGATCGGTGGCGGGCACCATCTATCATCCGTCGGGTAAGTCGGCGCCACCCAAGCGAGAATATTCATATCCCGAGTCGTTGGCTGCGAGAGGGCACTACGAGGATGCCGTGACCGCCTATCAACTCTGCTGTGCCGACTATCCGGACGACCCCGAACCGTACGTGAGAATCGGCCGCATTTACCGTGACGAACTCGAGAACTACCAGGAGGCGCTCTTTTGGTTCAAGCGGGCCCGCTCGGAGGCTACAGTTGGGAAGGGGCGCGAACTCCTTATCACGCAGGAGATAATCGAGATTTACACCAGAAAGCTCGACACTCCCCGCAAGGCGATCCCCGAGTTGGCGCGCTTGGTGGATCGCTTCCCCGACGACCCGGCTGCCGCCCGGGCCAAGGAGGAGATCAGGAGACTGAGAGAGACGATGTAGCACCGTCCTCGACCGTCCTCGACCGTCCTCGACCGTCCTCGACCGTCCTCGACCGTCCTCGACCTACGCTATATCTTGCAGCGTCGCCAAATCTTACGGAGGGAACGTGATCCGCAGAATGTGGCTCATGCCTGTCGGGCTGTTGTTCGTGGGGTGTGGGGGAACTCAGCCGGAAATCGATTTTGGTCGAGTGGAGTGGAGCGGGCCTCCCGCCAGTAGTGCAACCAACCTGTCCGTTGCATCCGATGGGCGTGTCCTGCTCACCTGGTTCGAGCCGGCCGGCGATGAACAGTTCGCGTTGATGATTGCGGTCAGAGCCGGCGATGGATGGTCGGAGCCGCGCGTGGTCGCTCGGCGCCCGCGGTTCTTTGTCAACTGGGCCGATCTTCCGTCATCGGTAGAACTCTCGGATGGCAGTTGGATGGTAAACTGGCCCGAGAAAACGGCGAGGAACACGTACGCATATCACGTGAGGCTCGCGATTTCCCGGGACCAAGGCCTGAGTTGGAGTGATCCAGTGGTGCCACATCGCGATGATTCGCCGCGCGAACACGGGTTCGTATCGATGGTGCCGCGAGCAGACGGATCGGCCGAGGTGATCTGGTTGGATGGCAGGAATCTGACCACGGCCGACGCCGCGGACGAGAGGGGCGACATCGACACTGGCGAGATGTCAGTCCGGGCAACCACCGTGAGTTCGGACGGAACGCTAGGTCCTGAGGTCCTGCTGGACAAGCGAGTATGTGAGTGCTGCCAGACGGCGATGGCCAGAACATCCAGCGGGATCGTGGCCGCCTATCGCGATCGCAGCGAAGCCGAAATACGCAACATTGCGGTAGTGCGCAAAGTGGATGGCGAATGGACCGATCCCCAGCCGGTACACGATGACAACTGGTACTATCCCGGTTGCCCCGTCAACGGTCCGCAACTCTCCGCCAGTGGCGACACGGTTGCAATAGTATGGTTCACGGCACCCGAGCAAAAGCCCGCAGTGCTCGCCGCGTTCTCGTTCGATGCCGGCGCTTCGTTCGGCACGCCTGTTCGCATTGACGACGGCGACCCTCTTGGCCGAGTCGATGTCGTACTGTTGCCGAGCGGTGCCGCGGCGGTCTCATGGCTCGAGCGCACTCGTAGAGCAGCGGAGGTGCGAGTTCGGGTTGCGCGACCCAGTGGAACCGTGAGTGATGCGCAGGTGGTGACGGTTACGTCGGAGCGTCGCGCCAGCGGGTTTCCCCGCATGGTTGTTGTGGGCGACTCGCTCTTGTTTGCCTGGACCGAGGTGGGCGACTCAGGTGGTGTGAGGGTACGTGCTGCCACGGTGAGGGACTGAGCGGATGGGCCGAATCGCGGTGATCAGGCTCGTCCTGGCAATACCGGTGCTGGTTGCCGGCATGTACGTGGGGGTGCGAGGTAAGGGACCGCTCCCGCCCATGGGTCCGTTTCTGGATCCGGTGCACGGTGTCTGGGCCGTGGCTCGCGCCGCGAAATTGCCACGCAATTTTTCCGGCAGGATCGCAGCGTTGGGCGACGACGTGCAGGTTGTGTACGATCGTCGTGGTGTGCCGCACATCTGGGCGTCGTCAACGACGGACGCCATGCGCGCTCTCGGGTACGTGGTTGCACGCGACCGCCTCTTTCAGTTGGAACTTCAGACGCGCGCCACCGAGGGGCGTCTCACAGAGGTGGCCGGGCCACGGGCGCTGGAACTCGACCGGCGGCAACGCTCGTTGGGACTCGTCTGGAGCGCCGAACGCAACTTGGCTGCCCTGGACACCGGGTCGCAAGGATTCCGCACGGTGGCTGCATATGCCCAGGGTGTTAACGCGTGGATCGACCAAATGAAGCCGGAGGACATTCCACTCGAGTATCGCTTCCTCAACATGCGGCCCGAACGCTGGCAGCCGATACACAGCATCGAACTGTTCAAACGCATGGGGTATACTCTCGCGTTTTCGTGGTACGAACAGTGGAGCAAGCAGGTGGAAGCTCGAGTGGGGAAGGAAGCAGCCCAAGCGCTCTTTCCACGCAATAGCCCGATTCAGGAACCGATCCAACCCAATGGTCGTGCCACCCCGCGTTTCGATTTCAAACCGCTGCCACCCCCCGGTTTCTCCAAGCGGCACGAGGTCCCGCACACCGTAGTCTCGGCAGACGGGCAATCGATGGTTCCGCAACGCGACAGGTCGGAGCAGCCGCTCGCCAGCAACAACTGGGCGGTTGCGCCGAGCCGGACCGCCAACGGATTTGCCCTACTGTCAGGCGATCCCCATCTCGATCTCACTCTCCCGTCGATATGGTATGAAGTCCACATCGTTGTGCCCGATGAGCTGGATGTCTACGGCGTCACGATCCCCGGCATGCCCGGGGTCGTGATCGGGTTCAACCGCGACATTGCATGGAGCATGACCAACACCGGTGCCGATGTGTTGGATTTCTACGACGAGACGTTGGACGACCCGGAAACCCCGGCCAGGTATCTGTTAGACGGGGAGTGGCGTGACCTGGAGCGTCGCAGCGAGACCTACCTTGGCAGGCACGGCGAGGTGATTGCCGTTGACACGATGTACTTTACGCACCGCGGTCCCGTCATGAAGTCAGGGGAGCGGGCGCTTTCCATGCGGTGGACGGTGCTCGACGAATCCGGCGCAACTCCCAGTTGGGTAGATGTGGATCGAAGTGGCTCGGTCGACGAGTTCTTGAATACGATGGAATCGTTCTTTGCGCCGGCGCAGAATATGATCGTGGCCGATCGCACCGGCAACATCGCGATACGGTCTACCGGACACTTCCCCATCCGGCCCGACGACGGTGACGGTCGGAAGATCCGCGACGGCTCGCGGAGCTCGAACGATTGGAAAGGCTACTGGCCCATCGGGGATTATCCGTACGCCAAGAATCCGTCCCAAGGCTTCCTGGCATCGGCGAATCAGCAACCCATCGATCCGACCGTCAGTCGCAAATTCCTCGGTGTCAATTGGCCCTCGCCCTGGAGGGCGATGCGCATCAACCGACTGCTGCGCGCAGATTCGCAAGTCACGGTCGACGACATGCGGCGTTTCCAAACCGACCCGGGCAACGAAAAAGCGAATCTGTTCGTGCCGGTCTTCTTGGAGGCCGCCAGGCACGTGCTGAGTCGAAATCCCGATGACGGCGACCTTGCGAACGCTGCCAAACTGCTGGCCGAGTGGGATAGGAAGTACACGAAAGAAAACGAAAGAGCCGTGTTGTTCGAACTCGCGATGAACGAACTGACCAGGCGGGTATGGGACGAGCTGAGAACGTCGGAGAACGGGGTTCGGGTAGCAACACCGACGCAGTCGGTCCTCGCCGCGTTGCTGCACTTTCCGGAGAATGTCTGGTGGGACGACAGGAGCACCGACCTCGTGGAAACGCGCGACCACATCATGGCCCAGAGTCTGGCGGCGGCCGTGCGGGAAGCGCGAGATCGTTATGGCGAACCGGAAGCCGGAGGGTGGCGTTGGGACGGCATCCGCCACACCAATATCCATCACATGCTGGGGTTCCGGTCGCTGTCTGCACTCGACCTACCGGTGCAGGGAGGTCCCGGTAATCTCAACCCATCGTCGGGCAGCGGATCGCATGGCGCGAGTTGGCGCATGGTGGTGGAACTCGGGCCCGAGGTCAAGGCGTGGGCGATCTATCCCGGTGGGCAGTCGGGCAATCCGGCGAGCCGATGGTACGACAACAACATCCCACGGTGGGTGAACGGCGAGTTGGAAGAGGTGTTGTTTCCGAAGTCTCCAGCCGAACTCGAAGGTGCGGATGTCGCTGCCGAGTTGACGCTGAGTTCCGGGGGAAAGTGAAATGGTGCGTCGATTGATTGTGCAGACCGGTCTGTTGGCACTCGCCTTTGCGCTGGCGACTTTCGCGTTCGGGTGGTTGGCGGTCCCGGTGGTCGGGCTTGTTTGGGGACTCGTGGCGCGGGCGTGGGAACGTCCGGCGCTGGTGGCTGCACTGGCCGCCGGCTTGGGTTGGGCCGTTCTGCTCGTGTGGGACGCGACCCAAGGCCCTGTGGGCGAACTGGCGCGCCGTACGGCGGGTGTAATGGGCTTGCCGAGTGCCGGCCTTGTCGTACTTACGGTTGCGTATCCGATGCTGATTGCGTGGGGCGCTGCGGTTTTGGGGATGGTGGGGAGGCGGTGGGGGAGACGTTAGGCGGGAAAAGGGGAAAGGGAAACGAGATACGCGTCCTAAGACTTAGTGTGAGGCGCGAGTAAGTGTGAAATGTGAAATGTGAAAGCGCGATGCAACGGTATGAAGGCCAGCAGTTAGACGCATGTCTATCAACCTGATCCTCGTGCCGTACGATCTGGGGCATCGCGATCGGGGTATGGGTGCGGGCCCGAATAGGTTGCTCGGTTTGGGCGCCGATCGGGCGCTCGCGAAATCGGGCCACCAACTTTCGATCACAACCGTTCATATGTCCGACGCACCGGGTCACGAAGTTGGGGCTTGCTTCAAGATCAACGGTTTGTTGAGCGATGCGGTCAGGGGCGCATGTCAGAGCGGCGAACACCCCGTTGTCTTAGCGGGGAACTGCAACAGTTGCCTCGGCACACTTGCGGGACTGGGCGACGACGGCATCGGCGTAACGTGGTTCGACGCGCACGGTGACTTCAACTCACCGGAGACCAGTGCGAGTGGATTCTTCGATGGTATGGCGCTCAACATCGCCGTGGGAAGGTCGTGGGCGTCTGCCACGGGTACGATCCCGGGTTTCAAACCGGTAAGGGAGGAGAACACGGAGCTCATAGGAGTGAGGGATCTCGATCCCGCCGAGCGACAGTTGTTGGACGAGTCGAGCGTTACCGTGATGCCGAACGATGCGACTTGGCCCGCCGTCATCGATAGTTGGCTGTCTGCGACGTTTGAGACACTGGGGGAAACGGCAGAGCGTGTTTACGTCCATGTCGACCTCGACGTGCTCGATCGCGATGCTGTGCCGGCCAACGAGTACAGTCCACCCGGCGGTTTGCAGATCGACGAACTGGAACGCGCGCTGGAGCTGATCGGGGAGCGATTCGTCGTACGGGCCGCGGCGCTGACGGCCTACAACCCGGAGCTCGACCACGACGGCCGCGCTGGGAAGGCGGGGGTTAGGGTGATCGAGAAACTGGGGAGTATTGTCGGAGAGTAACTTGCGAAAGCGGGAAGCCTGATGTGAAAGGTGAAAAGTGAAACGTAAAACTTGGGCGGTGTTTTTCGCGCGCGGCGTATTGGGTCTCATGTTCCTCATGTTGGGATTCCACAAGATGTTCGTTATGGGGCCACTCGAGCACGCGCGGCAGTTTTTCGTGGGGCAGTACAGTGATAGCTTCCTGCCTGTTTGGTCATTGTGGATTACGGGCACCGCGGTGCCGTTCGTTGAAATCATTGCGGGGACGTTGGTGTTTGTGGGCTTCAAGACGGGAGTCGGGCTAATCGCGCTCGGCTTCGATCTGTTGCTGGTTACGTTCGGTCATTTGCTAGCCAACCCGTTCTACGAATTGCATACCCAGGTGATACCCCGGCTGGTGTTGCTGGTCTTCTTGTTACTGGTGCCGCGTGACTGGGATGTGTTTTCGGTAGACGGCTGGTTGCGGCTGAGGTCGCGGTAGTTTCGTGCGGGCCATCGTTATCAGGGAGCCCGGCGATACCGACGTCTTGGAACTGCGAGAGGTCCCGCTGCCGGAGCCCGCCAGCGGTCACGTTCGGGTCAAGGTCGTGGCGTTCGGTATCAACCGGGCCGACATTTTACAACGACGTGGGATGTATCCCGCGCCGCCGGGCTCACCCGGGGACATCCCCGGTTTGGAGTTTGCAGGAGAGGTCGATGCGCTGGGCGCGGACGTCACCGGTGTGGAGGTAGGCGATCGCGTGATGGGGATCGTGGGGGGCGGTTCGTACGCCGAGTATCTGGTCACACATGCGTCTCACGTTGTGCCAATGCCGGAAGAACTTCAGTTCGAAGAAGCCGCCGCGATACCCGAGGCGTTCATCACAGCACACGATGCCCTCGAGAGACTGGACGTGGCGTCGGAAGAGTGGGTGCTGGTGCATGCCGTGGGTAGTGGAGTGGGTACAGCGGCACTGCAATTGATAGGAGCGCGCAGCGCCAGGTGCATTGGCACGAGTAGGACGCCCAAGAAGTTGGTGTGGGCGGAGGAGTTGGGAATGTTCGCCGGTATCAACACCGTTAGTGAGGAGTTCGCGCCCCGCGTCCGCCAGATCACGGGCGCTGGTGTAAGTGCCGCCGTGGACTTGATCGGGGGCCCGCTGTTCCCCGCTACAATAGATGCAATGGCGCAGCGCGGCCGCGTCATCATCGTTGGTATTACGGCCGGCCGCCGCGCCGAGGTCGACTTGAGAGTGATTATGGGTAAGCGACTCCGCATTGAGGGCACCGTGTTGCGCGCGCGCTCGACTGAAGAAAAGGCCGAAGTCACGCGCTCGTTTCGCGAACAAGTCCTTCCGCTGTTCGAATTCGGAACCGTCCGGCCGGTGGTTGATCGTGTGTTCGAGTTTGACGAGGTGCCCGCCGCCCACAAGCACATGGAGTCGAACGTCAGTTTTGGAAAGACAGTGGTGCGGGTTTGAGTTACAGGCCCAGATCGATCAGGCGATCAGCAGAAGTGCCACACTGCGATAGCGCTCAGCAGTGTCAAGCGTATGCAAGTCGTCTTTCAAGGCTCATCAGAGAGAGCTGTTTTCGGGGGGGGCAGACTGTTCCGGGGTTCAGTTACAACTCCAGTGAGCCCGGCGCCTCGTATCTCGGTCCACCTCTTGCCGGTTACGCGCTTTAGCTTTCGGTATCGGACCGCTGGGTCCTGGCCTTCTTCCCAGCGTTTCACCCAGCCCAATATCTGGAACCGGCTGCAAAGCTCACGGACTGACGGAAGGCCGACTTGCTTGACCGCCTGCGCCAGCCGGAATCGGCTCCCGAAATTCAGCTGGTGAGCCACGAAGTCGCTACTGTCCGGTTTCCCTTCAGTTTGAGCTAGCAGGTGGAACAACTCACCAATTCTCGAATGCGGGTCTTGGGGCAGCGATTCCAGAATGACAGCGACAGACTCTTCGTAACGCATCAAACTTCCTTAATGACCATTGCGCTGGGTCATTTGGTTGCTGGTCCAGCAGGGAGTATGAGTCCCTGTGACGAGAACAGCTTTGGTTTCCTATATACTCCGCACGGAACTCACGTGTCAGGAACGATCCTAGCGCGCGACAATACAATCGGAGTCGTGGGTGGGGCGCCGCTCCTAACGGGTACCAGTGTGTACGTCTGGGCGGCTTGCAATGGTTTCGATAGCATCGTGAATAACATTGCCAGATTTTACTTTTGCTGACGCCAGCCCCTGCGGGAATGCGCGTTCGAACTGGGGTCCTCACGTCGAGATCGCTGCACCTTACTGGGCATTGAGTACGGTGCCGCCGAATCTCTATGGGGATGAGAACGGACCTCCTGCAGGTATAGGCTGGTGTGGCACGTCGATGTCAACGCCGCATGTTACGGCTACCGTGGCCATCTTGCGGGGAGAGTTTCCGAGTCCTACAGTTGATGACATACGTGACATACTATTCCAAACCGCCTACAAGGCTCCTGGACAACCTTCAGGTTGGGACAATAAGCTTGGCTGGGGGGTGGTTGACGCTGGCGCTGCTGTGGCTCTAGCGTCCGGTTCCGTTGGTGGAGGTGGAACCGGCCCGCCGTGTCCCGATGGCTGTACCACGGAGATGCGTAGTCCATTGCCCACAAGGTTCATTGGACACGAGCGTCAACGGTAGTTCATGCAGGCAATGCGGCAAGCAGGATCGTTGTGGCCAAAGTAGGGTAGTATCATCGTATCGGCAGATTCGGGGGGCGTTTTTGATGGCAATGAACTCGCTCTGCTTGTTGTTGGTCGCGCTCGCGGTGGCTTGTTCCGGCGAGATGGGATTACCAGCCGACCTGGATCCCGCAGACTTCGTGCTTGAGAAGGAAGCATTCTACAGGTGCGGCAGGTGGATCAACAAGCCGGATGTTCGATTTGGGCTTTTCGATGTCAGGGCTACACCAATTGGGGAGACGGAGCAGACGGATCGCCCCAGCGATCTGCTGCTGGACCGGATCAGCTCTCTGGGCGGTGTTGTCGTACACGAGTTCAACGTTCCGCTTGTGCGTGCCGTGATTGCCCTGGGTGCCATTCCGGAGATTGAAGGAGCGAGTAGTGGGTTGAGCGGTACGGATGCAAGAGCCGTGACCGACGCAAGCGAATTCTCCGTTACAGTATCCATTCGCTATGTAGTGGACCCGAGCGATAGCGACCTTGCAAGGATCGTCGAGCTGGGAGGTGAGGTTTTCAGCACGTTCAGGACGGCGGTAGGAGCTGTTGTGCCCGATTTGACCATTCCGGTCCTTCGCGGACAGCCCGAAATAGAGAATGTGGGGTTACGCGGCGGTGGATGTCTGGCCGCCCCTGGTGGTATGGATTGAGGCAGACTGCCGGGCTGCGAATCTCGACGGGGACTCATACGGGCATTTTGGGGACACGCACAACACGCTACGCGACCGGAGATCGACAAGGAATCTGTGCGGTCTGAGTTTCCTGTGAAGTGAATAGCGGGGTTCCTCCATCGCCACACCCTCTCCACACCTGAGCCTGACCGCCTCCTGTGCCTCGGCCACTCGTTGTACAAACTGAGCCCGGTATTCCACGCGGTATTGACGAGGTAGCCCAGGCCCACCAGCACATGGGGTCGAACGTCAGTTTCGGTAAGACCGTGGTGCGGGCTTGAGTTACAGGGCTTTGATCGATCAGGCGCTCAGCAGTGTCAAGCGTATGCAAGTCGTCTTTCAAGGCTCATCAGAGAGAGCGCCACAACCAGGGGCATGCAAGGCACACCGCACAATTGGTCATAACGCACAAAATGTCATAGCGCTTCATAGCTGAGCATCCTATAGTGCTAGTGGTCAATGCTTCGTTTGACTCAGAATTATTGAAGGTATGCATGGCGTGACCAAGAGGGTACGGCAGAATCAAAACTCATCAACGCAGTTGAATAATGAAGACTGCACGCTCTGCTCCTGTGGCGATGTCATCAAGAAGGTACTTGCGGCCGATGCCCAGGCAAGACAATCTTATTGCATCCCATCGAGGTGGAGGCCGAGCATGGATTTCTCAATAGTCGCTATGGTCACCGTTCAGGTCACCTTCGTTCTGGGTCTGGCACATGTCGGCTCTCGGATCTGGATGAAGAAGAAGGAATTACAGAAGCAGGCGGATACCGCAGATATTCTGAGAGCGATCGACGATCTGCAGGCGGAGGTCGATCAGCTCCGTTCATCGCAAGACATACACGTGATGGAACTCTACGAGCGGCTGGATTTTGCGGAGCGCATGCTCACACAAGGCAACCAGCTCACCAAGAGAGAGAAACCCGAGAGCACGCCCGTCTAGACGGACCTTTTTTTCAAGCTATTGGAGTAGTC